>CAIUPP010000110.1 GCA_903901045.1 uncultured Planctomycetota bacterium
CAAAGCCTACGACAGCGATCCGCTGCGCAAGCGCCTCAAACGGCGCGGCATCGAGCTGATCTGCCCGAACCGGAGCAACCGCAAGAGGAAAACGCAGGATGGACGAAAACTGCGACGATACCGACGCCGCTGGAAAGTCGAACGCACGTTCTCCTGGCTCAACAACTTTCGCCGTTTGGTCGTTCGTTGGGACCGCACCCTGACGATCTATAGTGGATTCTTTCATGTCGCTTGCCTCATCATCACCTTGAGGCAGTTATGAAACCGGTTCTAGAACATTCATCGGGTTAGCCAGCGTTTCCAGCCGTGAACAATAGCGCAAAGGATTCTCTCTCTCCGTGCAGGAAGGCGGAACCGCTGGGGCCGCTGCGGTTCACCCGTCAAAACAGCGCCGTTAAAACCACCAAGGCTTCAGTCAGCAAACCGTCAACAGTTTGCCAGCCGAAGCCTTGGCGAAATATGGTCAGGGCAGATGGGCTGGTGGCAACGTTCCGGTGAGTCGCTGCTTTGGTTGACAGAATTGGCGGAACTCACCAATCATCCGTGCATAGTTCCGGCGACCCTATAGCAGCTTAGACGGCACGTCAGCCTGGGGGGCTGGCGGTCGCGGGTTCAAGTCCCGCCGCGCACGGCCCTGACATGGACGACGCCGCCGATGGGCACGGCGACCCGGTGGCCCCCCTTGCGCAGGGTCCTCCACGCGCCGCTATTCATACCATCCAAGTCTTCTACGGCGATTGACACGCTGCGTTTGCAATCCACGTGCACTCGCGACCCAGTGCCGGCGTTCAATAGCCATGTTTCTGTTTCGGTCGGCAGATCTACCGGAAACTCGGAGAACACACAGGACACGCGCTTACCGTTCAGCGATGCGTGAAAACTCTGAATGTCCCCTGCCGCCCAGACCGGAAGGAATTCCCCGAAAGCCAACACGCGTTGATGCCGCCGGTAGAAGCCCAGCCACTGACGCAGCGCATGACGGTGCTCCTCAGGGAGGCGCAGGATGTCCGCCCCCACCGAGGGCACGCAGAAGACCGACGGCGCCATGTGACGATGAAGAGTCTCCAACGACGAATCCGGCCTCCATAGCGACGGATCGTAGTGTAATGCCGCGCGCCCGACGACTGCCTTGAAGGACGCCATAACCATACGGTTTGTCTCGGGGTCGTACGGCACGTCGACGCAGCGGAAAGCATTGGTAACGCTGCAGGAAAATGGGTTGGGGATGAGGTTCCACTCGAACTGCGGATTCACCTTGCGGACGGCCGCGATCAGGCGTTTGACGCACTCCGAGTAAGCGTCGCCCAAACCGCGCGCCTCGCGTCCGGGCCCCAGAAGCGCATAGTCGTAGTCCACCTTGAATCCGTCAATGGCATACCGCTGCGCCAGTCCCGACATCTTCTCCACAAGGTGAGCGACCATGTCCGGCTGGCGCGGATCGATGCAAGCAAACCCTTCGTCAAGCCATGACGAAAGAAGGCGTGGACCGAAACGGCGATAGCTCTCCGTTTCCCCGCCAACCATGAAGGGCGCCACCCAGAGCAATCGGCGCAGACCGATCTCCGCCAGATTCTTTACGAAGCCATCGAAGTCCGGGAATTTGCGCTTCGAGGGAACGTAATCGCCGTTGCCCCGGTTCCACGCCCCGATGGGACCGGTCACACGCTGCGCCGCGTCATACATCCATCCGTCGTCGATGATGAAACAGCCGAAGCCAATATCGCGCGCCAGCCGTGCGCAACGCATCACTTCCGCCTGTTCGAGCGCGCCGTGAAACGCGTACCATGTGCAGTAGGAGGGCTCGTAAACCGCCTCGGCGGCGTCACGCATGGCATCGTGCGGAACCGCCGCATGAAGCTGCCGCGCGACCTCGTGGACCGGCAGCGGGTCACCGCAAAAGAGGACTTCCCTGCCCCCCCCGTCCTGTTCGACCCATTGAATCGTGACGCAGTACTCCCCTCTCGCCTGATTGAGCTGCCAGGAAGTGATGCTCTCCTGAGCTGCTGGCAGCGGCAGAAGCGCTGCCACATTGCGTAATGAACGGTCTACAAAAGCGATCAATCCGGAGGCGCAGTATGGCCCTGCGACCTCCTTGCCCGTCCAGGTCACCTTCTGTAACGTGGCGCGGTTCGGCGGTGCACGCCAGATTCCGTTCACATCGGTCAGCGGAATGGTCATCCGCATTTCAACAATCTTCGCACCGGCCGGAGGGGCCAGATGCAGCACTCCACCACGGGAGGAATCTACGGAATCGGCGATGATCCCTCCGTTGGGGGTCAGCCACTCCAGGGTCCAGATTGTGTTCATCCAAACCTCTCACTCGGGACTTGCCATGATGTCCGGCGACGGCGACTTCAGCGAGGTCGTGCCGGCATCCAGCGCCAGAACATGGGACATGGCTCTACCGTCTCCACAGGCGGTGGGTCGTCGGGGGCGACTACCTCCGGAAGAACTGCGGCAGCCACTTCTTATTTGCGAGCAGCAGTTCGTCCATCATCTTTTCCATCATCCGGAAGTCGCGAATGCTCCCGCATAGCGGGTCATTGAGCATGACCTGAAGAACCATGCCGCGGTCACCGGTAAGGGCGGCTTGAACGGTCATTTCCTGATTCGCGCCGTGGCGCTGAACCTGGGTGATGACGCCCGGTGGCACGTCGCCTACGGGGAAGCCATAGACGTGATCGCGACCGATAAGCCCCAGCGTCTCGACCACGACACCTTTATCAATGCCCGGCACTTGACCGGCGTTGGGGATATTGACAATGTCTTTCCATTCGATCATTCCCGCCAGCGCGGCAATGACCTTGGACGTCGACTCCTGCGAGACCTTCGCTTCAATCTTCTTCCTGCCGTGGGTGATATTGGCCACGTTCTTCTTCCATTCGGGGGTGTAGCATTTGCGCCGCTCCTCAATAGTCGTAAGTTTGACACCCATCGCAGCGCCCTTGCGCATCTTGTCCGTGCAAAAGTATGGGAAGAATTCCACAAGGTGCCGGTCCGCGGCAGCCGGCAGAGCGTTGAAGGCTTTGAACAATGCGAACTTCACCTGGTTGGAACCCACCAGCGTATTATCCAATGCCGTCCCCGGTCCCTTGGACCCCGTTGGCATCTTGCCTTCAGCCAACGCCTTGCGAAGGAGAGGGAAAGCATCCTGGCCGTTGTAGTGCAACTTGATGATCCAGGGCATGTGGTTCACCCCGACACTGACGCAGTCGAGGTCCGTCCGCCAGTTACTGCACCCCAGGAGTTTTTGCATGGTGGAGAGCGTGCCGTAAAGTTCATGGCACAAGCCGATGCAACGGATGCTCGTTTCGCGCCAGATGCACCGCGTCAGCGCGGACATTGGATTGGTGATGTTGAGCACCCAGGCATTCGGGCAATACCGTTCCATTGCCTTTGCCAAGCCGACCACGACCGGCACGTTGCGCAGTGCGCGAGAGATGCCACCGGGCCCGATCGTATCGCCGACCGGTTGCCAGATGCCGTACTTGTACGGAATCTCCAGGTCGTTCTGCATGGCATCGTAGCCGCCTGTGGTAATCGTCAAAATGACGTAGTCCGCCCGCCGGAGGGCGGCAGGCAGATCGGTCGTGGCGCGGAGCCTGAACTGACGCGTCTTGCCCAACTGCGCCAAAATGGCCTTGCAGCACGCGTGCAAATCGTCGAGATGTTTCTTGTTGATGTCCTCCAGGACGATTTCACTGCCTTGGAGCCCGTCGGTGCAGACGATGTCGCGGAACAGCGTCGGTGTCCAACAATAGGAACCCCCTCCAACAATCGTAATCTTCATCTGTCTTCCTTCGAATTGAAGAAGAACCCTCGTGCGTCCCGTCGGTTGTTATGCTACCTACGCCCTTGCGCGGCTTCCTGGAGCAACGTTACCGCCGCTTCCACCAGCGCTTCGCCTGCACCGGGAGTGACGATTGAGGAAGTCACCTCGTAGCCGCCTTCCGCGTAGTTGTGCATCTCGCCGATGTAACCACAACCGCCGTTCGCGTGGGTGCAGACAAAGGTAAACTCGAAGGGTGAGGCCCTCTTGATTCGCCGCCCCAGTTCGGTGAAGAGTTCGCAGGGCATGGTTGCGAATGCGACGTTGCCGAAGGCCAGGACGGTGACCTCCAGCGATAGATGAGGGCCGGCTTCAGCGACGCGCATGTGACGCAGGGCAATGACACGATCGAGCGTAAAGTCTACTCCCGGCGGCGGAGGCTGCCCCATCAAGACCCTTGCTTGAGCGAGTTGCTCCGGCGTGGGCATGCGCGTGGAGACCTCTACGCAACGGCGCAGGACGCGCACCGGCCCGACAGGAATGGGCTGGAGATTTCCGCAGGCTTTCAGAGCGCCGTCGCCCAGGTTGTGGCCGATGCGTTGAGTCTCGGCGAAGCCGCGCAGAGCCCCTTCGCCGAAGACGTCCCAGTGGTTGATGTCGCCTGAGGGACCGATGGGAGTGAGCAAGGCGAAGTCCTTGCCCATTTCTCCACGCATTCGCTCGCGCAGGTAGTGGATCCAGTCGGCGGAAAGTTCCGTCCCGCCCACGGTGTCACAATGCAGGGCAAAGTGTACGACCCCTCCACGGAGTTTGCCCTTCTCTTCGGCCATGAGGAGCATAAGGTCCGGGTCGGGCGTGCCGAGGGCCGTCTGGATCTCCGGATTGCCGATGCCGGGATTGGTCCTGACCGAGCCATCTTTCATCCGGTAACGGCGGATGAACTGGACGCCGGGGTGCGGCTGCGTGCGACCGACCCTCAGGTCGCGCGGGGCCAATTTCTGGAGGGCCTGAGCCACGCACTCGGCCAGTCTCTCAGGCAGGCCGGCCGCGTACGCTTTCTCGTTACGCAGGTCGGGTGAGGTGTGGGAGTGGATCGCAGCCAGAATTACTTGCTCAGGGGGAAGCCGGCACTTCTCTTGAACTGCCGCACGCGTGGCCGCCACCAGTTCCACTGGCGAAAAGATCAAATCCGTCACACAGAGCACAACGACCGTTTGGCCATCGCCGATAGCCATGCTGCGGGCGTACAGCCGGTCATGCACGCCCGTGGCGCGGCGCTCGTAGTAATAGCCGGCCATGAGCGGGAGTTCGGCTGGCGTGATGTCCACTTCGGCAAAGCCCACGAGAAACTGCTTCGGTGAAATCATCTCAAGGCGTCCTCCGTCTATAATGCCGTTTGCGGGACACGACTCTTCTCAGGCTATTCCCCGCACCGGCCACCGCGACGACGTTCAGCCCTATTGCGTCCGACCCGCGCAGAGTCACAATACGGTTCCTTTCACCCGCTCCCCGGGCAAGTGCTGCTTCTCCGGGAAATCCGTAATTCCCTGCATGAGTACTTCATTCCTGCAAAGAACGTTCAATAAACCGCAGCACGTCCTCTTCGAACAACAGTTTATAGGGTTCGAGGGCCTTGCCCAGCGGTCCAATTTCGATCATGGTATGGCCAAGCCCGCGGGCCTCCAGATAGATGGGATCATAGCCGGCCTTCACCAGGGTGCGGGCCATGTTCCGAGACTGATCGACCGGAACCGTGCCATCGGCCGTGCCGTGAGCCATCCACACCGGGGGTACATGGTCATGAATGTGGCAAAGCGGGGAGGCTTCACGATAGACGGACGGACTGGACTCCGGCGTCGCGTCGAGAAATGCCCTGACCATTGTGGAGTCCCGACTCATATCGAAGGCACATTGGGCCGGCATATCCATGATGCCGCAATAATTGACCACACCCCGAATGTCCGGCATGGGAAGGTTTTCTTTCGTGGCGCGTGTCGCCAACAGCATAGCCAGGTGCCCGCCCGCAGAACCTCCCAACAGCAAGCATCCCGAAGGGGCCAATCCATGCGCAGTTCCATTCTCGCGAAGCCATGCCAGGAGATGGACAAGGTCGTCGTAGGCACAAGGGAACCGGAACGCGGGGAGTATGCGGTAACTGGGGAGCACCAGAGGGAATCCCAGCGCACTGATTCGGGGCCATAGCCACGAATACGATGTCTGGTCGCCATTGCCCCAGCCCCCACCGTGTATCCCCACCACATACGGGCTTGGCTTCAATGGATCTCCACCAAAGACATGGATCAATCCGCGTTCGCCGATAGCGGGGTTTGTTTGGATGATCTTTGGGACAGGGGCCAATTCCTTGTTCACTCCTCAACTCCCTTGATCCACTGATGGACGATATCAAACGACCCGTCGCACCCGAGCCGAAGTGCGACCGGCTGTTAGACCTGTTGAATCAGATAGTACATCGACGGATACATGCCACCGATGCTGAACTGCAGCTTGCCATCTTTATAGCTCTCCGAGACCGGCCCAATCAGGGCGCCGGTCGAGCTGACCGCGGAAATCTTCAACCCGATAACTCGGGTTTCGAGTTCAATCGCGGCTTCGATCACCTCAATTTGGATCGGGCCATGCCCCAACTGGAGCTGGACCGTGTGGTCAGCGTCGTACTCAGCGCCGGTGTTGTCCGCGCGGCCCACTGCCGTGAGGAGCAAGTTGTTGCTGTGCGCCGTATCGGCGTCCGACAGCGAACTGATGGCAATGACCGCGAAGTCGGTAGCCGACTTCACCTTCAGTCCCCGCATGGCAACCTCGCCGGCCGCGCCCAGGAACCCGTAGGCCACCTTGGTCCGAGGCGTGTCAATGACCCCATAGCGCCGGGCTATATTCCGGTACAGTTCTCCCGTTTCCGAACGAATCTCGGTGGCGTCCGGGGGCACAATCGTTGCGTCCATTGACACCTGACGGGTTCCTCGCTCGGGCGCGCCGGGCAGGCGCATGGCAATTTTGCAGACTTCGGCAGCCCCCTTCGTCGCCGCAACCTGGCTTGCCCTGATCCACCCCGGCAAGCAAGCCGACTTGGGATCATGTAGCAGGCTCGGAAGCACAACCTCCGTCATGGCAGCGGGTTCGCTTACGTCACCCCGCCGCATGATCAGGGCGGCATGATAGAACAGGCCGAACTTGGCCGGGTCGTTGAAGGTGTCGAACACGCCGCCGCGATAAGGCACGCCGGCCAGCGCGCCGGAGGTGATGGGGGCGGCAATCTGGTCCACGTTCTCGCGGCAGTCGTAGCGATACGTGTGAATGGCCGCGCCGGACCAGCCTTGCAGGCAGGCCACTGCCGCAAGTTGAAGAGGACTTTCAGCGCGCCACTCATTGGGCCAGGGGTCATCCCATTCCGAAATGAAGAATGGCTTGTCCGAAACGCGGATGAACGAAAGCAGGCAGAGCCACGGATCGCGTTCGCCCAGCATGGACTGATTATTGAATCGCTTCTCCGTCGTCGTCCATACACCCCACTTGTACCAATAGGTGTGGCTGTCCGTGAAGTCGGCCACCCGCTGCGCGTCGAGCAGCGGGGCGCCGCCGCTCACCCAGTTGGTTCCGGCAATAGGAACACGCACGCCGAGTTGCCGCATGTGCCGGATCATGGCGGAATAATAGGACTTCAGCAGGTCCCCCAGGAAAGCCACGGCGTTCGGGTCCTTGCCCGTCATGTCAATCGGCACATCCGGAGTCGGCAGGCCCCGGCCCGTTGCCCACGCAACGAACCGCTCCTGCAGTTGACGGCGATAGGGCTCAATCAAGTTGCCGACAAGATCCTGAGTGAACAGGTCGTTCTCGTTGGTGATTGCGGTCAGCGCAATAGCGGGGTCGTCCTTGTAGGCCAGGCCTGTGTAGGGATTCAAGTGTGTCCAGAGTTGCTCGTTAAATGTCTTCTGGAGTTCAACGAGCCGCGGATCGAAATTGGAGTAAGGCTTAGCCGAATGGCCCAGTTCGTCCGCCGCTGCGACGCCGTCACCGCTTCGGAACTTCCGGTAGGTCAGCAGATCCATGTAGACATAGATTCCTTCCCGCTTCAGGCAATGGATCAGGTAATCGAGGCGCTCAAGGCTGACCGGGTCAAGATGCTGGGTGGCATGAAGCCGAGGGCCTTTCGTGAATTGGAATATGTTGGGCGTGGACCAGTCCCCGTCCATCTGATGAAAACGGACCAGATTGACGCCGAACTTGGCCAAACGGCGCGCGACGATTTCGCTATACTCGTGTGAAGGGAAATTGGCGGCGCTGTTGAAATTGGTCCCCCAGAAACGGGCCGGGGTCCCATCCTCAAACACCATGCATCCGTTCCTGGCTTGCAGAAATCCATGCCGCCCCGCCGGTTTCTCATTCTCATAGAGAAATGACAGATCGATCGGGGCATCGTTCCACGGAAGCGTAAACGGTATGGTTCGTTTCGCCGCTGTTTGCATTTGCCTGCCTCTTCATTGCGCCGCTGGACTCTGCTTCGCCGATGGCCACATTTCCGCGATCAGGCGAAGCGTCTCGTTGACGAGGAGATCTCCGCCGTCTGATCCGACATCGTTGCAGTAAACGCAGGCGCTGTAGCCTTCGCCAGCTTCCGCCTGCCGCGTGGGAAGGTAACTCGCGGGGCCGCCGCCGCAAAGCTGGACGACGAAAGTTTGCATCGCCGGGCTTCGAGCCTGTATTCTGATTCCGTAATCCCCAAACAGCTCGAAAGAGTTCGTCGCAAGTGCAATGTCGTCGATCCGGACCACATGCAGCTCCATGTCGCAGGTCCTTATCCTCTCTTGCTCTTCGTAGCGTCTGAGGACCCGCCGGCACCGTTGTTTCCGGGCAAAAACGACACCGTCTTCAATCGCTCGGACATTTGCATCCGGCGCCTTGGACGCGGGGGCGCGTTCAAGCTCCGCCAGCCCCCGCCCTATGCTGAGGTATTCCTCCTCCGTGACCATTCGCCGCGGCAACTGAATGATCTTCGAGGCATGCTTGAAGACAGGGCGGTCCTTCATCTCCTTTGAAGCCCAGCCCAGCGTTTCATCGAACGCGACCTTGATGAGCCTGGCAATTTCCTCACGCGATGACATGCCCTTCATATCGAGCATGCGTTGCCTTGCTTTTCGATTGACCATTGGACGGGGCGAAAGCCCCCCCGCCGCGGACGTTTGTGGGAGCAGAAAGAGACTGGCGCCATACTGCTTTCGAAGCGCCTTCCTGGCATCTTCCCAGAAGTCCGCGGAAGTCTCCTTCAGTTGTTCGGTCTCCTGCGCGGTGCAGGCGATATTGATGACGGCCCCGGTCAATTGTCTGCTTCCGTCAAAGGTGAAAAGGAAGTGGGCGGAGTGGTCCACGTATCCTTCAATGCAGTCAAACTTCTCATCGCGGGTCGTCCCATACATGCTGGCGGTCTTTTCCGTTCTTGTGCCGGGCATCTCCTCAAACCCCGGCCTCTTCGACAGATCGTCAAAGTAAGTGGTCCGCCGACCATGACCAATCGGGGTGTACGCCATTCCCCAGGCAATATACCCGGGCTTCCGGTTCTGCCAACTCTCGGCGGCCGCCTGAGCAATCCTGTCCGTCAGAAATTCCACATACTCCCCGGGGGTCAGGACGCCTTCCGGAACAGGGGGATACCACTCTCCGGCCGTGTCGGGCGCCGTGTGCGTATGCGTGGCATTGAGAATCAGATTCTTCACGGGAAACTCCTTGACGAGTTCCCCCAGCTTCCTTCTGCTCAATTCAAGAACCGCAGCCGGTATCCCAACGGTGTCGCAGGAGACCCAAATGAGGGACTGGGCCGCACCCTCCCCGGCGGACATCGCCAGCGCGGTCACGGTCAATGGGTCTCTGACCGTGCCGGTGATTCGCATCACGAACTGACCGGCCAGGTTGACGGGCTTTTCCGCGGTAACATCCCTTGAGGCCCATCCCAGCAGAAGCACGTCATTCATCTCAGGCTCCTCTCTCTCCGGCCATTCCACTCTCTCCGGCGACAATCGCCCCATTGCTGCGGATGATCTCCCGATATACTTGGGCTGAATCCTTTGGGGTGCGCTTCTGGGTCTTGTGGTCAACGTGAATCAAGCCAAATCGTCGCGTGTAGCCCTCAATCCACTCGAAATTGTCCAGAAGCGACCAGTGAAAATAGCCTCGGATATCTACTCCCGACTCGATCGCCTTGCGTAACTCCCCCAGGTACAGGTGCATGTGATTAACTCGACAAGCATCATGTACACGCCCCTCTCTATCCGGGAACTCCGCGTCACATATTCCATTTTCGAGAATAATGACGGGCAACTTGTAGCGCTCGAAGTAGAACGTGGGAAGCCACCGCATTGCCGCCGGGGTTATTGGCCAATTAGCCGCTGAACGGGGCGTATTGATAGGCGGGTTGACCAGTTCCATCCTCCCGTCCCCGGTCGCTCGACAGGTGTGGGCAAAATAGATATTGGTGCCGAAGTAGTCCAGCTTCTGGGCAATCATCTTCATGTCGGCCGGATCGACTTTGGGGGTGTCCTTACCCCAGAATTTGTACCAGCTATCAGGGTAGGCGCCAAAGATCATCGGATCTGCCCAGCCGGCGATGGAGCGAAACTTTTCACATTCGAAATTCTTCCGGCGAGCGGCTTCAATGTCGGCGGAGTTGTTCTCATCGGCAGGGATATAGCCCCAGCCGGTAATCGCCGCGCCGATCTGTGTTCCCGCATCGCCGTATCGGCGCAGAATCTTGACCGCCGCCCCGTGGCACAGCAGCGCGTGGTGCCAGCCATGAAGAACGTCGCGAATTGGCAGCTTCCACCCGGGCGCGTGGCTGCCGGTCCAATACCCGCAGCAAATGTAGTTGATCGGTTCATTGACCGTCACCCAGTGCTTCACCCGTTGAGAGAATCGCTTGGCGACCGCTTCAACGTACTTCTCAAAATAACGGACAATCTCCCGGTTGAGGTAGCCTCCTTTGAGCTGCAGAGCGTGGGGCATGTCCCAGTGATAGAGTGTCACGTAGGGAGTGATGTGACCCGCCAGAAGCTCATCAATCAATTTGTCGTAAAATGCCATGCCTGGTTCGGAAACATTCTCGCCATCGGGCATGATCCTCGCCCAGGAAAAGGATAGCCGGTACGCTTTCAGACCCAGTGCGACCATCAATTGCACGTCGTCAGCGTAGCGATGAAAATGGTCGCACGCGACCGCTCCACTGCTCTTGTCAAAGATGATATCGGGCTGCCGACAGAATTCATCCCAGATGGATGTGACGCCAGTGCCTTCCCCCGTATTCCCCTCAATCTGATAACTTGCGGCGGCAGCGCCCCAAACGAAATTCTCGGGAAAGCTCATGGACGCACTCCTACTGCGGGTCACTTGATGAAACTCGGTGTCATCACTCGCGAGGCGTGGATAACGGGCAACTCCCCCTCCGGCAGGTTGAATACACGCTGCAGTTCCGCTTCCAACTCCGGGATCGAATCAACCCGGCCGCCCAGGTAATCCTCCAGGCGTTCCGACACGGTCTCCAGGCGCGCGAGCAGGCCGCCGTAACGGCGGTCGATGCACTCCCAGCCGAACGGCTTGTACAATCCGAACCACAACGCACGGTGCGCCTTCCACAATGCGCGGACGCGCCTTCGCAACTCCGGCAGGTCCGTGTCGCAGAGTTGGCGCAATTGAGCGCGGTTGCCCGCCGCATAGGCGGCGGCCAATCCGCGCCGCAGATGCACCTTGAGTTCGAGCGCCGCGGCCACCTGCGCCGGAAAGCGAAGCCGCGCGGCGGTAGGTCCCTTTCGCGCCGCGACCCGCAAGTCGGCGGCGAGCTGCGCGTAATGGGCGCGCAGATTGGCCCCCTCAATGTGCGGGTCCATGATCGCCAGCAACGGGTCCTGCCAAAGCAGCCACTTGCTGACATTGGTGCCCGACTCCTGGGGCTTCTTCAGGCAGGGTATGGCATCGAGGTCCGAAGCCCTGACCCAGTCGTCGAAATCGGCGTCGCACGACCCGCGGAAGTTCGCGCGCAGACGCGCCGGGTCAACTGAGTCCGCGTAAGCGTGCTCGGCGAAGTATTGAATGCCCGGCGAAGCGCTGAACAAGTCGCACTCCGCCCCGCCATCAGCCCACAGTGTTATGAACACCTCGCGCAGCCCCTTTTCCCGGCATGCCTCCACGCATGCGTCAATGGTCTTGAAGGTGAAGGGCAGAGCTGTCCAAAAGCGGTTCCATGTCCACGCGCCACCCGCCATGATCGGCTCCGACCCCAGCGCCCGATGCCGGTCGATCCACTCGCGGTAGAACTCCTTGTCCAGATGGTAGTAGTCCCAGTAGACAAGCTGCACGTCCTTGGGGATCCGTTTAATGACCTCCGGCGAGATCACGAGTTCCCGGTCGTAATAATCATGGCTCTTGGAACCGAGCCGGAAGTACATGTCGCTCCAGATCATCGGCTTGAGACTCAGGCGTGAGCAGATGTCGCGGACGCGCGCGAGGTGGTCGTTCAGAATATCAAAGGGCGCCTTCTCCCCATGCAGTTCCTTGTACCGACCCGACCCAATGCCGGCAGCTTCGTCCATGCCGATATGGATGCGCCGGGATCGGAAAGGCGCGCTCGCCGCTTTGATCATCTTTTCGATCAGCGCGTATGTCTTCTCCTCGTCGGCGATGAGGACGTGGTCTGTGTCCTGGTATTCGGCATAGGCGGGCCATTGCAGAACCTGCGCAAGATGGGCCAGCGTTTGGATGCATGGGCACATCTCGATGCCCAGCGCATCGGCGTAATCGTCGAGACCCTTCATCTCCTCATGAGTGTAGCGCCCGCGCAGATAGCCGAAAAAGGGCTCGCCTGGCACCTCGTAGGTGTCCTCAGCGTAGAGCATCACGAGATTGATCCCCATGAGAGCGTACTTGCGCAGCAGCGCGCGCAGCGCGTCCGGGCGCACCACGCCATTGCGCGACACGTCGATCATCACGCCCGCCATGTCGAAGCGCGACGTCTCGACGAAACCCGCACGCTCACTTGCCCCTTCGCCCAGCAACCTTCCGAGCGCGCGGAAAGCGTCAATCCTGCGGCGGTAGCGGACGACCAGCTCCCTGCCCTTGGTCACCGCGCATCCGGCAGGCAAGGACTCGTCCCGCTGAAAGCGCAGCGTCGCCGGGCCTCCGCCCGCAGCGAAGCGTCTGGGCCGCTCATTGATGATTTCATTCAGACCGGCCCGAAGCTCTTCCGGAAGGCTGGCCATGTCAATTCTAAGTCTTCGCATGGTCGGATCTTTCTGATATGCGGGTTTTTTGTCCGATGCCGAGCAATGCCGCTGCGTTGTCATACATGTGCCGGCGGCAGTCCTCGCGAGTCCTATGCATCGACAGGAAGGTCTTGTTCCACCAACGCTCCTGTCTGGAATACGCATCCCCGGCGCCATCGGTGCCGTAGAGAATCTTGCTGAAATCGAGCGTTCCGAGTCCCGGCATCCGCTGCTCGAAAACCCAGCGGCCCCAGCCGGGGCAGGTATCGGCATAGCAATTCGCCAGCCGGGTCACCAACGTGATCGTCTCCAGGTAGGACGCGCCTCCCCCGAAGTGACCGAAGATGAAGCGGATGCCCGGGAACCGCCGCGCAGGGCATTCGAAGTGCAGCGGCGTGGACAGGAGACTCGTAATTCGCTGACCTGCAAAAGGCCCCTTGTCCGTCAGCCAGCCGCAGTGGGAAAGGCACAGCAGGTTGCGCTTCTCCACAACCGCCCAGAACGGCTCAAAGCGCTCCTCATTCGGGTCGAAGCCGAGATTCGGGAAGAGCTTAATCGATCGGAACCCTTCGTCCGCATAACGCCGGACGATGGAGTTGCACTCACGAATCGGCCGGCGCAAGTCGGCGTGGACGCTGCCGAAAAGTCGGTCGGGATGGGCCTTCACCGCTCGCAGCACATCGTCATTCCCCTGTCCCTCGAATGGGGTCGCATGCACGAGCGCCGCCTCGACCTCGTGTTTGTCCATGATCCGCAGATACTTCTCAAGGGTCGGGTCGTTCGGCGGAACGTGCATATGGATATCGATCTTCTTCATCGTGTGCCATTCTCCCGTTGGGGCTCAGCCCAGGGTCTTTTCGAACGCTTGCCGGCGTTCTGCGGTCATGAGCGATCTTTCGAAACCGCCATACTGCCGCGTTCGGATACGGTGGCCGGAACTCTCCGAGGCAGCCATGCGCGGGGACATGCGACCTATTCCTTCCGAGGTTGCGGAACGAAACGATCGGACAAACAACTCACTTCTCGACGCCACGCGCACGATTCCTTTGCAGAAAGCGGTCGTCCGGAGGGATGAACGAGGGAATTCACCTTTGTGGGACAGCGGATCAGCGCCGCGAGGAGGCTGACATCCCCCCAGCACAACATGCCCGGCACGAAAATGCTTTGCCGTTGAACCGGGCCGCCTTCCGTAATGACGTAGGTGGACAGCAAGTTGGAGACCGTGACGCCGGCAAAGCGCTTTTCAAGGGCGGCCGCTGCCAGGGTGGCCAGAGCCGGTTCATCGAATCCCATCAGCTCGACAGGCGTGGCTCTATGAAGCTTCGCAAGTGCCGCGCGCACAGCGAACAGGTCCTTGACCCAATCGCCAAGCATCGTGCGTCCGAGCCAGAGCGCCGCCCGGGCGGCAAAATGATACGTGATGAGAGGCTCGCCAGGGTCCCAATAACTTTCGCCGATATCGCGCAGGTCAACCAGGCACAAGGCCTTGCCGCGCGTGAGCACCGCCTGCGCTACAGGGGATTGGAGACAGGCCTCTTTGCCATCCGGATGCGCCGCGATGACTATGGATGACGGGCGTTTCCGTCCGGGCATCAGGAGCGTGCAGGGAATCAGTACGTTCGGCTCGGACTCGACGGTGAACTTCTCGTATCCAAGGCCATCCTCTTCGCCGTGGATAATCCCGCCGGAACTCACAGGATCACCGCCGCTACGCACTCGGAGCATCTCCTTGAGTTCAGCGAGCTTCTTTCGGCGGTTGATGGGCGATTGGGTCAGGAGTCTCTTCTTGGCTGCGCGGCTTCGCAGGCGGACATAGTCAGCGAGCGACTTCACCTCCGGCGGCCGGCTCTTGCCTGGGAAGCACATCAACTTTGATTCCGGAAGTTCTGGCGACTTGGGGATCGCACAGGGCAGAGGCGAGCCCTTCCCCTGGAGCCAGTGCTTGAACCACCCAAGCATGTGTCGTCGCATCTCGGGGAAGTAGCCGTGCATTAGATCGATGGCCTGGCAAGCGATCTTCTCTTCAGCGCCATAAAGACGGTACACCTCGCGCGCTGCAGCATAGGAACGGACCATCTCCGCAATGACAAAGGCCGGGATTTGCTCACGCAGGGCGGTTAGAATCAGCAGCGGATTCGGCGCCACGAGCGCCAGCGCCGCCCATTCCTCGGCGATGGTTAATCCGTCAGGAAGCATCTCACACCAACAGTTGCCGTTGGTGACGTACGACTCGAAAGTGCCAACAGAGACCACCGGCACCGAAGCCTTGACCCTTGGATCGAGCGCCGAAAGCCACATCGTCTGATTCCCGCCGCCGCTGGCGCCGGTGACGCCGATGCGCGTACCGTCGACAAAGCCAAGCGACTGGAGCAGGTCGATCGCTCGCATGTTGTCGTAGACCTGCATCCCCAGGAGCGTCTCACCCACGGAGAGAAGGGAGATGCCTTGCGGACTGCCGTGGTATTCGAATTCACCCGGAACCGTGCCGCGTTCTCCCGCGCCGATGGCATCGACGCTCAACGTAACAAAGCCTTCCGAGGCCAACGTATGGCCTCGGGCGGCGACGTTCGCGGCGATCTTGCCCTGCGGGTAATGACCATGAACGTTGAGGACTGCCGGGAATGGCCCCGCTCCGTCGGGAGCAAACAAATTGGCCGTCACCCGCAGGTCGGGGCGACTCTGGTAGGTCAACCTGACAATACGATACCCGTCCATCTTCAGCGTGCCATGCTCACGTACGTCCAATTCTGGAGGAGGGGGAAACGTTCCGGAGGCGGCCAGGAAGCGCTGCCGCAACCTTTCGCGCCCTGCGATCCAGTCCTGGAGCCGGGTGGGAGGCTGGTGCATCTGGTGCCACGCTCGCGCCTCCTGGCGCAGAGCCTCCTTCAGCAGACGCCCACCGGCCTCGGCCCACACGTTGGTATTCATGTCATCGTTACACCCATATTCGAACGAGAAGCGACAAAGACCATGTCGGTATCGGTGTGAGGCGCCCCGCGACAGGGACGCAAAGCTCCTCACAGTGGGACGTTGCCGAGCTTGCCCGCGCAGGGGGACCTGCCTACTTGGCGTCAGCCTGAACTTCCTTCAGCTTCTGCTGGAACAGCGGCTTCTGCCAATCGGCAATATCCTTCGCCGCCAATCCTGCGTTGAGTTTGGCGATGGCCTCCGCCTTCTTGCCCTGGGCGGCGTACACGTTCGCATAGGCCAGCATGAAGTTGTACTTCCAAACCCCGGTCATGGCGCTGGAATCAATCTTGCCAAGGACCGCAAGCGCCTCGTCGCATTTCTTCTGTTTGACGAGAATGTCGGACGTGGAAGTAATGCATGTCATGCGAATCCAACCATAATTGTCCTTTGACTTGGCAATGCCATCGGCATAGACAGCCAGGGCCTGCGCATCGTCATTAAGCAGAGCGCCGTATGTTTCGCCCAGGCGCAGCCGCGCCTCGTCTCTCATGTAGCCTTCGCCAAGAGAATCGACTGCTTTCTTCAGATCGGCGACGGCGGCCTGCCCATCGCGGACGGTGATGTAGGCGATGCCACGACAATAGCCGGCGAGGCCCGCGGCCTTATCCGGCCAGTTGGAGATATCCTCCCCCTTGAAGGCGGCAAGCAGTTCTGCGCTCTTCCGGTTGTCCAGCATAAGGCTCATCTGGACGGCTTTGGACATCTCAGGCGGGGTGATCTTCTTCGCCAGTTCGATGGCCTCGTCATACTTCTTCAGGCGGTTCGTGCAATAGGCGGCCTGCTCCAGGGCATCGCTCTTCTGCGTCTCGATGGTGGAGGCTTCGGCCATCTTGGTAAAGGCCGCCAGCGCTTCCTGATTCTTCCCGGCATTGACCAGGTCCATAGCTGCCTTCCGGTCGGCAGGGTAGTCGGCCAAGGCAGTCATTCCGAACGACAACACAACCATGAGCGCGAAAATACGCTTGAACATAGAACGCCTCCTTGAAAAGAACTTTAGGGCACGATCAGAATGCCAAATTTCAACGGGTCATGGAAGTCATATTTCCCGGTGGGAGAGAAAGCGGACAACTCCTTACTCTGGGCGCGAACCCTGTAACGGCAGACATTGATGTACCAGGGACGGTTGGCGTTGGGCTGCTTCCCCGCCACCCCCTTGAGCGGGTCGATATTCGCTGCCGCTTCGCCGGCGCCGGGGATCGATTCGCCGACAGCAGGGATGCGGATCTCAACCGACCAGAAGCCGTCGCCAATATATGAGGCGACCTGCGCGCCGGACATCCAGTCCATGTTGAGCCCCGTGCTTCGGTCGGCCTCCGCAATCGATCCAGCCGGGTTGATGGCGATCTGGTAGTAAGAGTGGGTCGGTGTTTCCAGGAGAATTTCGACGTTGTCGCCATCCCAAACGCTCGAGCTTCGCGGCGCGCGGGTGGCGATCACCAGTTGTCTTGTGTCGGCATCGCGGCAGACAATGCCGACATAAAGGGCATTGTCCGACCAGGCGGCGCGGAAACTCGTGCCCCACTGCGGAGGCTGGCCTGTCGCCACCTCCTTCAAGCCATACTCGGGCAGTTCCTTCCAGAAGGGCTCGTCGAGCTTGCCGTCGATCACAACCTCCTTGGCGTCGCGCCAAAGCGCGTTGACCTCAGGCGCATTCTCGCGCCCCTTGCCAAGCCGCTCTCGAAGGGGCGCCAATCCCTGCATATACTTGTCCAACCGCGCAATGCGCACGCCGTAGATCGAATCGCCCGCCGCCGCCTTTGCCGAAGCAATCAATTCGAAGAATTTGTCGATCACCCTGTAGTCCTTGGTGGCGTTCATCCAGTTCGCCTCGGCATACTCGGTGAAGGACTTCATCTGCTTTGCGGCCGGGCCGTAGTATTTTTCATAGTAATCATTCAGCAGGGCGTCCACGTCCGTATTCGCGTCCCAGAGGCACGCGGCGGTGACATAAGCATTCAAGTGGTTGACCGACATCGCGTCCCAGTCCCCTTTATTGGGATCGGTTGTGACGACGTCAACATGGTTGCCCAGCGAAATCCCCTTCAGTTCCTTGAGGTCCTCTGAGATGAGGTGCGGGAAGAAGGTGGGCACGTGTACCCACGGGCTGCGGTCGTCCCAGCCGTGCAGGTAGTAGTTCCAGCTCCATAGGGTCTTCGAGGGCAGTTTCGCAAGCCAGTCGCGTTGAAGCTTACGGAAGTACTCGCGCTCGGATGGGTTGTAGAAGAGGCTGCCGCAAATGCCGACGACGGCGTTGGGGCTGAAGTTTTGGATGGCATCCGGCGGCGTCTGATATGGACAATAGGCGATGCACTGAATCCTGCGGTCGGGATGGGTCTTGTACAATTCCCGCGCTACGCGGTCAAAGTACGTCCAGACGTAATTGGAGAGGTTGCCCCGGAAGCCGTTTTGCGGCGTGTCCTTTCCCCTGCATAGCGGGCACTCGCAGAGAGCGAAACTGTCCGAAGGACCGACGCTGTACATCGGCTCATGGCAAACGTCATACGCCGCGCGAACGAACTTTACGTTCTCCTGCAAGAGTCCTTCGGAAGAGAGGCACGGTGCGCCGTAGCCTTCGAAGTTGATGGCGCGCTCTCCCTTCATCAGGGCGTAGTATTCCGGGTGAGCCTTCTTCATCTCATCGCGGCAGATCACGCCCACTATCCCATGCCCCTGACTGTGGCCCAGGATGTTGACGTCCGAGGAGAGCCCCAGCCACAACTGCCACTTGATCTTGTCGATCATGCTTTCAAGGCCGGGGCGCGCGGTGAAGAATTCCTGATAGTAAATGAGGAGGTCGCGCATCGGGAAATCCGGCTTGGAGAGAAGATCGATCTTCGGCAGCGGAATGCTTCGCATCTCCGGCACGATCAGTCCGGTTTCGTCCGGGTAGTACCAGCGGACCCCCAGCGTCTTGAGGAAGTGGTAGACGGCATTGATCGAGCCCCGGCCATCCGTGGCCCACAGGTCGAGCGACGGGCTGTAGAGCCGGTGCTCGGACATGAGGGGGTTGCCCCATTTTCCGCCTGATTTGGCGTCCCATTCCGCCATCACCCTGGCCACTTCCTCCTTGTTGCTGGGATCGCGCGGCCACGGTTCGGGCGGCACGTAGTCCTTGTCGTCACCCATCATGGCCAGCCAGTTCTCGCCGCTGACCATGCGGAAGGCGCCGTACAGGAACCCCTCGTCGCTGAGCTTTAGGCGGTCAGTCTCGGGACTGCGGCCAACGTATATTTTCACCGGAAGATCGGCCGTCGGCTCAGTCCTGATCGGGAGGGTCGCGCCAGTCATGCGCTGGATGAAGCGCTGGAGTTCCGTCGAAGCCAGTTTGGCCGTGCGGGTGGGCTGCATGGCGATGATGATCTGGGCCTGAGGCTGGCCATCTTTCACGATATACGCATCGGCCGCCGCAGACGCTTGCAGAGCTCCCGCCGACAGGATTATGGCGACGCCAAGGTTCACGGCCGAGTTGGGACGCATCATTTCAAGTGTCCTTTTCTCAAACAACAACAGTTCCGCTTCCAGTGGCAACCAAGGGACCCCCTGCGGAATCGGGCGCGAAACGGCACTTCCAGACACACCAGCGGCGGCCATCGCATCATCGGGATGGCCGCCGCTGGCTACAGGCGCTTAGGCGCGGTCGTCCCCGTTAGAACACATCCACGCCGGCGGCAGTGTCGAATCCATGCCAGACATCAGCCGCATTGTTCTGGATGACGGCGGCCGCAGAGACGCCGCTGCTGTCGCACCAGGGGCCCCATTGCCCGTAGAAGAAATTGGCGCTCAAGAGGTCGCGCGGTATTCCCCCAAGGGTCGACGGATTCGTGCCCGTGGAGTGCCAGATGATCTTCTGCTGCGGGTCGCCGAACCACTTCGCGCTCCAGTCGCCGTAGAGGACATTGTAGCCGTCGCGGTGCGCCGTGATTCCCATGCCCGCCATCGCGGAGGTGTCCGCGGCAGTCGGACTGGCCTTGTAAGGCTTCCCGAGAGCGTCCACGTAGGGGTTGACCTGAAAAGACTTGTCGAATCCGTCCGAGACCAGCGCGCGCGCGCCAAGCTCCTTTTGCGTGCGGAAAAGCGGCGCGCCCATGTGGGCGAACTGCAAGGGGCGCGTGAAAGCCAACGCCGTCCGCTTGTCTGTGCCTTCATAAGCGGCACACCACGGCACGAACCCTCCGAGAGGAACGTCCCGGTAGGAGTAATTGGACCAGAGTATGGTCTGGCCGTTACCCGACGACCCATACGTTTGCCACTTGCCGTACTGCATGGTCTGGGCGTCAAACCCGCCGGCCGTCTTCCAATCCGCGATCCTGTAGCCGCCGGACTTGCTGACGTTCGCCCCCAGGGTAGGATTGATCATTCCATCGGAACTGGGACAGTAGTAGCTCTTGGCATCCGGCAGATACCCGGTCGCCAGCAGATAGCCCAGTCCGTTCGGAGCGTGCTTCAGTCCAGCACTATCCCAATTGAATCCCGTTCTCTGCCCAATGCCAATGACCCGGTAGTAAGTGTTCCAGCCTTGGCCCACTTGGGTCGGGTCATTCCCAACCGTGACGGCGGTGTCGCCGGGCCGCCCTGCATAAGGCACCGACCAATTGGTCGTCATATCGCCGGGCGCGCCGTTGTTGGGATGGTAGATGGTCCCGGTCGTGTTGTAGGCGCAATTGCCGCTCGCCTTGGTGGTGCACTGACGGTAGCCGTTCGGGGTGGTGGTGAACCACTGGTTCGAGCCCACTCCGACCCAGGACGGGAAGTAACTGCCGTAGTCGCCGCAGTAGCTTTCCATCGCCCGGCTGAACTGACTCAGGTTATTGATGCAGGTCGTGCGGCGCGCCTTCTCCCTCGCTGCCGCAAGGGCAGGCAAAAGCATTCCGGCCAAAATAGCGATTATCGCGATTACTACGAGCAATTCGATCAGCGTAAAAGCCGAAGACAACCTTTCCCATATGCCACGTCTCATGACGGTCTCCTTTCCGCAAGAACAGGAATTCCAGGGACACCTATCTCTTCCGCTTTACCTCCCGACGACATGGTCCGGCCGATTCCCGCTCGACCAACCGGGGCACAAGCGTCACGCTCTCGACCTCCTTTCCCGCGATGAGATCCAGAACCATCTCGACCGCCTTGGCGCCGACTTCCGCGCGCCGCGGCTGGAAAGTGGTCAACTGCGGACTCACGGCAACGGCAAACTCCGTATCGTCGAAACCGATGACGGAACATTCCTCCGGAACGCGCACGCCAAGCGCCGACAGTGTGGTCATGGCTTCAATCGCGATACGGTCGTTGCTGGCCAGGATGGCCGTGATCGTCTTGAAGAAATCTCCGCCGCGCCTCACGAACTCGCGCGTGTCACCCGGCTTCGACCCGCAGTCCAGCAGAAGCGCTTCGTCGAAAAGGCCCAGTTCCTCCATAGCTTTGCGATAACCATCCATCTTGAGCCGGTGCGTATTGGACGGATTGCGCATGGCCTCCGCATTGTCCGCACCGAGGAATGCGATTCTTCGATGCCCCCGTTCCGCCAGCCATCGCACGCCATAGGCAAATGCCTCGAAACGGTCGGTCACTACACAGGGATGGTTTGCCACGCCGATGCTTCGAATCATTACACAGGGAATGTGATTCGGCAGAACGGCATCGCTGGTCGCATCAAGAATGATCCCGTCCACGAATCGCCCGCGCAGTTCCCGAACGGCCCGCACCTCCCCTTCCGGGTAATGGGAACACTCGCAGAACAACGGCATGTAGCCTCGCAGGGTCAGGTTCTCGGCAATCGCCTTCAGCATGGGCCCCGTGACCCCGGTGGCTTCCAAGTGCCCTGCCACTCCCACGGTGCGCGAACTTTTCCGCTGAAGGCTGCGAGCGAAGTAGTTGGGGACGAAATTGAGGCGCTCTGCCGTCTCCACAATTCTGCGGCACGTATCCGGAGAATAGCCCGGTCTGCCGCGGAGAATATCCGCGACAGTGCTGGGCGCTACACCCGCCTCGCGCGCAACGTCTGAAAGTGTGCTTGGCAAGGACGACTCCTTTGCATTCGCAGCGTTACGATATTGCAGTCGTAACGTTACGAATTATAAGTCGCAAACCGTCCATTGTCAAGTCGCCTTATTCGGTATTTCCAAATTGACGCCAGCCAAGAACCAACCGTCCCTCTGAAAACCTCCACCGCCGCCACACAGTGCATTCTCAGTCGCCTGCGAAGGAATGAATGCCAGGCCAACCCAAAGGGGCTGGCTCGGCAGGCTTCCTACTCTAGATCATTGGTACATTCTTTGGGGGCTAGTCAGCCGTGGTAGATAATGGCAGAGTCCGGCGTCGATCTAATCAAGTCAGTCCCGCAAATCGCGAGAGAAGTTTCTGCGCGTTCCGGTGTAGAATCCGGTGGCGATCTTCGTCCGTAACGTCGGCGGACAGGATGGCACCGATACCACAGTGGGGGGCGAACCACGGCAAGTCGGTCCCGAAGAGCATGCGCTCCGACAACCCCGCTTCGACGAACTTCTCAAGCACTCCCCGGTTATTGTCCAGCAACGCACACAGTTCGAGATACACGTTGGGAAACTCTCTGGCGACTGCAATGGCGTCGTCCCAAGCGCCATGCAGGCTATGACCCAGCAAGAACGCGATGTTCGGATACCGCCGGGCCACTGTTCGGCATGCGTCCGTTCCGTTAAACAGGCTGGCTCCCCACGTGTGCGCGAGGACCAGAAGTTTTCGCTCGTCGGCGAACTTCAGCGCCGGCTCGTAGGCGGCAGCGGTCATGGGGACCGTGTGGTAATCCGACAGCAGTTTGACCCCCACGAACACGTCCGTGTGCTTCTCGAACATCGCGATGTCCCGTGCGACAAATTCCGGATAGTGGGGGTTGATGGCAACGTAGGCCCGAAGCCGATCAGGGAATTTTCGAACGGCTTCGATGCTTGTCGCGTTTCCGACCTCCGGGGCGAAGAGCGCGTCATGCGGCGTAAAGCAGAGCAGCCGGACGCCCGCCCGATCCATCGCTTGAATCATCCCTTCCGACGACGGACGCGGAAACCATATTCCGGAGAACGGTCCCATGTGTCCGTGCATGTCGTATACCGGGCAGTCGTCCGCGCGCCCCTTCTCCCAAAACGCTCGCGCCAACGACGTGTCGTTAATCATCGCCGCACCTCCGACAGAAGGCGCTCCATGTTGCCGGAACCGATGGCCGCCTTGTCCGCGCCGGAGATTTCCGCATGGGCAAGGTTCAGCATCGAACTGCCATGATAGCAGTCCGGATAACCGCTGCCGAAAAGCATCCTGCTCGCACCATAGCGTTCCACAAACGACTCGATACCGCCATCGGCGAGGTAGCTGCCGGTCTCGACGAAGGTTCGCGGATACTTCTCGATCAGCGGCCGAAAGTAGCGGTCCTCCGGCCAGATGCGCAGGTCGCCAAGAATCACGGTCAGGTCTGGGAACTCGGCTAGAAGATCGTAAACATCCTCCCATTGCTTCGGAATTAGCGCGCCACCGGCGCCTCGGGTCATGGAAAGCATGAGAGGAAACCGGCGCCGGACAGCCACGGACAAGATATCGCCAACCACTTCGGCTCGCAGGAGGTACCGATTCACTCCCGGAAACGCGCGCAGCACACGGACGCGCGCGTCATAGGCACGATTCATCCACTCGTCTGGATCGTCTGTCTCGCCGGTCTGGGTCGGAAGGATTGTCCAACTGCCGAAGAGCCGGGCATGGGACGCGATGGCCTTCGCGAGCAGCGCATCGCCGGTGATTGGATCGGCGTCAAGTTGCGAGATGTGCCACACCACCGCGCGAGAAATGCCCGCCCGGTCCATCGCCGCGAGCAACGATTCAGCGTTGTCCGGTTTGAACAGCGCGCCGTTGGCGGGCATGCCGATCCACGTATTGCAGTCGAAGAACTGCGTGATACTCACCTGGCCAGCCTCCTATGAACTTGGCAAACGAACCATCAGCGCCAGGGAGCGTGCGATAGTGACCCGCGCCGCGCCACGCTACCTGTTGAAGAACTGCGGCAGCCACTTGCGGTTGGCCAGGAGCAGTTCATTCATCATCTTCTCCATCAGGCGGAAATCGCGGATGGCCCCGCACAGGGGGTCGTTGAGCATCACCTGCAATACGAGACCGCGGTCGCCGGTGAGCGCCGCCTCGACGGTCATTTCCTGATTGGTGACGTGGCGTTCAATCTGGGTGAGCACCCCCGGCGGCACCTCGCCCGCGGGAAGCCCGCATACATGGTCGCGCGTAATGAGGCCCATGGTCTCGACAACGGCTCCGTTCGGGATGCCCGGCACTTGACCGGCGTTGGGGATGTTGACGACGTCCTTCCACTCGATCAGCCCTCCCAGAGCGGCAATGACCTTGGAGGTCGCTTCCTCTGAGACTTTCGCTTCGATTTGCTTCCTGCCGTGCGTGATATCCTTCACATCCTTTTTCCATAGCGGAGTCCAATGTTCGCGGCGCCGTTCAATAGTCGTGAGCTTCACACCCATCGCAGCCCCCTTGCGCGTTCTTTCCGTGCAGAAATAAGGGAAGAACTCGACAATATGCCGGTCCCCCGCTGCCGGCAGCGCGCCGAAAGCATCGAACAACGCGAACTTCACCTGGTTCGAACCCACCAGCGTTTCATCCAACGCCGTGCCCGGCCCCTTCGCGCTCGCCGGCGCCTTGCCTTCGGCCAGCGCCTTGCGCAGGACAGGGAAGGCGTCCTGGCCGTTGTAGCGCAGCTTGATGATCCAGGGCAGGTGATTGACGCCTACGCTGACGCAGTCGAACTCCTTGCGCCAATTGTCGCAGCACAGGAGTTTCTGCAAGCTGGCCAGCGTGCCGTAGAGTTCGTGGCAAAGACCGATGCAGCGGATGTCCGTCTCGCGCCAGATGCTGCGCGTCAAGGTGGACATGGGATTGGTAATATTGAGCAGCCAGGCATTCGGACAATACCGTTCCATGGCCCTGGCCAGACCGACAACGACGGGGATGTTGCGCAGAGCCCGGGAGATGCCGCCGGGGCCGACCGTGTCGCCGACCGGTTGCCAGATGCCGTACTTGTACGGAATCTTCAGGTCGTGCTCCATAGCGCCGTAGCCGCCGGTGGTGATCGTCAGAATCACGTAATCCGCCCCGCGAAGGGCCGTGGGAAGGTTCATCGTGGCGCCGAGTTTGAACTGGTTCGTCTTGCCCAACTGCGCCAGAATAGCCTTGCAGCACCGGTGCAGATCGTCCAGGTGCTTCTGGTTGATGTCCTCCAGAACGATCTCACTGCCTTCCAGCCCTTCGGTACAGATGATGTCGCGGAAGAGCGTGGGGGTCCAGCAGTACGAACCGCCGCCGACAACCGCTATCTTCATTCTGAATCCTCTGCAATCCAACAAGAACAATGCCTTCCGGCAGGCTCCCCCGGCGTCCCTGCAAGCAGAGCCATAGCCAAGCATCGTCGAACCGAGTGCCCCGAGTCAGGCGGACCCCGCTTAAGCTCGGGCGCTTCCGGGAGCCTTCTGCCCGAAGACGTGGTCCACTGCCGCCAGCAGGTCGAGTTCCCGGAACTCCAGGTTCGTCGCCGGATCCTGAATCAGCACGCCGGTCTTTTGGAAGATGGCCAGCATGGCGTCGGGCAGCGTCTCTCCATCGCGTTGCCAGGGATAGCCGCTCTTCTTGATCGCCTCGCGCAGAATCTGCGCGCTCCCCGCGGCATAGGCGTTCGACGAAGAGGTCGCGATGGCCGTGACCAGCAGGTCCACGTTCGAGTAACGGTCGAGATGCGCCTCATGCTTGCCCGGAACGGTTGCCCCGATGGCAATGCAGTCCGGCTGGCAGGCGGGCCAGGAGATGCCATCGGTATAGCGGTTGTTCCCGCACGGTCCGCTGACCCAGACGCCGAGCTGGCGCAGTGCGCGGAATTCGGCGTCCACGACCGTCGGCACCGGCGCCTGATGCGCCTGGTCGTCCAGCGGAGAAAGGTTGACGGCGGTGATGTGCAGGCGTTCCTGGTTCTCCCGGACCCAGCGCAGACCGGCGGCCATCGTACGCGATTCGTCCTGCTTTAAATGGACGATTGTCACGCAGCGCACCTGCGCGACAAAGTTGTTGTAGGCCACCCCATGCACGCCGTTGAGATTCATCGAAGATGCATGTCCCACCGTGGTCCCGTGATAGCCCGGCGGAACAGGATGGCAGTTCTCGTCCCCATCGATGCTGTTCCATGTGGCGATCACCTTTTTCCCCCAGGGCATCACGGCCTGCCACGCGGGGTCAGAGAGGTCGCATCCATCGTCCAGAATGGCCAGGCACTGCCCTTTGCCCCAGGTGAGCACGCCTTCATACTTGCGCCATGTGGCGGTCACCCGCATCTGTTCGAAGTTCTGCACGTTGATCGCCGAGCCGGGGGCGAAGCCGGTTTGCGGGTCGATTCCAGGCGCGTCCGAATGGGTCGTCATTTCTGGGTTCCCCCAACAGGGTCCGGCGGATTTTCCCGAACGCCTTTGACAAGCTCCTTCAGCTTCGCTTCCATGAATAGGGTGGGTTCCGTGAGGCAGAAGAAGTGCAGGCCGAGTTTCTGCATCAGCGGCAGAGGCGCGATTCCCCAGAGGGTCTTCCCGCGCCGTTCGGCGGCTTCGCGGACACGGCGCAGGGCGTCGAACAGTTTCGGGCTGTCCGGGTCCCAGCATACGCCAAGGCTTGCGGAAAGATCGTACGGGCCGCAGGCCATGTGGGTCGTGATCTCGTGTCCGGCAATGGCATCCACCTCCTCCAGCCCGCGAGCGCTCTCAATCTGGGGGAGAATGATCAGATCGTCCTCGACTTCGCTCTTCCACTCCGCGTAATTGACCGACTGCACCCAGCGGTTGCCCGCCCCGCCGGGGCGGCGTCTGCCGCGCGGAGGCATGTACATTCCCTCGCGCACTTCGTCCAGTTGCCGGGCGCTTTCGACCATCGGCAGCAGAAGCCCGCAGGGTCCCAGGTCCAACGCGAGCCGGATGGCCGCCGCGTCGGTCTTGCCGGGGCGATACAGGACCGGGAAGTCCGCCCGCCGGCCTAGGGCGAATGCGTCGGAGAGGAGATCGCCGTCGTGGTGGACGTGCTCGCCATCAATGATGACGTAGTCAAACTGGGCGTTCATGCAGATTTCGAGCAATCCGAGCCAGAGATGGTCCACAATGAGCGCGCCCAGCACCCTCTGCTTCTGCGCGATCTTCTGTTTCAGAATCCTGGCTGATTGCATGGCGTTAACCTCGGGAACTATAGTGATGCCAGAACCGGGCCCCGTTGTGTCAGGCGGAGGCGCGTTTCGGACTTGCCGGAAACCAACGACATTTCGCCCCCCTTCTCGGCGCCCGCATTGAGCACCCAAGCCCGGCGTATTCCCGGCTGAAGGTTGATCTTTGCCGGGACATGCTGCCCGGCCAGGAGAACAAAAGCATCGCCCTTCTCAACGTTCTGAAGCGAGGAGTCGCTGAAGGAACTGTCGGCGGAATGGACTGACAACTCCGCCCTGGCCAGCGTGTCGCGAGAGCGCCGGTAGAACTCCAGCCAGCGCCCGATGATCCGGCGTTGCGCCTGGCCGCACTGCGCCAGGTTGATCGACAGCGTCGGCACGCCGCCCGAAAAAATCTGCTGGCCGAGCATCAGGGAGATGTTTTCCGGCTTCTCCAGCGCGTGCCAGTAAGCGTAGTCGTTCCAGATGGCCGATGGGTAGTCGCAGAAGAGCCGCAGGAAGAGGTTCTCCCTGCGCATGTAGTCTGCGTCATAGGGCGCATCGTTGCCGCGATGACAATTGGCGAAAGGCAACGTGGCGAGCGTGCTGTAGCTGATCCGGTACTCGATGGCCGCGGCAGGGTTGACGTGGAGAATGCCGTCGCGGACGGCGCGCATGAATTCGGTCACGGCCGCGCCGAAATTGCCATCACCGTGGTTGTGCGCGGGGTCCGCGCAGGCCGGCCCAAACTGGTCCAGGAAGTCCAGCTTCAACCCGTCGAGCTCATACTCTCTCATCACACGCTCAACCAGCGCCCGCGCGTACGCTTTCGATTCGTCGCAGAAGGGACAGAGTTGGTAGGAGCGAGCCTTGCCGTCCCGTACGCAGTACGCGCCCATGGCGCG
Organism: uncultured Planctomycetota bacterium; assembly: GCA_903901045.1. Classification (GTDB taxonomy): domain Bacteria; phylum Planctomycetota; class Brocadiia; order CAIUPP01; family CAIUPP01; genus CAIUPP01. The sequence goes on from CAIUPP010000110.1 coordinate 28,090, forward strand.
GCGCTTGCGTGAATGGACCCCCACGAAGTGCGGAACGCACCAGAGCATCAGCTTGAGTCCTTCGCTGTGCAGGCGGCGCGACAGACCGGGCAGGTCGGGAAAGAGACTCAGTTCCGCCCGGTAATCACCCGATTTGCGATGATAGGCCTCGTGGGGTTTCTTGAACCAGGAGGCGTCGAGCAGGACGGTGCGGACGCCCAGCCTCTTCAAGTGCGGTATCTGCTCTTCGACCTGCCGCTGTGTGAGGCCATACAGGTGGGAATACCAGGAGCACCATACCGGATCGCGCGCCCAGTCCGGCGCGGGCAGAGGCTTGATCCCCTGCCGCTGGCGGCACAATTTCATGACGCGCCGGATCGCTTCGACAAAATGCCGTTTCTCGCGGCAGAGGACGACGGTCTCGCGAAACCCTCCGGTCCTGCGTTGGCGGCTGAACCGCGTCTGGAGCAGATGCATCGGAGGTTCTTCGATGAGCGGGCGCTGATTGACCAGCGTTGCCGTCACGTGATCGATCAACCCGATCACGCCGCGGTTCTCGCCCGTGCGGGCGTAGTTGCATATCACGGGGAGATTGAAATTGGCGGCGGTATTGAAGCTGAAGTTCAGGGCAATGGAGGTGAGTTCGCTCCCTCTCCAGCAATCCACCGACCCCGACCATGAGCGGTGAATGTCAATGAACGGCTGCTGGACGCTGATATGGTACTCGCCGAGCGGGCCCTTCGGGAGGTCGAAATGAACGAGCGTGGTTCCTTCGCACCGTTCGATGGAGCCGGCGGGCTTGCCTGGCCCTTTCCACTCGAGTAGGACCTTCCATCCGTCCACTGTCATTTGCAGCAGGTTCTCTTCCCGCACCTCCGCCGTGCCGGTTTCCACCAGTACCTGACTTGGCAGTCGCCTGCCGGATGCTCTCCTAGGCATTGAAGATCAGCTTTCTCGTCGAATAACGCGGGCAGTTTGGATTCGCCGGCCGCCGGGGCCTATTCGTCATATCCCTTCAGCGGCCGATACCAGATGTTGCGGAAGCGAACCGGATTCCTGTGGTCCTGGAGCATCAGCGGCTCCTCGGGAGGATGTGCCTCATACTTCAGGATCGCCCTGTGACCCGTGGGAGCGAAAAGCACCTGGTCATGGTGAACTACAATGCCGTTATGGAAAAGCGTGACGCGGGCCGGGCTTGCCAGTTCGGTCCCCTTGAATCGGGGCGCGACCCACACGATATCATAGGTCTGCCATTCTCCCGGCCTGCGGCAGGCGTTGACCAGAGGCGGGTACTCCCCGTACAGGGCAGCGGTCGTGCCATCCGCGTACGTCGGGTTGTTCCAGCAATCGAGCACTTGAATTTCGTAGCGGCACATAAGGAACACCCCGCTGTTGCCGCGTCCCTGGCTTTCCCCCTCGATCACATCAGGCGCGGCCCACTCGAGATGGATCTGACAATCGCCCAGGGACTCCTTCGTCCGGATGTTGCCGGAACTCGGGTCAACCTCCATATAGCCCCCCTTCACCTTCCATTTTGCTGCTGCGCCGTCCAGCGACTCCCATTTCGAGAGGTCGGTTCCGTCAAAAAGGACGATGGCGTCCGAGGGCGCTATTCCAGGGGATTTCGAGCCGCAGGCTGTGCCGGGTATGACGATGCGCGGTTGGCGGCGGGTCGAGTCGTGGACGCGCCAGGGAGAGCCCGGGATAAAGGGGGTATCGTCATAGCCCAGATTCTGCTGCGCCATCTTCTGACCTTTCATTTCCGTTGAGGCCTGACCATCACTTGGCCTAATGGGCGAACGCCGGAAACGCGTTTCTCTGCTCGAACTTGCGAATGCGTACGCTCCGCCGAGTGTCGCCGGACTTCCTGAGCGCGTCGAGCATCTGCATAAGCATCACGGCCTGTTCGGCGGAATTCGTGGGAGTGACACCTTCGCGAATGGCGCGGAGGAAGTCCTTCGCCTGCCGGACGAACATCGGCACAGGGGCGGTATCGCCAGTCGGTTGCCACGCCGGGATCGGGCACAACCGCACGCCGCGCCGCAGGCTGATGATCTGCTGGCCGCCGTTACCGTTGCAGATTTGCGCGCCGCCGTGCGTCCCGTAGATCATGGTCTCGCGCAGTTCCGCGTTCATCGGCTTTCCGTCCGACGTCAACGGAAGCGTACCGGGCCAATTCAGGGAGAACGAGACCGCGAAGTGCAACGTGGCTCCATTCTCGAAGCGAATCATGCCTACCGTCGCGTCGTCGGCCGAATAGTCCTGGCCGCGCGCAGCGAAATGAGAGAATGCGCAATGCAACCCGGCCATGACCTCTACCGGCCGGGGACACCCCAGCACAAACCAGGCCTCATCAATGGCGTGAATGCCCAGGTCAAGCAGCACGCCGCCGCCCTCCTTGCGGCTCACGCGCCAACTTCCCGCTCCCGTCGGAAGGAATCGGGTGCGGACCCATTTAGCGTCCGCGTGATACACTTTGCCAAGGCGGCCTGAGGAGGCCAGTTCACGCGCCCGCAATGAAGCGTTTGAGAAACGGAACTGACGGCAGAACATATAGGTCAGGCCGCTCTGTTGCGCCTTTCGGGCGACTCGGGTCATCTCACCGGTCGTGGTCGTTGGGGGCTTTTCGCACATCACGTGCAACCCCGCATCGAATGATTCCATGCAGGCCTGGGCGTGCATCCCGGTCGGAAGCCCGATCACTACGGCATCCAGCTTCGCCTTGGCGAGCATGTCGTGGTAATCCAGGTACTCCTCCATAGCGCCAAATTTCCGAACAAATTCCTTGCGCCTCTTATCATTCGGGTCTGCCACCGCAGCCAATTGCACCCCTTTCAACGCCTGAAAGGCCTCCCCGTGACGCAGGCAGGGGTAGCTTGTCCCCATAATTCCGAGGCGCAATTGCTTACCCAATTTCACACTCCTTCTGCTCTAGTGTAGCCAGTCTTCAGGGCATTGCCCCACACATCTTCGCAGGAATACACCACTTGGGCAATGCGGATGCCATGTGACGGCTTGTAATATAGCACGCGGGAATGGGGCCTGTCAAGAATAAAGCTTTCCCCCCTTGACAAAGCCATCGCGGCGACGGTATACTGCACTGTAGTAGATTACATGATTTGGATGTTCAGTTGTGAGCGGTCCCGTGCCTGAAGCAGTTGTGTCAAAACATCGTCAGATTGAACAAGCGCTGCGTGGCCTGATTGAGAGCGGTCGCCTGCAGCCGGGGGAGAGTCTGCCCTCGGAGCTCAAGTTGGCAGCGGAGCATGGAGTCAGCGCGGGCACGGTGCGGCGCGCCCTATCCACGCTCATTCACGAAGGCATTCTTAAACCCCGGCGGCGCTCCGGCGTTTACGTCCAGGAGAAGCCGCGCCAGAAAATCATCGGGGTGATGGTGCCCAACGTGGACAACCCGGATCATGCCAGGTTGGTTGAGGCCGTCACGCAGGGTGCTGCGGAGCGCGGTTACTCCCCCGTTCTGTTCTGTGCCAGCAAGGACTGGCGGAACTATCAGAATGACAAGATGCCCCAAGTCCATTTCGTTGAACGGTTGGCTGCCATGGCCCCCATGGGAATCATCGCTTGTCCCACCCACGTGCCCGATGAAGAGCTCACGCGCGCGCGGATGCGGGAATTGAAGATACCCTATGTCATCACCAACGACTATTGGACCGACTGCCGCCGCGACCGTCACGTGTGCGCCGATCAGGAAGCGGCCGTACGCATGGCCGTGGATCTTCTCGCCGAGCTCGGGCATCGCAAAATGACGATGTGGATGGTGCCGGGAGACGAGTGGCCCGCGGCCGGCAAGGCCTTCCTTGAACAGGTGAACTATCGCAGTGGCTTCGGCCAGGTGAACCTTTCGGACGATCCCGCGACCTGGGTGGCGCAGTTCCTGGCGCCGGAGGGACGAGAGAAACCTACCGCTGTCATCGTCCCCTACTATGAGCAGGCGCAGCATCTGCTTGGCGTACTGGAATCGGCGGGCGTACGCGTGCCGGAGGATTTATCGCTGGTCTGCCTCGGTGGGCTGCCCGTCCCCAAACCGCACGAGGTTGATCTCACGGCCACGATCAGCCCTCTGAGAGAAGTCGCCGCGCGCGCGTTGAGCATCCTCATCGACGACACGGAAGAGTCCACTTGCCACTACCGGTACATGCCGACGCTGCACGTGGGGGCGACGACGGCCCCGGCGGCGCCGGATAAGAGTCCGGCGGGCACAAAGCCGGTGCTTGTTTCGTTGCAGCGATAGCGGGCGCAAGGAAGGCGTTGAGGGAGGTCATCTCTATAAACTCCCCGGACGCGAAAAGAATTCGCGGGCGGGGGAAAGGAGGGTGCCATGGCGACTGCGTTGCGGCGCTTCTGCTCGGCGTTCACGTTGATCGAGTTGTTGGTGGTTATCGCGATCATAGCCATTTTGGCCGGGATGCTGCTGCCGGCTCTGGCTGCGGCGAGAGAGAAGGCGCGGCGGGCAAGTTGCATCAACAATCTGACCCAGTTCAGCCGGGCGCTGGAAAGTTACTGCGGAGACTACGGCGGCTATCTCCCCTCCTGGACCGGCATGGGAGCGGGGGCCGGATCAAGCTGGTTCCCCAACTATCCCGGAGCTTATCGGCAATGCGCCTCGTACGTGCCGGGAGGCGCCTGTTCCTTCAGCACGAACTCGTTCAGTCACAGTTGGGCCAACTACTCAGGCACCGAGGGGTATGACGCGTGCAATTACTGGGTATCCATGTACACGGGGAAAGGCACGGATACCGCCCTGAGGGTCTCCACCACCTCCAACAGCCTCTACCGGACCATCGGTATCGGCGTGAAGACCGCTGCCGGCACGTACCGGTTTGCCAGCGGCCTCAGCACCGCCCCTAATGGAATCGGCTACCTCCTGACGTGCGGGTACCTTGCCGATGCCAAGACCTTCTACTGCCCCAGTTCGGAAGGGATGCGTGCCGACATCGGCACCACGCCCGCCCTGTCGTCCAGCTACGAGGCCAACAGCGCCCGGATCACCGGCGGCTTCCGTTTGAGCGATTGGAAGAACGCGGGTGGATTCGACAGCAAGACGATGCTCTATGGCAAGTGGGATACCCTGGGGGCCGACAACGCCTATGTGAACCTGATCTCCTCGCATTACGCTTACCGGTGCGTCCCGCTGAGCCTTCAGGGCCCCTGGTGCGCCGGCCTCGAAGGGAAGGACTCGAGGACGACGGTGTCGTTCACGAAGCCGGTGCTCTACGCCCGGTTCGGAGTGCCGCTTTTCCGGACGCAGAAGGAACTGGGGTCGCGAGCGCTGATTGTGGACACGTTCTCCAAGGGGTGGTGGGATGACGCTTTAGGAAAACGCATATACAACACCGAGACACTGGCCCAGTCCATGGCGCATCCGGGCATGGGCATTACCGGACACCGCGACGGCTACAATGTCCTCTACGGCGACTGGAGCGCCAAGTGGTGGGGCGACCCGCAGCAGAAGCTCATCTGGCACGGTCAGGGCCCCGGAGATTCCGGCGTGGCATCGGGCGGGTACGCCTATCCGATCAATATCCTGGCATCCAACTTCTACTACAACTTCCCCTTTGGGAAGACCAATCCGACCGACGGCAATTGGATCTACAGCAGCCTGAAGGTCTGGCACGATTTCGACACCTCTGCCGGACTCGATCAATAGCGATAGGGCGTGGCGTTGTTTCGTCAAAATCGTTGGCTGGCTGATGCATGGCGCGCCTTCGGGCGCGCCATGCTCCTATAGGGCCTCCAATTGGGCGCGCGGCAGAGGGCTCCTCCAAGAACGAAAGGATGTGGCGGGATGAAGCGAACGAGCGGGATGCTGTGGGCCGCAATGCTGGGGATGTTCTGCCTGCCGACAGCGTTCGGCCAGTCTTTCATCATCCGGGAGTCGAAGCCCTGCGCGGAGATTATCATCGCCGAGCAGCCGCCGCGCATGGTGAAACTTGCAGCGGAGGACTTGCAGACTTACATCGAGCAGATCACCGGAGCGAAGCTGCCAATCACGACCGCGCCAGGTCAGGATGTGCCGGTTCAGATCTATGTGGGGAAGAGCCCTTTCACCGACAAACTCGGGGTCACCGACGTGGGGCTGAAGTACGGCGCCTTCCGCATGGTGTCGGGCGACAAATATCTGGTGCTGCTCGGCCACGACAGCGACTTTACGCCCATGCAGCCATACCTGCGCAACTACGGGGATATTCCCCGACTGATGGCGGAATGGGACAAGGTCACCGGAGAGAAATGGGGATTCCCGCTTTCCAATCTCTACAAGCAATACAACGGCGACCTGAAAATATGGGAGAAGGATGAGCGCGGTTCCTTCAATGCCGTCTGCGAGTTCCTGCGCATGCAGGGAGTGCGCTGGTATCTGCCGGGGAAGCTGGGCGAGATTGTTCCGAAGAAGGGGACGATCGAACTCCCCCGCATAGACAAGACGGTCCGGCCGGACTTCGCGCTACGCTATCCGTATCAGGCTTTCCACATGTTCGCCCACGAACAGGCGACGCGGGACGAGGTGCTGTGGCAATTGCGGCTGGGGCTGAATCAGGCGCCGGACCTCATCGGCGACTTTGAGATGTCTCTGGGCCACGGAATCACCCCAGTCCACGCCCGCGATGAGGTGAAGCAAGCCCATCCGGAGTACTATGCCCTGTTCAATGGCAAGCGCGACACAACCACTTACGGCGAGGGCCGGCCCTGCCTTTCCTCCCAGGGACTGTTCGAGGAAAACGTGAAGTACGTCCGCAAGATGTTCGACCTTTACGACGCGCCGATGGTCTCCGTCATGCCGCAGGACGGTTACAGCAGCGCCTGCGAGTGCCCCTTGTGCGCGGGCAAATCCACGCCGGAGCGCGGCTGGAGCGGACAGATTTCCGACTACGTCTGGGACTACGTCAACCGCGTGGCCATCGAGGTGTACAAAACGCACCCGAACAAGAAGATCTCCTGCCTGGCCTACGGCACTTACGCGCTGCCCCCGACGAAGATCGCCAAGCTCAGCCCCAACCTGGCCGTCGGCATCGCACAGGCCCGGATCCATTTCCATGACCCCGAGAAGCAACGGCAGTTCGAGCAACTCCGCAAGGCCTGGCTCGACAAGATGCCGGGGAATGACAAGCAGTTGTGGACCTGGGAGTATTACCTGTACGGGAGGCCCGGCGTGCCCACGGTCTATATGCCCGTGGTATTCCCACATACCATCGCCCGCGACCTGCGCTCGCTCAAGGGCGTTTCAATGGGCGACTTCATCGAGGTCTATCGTGATCAGAAGGTGGGCATAAGCGACCTGGCTACGAGCCACCTGAACATTTACGTGACTTCCCGGCTCTGGTGGGACGCCGACCAGGATATCGACGCATTACTCGAGGAGTATTACACCCTCTATTACGGTCCAGCCCGGGAGGAGATGAAGGCGTTCCTCCAATACGCCGAAGCCAACTTCATGGACATGGGAAAGAAAGCGGAGAAAATTCAGAAGGTCTTCGACCTGTTGGGGAAGGCGCAGCAGAAGGCGCCGCCGGATTCCGTCTACGCGCAGCGGATTGCGCTGATCGCCGACTACATCAAACCCATGAAAGACCTGCAGGCACAACTGGGCAAGGGCCGCGAGAATGTTCCCGAGGCGCGGGCCATCATCCACGACGGCGCGAAGCTAACGATAGATGGCCGCCTGGATGAAGAGGCCTGGCAAGGGCTGGCCGCCTACGGTTTGAGTGAACTGCAGACCGGGCGAGTCCCGGTGTTCAAGACCTCGTTCAAGGCTTTGTGGATCGGCGACTCGCTTTACCTCGGCATCACGTGCGAAGACGTGGACACGAAACGCCTGGATCCGCAGGCAAAGAAGAGGGACGACATGAGCGTGTTCAACGGCGACTGCGTGGAAATTGAACTCGAGACGCAGAACCACTCCTACTACCAGTTTGCGGTCAGCCCCGCCGGAACGCTGGTGGACCTCGACCGGGAGGATGGTCTCAACCCGCTCTGGACATCCGGCGCCGAGGTGGCCACTCAGATCGGTGAGAAATCCTGGACCATTGAGATTCGCATCCCCGTGGCGGCGCCCAATCAGACGGAGATCGACGCGCTCAACGGCGTGTCCGGCCGCAAGCCGACGGAAGCTTATCCCTGGTACGTCAACGTCTGCCGGCAGCGCATCCGCGAGAATGACGCGGAACTCTCCGCCTTCTCCCCCACCGGCAAGGAGGATTTCCACGTGCTTTCGAAGTTTGCCAAATTGTACGCGTGGTGAAAACATGCGGCCGTACGGGCCGCTTCCATAAGGATTGGATTGTGAGGATACGGAGATTCAGGCCTGAAGATGCTCCGGCGGCATCCCAGGTTATCAACGAGTCATTCAAGACCTTTCTGGGAGACAGGGTCAACCCCAGGAAGCCGTTAGCGCCGCCTCGACGCCTGAAACAAGTCAGCCACGCCAGGAGCTATGATGGCAGAATGGTTTCCTACGTTGCCGTGGAAGATGGCCGGGTGATCGGCTACATCAGGGGATCGGTCAAGAAATGCGGCTTGGGTTCCCTGGAAGTCGTGGGCGTCAGCCCCAACGCTTTCAGCAAAGGGGTGGGAACCGCCCTTATGAAGGAATTGGAAAAGTTCTGGCGTCGGCATAAGATGCGCAAGGTGTATACTTGCGTGTCGGCTCATAATACCAAGGCGCTCATTTATTACATCAGGAACGGCTTCGTGCCGGAGGGATACCAGAGGAACCACTTCAGAGACGGCGTGGATGAGATCATGCTGGGAAGGTTCCTGAAATATAAGTGAGCGAGTTTGGCGAGGAATAGGTTGACACGAACCGGCAGAGGCTGGGAAGCGACGCTTGCTCTGGAAGAACGAAGGAGAACCGTGTGACAGTATGCATCGAGGTGGGTGAGCACCAGATCGTCACCCGCCTGGGTCTGCGCGAGCCGCAGCTTCTCAATCTGCACTCCGGCGACCTGCTGCTGACCTACCACGTCCAGGCGGATATGCATTTCTCCGAGCGGCATGGACTGCGGTCGAAAGACGGCGGACGGACTTGGCAGCCGGAACCGCGGCGTGGGCACCGGGAACAGGCCATCGGGCAGGGCGCAAATGGCCTGGTGCTTGCCCCCGATATTCACACTTTCGAGCGCCGGGCGGGCGAATTCTGCGGGTCATATTATCGCTCCGATGACGGCGGCGTTACGTTCACCGGCCCGCACGACCTGACGCTCTTCGTAAACAGCGTCGCCGCCCCCGAGTACCCCACGCCGGAACACATTCCGCCCGAAGGTCATTCCTTGCGCAAGTTCTATCAACCGCTCCCGGCCTACTACGGTCCCATCGTGCAGCGGAGTTCCCGCCGGATGGGGCCGATCTTCTGGCGCTACCTGGTGGAACACCGCGGGCGCTGGCTGGCGCCCATGCAGTGCAAGTTCCATGGCGACCAGAAGAACCGTTCGATCCTGGCCTCCTCCGATGATGGCGGGCGGACGTGGCGCTACCTCAGCACGATCGCCTATGTCTACGACCGGTTCGACGGCGACGGCTACTGCGAGCCGGCGCTGGTTGAAACGCCCGATGGCGGTCTGCTGTGCGTGATGCGCTGGGGCGGCGGCGCGCCGCTGGGCCAGTGCCGCTCGCTCGACGGCGGGGCGACCTGGAGCGAACCGGAGAAGCTTGCCGGCCACGGCGTGGACCCGGACCTTGTTCTCATGTCCAATGGCGTGCTCGCCTGCACCTACGGACGGCCCGACCTGCACATCATGTTCAGTGAAGAGGGTTGCGGCTATTCCTGGGGATACCGCACGAAGATCGGCGACTGGCAGAGTTCCTGCTACATGGCCATCGCCGAAGTGAGCCCCGGCGAACTGCTGCTGGTGTATGATCACTGCGAGAGCAATGAGGAGGGGTCCGGCCGCGACCCTGAGAAATGCAGTATCGGCGGCGCCAGGATCAAGGTCCAAAGGGAATCGCGTGAACACGAACGTCTGGCTTGAACCGGGCGGGCACCTCCTGAAGGAAGCGCTGCTTCAGGAAGCGCGGACGCTGAACCGGTTGCACCGGCCGCCCACACGGCTTGATGACTGGCTCGCGTATCGAGAGCGGCTGCGCGAGCGTCTCATGGCCGCGGCCGGCACATTTCCCGACCCGCCCGCGCTCGACCTGCGCGAGCATGGGACGGTCCGGATGGACGGCTATCGAATTGTCAAACTGACCTACCAGAGCCGCCCCGGCCTGCGCGTGACCGCCAACCTTTTCGTTCCCGACGCGCCGGGCCGCCATCCGGCGGTGCTCAATGTCCACGGACACTTCCCGCAGGGAAAGGTCGCCGTCGAGGTTGCCGCCCGCGGACACACGCTGGCCCCGGAAGGCTTCGTCGTACTCAGCGTCGACGCCATTGGTGCGGGGGAGCGGGGACCGGCGCACGGGAAACCGGGCGCAAGCCTCCTGTCCGTGGGTGAGACGCTCCTGGGCATGCAGGTCTATGACAACATGCGCGCAATCGATCTCCTGCAGTCCCTCGACTGCGTGGACCCCGGGCTTATCGGCGTCACCGGCGCCAGCGGCGGCGGCAATCAGACGATGTGGATCTCCGCGCTGGACCCCCGCGTCAAGGCCGCCGTACCGGTAGTTTCCGTGGGCACATTCGAAGCATACGTCACGCATGGCAACTGCTGGTGCGAGACGCTCCCCGACGGACTGAACATTGCTGAGGAATGGGGAGTCCTGGGGCTGATCGCGCCGAATCCGCTCCTGGTGCTAACGGCGCACCGCGAGCAGATCGACGCCTTCGTCGAGGCGGAAATGCTGCGCGCCTACGCCGATGCGCGACGAATATACTCCCTGTACGGCGCGGAGGAGCGGTTGGCCTATCAGATACTGGACCTTCCGCACGGTTACTTCCCCGAGATGCGGCGCCACATGCTCGGGTGGTTCAAGCACTGGCTCCAGGGCCAGGGCCCCCCCCTGCCGCGGACATTGCCAAAGGATCCCGCGCTGCCGGAATCCGCGCTGAAGTGCTTTCCCGGGAAGTCCCGCCCGAAGGATATCAAGCCGCTGATCGAATACGTGTCCTTCCGGTCAAAGGCGCTCAAGAAGGTGTTCCTGCATCCGGGCAAACTTGATCGCAACGACAAGAGGCGGGAGTTGGCCCGCCTGCTCCGGCGGCGCGATGGCCCGCACCACGTTCGTCTGAGCGAGGTTGTCTCCGGCGAAGAGGAGGGACGGCGCTATCAGAAGTTCACCGTCGAGTCGGAGCCGGGAGTTCTTCTCCCCCTGCCTCCTCATTCAATCGGGAAAGCGCGCCTCGTCGGTTGTCATTGCCGCTCATCCGGACGGGAAAGAGGCCTGCTTTCGGGAGGCGGCGGCGAAAGAAGTCCTGACGAAGGGCAAGAGCCTTTGCCTGGTGGACCTGCGGAACACTGGCGAGACCCGCTGGGCGCCCCCAGACGATGAGATGGACCATTTCACGGCCCGAAGCGCTCTCTGGCTGGGACGGACCATGGTGGGAGACTGGACAAAAGATCTGTCGGCCGTTCGCGCGGCATTGAGCAAGATAACGCCCTCCACGCCTCTGGAACTGCTGGGCTTTGGCGGAACCGTCGCAGCGGAGGCCAATGACCCTGCCGCGCTGGCGCGCGGAGCGTTCTTCGGCTTGGGCGATGCGGCCATCGCCGCACTGGCCGCCGCGACTCTTGACAATCGTTTTGCGGGCGTCACGGTCGTAGGGCTGCTGTCGACCTATGTTCTGGACGGGGCCATGCCGGCCTATCGCTATGGCGTCCTGGTCCCAGGCATCCTGCGCTGGGGCGACATCAGTCTCATCGCAGCGCTTGCCCATTGTCCGGTGCGAGTCGAATCGCTGGTCCATCCGGCGGGCCGACCGCTCTCATCGAAGGAACGAGCCGCATGGGTTCGAGAGGTGCGACAACTGTCTCGCCGGCTGACTCAAGAACGAAAGGACGATATCCATTGAACCAGTCCATCATGGTGGTAGGCGCGCACGCAGACGACATCGAGGTCGCTGTCGGCGGCACGTGCCTCAAGTATCGCGCGGTGGGCTATGAGATCGTCTACGTCATGGCCACCAACAACATGTCCGGTGGAGTCAGCGAACTGCTCAACGACGGGACGGTCCGAACCACCATGGAAACGACCCTCCCCATGATGGCGCGGCGCAAGCGTGAGTGCAATGATGCGGCCCGCGCGCTGGGGACCACGCCGATCCACCTTGACCACCCCCAGCGTCATTACACTGGGCCTGACGGAAAGACGCCTCTGGAATTGCGCTATGGCTGCGTCTTGCCCGATGGAGTGCCGCCGAACGCGCCCACGATCTTGACAGCCTGCGAGGATCCGGCCAGCATCGACCGACTGGTACGGCTCATCCTGGAGAAGGACCCGGAGGTGGTCTTGACATTCGGCGTCAGCCAGATGAACATCGAGCACTTTGCCACTTCCCTCCTGGCTACGCAGAGCTATTGGCAAGCTGTGGAGAATGGCTTCCGCGGCGCTCTGCTGCACTGGCGCGATGCGCACACGCGCCATGGCGAGTTCAACTGCCGGTGGGAGACGTTCGTGGACTACACCCCCTACCTGGACCGGAAGATGAAGCTCATCGGCCTGCACCGCTGTCAGATGCCCAATGCCCACCTGCCGGAGTTTGGCCATCGGTTGCTGGGGGTCCGCTGGGGGCAAGCATGCGGCTGCGGCGCCGCCGAAGTCTTCACCTGGGTCCGGCATGCCGATTATCGTGACACTCAGGGGATCGTCTACCCACCCCTGACGTTGGAACTGATCCAGAACACAAAATAGCGTTTGGCGAAGTATCAACCTGTTGGGTTATTGAGGAAGGAGACTGCGTCATGAAGAAACAGTGCCTGGCCGTCCTGGCGATTACGTTGTTTGCGGCAAGCGCCCTCGCGGATTATCCGGCGGACCGCAAGGCCGCGATGGACCTGAGGAATGCCGGCAAGACGGAGGAGGCGATGGCTGCCTTCGTCAAGCTGGCCGGAAGCGAAGTCACGGATGTCCAGAAGTCCGACGCGCTGGATCAAGCGGTTCGATGCGCACTCCGCTTGAGTCAGAATGACCGGGCCATGGAACTGGCGCTCCAGATTCCCATCAAGCCCGCCTCGATCACGGCCCAGATGACGGTGATGGATCAGACATATAAGTCGCTGGAGATCGTCACGAAGTTCAAAGAGGAAAACATCGACGCTTGGCCGGATGTCTACAAGGGGGATGGGTTTCTTCGTCGCGGATACGCCGCTCTCATTTCCAAGGATGCCGCAATGGCCGAGGCGGACCTGAAGAAAGCCGTTGAATACCTTACGAATGATGATGCGAAGGGGGATGCGGAAAACCACCTGGGGGATACGTACCGCACGCTTCTCAACGACAATGCCAAGGCTATGGAAACCTATCGCCTGGTGTATAAGACTCGCAACGAGTACAAGCAGGCCTATGCCGCAATTGCCGTAGCCGGCATTCTGACAAGCCAGAAGGAATTCGATGCGGCCATCCAGGAGTTGCAGAAGGTCCCGCTGGCGAAGATGGACACGCCGCAGTGGCGTGGCACCATGCTGATCGCCTACGGAAACACCTATGCCGCCCAGGGAAAAAAGCCCGAGGCGATTGCAAAGTACCAGGAGGCGCTGCAAGTCAAGGGCCTTCCTGCCTATCACAAGACAACATGCGAGAAGGCGCTTCAGGAACTTCAGTCAGGTGGAAAATAGAGATGTTCATTGACATTCATGCCCATGCGTATCGAAGGCCTGTCCCGTTCGTAGTCCAATTCTGCACCGCCGAGCAGGTGCTCAAGCGCTACGATGAAGCCGGGATCGAGCAGGGAGTGCTCCTGCCGATCGTCAGCCCGGAAATCTATCTGCCCCAGGCTAACGAGGACATCCTGGAGATGGCCCAGCAGCACCCGAAGCGGTTCATCCCCTTCTGCAACATCGATCCGCGCGCTCTCACCAACTCATGGGATGCTCCCCTCGACCGGCTCCTGCGCTACTACCGCGACCAAGGCTGCAAAGGTCTCGGGGAAGTGATGCTCAACGTTCCCATGATGGATCCCTTCGTCCAGAACCTCTTCAAGCATGCCGAGGATGTGGGCCTGCCGGTAACCTTCGACGGCTCCGACCGCGTGGGCGGAGATTTCGGACTCTATGACGACCCCGGATTGCCGCAATTGGAGCACACCCTCCAGCGGTTTCCCAAACTCATCCTCATTGCCCATGGGCCGGTCTTCTGGGCGGAACTTGGGCGTCTCGAGACGCCCGCTCAACGTAAGTCGGTCTTCCGCCCCAATGGCGAGCAGGTGGGGTGGAATCCTCCGAGCGGGCCGATCCGCGAGGAGGGGGTCGCACCCAAGCTCTTCCGGCGCTATCCTAATCTCTATGGCGAGTTATCGGATGCTTTTCGCGCGCTGAGTCGCGATTCGGAGTACGGTCCCAAGTTTCTTGCCGAATTTCAGGACCGCCTCTGCTTTGGCACGGACATCTGCCATTTCGAGCAGCCTTTCCGCCTGCGGCAACTGCTTCTGGACTGGCGCGACAGCGGCAGGATCAGCGAAACGGTCTTCCGAAAGGTGGCCCGCGAGAATACGATGAAGCTACTTGGCCTGACCTAAGGCATAGGCCCGCAGGAATTATTCCATACGAAATCGGAGATTGAGGCATGAGCGACATCACCCGTCCGGAGTTCCAATCGCGCCTGAAGAAGTTCCAGCAGAACATCCGTTTGGCCGGCTTGGACGCCGCGCTGGTGCATGGGAACGAAGCGGACTTTGCGAACGTCCGCTACCTTTCGGAGTACTGGCCGACGTTCGAGGCGGGCGGGGTGTTCGTCCCGGCGCAGGGCAGTCCGGTCCTCATCATCGGTCC
>CAIUPP010000111.1 GCA_903901045.1 uncultured Planctomycetota bacterium
CCCCTTCGGGGGCTCGATGATTGGGTACGACTTGCCCCCACGACTCGCTTCGCTCGCCGTGGGCTAGAGTCCGACGGCCGCTTCGCGGCCTGACGAACGGAACAGAATGATTTCAACGGAGCAAAGCAGCTTCTAATCGGTAATCGCAAATCGCCGTTCGTCCTCGCCGTCCGTCTCGACTCCGCCGCGCTTCCGGGTATAATTACGGAACCCGGTCAAGGAAAGGCACACTATGTCCTATATCGTCGGCGTAGACGTCGGCACCAGCAAGATCGCCGCGCTTGTGCTCGATACCGAGTCAGGCCAGACGCTCTCCCTGTGCGAGACCGCCAACGAATCCGAAACCACCTCCGCCGCCGACAAGGCCCTCGGGCGCAGCGAATGGGACGCCGACCGCGCCGCCGACTTGACGATGGGCTGCATGGGCGAGGCGATCAGCCAGGTGGATGCCACGCGCATCACGGGGATCGGCATCGCCGGCCAGATGCACGGCATGGCGCTGCTGGACCTGGAAGGACGCGCGGTCTCCCCCTTCATCGGCTGGCGCGACCAGCGCTGCCAGGAGTCCTTCCCCGGCAAGGATCAGACCTACATCAACCGGATGATGGAACTGGCCGGACTCGGCGGGTTCGCGCACACCGGCTGCACCCCCGCCACCGGCTACATGGGCAGCACCCTGTTCTGGCTCGCCGCCAACGGCGACCCGCGCGTCGCCCGGGGCGGCGCAGGCGCTCCCGTCCACGCCTGCTTCATGGCCGATTACCTCGTCATGAAACTCACCGGCGAAAGCCCGATGACCGATCCCACCAACGGCGGCGGCTCGGGCGTCTTCGACGTCGTCATCGGGGACTGGAACAAACCGTTGATCGAGCGGCTGGGGATCAAGTCGGAGATCTTCCCCCCCGTGCGCAAGTCCTGCACCCGCGCGGGCGGGCTGACGGCGGATGTGGCGCGCGCCCTTGGGCTGCAGCCGGGCATCAGCGTGGCCGTCGGCTGCGGCGACAACCAGGCCAGCTTCGCCGGGAGCGTCTGCTGCCCGGCCGACTCGCTCCTGCTCAACATCGGCACCGGGGCGCAGGTCAGCGCCTGGGTCCCCAAGGGGCTCATCGTCCCCTCCGTGGATACCCGGCCCCACCTGGATGGCGGGTTCCTGCTGGTCGGCGCGCCGCTGTGCGGCGGCCTGTCGTACGCGCTGCTGCAGGATTTCTTCCGCAGCATAGGCAGCGCGTTCTTCGGGGCCGCCGGCGACGAGGAACTGTACGAGGAGATGAACCGGCTGGCGCGCTCCGTGCGCCCCGGCGCGGACGGGCTGACCTGCATTCCGCTCTTCACCGGCAGCCGCCTCGATCCCTCCAAGCGCGCCAGTTTCCACGGCGTCAACCCCGCCAATTTCACCCCCGGTCATTTCGCGCGCGCGATTCTGGAAGGGGTCGCCGAGCAGTTGCACCTGTACTATTCCGACATGCTCGAAAACGGCGTCAAGCCGCGCAAGGAGCTCATCTGCTGCGGCAACGGCGTGCGGCGCAACCCCCTGCAGGCCGACATTCTCGCCCACACCTTCGTCATGCCCGCCCGGCTCCCCGTCAGCACCGAGGAATCCGCCTTCGGCGCGGCGCTGGTCGGCGCCGTCGCCTCCGGCGAGTACCCCACCCTCGCCCGCGCCATCAAACTGGTGCGGTACTGCGCCTGCGAGTGACTTCCTGATTCACCACGGAGTCACGGAGAACGGCATCGGAGGGCAACGGCAACGTCATTAACCGCCGATGGACGCAGATGAACGCCGATTAGAAACCAGAAGTGCCACCCTCCCGCAGCATAGGCGCTCTTGTCTTCCCTATCCGCGTTTATCTGCGTTCATCGGCGGTTCCCCTCTTTCGCCGTTCTCCGTGACTCCGTGGTGAACCAGGCCGTGAGAAGGCAGGGGACGCGCTTACGCCAACCCTTCAACGATCTCCGGGTTGATCATGTCGCGCAGTTTGCCGAGGGCGCCGGCTTCAATCTGGCGGATGCGTTCGCGGGTGAGGCCGAAGCGCTGGCCGATCTCCTCCAGCGTGCGGGCGGGGCGTCCGTCGGTGCCGTAGTGCGACTCGATCACCGCGCGCTCGCGCGCCGTCAGGCGGCCCACGGCGTGGGCGATGGAGGCGCGCACGTGCTCGAGCAACTCGCCGCGCTCCCGCTCCAGATGGCCGAGGTCGCCGGTGGCGTTGAGCCGCTCCTGCTGGCCGGTGACGAACGCGGCGAGGCGGTAGTTCTCCTCCGGGACCACGCGCGCAAAGTGCTTGGAGAGCGCCCAGGTCGCGTAGGTGGCGAAGCGCGCTTCGCGCCGGTAGTCGTAGCACTCCACCGTGCGCATCAGGCAGACGTTCCCTTCGCTGATCAGCTCCAGCAGGTTCGCCAGCGGGCCGGCGTGGCGCTTGGCGATGCTCACCACCAGCCGCAGGTTGCAGCGGATGAGGACCATCCGCGCCTGCTCGGCCGCCCGGCGCAACTCATTGAACCGCTCCATCAGCCGGGCGCGGTACCCGCTCTCCCGCAGGCGCGCCTGAAGCGCGGCCAGCCGGGACTTCAGGTAGTTGTACTTGCGGAAAAGCTCCGCCTCACGCTCGCGCGACAGCAGAGGCACGGTGTACAGCTCGGCCAGATACGGGGGCAGCCCGTCCGGGGCGGGCGTCATCGGCGAGGCGGCTCTCGGCAGGGAGGTGGACAGCCCCTCTTCGCCCAGGCAGAAGCTCTCCGCATCCGCCGCGGTGAACTCGGGACTCGCTATGACGCTGACCTTCAGGGAGACCGCTTCGTCGAAGAACGCCTCCTGCAGCGCGCGCTGGACGCTGGATTCGCGGCGTCCGAAGCGACGCGCGATTTCGCTCGCCGCCACCCCTTGGCGGTGCAATTCCATGAAGCGCTCGCGGTCCGCCTGCGAGCCGTCGTTCCGAACCACCGCGTTGCCATGCAGCATGCGCCGCGCGCTGGAGAGGCTGATTCCGGTTTCGGAGGCCAGAGCGCGAACCACCTCGGGCTGCGGCGTTCCTTCGGACAGGAGCCGCTGCGCGCGTTCGATCGCCCCGCGGCGCTCCGAGTCGCTCAGCCGGCGCGCGCTCTTGCGGTCCGCTTCGCGGCGAGCGGCCAGAAATTGTTGCAGCAGGGAGGCCCGGACCCCCAGCGCGGCGCCCCGCTCGGCCAGATGATAGCCGACCGGCAGCCCCTCCATCCCCCAGCGCTTGACTGTGTTGGGGGTCACGCGGCAGCGCGCGGCCACTTCCTCCAGCGGGAGCGCGGCATCCTCCGGGTCGGAGGGATCGGCAGGCGCTTCGGCGGAGAGGGTGCGCAGCATCAGGCCCAGATCGCGGCGCAGTTCCTCGCCGGAGATGGCGACAAGTTCCTTCACGTCGGTCTGGAATCCGGTGACGCGGTGGAAGATGTACTCGTAGGCGTAGAGGCGTTCAGGGAGAAGTTCGGGCAGAAGGGTGGCGAGGCGTTCGAGGTGCGCCTTGCGCAGCCGCAACGGAGTGTAGGCCAACTCCGCCTCAAGCAGCCCGGTTTCCCGGTGGCGATACGTCATACGTCACCTCCCTCCGACGCGCAGCCCGTACAACCGCCGGATACGCTAATACTATGCCCTTATTGGGCTAATGTCAATATATTTGTCCGGAAAATCGGTTCGATCAAGGGGATGTGGCACAGCTGCCCCCGGCTGTGCAAGTCTCTGTCCCGCTTCGACAAAGGGAGGGGCGCCAGCGCCAAATACGGCGCGTTCGCGGAAGGGGAATTCTCGGAAACGGTGCTGCGGCAAGAGGATAACTCGCCGGGGCGGCAGCCCCCCGCCGTCCCGGCGCACGAAAGAATCACGGATAGTCGCTATGTCGTTGGCGGCGGCGGAGTGGTGTACGATTCAGGCGCTTCTGCGGCGTGCGGTTGGACCTCCCGCCCATTCGGCGCGCCGGCGCTCGGGGCATGCCGCTGCGCCCGGCGGTAGTCGCGCGGCGAGGAGCCGGTCACTTTTTGGAAGGCCCGGGAGAAGGCGGAGGCATCGCCGTACCCCACCGTGCGCCCCACCGCGGCGATGGAGTCCTCCGTGCCGGCCAGGAGGTTCATGGCGCGGACGATCCGGTAGCGCAGGAGGAACTCTCCCGGTGTCATTCCCGTCTCGCGCTTGAAGCGCCGGATGAAATGGAACGTGCTGAACCCCGCCGCGCGCGCCGCCTCCTGCACCGTGTTGCGGCGGTCGAAGCTGCCGGACATGTGCAGAATGCTGCTGTGCGCGAACGCCCCCGGCGCGGGGCTGGCTGTCTGCGGCGTCGCAAAAGTGCGCCGCGCAACGTGCGAAAGCAGGTGGGCCGGGGATGCATGCGGCATGGCCCCGTCGCACGACGCGTTCCGCTTTATCTCGCCCATGATCTCTCCTCCGTTCGACGAACTCGTTCGGGCCCCCTGCACTGGAGCAACTCCAATGCGAACGGGATGCCGGATCGGCATCGCGCGCGGCAGTTCCTGCATCCTGCGCGGCGGCGCAGAGTTACCGACCGCGCGGCACGAAAGCAGTCCCGCGCAATGACGCTGGCGCAGCGACAAAAGCGCGGCAAACGAGGCGGAAATGTCGCTGCGCCGGCGACAGAGCGCCGTGGCCGCCGCGCTTTCCGGCGTGCTTCAAGTTCTTCGCGATGGAGGCCGTGGACGTTGGACGTTCCGCCGTCCCGCTTTGCTTCCTGCGCGCGGTCTGATAGAATTGCGTGGCCGCGCCCAGGCGCGGCGATTTCCGGTGGGAGAGGAGTATGGCGCTGAAACTGAAGGAACTGGCCGCCCAGATCGGCGGCGAAGCGGTGGGCGACGGAGAGGTGCTGATTGAACGCGTGGCCCCGATTGACGAGGCCGGCCCGGGAGAGATCACCTTCGTCAGCAACCCCAAGTACCTGAACTTCGTGCGCACGACCAAGGCCTCCGCCATCATCGTCGCCCCGGCCCTGCGCGCGGTCCAGCGCAACATGATCGTCATGTCGAATCCCTACCTCGGCTTCGCGCGCGCGGTGTCGGTGCTGATGAAGCAGGCGCTGGCGCGCCCCATCGGCGTCCATCCGACGGCGGTGATTTCCCCCAAGGCGAAGCTGGGCAAGGATATCTCGGTCGGCCCGCACGTGATCATCGAGGATGGCGCGGTCATCAGCGACCGCGTGACGCTGATGGCGGGGGTCTATGTCGGCCCCAACGTCGTCGTCGGGGAAGAGACCTGGATTCACCCGAACACCACGCTCTACCATGACACGCGCATCGGCAAGCGCTGCCTGATCCATGCGAACGTCTCCATCGGAAGCGACGGCTTCGGCTGGGCGCCCGAGGGGCGGCACTACGTGGCGATTCCGCAGGTGGGGGTCGCGGTGATCGGCGACGACGTCAGCATCGGCGCGAACTCCGTCATCAACCGCGGCGGACTGGGCAACACCACCATCGGCAGCGGCACCAAGATCGACTCGCTCGTGGTGGTCAGCCACAACGTGAAGGTGGGCGGCGACTGCCTGCTGGTCAGCCTGGTGGGGATCAGCGGCTCGGCGGAGATCGGAGAGCACGTCACCCTGGGCGGGCAGGTGGGCGTGGCGGGCCACCTGAAGATCGGCGACAACGTCCAAGTAGCGGCGCAGTCGGGGGTGAGCCATACGCTGGAGCCGAACAAGACCTACTTCGGCACGCCGGCGCGGCCGATGAACGAAATGAAGCGCACGGTGGCGGCGCTGCACAAGCTGCCGGAGTTGCGCGACGAGATCCGCCACGTGCAGAAGCGCATGGCCGAGATCACGGCGATGCTCGACAAGGACGTTCACGAGGACAAGGCGGCGGCGCAGACACCGCAGACGCCGCCGATTCCGCCAACGTCGCAGCCGGCGCAACCGGCGCAGACGCCGCCAGCGCCGCTGTGACGGTGTTCGGCGCGGCATGAGGGCGCGGCCGTGAAGCATTCTCCAGCGCGACATCCATCCTCCCCCCTTCGACTCCCCGCCGCCCTCGCGCTCTGCCTGCTCCTGGCTACCGGCGCGCTTTCCCGCGCCGATGAACAACCCCTCCTGCTGGAACGCAACGGCGTTCAGGTGAGCTTTCACTCCGGCGACGCCGGCCTCGCGCGCGATGCCGCCGCGGCGCTGGAGGAGGGGGTCGCGCGGGTCCGCGCGAGGCTGGGGATCAGTTTCACCCGGCCCGTCCAGGTGCGCATCGTCCGGGGGCGCGAGGAGTTCAACCGGCTGATCGGCGAACGCATGCCCGACTGGGCAATGGCGGTGGCTCTGCCGCCCGACGCCATCGTGGTGGATGCCACGAAAGTCACCCCCGGCACCGAAGAGAACATGGGCCTGACGATCATCCACGAGGCGACGCATCTGGCGCTGGACAGCCTCGACGCCGGGCGCAGCCGGGGCCTGCCGCACTGGTTCCACGAAGGGACCGCCACCTGGCTCAGCAACACGGAGCACTTCGCGGCCGACTGGAGCGGCTTCAACCTGGCCGTCGCGCAGAATGCGCTGCCGAAACTCGACTCTCTGGAAGGAGAGTTCCCCGCCGACGCGCGCGCGGCGAACGTCGCCTACCTGGAGGGAGAATCCTTCGTGCGCTACCTGGTCCGCACACGCGGCGAGGAATCGATGCGCTGGATTCTGGATGAGTACCGCGCGGACGGCGACTTCCACGCGGCGTTCCGGCGCGCCGTGGGGACGACGGTGGAGAAAGAGGAAGCGGAGTGGCGCATCTCCATGCGCGGCTCCTTTCCCTGGCTGCGCGCGCTGGTGGGGTCGCTCTCCTTCTGGAGCCTCATGGCGGCGTTCACCGTTCTGGTGTTCCTCGTGGTGCGATGGCAGCGCAAGCGCGAGATCGACGAGTGGGAGCGCGAGGAACGCGAATGGCAGGTGGCCGGCTCCGAGGAAGACGGCCCCGATGAGCCGAGTGAAGACGTCTATGACGGACCGGTGGGGCCGGAGGAGGAGGAGGACTTTTGAGCTGAACGGATTCAACGTTCAACTTTCAACGTCCAACGTCCAACCAACAACGGTCAATGGGCAATTGGCAATGGATGTTCCTTCTCCAAATCATTCTTCCTGTTCTTCGCGTCCTTCGTGCGCTGTGTGGTGAAACGTCGTTGCCGTCGTTATCTTCCTCTCGCCGTTCTTTGCGCCTTTGCGACTTTGCGTGAGCCGCCGTTGCCGTCGTAGCCCTCCCATTCCGTTCTCTGCGTTCTCCGCGTCTCTGCGGTGAAACGCCGCCGCCGGGCCGTTGACAGGCCGCGCCGCTCCGGTTACGCTTCGGGGACGGTCGGGCGCGGACGAGTGCGCTTCAGGAGGAGCAGGCAGTCATGGCGGAATATCTGGTGACGGGCGGGGCGGGGTTCATTGGCTCGCATATCGCCGAGGCGCTGGCGCGGCGAGGGGAGTCGGTGCGCATCCTGGACAACTTCTCCAGCGGACGGCGCGAGAACCTAGCGGAGTTCGCGGGGAAAGTGCGCGTGATCGAGGGGGACCTGAACGATCCGACGAAACTCGCCGAGGCGACGCGCGGCGTGGAGGTGATCTTCCACGAAGCGGCGCTGCCCAGCGTGCCGCGCTCCATCGCCGACCCCGTCGGCAGCAACCTGGCGAACGTGAACGGCACCGTCGCGCTGCTCTGGGCGGCCAAGCAGGCGGGCGCGCGGCGCGTGGTGTACGCCGCCTCCTCCAGCGCCTATGGCGACCGGCCCCAATTCCCCCGCGTGGAGACCATCCTGCCGGAACCGCTCAGCCCGTACGCGGTGAGCAAGCTGGCGGGGGAGTATTATTGCTACGCCTTCGGCAAGTGCTACGGGCTGGAGACGGTGGCGCTGCGGTACTTCAACGTGTTCGGCCCGCGCCAGGATCCGGCGTCGCAATACGCGGCGGCGATCCCGCTGTTCATCGCGGCGATTCGCGCCGGGCGCCCCCCCACCGTCTACGGCGACGGAGAGCAGTCGCGCGATTTCACTTACATCGACAACGTGGTTCAGGCGAACCTGCTGGCGGCGCAGGCGCCGGGCGCGCCGGGAAAAGTGTTCAACATCGGCGTCGGGGGGGCGGTGACGGTGAACCACGTGATCGCGCAGATCAACAAGCTGCTCGGCAAAAACGTGCGCGCAGAGTACGTCGCGCCGCGCCCCGGCGACGTGCGGCACTCGCACGCGGATATCTCGCTGGCGCGCAAACACCTCGGCTACGACCCGAAGGTGAGTTTCGAGGAAGGGCTGCATCGGACGGTGGAGTGGATGACGGAAGAGACGACGAATACGGACTATTAACGGATGATTTGCGAATAGCGAATTGCGATTGGCGAATTGCGATTTTTTTGGGGGGGCCAATGGCCGAGGAACATGTCGTGCCGTGGACGTGCCATATCTGCGGGGAGGAAGACGAACCGCCCTCCGGTCATTTCTGCGCGCGCTGCAAGAAGATGACGTGCGAACGACACATCAAGTGCGTAGGGGTGGCCGCGCAGAGAGGGGAAGAGTCAAATGCGGGATACGTTTGCAGGAAGTGTGAACCTGGCCGTTAATTCGCAAATCGCCAATCAGTAATCGCCAATCGCAAATCGTCCGTTGACTTCACGCAAGTTCCCGCTGGTAAATCCACTCCGTCGGGCCTTTGGTCTCCGCGCGCACGAACCCCAGGTCGGTGAAGAACTTCACTTCGCGCACGAAGGCGATGTTGACGCGGACGTTGGCGAGCTTCTCGGGCAGGGGGCCCGCGGTGAAGAACTTGTAGAGCACGCCGCGCGCGAACTTGGCGAAGTTCACCGTCTCGGCCGGCGCGAGCGCAAAGGCCACGGTCTTCTCGTCCGGCAGGAACTTGATGTATCCCAGCACCTTCCCCTCCGCCTCGACCACCCAGAAGTTCTTCGCCTCGCGGGAGAAATAGTCGTTGGGGATGCTCAGCGGCACCTTGTGGGCGCGGTCGCTGAAGCTCTTGGCGGCGGCGACCAGCGCGGGGCCGTCCTGCGGCTGCTGCGGACGGAACTGCACCTTGTCCAGCGCCACCTGAATCTCGCGCCACTGGCCGAGCTGGCGGTCGAGTCCTTTGCGCAGGCCGTCCAGATCCGCGAGGATCACCGGAATGCCGCTCTTGTGGTTGGGGGTGAAGACCTTGGGGAAGCTGGTCATGCAATCGGCGTAGAACTTCAGGCGGTCGGTGAAATCCTGAATCTCCGTGGAGACCGCCTCCAGCAGCGGCAGCGGGTAGAATTTGCGCGCGTCGCGGTCGAAGCGCTTGTGGATGTCGGTGTAGCGCTGAGCGAGCGCCTCGGCGGTGTCTTCCTTGAGCTTCTTGCCCAGCGCCTGCTCGTTGCGCTCCTGCTCCAGACGGCGTTCCACCTCGCGCCGCTTCTCCATCTGCTGCACCGTCTCGCGCACACCCGCGAGTTGCTGCCGGAAACTGAGACCTTCCTGGGCCATGTGTCAACCTGATCAAGAGAAGCGGGGAAGCCCCGTTCGGGGAATGTTGTTGCCGTTCGACGTACAGTGGATTCTAGCAGTGCCGCCGGAAGGCGTCAAGCAACCCGACGCCCGGGGGCAGGGCAAACGCATCTACAAAGTGCCGTAGAATTTGGACTGCGCCGCCAATGGCGGCGCTTTGGCCACGACGGAGCGCACCTCTCATGGGGAGGCTTCCTTAGGACGCCGGACTCCACTGCAGCCAAAGCGGCGTCGTTGCCGCCGCACTCCACAGAGCTTCGCGCCTCAGCGTGATAGCAATCCCGCATTGCGATCCTGACCCTTGCCCTCACCCTCTGTGGCGCTTTTACGATGCGTTTGCCCTGCGCCCGTGGCGGGAACGCGGACTCACTTATGTGTGTTATTTTCCTTCTCCCTTGGGTGGTTCGTTCTGTCCTAGGCCGTATGGATTTGTTGAACGGTTGTGCTCGCAAATCAGAACAAATAGGTGATCGGATTACTTTGAGCAAACTGTTGCGTAAGTTGAGCAACTATGGATGGCGACTGCAAACGGAAATAGTACTATTGCAGTATCTTGGGACATCTCAGTTGAGCAAATGATCTCACTTTCTCGACCGGCCCTTTACTTATTCGTCAGCATGCTTCTTCAGTCAACAGACAGGGTCTAAGAAAAGTACTTAAATAGGTTGCAATACGCTGAAAATGGTATATACTAGTTCCGTGTTCCGCGGGATTGGCGCGTCAGGGCCGCGGAGTTCATTGCGTACTTTTGATGTCGGTGGGCAATAACCATGAGTGCGCCACAAGGTCGTGCGTCACAAGCGGAAGCCGTTAGCCGATTTGTAGATGCCTGCCGAAAGGCTGGGATGAAACTCACCCACCAGCGGCTGGAAATCTACAAGGCCCTGGCTGCTTCTTTGGACCATCCGTCGGCGGAAGACCTCCACCGGCGCATAAGAGGCCGTCTGCCAACTGTTTCGCTCGACACGGTGTACAGAACGCTGGACACATTTGAACAGCACACGCTGGTCAACAAAGTGCCAGTGGTAAAGGGCCCCGCCCGCTACGATGCAGGCATGCACCCGCATCATCATTGCGTTTGCGCCCGATGCAGGAAAATTGAGGACCTCGACTGGCAGGCGGTGGACGCCGTTGAACTGCCCTCAGGGTCGCAGGAATGGGGCCACGTAACGAACCGATTTGTGCAGTTATATGGTCTCTGTTCAAGTTGCAGCAAGGCGGAACAGCCGGCGACGGTGTAAGGAAAGTTGTTCTACCAGCTTGATATAGCTTGTGGCGCGGGTTATCCGACCCGCGCCACATTCTTTTGCACAGAGCATGGGCCGGTGGGGACACAAAACTTTCCTTTGGAAAGTATTGTGTCCCCACTTCGACCCACCACCCGCTGTTCCTACTTCGCAAGCGCCTGGTAACGCGCCCGGGCCGCGTTGATCCACTCGGCGACCTTCTCGTTTCGGAAGACCGAGTCCCCCCACCGCGCCGAACAGGCCGCCAACTCCTCCTCGGTCAGATAGGGTGCGCACAGTGCGCGCACCTCCTCCGGCTTCGTCCCGCGCCGGATCACCGCCTGCCACGCTTTCTGCAACTCGGGGGAGAGGTCGATCAGCGTCGCCTTGTAGAGATCCTTGAGCGCGTCGCGCCGCGCGGCCGCTTTGGGCGGGTCGTAGTGGAAACCGGCCTTCGCCTGCCCCGGGTCGAACATCACGTTGGTGATGGAGGCGTACTTCTCATAGACCTTGGGCAGCACGGGGATGCGCAGCAATTCGTTCTCCACCGGGCCGCCGGGCGCGCCCTTGGGCAATACCCAGAGCGCCTGCCCCTGCTCGGAGAGGACGAACTCGATGAAGCGCCGCCCCAGTTCGGCGTTCGGCGCGCCCTTGAGCAGGCCGATGCCGTCGGGGGTGATGGGGGTGAGCCCCTCGGGCAGAATGAAGCCGATCTTTTCCTTGCCGTCGAGCCGGATCTGGGTCCAGGCGTAGAAGTCGATTACCGTCCCGGCGGCGACCTGGCCGGTGCTGATGAGCTTGGGCACCTCGTTCGCGCCGGCGGTGAAGGTCTGGACGTTGGCGGCGGAGCGGGTGAGCACCTCGATCCCCTTCTCCCACCCGTACGCCTGGAGGATCACCTCCACCATGGAGAGGGCGGAACCGCTGGAGGCGGGATTGGCCGCAGCGACCTCGCGGAAGAACTCCGGCCGCCCCAGGTCCTCCCACGTCTTCGGCTGGGGCAGGTTCATTTCGGCGAGCCGCTTGCGGTTGTAGATGATGCCGAAGCTGCTCACCGCGGTGCCGTACCAGCGCCGCTCGGGATCGTACATCGGCACCCCGCCCATCTCTTTCGGAAGCGCGGCGAACTCTCCCTTCGTCAGGTCGACCGGCTGAAGCAGGCCCAGCTCGCTGAATTGCAGGTACGGCTCCGCCCCGCCGCCCCAGAACAGGTCGATGCCGATCCCCTGGGGGGAGGCGATGAATTCGGACTTGATGAACTTCACGTCGTCGCTGGTGCCTCCCTGGTCCTGGAACTCGACCGTGACCGCGGCGCCGTACTTCTCCTTGTGCCAGGCCTCGAAGGCGGGGCCGAATTCCCGCTGGATGGGGAGGTTGTTCGGGGTGAGGACGATGATCTTGGCTTCGTCCGCGTCGGAGCGCGCACCGCTCCCTTGCGGGACGCGCCCGCGCAGGAGGCTCAGCCCCAGAATGACGAGCACAGCCACGAGCGTTATCACGGCGATGGGGATGAGTCGGCGCATCAGGTGCGCTCCTTCCGGGTTTCTTGCTGAGCGGGGAACAAGGACATTGTTTCGTGCAGGGCGGAGGATGTCAAGAGAACGGATTCAACTTTCAACGTCCAACGTTCAACTTTCAACATCCAATGCGTAGCAGATGAACGACTCGATCGCAGGGGGACATCGTCGTTAGTTGAAAGTTGGGCGTTGGACGTTGAATGTTGAACGTTGAGTCTGTTACAGCCGCTTGACGCTCCTTCGCGCGCCGGATACGATAGCCCCGATGCATCCGGGCCCATAGCTCAGTTGGTCAGAGCAGGGGACTCATAATCCCTTGGTCCCTGGTTCGAATCCAGGTGGGCCCACCATCTTCCAAAGCACCGGAAATGCAAGACGGACTTTGTGTTTCGGGCACATGATGCTCTCTGCACCCCTCGGAATTGCCGCCTTCGGTAGCGGCCAGAAGCGGACCGTGGCGGCCCCTTTCGGAACGTGCGACGGTCAGTTTAACGGTCAGTTGATCCGCTGCCCCGTCGGTGCCTGTCGCGCGCATTGCCTCAGCGTCGTCGCTGTCCAGATTTGGCAGGGTCTCCAACGCCCCCCGCTGGTCCAACACGCTGAGGTGCGTGTAACGATCCATCGTCAACGTGATCGTCGAATGCCTCATGAGCATTTGAATGACCTTCGGGTTCACACCCGCTTCCATCAGGCGCGTCGCAAACGTGTGACGCAGGCTATGAAAGTCCACCACGCACCCGGCGGCGTCCCGATCTTTCAGAAAATCCGCCTTGACACGCCGCTTCACTTCCTCGCGGTCGCCCCGCGCCGCCTTGATCCAGGCGATCCGCGCTGCTTTCAAGTCCGCTTGTAGTATCTTCGCCCCCTGATCCGAGGCCGGCATCGGGAATGCGGCGGCGACGGGCAGACAGTTCGCCAGGTAGTCACCCATGAAGTGCGCCGTCTTGGCATATAGGGGTAACGTATCTTCCCGCCGATGTTTGCTGTACGCCGCGCTGACGGTGATGGCGGGCCGGTCTCCGTCCAACTCGAAACTGCCGCGCGTCAGGCTGCGAAGCTCACTCCACCGCAGTCCGGTTTCGAGCGCCAGCTGGTAGAGCGCGGCCCGGTCTGGCCCACGCATGCCGTAGCGCAGTTCTACGCTGGCTTCAGTCGTCACAAGCAGATGTCGGCATTCATCTGCCGTCAGTGCCCGCCGCTCGCGTCGCCTGTCTGCTCGTGCGTTCAGCGGCTGCAGGTGGGTGAGTGGGCTGTCCGTCACGCGCCTCTCACACACCAGCCAATGGAAGAATTGCTTGATGGCGGCCAGGTAGTAGTTGGACGTCTGGGCACTGATTCCCGGCGTCACTCGACCACGGGCATCGCGGCGGTCTCTGCGCATGTCGGCCAATTCGGTTTGAACCCGCGCCGCTTCGATGTCGCTCAGATTCCTGAAACCACACGCGTCCAAGAGCTTCTTGGCACGAGCGTAGGTTTTCTGCGCGTGCGTGGTGGTTCCGCCCGTGGCTTCGAGCGCGTGCTTGAAGTCCTCCAAGTGGCCGGCAAGCGGTTTTCCAGCGCCGGCCACGTCGCCCGACAGCAGGTCCCAGTCTTTCATCTGCTCCAAGAGCTTGGGCGGCAGGATTTCCAGCCATCGTTGCAGGTCCGGGTCCGGTCGCATCCGCGCGGCGCGGAAGGACGCCAGCCGCTCGAAGCTCCGCCCCATGTCCGTCGCCGCACCCTTATCAGTACCGCAGACGACCGTCCGCAAGCACCCGTTGTGATCATGGAATGCGACGGTGTATTTCGCCGAGACGCCGACGGCATCTCTCTTGTCCCGCCACCGTCGCTTGAATACCCGCATGATCTGTCCTCTATTTCCGTGCCCTCAACCGGACGTTACCGTACGTTTCGACACTTATCAAGTTACTTATCACGCTGTACGTCGGCGGGACCCCTTACCGCAGAATGGGAGATGGTTCTTTCGCTGTTAAGCCATACCATGAAGTAATGGTGAAGTACCGAGGCGGGCGAAACAGAGACTGAGTCCTCAGCGACTGATGCTTGTCATTCCGTGGGTAGAAGCCTTAACGAACTCTTAACGGCATCGCCGCCCATTCTAACAGCAACCTGATACCCCTCGTGATAGACTCGCTTATGCCGATTGAGACGCAACGCCGCGACTTCGTACCGCCACGCTGATCAGGCGGTGCGCACAGGCTCGTGTCAAACGGGTGGAGGATAGGACTGTGACGCTGATTGATGTCGTCTGCGGCATCATCGCCGTGGGACTCCTGGCATACTTGTTCGCGGCGCTGTTGAAGCCGGAGAAGTTCTGATGAGCGCCAATGCGTGGTTTCAGATCGCCCTCTATATTGGCGCATTGCTCCTGCTGGCTCTGCCGTTGGGGGCGTACATGGCCAGGGTCTTCGAGGGTCGCAACCGATGGTCGGGAGCGGTCCTCGGCCCCTTGGAGCGGTTCATCTACCGGGCCTGCGGTGTGCGCGCCGACGCGGAGATGAACTGGAAGCAGTACGCCGTGGCGATGCTTCTTTTCAACCTGGCCGGGCTTCTGGCCGTCTGCCTGCTTCAGCGGATTCAGGGCGGGCTGCCGCTCAATCCCCAGCACTTGCCCGGCGTGTCTGCGGACTCCGCCTTCAACACCGCCGCGAGCTTTGCGACCAACACGAACTGGCAGGGGTATGCCGGCGAGTCCACGATGAGCTACCTGACGCAAATGCTGGCGCTTACGGTTCAGAACTTCGTCTCGGCGGCCTGCGGGATCGCCGTGCTGGTGGCGCTGATTCGGGGGCTGACGCGCAAGGAGACGGACCGCATCGGCAGTTTCTGGGTGGACCTCGCGCGCAGCACGCTGTATGTCCTTCTGCCCCTGTCTATTGTCCTCGCGGTCGTCTTGATCTGGCAAGGCGTGCCGCAGACGTTCGGCCATTATCCCGCGGTTTCCCTGCTGCAACCCGCGCAGGGCGCAGATGGAAAGGCCGTGACGGAACAGGTCGTGGCCGTCGGTCCGGTTGCTTCGCAGGTCGCCATCAAGCAACTCGGCACCAACGGCGGCGGCTACTTCAACGTCAACTCCGCCCATCCCTTCGAGAACCCGACGCCACTGTCCAATTTTCTGGAGGTGCTGGCGATACTTCTGATCCCGGCAGCGCTCTGCTTCACGTTTGGCAGAATGGTCCGGGACAAGCGACAGGGGTGGGCCATTCTGGCGGCTATGGTGATTGTCTTTGCGGCGTGCGTCATCGGATGCGTCTGGGCTGAAGAGCGGGGCAATCCGGCGCTGGTGAGTCTCGGCGTAGACCAGCAGACGCATGACGACGGAAATGGCGTTCTGACGGTGACCTCATCGAATGCCCAGGCGGGCGGAAACATGGAAGGCAAGGAGGTGCGCTTCGGCCCGGTGAATTCGGCGATCTGGGCCACCGCGACGACTTCCGCCTCTAACGGCTCGGTGAACTCCATGCACGACTCCTTCACCCCCTTGGGCGGCCTGATTCCGATCTGGCTGATTCAGTTGGGAGAGGTCGTCTTTGGAGGAGTTGGGTCGGGACTGTACGGCATGCTCGCCTTTGTCATCGTGACCGTCTTCATCGCCGGGCTGATGGTGGGCCGGACGCCGGAGTATCTGGGCAAGAAGATCGAGGCGACCGAGATGAAGATGGCGTCGCTGATCATCCTGATTCCGCCGCTGCTGGTTCTCATCGGCACGGCGCTGGCCGCTGTAACGAACGCGGGAACGTCCAGCCTGGCGAATCCCGGCGCGCACGGCTTCAGCGAGATGCTTTATGCTTTCTCCTCCACGGGCAACAACAACGGCAGCGCCTTCGCCGGGCTGAACGCCAACACTCCATTCTACAATTTGGCGACCGGCCTCGTGATGCTCATTGGGCGTTATGCGCTGGCCGTACCGATCCTGATCATCGCCGGGGCGCTGGCTCGCAAGAAGATCGTGCCTGCCGGCGCGGGGACGCTGGCTACGCACACGCCGCTCTTTGTGGTCATGCTGATTTCTTCCGTGCTTCTCGTCGGTGCGCTGTCGTTCATCCCGGCCCTGGCGCTGGGACCGATTGTCGAATACCTGCAAATGCTCCATTGATGTGAGAACGGGTGCAGATCGTGACGACTGAGAAAACGAATAGACGACCGCTCTTCGATCCGCCCATAGTCCGGCGGGCAATCCTGGACTCCGTCCTGAAACTGCACCCCAGGCATCAGTGGCGCAACCCGGTGATGTTCACGGTGTTCATCGGCAGCCTGATCACGGCGGCGCTGTTCATTCAGGCGCTGCTGTCCAAGGGGGAAGAGCCTGCCGGATTCATTCTGGCGGTCTCGGTGTGGCTGTGGTTCACCGTTCTCTTCTCCAACTTTGCCGAGGCGATGGCCGAAGGGCGCGGTCGGGCGCAAGCCGACGCGCTGCGCAAGGCGCGCCGCGACATCCTCGCCAAGAAGCTGTCCGCTCCATCCCGTGACGCCGCCGTCACGCCAGTGCCTTCCGCCAACCTGCGGACGGGGGACGTGGTCCTCGTCGAAGCCGGGGAGTTTGTTCCCGGCGACGGCGAAGTGATCGAGGGGGTCGCCTCCGTGGACGAAAGCGCCATCACGGGCGAGAGCGCGCCGGTGATCCGTGAGAGCGGCGGCGACCGCAGCGCCGTCACCGGCGGAACGCGCGTCCTGTCGGATTGGCTGGTGATCCGTATCACGGCCAACCCCGGCGAGAGCTTCCTGGATCGGATGATCTCGATGGTCGAGGGGGCCAAGCGCCAGAAGACCCCCAACGAGATTGCGTTGAACATCCTACTCGCGGCCCTTACCATCATCTTCCTGATCGTTTGTGCCACGTTGTTGCCGTATTCCATTTACAGCGTGAAAGCCGCCGGTCTTGGGAAGGTCGTCAGTATCACCGTCCTGGTCGCCCTTTTCGTCTGCCTTGCGCCGACGACCATCGGGGCGCTTCTGTCGGCCATCGGTATTGCGGGGATGGACCGGCTCATCCAAGCCAATTGCATCGCCATGTCGGGGCGCGCCGTGGAGGCCGCCGGTGACGTGGATGTCCTGTTGCTGGATAAGACCGGCACGATCACTCTGGGCAACCGGCAAGCCACGGAATTCCTTCCTGCGCATGGCGTGCGCATGGAGAACCTGGCGGACGCGGCACAACTGGCGTCGCTGGCGGACGAGACCCCCGAAGGGCGAAGCATTGTCGTTCTGGCGAAAGAGAAGTACGGTCTGCGCGGGCGCGACATTCAGCAACTCGGAGCGACCTTCGTCCCCTTTACGGCGCAGACCCGGATGAGCGGCGTCAACTTGAATGGGCGCACGATTCGCAAGGGTGCTTCTGACGCCGTCGAGGCGCACGTCCATCGCTTGGGCGGCGCATTTCCTGACGATATCCTGCGGATCGTCCACGCCGTCGCCCGCGACGGAGCGACGCCGCTGGTGGTCTCGGACGGAGCGAAAGTCCTGGGAGTCATCCGCCTGAAGGATGTCGTTAAGGGGGGAATCCGCGAACGCTTCCTGGAACTGCGGCGGATGGGTATCAAGACGGTCATGATCACGGGGGACAATCCCCTCACGGCGGCGGCCATCGCAGCGGAAGCCGGTGTGGATGACTTCTTGGCCGAGGCCACACCGGAGGCCAAGCTGAAATACATCCGCGAGGCCCAGGCGGGCGGGCGCATGGTCGCCATGACCGGCGACGGCACGAATGACGCCCCCGCGCTGGCGCAGGCGGACGTGGCTGTGGCGATGCACACCGGCACCCAGGCCGCCAAGGAGGCCGGGAACATCATTGATCTGGACTCCAACCCCACCAAGCTCATTGAAATCGTATCCATCGGCAAGCAGTTGCTCATGACGCGCGGCTCGCTAACGACGTTCAGCATCGCCAATGACGTGGCGAAATACTTCGCCATCATTCCGGCGGCGTTCGCGGGCACCTATCCGGCCTTGAACGCCCTGAACATCATGGGGCTGGCGACGCCGCAAAGCGCCATCCTCTCCGCCGTCATCTTCAACGCCCTGATCATCGTCTTTCTCATTCCACTGGCGCTGCGCGGAGTGAAGTACCGCCCCGTGGGAGCGGCCAGCATCCTCAAGATGAACCTCCTGGTCTATGGCGTGGGAGGACTGATTGTGCCGTTTGTCGGCATCAAGCTGATTGACTTGACGCTCGTTGCATTGCGATTGGTATGAGGTGCAGGGTTATGCTCGCTGAAGTCAAACGACAACTCCGTCCGGCGCTCGTGGCGCTGCTGCTCTTCTCGGTCCTCCTGGGGTTGATATATCCCGTCGTCATCACCGGCATCGCGCACGCGATCTTTTCGAGGCAGGCCCACGGCTCTCTTATCCAGAGCGAAGGACGGATTATTGGGTCAAATGTGATCGGCCAGCCGTTCAGCGATCCGAAATACTTCTGGAGCCGCCCGTCGGCTACTGCTCCGTTTCCGTACAACGCCGAGGCATCCTCCGGCTCAAACCTTGGGCCGACGAATCCTGCCCTCCGTGAGGCTGTAAGTGCTAGAATAGCGGCGTTGCGCGCGGCGGACCCCGGCAACGCCGCGCCGATTCCGATTGATCTGGTCACCGCCTCCGCGAGTGGACTGGACCCGCACGTTAGCCCGGCGGCGGTTGAGTTCCAGGTGAGGCGGGTCGCCAAGGCGCGGAAACTGGACGAAAAGGCCGTGCGTGGTCTCATCGCGCGATTCACCGAAGACCGACAGGCCGGGTTGCTGGGTGAGCCGCGCGTGAACGTGCTCCAATTGAATCTTGCTCTGGACGCCGAAACAAAGTAAGAGTCATCCGATGGAACCAGCGCGACCGAATCCCGACGAACTGCTCAAGCAGGTCCAGGCGGAGGAACTGCGCCAGAAACGCGGCAAGCTGAAGATGTTCTTCGGCGCGGCGGCGGGCGTGGGGAAGACCTACGCCATGCTGGAAGCCGCCCAAGCGCGAAAAGCCG
The DNA here is from genome assembly GCA_903901045.1 of uncultured Planctomycetota bacterium. Taxonomy (GTDB): domain Bacteria; phylum Planctomycetota; class Brocadiia; order CAIUPP01; family CAIUPP01; genus CAIUPP01. The sequence goes on from CAIUPP010000111.1 coordinate 19,147, forward strand.
AGGGATTGGACGTACTCGTCGGCATAGTCGAGACTCACGGCCGCAAGGAGACCGAGGCGCTCCTGCACGGCTTGGAACTGCTCCCGCCGCGCTTTGTCGAGTATCGCGGCACGAAACTGCGTGAATTCGACCTGGACGCCGCCCTGGCGCGCAAACCGGCTGTCCTTCTGGTGGACGAACTCGCTCACACCAATGCCCCGGGCAGCCGGCATCCGAAACGCTGGCAGGATGTCCAAGCTCTGCTGGACGCCGGCATCAACGTGTATACCACGCTGAATGTCCAGCACGTCGAAAGCCTCAACGACATCATCGCGCAAGTCACGGGAATCTCAGTCCGCGAAACCCTCCCTGATTCCGTCCTCGAACAGGCGGACGAAATCGAGTTGGTGGACCTCCCGCCGGACGATCTGCTGCAGCGCCTCAAGGAGGGGAAGGTCTATGTCTCCGACCAAGCGGGGCTGGCCGTCGAGCATTTCTTCCGCAAAGGCAACCTGATCGCCCTGCGCGAGTTGGCCTTGCGGGCCGTGGCCGAGCGCGTGGACCAGCAGGCGCGCGCCTTCCGCCAGGCGGAGGCGATCACCCGGACCTGGCGCACGTCCGAGCGCATTCTGGTCTGCGTCAGTCCGAGCCCATTCTCGGGCCAACTCGTGCGAGCGGCCCGGCGCATGGCGGCGGGGCTTCATGCGGATTGGGCCGCGGTCACAGTGGAGCAGCCGGAGCTCTCCGAGGCCGACCGCAAGCGCCTGGTGGAGAACCTGGGCCTCGCGCAGCAGTTGGGGGCGCAGACGGCTACGCTGGCCGGCGAAAACGCGGTGGAGGAGATCGTCAAATATGCCCGCCAGAAGAACGTCACGAAGATCATCGCCGGAAAGCCGGGTTCCCTGCGCTGGCGGGAGCGCTTCAGCGGTTCCTTCGTGGGCAACCTGATCCGCGCCAGCGGTGACATTGACGTGTACGTGATCAAGGGGGACGCCGAAGCAGCGGAAGTCACGCGCGCGGTCTCGGTGGAGAATCCGGTCGAGTGGAAACGATACGGATGGGCGGTCCTGTCGGTCGGGATATGCACCGCCGTTGCGTGGGCCATGAGCGGCTATTTTGAACTCGTGAATATCGTCATGGTGTACCTCCTGGGAGTGGCCGTCATTGCCGCGCGCGTGGGTCAGGGCCCGGCCATCCTCGCCTCAATCCTCAGCGTCGTGGCCTTTGATTTCTTTTTCGTTCCTCCCTTTCTGACGTTTGCGGTCTCCGACTCCCAGTACCTTATCACCTTTGCCGTCATGCTGATCGTGGCAATTCTCATCAGCGCACTCGGCGACCGATTGCGACGGCAGGCATTGGTGGCGCAGGAACGCGAGGGCCGCACGGCCGTCCTCCGGGCGGTCAGCGGACATCTTTCCGGCGCACGGGGGACCGCCGAGATATTGGATATTCTGGCGCAGGATGTTGCCGAGGTCTTCCGAGGAGACGTGGCCGTGCTGCTGCCGGATGCCACGGGACGGTTGGTCATTCGCGCGGGAAACGAATCCGCTTTTCCCCTGGACGCCCGCGAGCGAGGGGTTGCGCACTGGGTGCTCGACTTGGGCAGAGCGGCGGGAATGGGCACCGACACCATCCCAAGCGCCGAGTGCCTGTACCTGCCGCTGGCAGGCACGCGAGGAACGGTCGGCGTGCTCGGTGTGCGCCCCACGCGTGGTGGGCAAGGGCTGACGGCGGAATTGCTTCAATTGCTGGAAGCCGTCGCGGCCCAGGCGGGATTGGCCATCGAGAGTCACGCGCTTGCGGAGGAAGCCCGTAAGGCCCAAGTGGAGGCCGAAACGGAAAAATCACGCAATGCCCTCTTGAACTCGGTTTCGCACGATCTCAGGACGCCGCTGTCGGCGATCACCGGAGCGGCCAGCACGCTGATGGAGCAGACAGATACGCTGAATGCCCGGACGCGGCGTGAACTCCTTGAAACCATCGGCGACGAGGCGGGACACATGAGCCGGCTTATCACAAACCTGCTGGAGATGACCCGCCTCGAATCCGGCGCGGCCAAGGTCACGAAGGAGATGTGCCCCATAGAGGAAGTCATCGGCAGCGCGCGGAACCGATTGGACAAGCAATTGAATCGCCATCGCGTGACGACGAGTCTCCCCGCTGACCTTCCCCCCGTCCCCCTCGACCCCTTGCTGATGGAACAGGTCTTCATCAATTTGCTGGAAAATGCGGCCAAATATGCGCCGCCGGACTCCGAGATCGAGATCTCCGCAAACGCCCGAAGCGACGAATTCACAGTCCAAGTGGCGGATCGCGGACCGGGCATCAACCCCGGCGACGAAAAGAGAATCTTCGAAAAGTTCTATCGTGGGAAACTTGGCAAGAGCACATCAGGAGTGGGGCTGGGACTGACGATCTGTCGCGCCATCGTGGAAGCGCACGGCGGGAAGATATGGGTGGAGAACCGCCCGGAAGGCGGAGCTGCATTCCGCTTCACGCTGCCGATGGAAGACACCCGCGCACAAAGTGAGTGAGTCGAATGTCCGAGAAGAGCATCGCGATTCTGGTCATTGAAGACGAACTGCCCATCGTGCGGTTCCTTCGCGCAACCCTGGAGAACCAGGGCTACTCTTTGCGCGATGCCGCCACCGGGCAGGAGGGGATTGCCGAAGCCGGCACTTGCCGGCCGGACTTGATTCTGCTGGACTTGGGGTTGCCGGATATGGACGGGCTGGAAGTCATCCGGCGCGTGCGCGCCTGGACCGACGTACCCATTGTCATCATCTCCGCGCGCGGCCAGGAAAGCGACAAGGTCGCCGCGTTGGACGCCGGGGCGGACGATTACCTCACCAAGCCCTTCGGCGTGCCGGAACTGATGGCACGAATCCGAGTTGCTCTGCGGCGCGCTTCGCATGTCGGGGATCACGGGGAAAGCAGCTTCTTCACCTGCGGCGATCTCAAAGTGGACTTGGCCGGCCATCTTGTCCACCTGCGCGGTCAGGAGGTCAGCTTGACGCCCATAGAATTTCGGCTGCTGGCGGCCATGATCAAACACGCCGGGAAGGTCATCACGCACCGTCAATTGCTCAGGGAAGTCTGGGGACCGCACCTGACGGACGAAAGCCACTACCTGCGCGTCTTCGTCCATCAACTCCGCCGCAAACTTGAAGACGACCCAACCCGACCGAAGTTCATCCTAACCGAAGCGGGCATCGGTTATCGGTTGAGGGTGTGACAGGCACGCCGTGATGAGCTGCCGGGGGATGGTGGAGGAGGATCGCAAGGGGGAACCATTGGGGCCTCTGCGGTGCCCCCCTCCGCAATCCATGCGTAAGTTCCCTCGCTCCTTGACAGGTGTGGAAACGTGGGACGCCCTGTCAATCGCGTGGGCCGGGGAGTTCCACAGCGGACAATGACCCGGAGACAGACGCGTCCGCGGTGGGCTGGGAACACGCCTGATCAGTGACGGTCAGTTGATGCAAATGAGCTTGTGTTTACAGGGCCCGGCTAGGGACTCATAATCCCTTGGTCCCTGGTTCGAATCCAGGTGGGCCCACCATCACTCGAAGCGCCGGAAACGCAAGACGGGCTTTGTGTTTCGGGCACATGATGCTTTCCGCCCCCCTCGGTATCGCCGCCTCCGGTAGCGGCCAGAAGCGGACGGTTGCGGCCCCTTTCGGAAGGTGCGACGGTCAGTTTCACGGTCAGTTGATCTGCTGCTCCATCGGTGCCTGTCGCGCGCATTGCCTCGGTGTCGTCGCTGTCCAGATTCGGCAGGGCCTCCAACGCCCCCCATTGGTCCAGCACGCTGAGGTGCGTGTAACGATCCATCGTCAACGTGATCGTCGAATGCCTCATGAGCATTTGAATGACCTTCGGGTTTACTCCCGCTTCCATCAGGCGTGTCGCAAACGTGTGACGCAAGCTATGAAAGTCCACCACGCACCCGGCGGCGTCCCGATCTTTCAGAAAGTCCGCCTTGACACGCCGCTTCACTTCCTCGCGGTCGCCCCGCGCAGCCTTGATCCAGGCAATACGCGCTGCCTTCAAGTCCGCGCGCAGCACCTCCGCCCCTTGATCCGTTGCAGGCATCGGGAATGCGGCGGCGGAGGGCAAGCAGTTCGCAAGGTAGTCACCCATGAAGTGGGCCGTATTGAGGCGTAAGGGCAACTTATCTTCCCGCCGATGCTTGCTGTAGGCCGCTTTGACGGTGATGGTGGGCCGGTCTTCATCCAACTCGAAACTGCCGCGCGTCAGGCTGCGAAGCTCACTCCACCGCAGTCCGGTTTCGAGCGCCAGTTTGTAGAGCGCAGCCCGGTCTGATCCACGCATGCCGTAGCGCATTCCCGCACTGGCCTCAGTCGCCGCAAGCAGATGACGGCATTCATCTGCCGTCAATGCCCGCCGGACGCGCCGCCTGTCCGCTCGTGCGTTTAGAGGTTGCAGGTGGGCAAGCGGGCTATCCGTCACGCGCCGCTCGCGTACCAGCCAATGGAAGAATTGCTTGACGGCAGCCAGGTAGTAGTTGGACGTCTGGGCACTGATTCCCGGCGTCACTCGACCACGGGCGTCGCGGCAATCCTTGCGCATGTCGGCCAATTTCACGTGGACGCGCGTTGCTTCGATATCGCCCAGATTCCTGAAACCGCACGCGTCCAGAAGCTTCTTGGCGCGCGCATGGGTTTTTTGCGCGTGCTCAGTAGTTCCGCCCGTGGCTTCAAGGGCGCGCTTGAAGTCTTCCAAGTGGGCCGCGAGCGGCTTTCCAGCACCGGCCACGTCGCTCGACAATATGTCCCAGGTTCTCAGTTGCTCCAAGCGTTCGGCCGGCAGCATTTCCAGCCATCGTTGCAGGTCAGGGTCGGGCCGCATCCGCGCCGCGCGGAAGGACACCAGCCGCTCGAAGCTCCGCCCCATGTCCGTCGCTGCGCCCTTGTCGGTACCACAGACAACGGTCCGCAAGCGCCCGTTGTGATCGTGGAACTCGACGGTGTATTTCTTCGAGACGCCGACTCCACCTCTCTTGTCTCGCCAACGTCGTTTGAATACCCGCATGGTTCAGCCTTTCTCTTCGTGCTTGTGACCGGACATTAGCGTACACTCCGACACGTATCAAGTCCTGTTGCGCTGCTTTCTGCGCCTGGCACTTCGTGGTGAGTCCGCCGTTCTGCGGTACGACCTCAGTCGGCATAGGGGCGAAGTCAGGGCTTCTGCCGCAACGGACGCCCGCGCAGGCGGTAAGAGTGTCAGCGCCCGCTGGCATGAACTGCCGCCATTGTGCTCAGAGGGTGCTAGCGTTGCGGTTGAAGCAGAGCGTTGCAGCCCTTTTGGCATTAGTCCCAGTTGGAACGATTTCCTGGACAATACCTGAAATGCCTGCAACGCTCTGTAACGCCTGCTACAACTGCTCATTCCGAGTACCTCCGCCCGACAATCCAATACCAGAAAAACCTCTCGTTGGCGTGCCGTGAATGCGCCTTGTGTCGTCGGCAATACCGTCAAGTTTCCGCAAACGCTCGTAGAAAGCCGTCCGGTCCAAGGGAGTGCGTTCGCCCGCCGTCTGTGCCCAGTTCTGATAAGCTGTGAAGATTTCCGTCCGGCTTGTCCATGCACCCGGATTTAGGATGCAGTGGCTTTCCACAAACTCCGCGAGCAAGTCCTGCTCATCCTGATAGGTAGCCGTCGCGACCGTCACTGCGTCCGGGGCCTTCAGACCCTCGCGCTGCCATTCGAGGCAGCCTCGCACCGCCCACGCCAAGATCCCAGGCCATTCAGCCATGAGCCTCTGTGTCAAGTTCTTGTCTTGCTCGTCGTCCGGTATGACGACCGTGAACGGTATCAGTCGAAGCCGCCGCCAAACCGCATGACTTCCTTCACGTACACGGGGTTTGTTGTTCGTCGCCAGGATCAGCTTGAATGTGCGCAGAAACTCGAAGTAATTCTGCCGCATGAATCGACCTTTCAAGCGCGCATTGCCCGTCAGCCGCTTGATCAATTGGACCTTCAGGCGAACGCACTCCTCTGTCTCCGAACTCACGATGAGCCGTCTGCCCGCAAGGTCAGCGATCTCGCATGGATGCTCGTCGGAATGCCGCACCACGAGAAGGTCGGGGGCCGCCTCCGCTGCATAGTCGCCGAGTAGGCCACAAAGGGTATCAAGAAAGACGCTCTTGCCATTCGCACCGGCACCGTAGAACAGAAACAGAGATTGTTCGCTTACGTCGCCGGTAAGGCACATCCCTGCAATCCGCCGAAGGTAGCTGATCATGGCCGGATTGCCGTCCATGACTCGATCCAGAAAGGCTTCCCACAATGCACACGTCGCCGTTGGGTCGAATACTACTGGCGCGAGTTTCGTAATCAGGTCTTCACGGCGATGGTCCCTTAACCTTCCGGTGTGAAGGTCAACGGACCCATTCAGCACGTTCAAGAGAAACGCATCCCTGTCCAAGCTGACGGGCGACACCCCCAGTTCGCACCGGGCAAGGTCGACCATCGCGCTGAGGCGTTCTCGAAATTGGGACGAAACCGCCCACCTTGAAAGGGCCTTCTGGCGCGGACCCATTTCATCTTTCGCTTCGTCGAAAATCGAAAGAGCAACGTCCTTTGCTAGACGCATCACATGGAGGTCCGTGTCCTCGCGCCAGCGGACGCCGTCCCATCTCAGCCACTTCCCAAAGCCCCCGCAGAACCGCAGGTCACTGCCGTGCCGACGAACAAGCCGCTCCGCGTTGCCCAAGTCTGTCAGGTGCGCAGCCCTTCCCTGGGGGTCTGCACCACTGGCTTCATGTGCGCCGGCATGTGACGGTTCCCATGATGCTACTTCTGTCGCCAACTGTAGGAGCACCTCCCGGAGTTGTTCCGGCGTTCTTGAATCCAGCGACTCGATCCAGTCGGTCGCGTCCTTCCCCTTGCCAGGCATTTCCATCACTTTCACGCATGTGGTTTTGTCATGCAGACGTGCGGCCACGTCCTGAGCATGTTGGCGTCCCGCCGGGTCTTTATCGGCAACAACTACAACCCGTCGGCCATGCAATGCGACGTCGTCCCGCATGCAGGCCCACTTGCCCGCCCCGCCGGGGTTGCATGTAGCCGTCAATCCGAGCGCCCGCACATTTTCAACATCTTTCTCCCCCTCACATACGAACACGCATTCAGTCCTATCCGTTGCCAGAAGTTCGGGTAGGCGATATAAGACACGGGGCGTTTCGTTAAGGTTCCAGACCCAACCATTCCTTCCGTTTGGGCGTCGCTGCCGAAAGTCCTTCGGCTCATAGCGCACTACCTCAAAAAGCAGAGTCCCGGCCTCATCACGGTAGGGATACGTCGCTACGACCTGACGGGAGTTTTTTCTCGCGCAGGTTTCGTTGCGCTTTGCAGGGAATAAGTCGCGTGGCCTAATTTTGAGTGCCTGGCAGACTTCATGGAAAGAGCACCCCGCCTGACAGTGCAGAAGCACTCGACCATCATCGCCAACCGACACACTCAAGCTGGGTTTCCGGTCATCATGCGCCGGGCAACGGGCCGTCCATTTCCTGTCTCCGCACGACCGCACGCCGGAAAGCTTGGACAAGATCATCGGCTTCTGCACGGGTAGTCTCCTCTCAATTCATAAACCCAACGTGTTGCCGGCGGACAGCCGCGAGCAACCCAGTCGGAAAATTCCTGTGCACGTACGCGCTGAAGTCTGCGAGTCAGAGTGATCACCTCAGGGCCGAAACTACCGGAAGCGCGGAGTCGCCGGAGTTCCCGAACGGATATGCCGAGGCCAGCGGCCACTTGGGGAAGCGTAAGTAGCGTGGCGGGTGGGGTGGGGTGGGAGTTCTCGGTCATCGTCCACCGCCTTCCCGACCGTGTTGGGGGCCAGCGAGGCCATGCCGCCTCTTGTGGCGGCACGCCCGTTCTGTCCGGCGCACGGTCTTGGGATAGCCCTCAGTTGCTTTCATCGAGCAGGTAAGGGCTTGTTCGGCCTTCCGTATCGAGTCCATGTTCTGCGCTCCCGCATGCTGTGTGGCTGAAACGTGAGCGCAATGCTATGTGGTGGGCTCTCAGAAAAGTCGAAAAGAAACTGACTTTCTACGGATATTCAGGCGGGATAAGGGCAGAATACGGAGGCCACGATTCGAGCAGAAACTCAGTTGCCGCGCTTCTTGGGTGTTCCCCGGCCCAGTCTTTTCAGCATGTCCTTCATGGCAGGCTTATCGGCGTTCTTAGGCTCGGCAACCTGGCGCGCCTCTCGCCGCGCGATATAGTTCTTGCACCAAACGTCAGCGTCCTTTGCCTTGACGTAGACGTTCCGTCCATCTTTTCGCGCAGGCAAATGGTTCAAATCCTTTTCCGGTAGTCGCGTCGCCTTTGATAGCGTCGGAAGACCAACATCGTATTTCAGGGCGACTTCTGACAATGTCATTTCCTGACTGTTGTTTGAAGCAGGCGGGGTTGCCACCTCCACCATCAAAACGCGTTTCAGGTTGAACAAAGCGGAAATGCACGGCTCATTGAGGCGCTCAATTGCATTTTTCGTGTCCTGCGCGGGAAGGACACCTCGCCAAAACGAGTAGACCGATTTTGCAAGCTCTTTGAATGGCTCAAGGTCAACGCCACGGGGAATGGCCGCCAGGCAAAGCATTTCATGATCGCGATTGAAACGATCAAACCATGCGTCGTCGAGATCGCAAGCCATTCGCCCGGCCTCGGCAGGTGACATCAAGAAGAAGGTATTGAAACCCGCCATGCGCTCAATCATTCGATTGCAGTGAGCGAGTAGTGCGGCAGGTGTGGCCTGCGCATAGTCTTCAATACGATTCGCGTCTTCTGCTTCACCCCTATGATAGATGAGGGGGTAGATCGGGCTTTCATTCAGTAAAGGCAGCGGGCAATCCGCCTTCACTTTTTCAAACCATGCCGGAAGGTGATGAACAGCGTCCGGCGTCAGCATCCCCAGGTGGTCAATGATGGAATGCCAGTCACCCAGCAACGCCTGCTCTGCACCCCCGCCATGCGGCCCACTATCATGGAGCGCCCCTAAGAGTACGTACGCCTCATCAAGGTCACGCGGGCCATGTTCCATCATAGCTTCTATCGCACACGATAGGGCACCAGCGTCATCGCCCTTTGTCAGTCGCTTGCAGTAAGCGGCGACTGTTTCTAGGAAACGAGTCCGCGTCAAGTCATCGCTCAGGAAGTCCGCCAGGGCAGCGCGAAGGTTCGTCAGAATCGTTTCAGCCTTGTCATCATCGTCCATATTGCGTCTCTCCATGCAGCCTCCCGCAAACGGGCGTGGCGAATACCGGCGAAAGTTGCCGGCGTTTCGGAAGCTACCTTATCGAAGAACGCATTGAAATCAAGTATCGCCCTTGCTCCACGTCGAGTAATCGGGAACTTCGTTCGTTCCCCTCCGAAATCGGTCACGCTCTCCATCCCAGCTGCTTCGCCACTCGCTTGATCTGTGTGATGAACGCATCACCCGGGCGCTTACGCTGAACTTCGGGATTGGACGTGGCCGCCCAGCGATAGATCTGCTCGATTGCGCCGTACCCCCGTCCGAAGCCTCGCGCATGCTTCAGACAGTTCTCCTTGGTTGGCGCATCCGACAGAACAACACGCAACTCATCATCCGTCCACGGCTCTCCCTTACGGTCTTCATCCCAGCCCTGCTCCTGTTCCCACTCACGAATCGTTTCCGTAAAAACCCGCCTCAACTCATAAGGGTCAACGTCGCGATTCTCTGTGATGATCTGCCGAAACTGGCGCTTCCACACTCGCATAGGCATGGGGTAGCCCTTTCCTCAGTAAGGTGTGCGCCGGGGATGTCCGCACCCTCCGCAATTTCCAGTCATCACCTTATGCCACCGGTGGGATTCTACTACGACCAGACGGGAAATACTATGGGGCTTCAACCGGCGGTTGCCAACTGACGGTCAATCAACCGGATGCGAGTCTGAAGTTCTGTCAGGTCCAGCAACAGCCCTTGTGTCGCCACACTCTTGACCCTTATCAAGGGATAGCTGGGTACGCTCGTTCTAAGGAAAGCAAAACGGCGCGAGTTCGGGAGAGGCTGGCGCGCTGCCCTTTCCGTCCCGCATGAGATTCTACTACGCCCCGCCATTAAACGCCATACCTGGAACAACTGTGGGCGTCAGCGTGGCGGGGGCGACGAAAGGGGCAGAACACACCTCGTCAGACTGAGAGTAATCTCTGCACAATGCTACACGAGCACAGAAGATAACTCCTTGCGGAATGTCACTGCCGCAGAGTATCATCCCTAACACGTCCGTGTGCCGGGGCGGGTGAATCAGCCAAATTGGAGAAGGCGATTCGGACAAATCTGAAAGGACTTGGCTATGGCCGATAAGCCCAGGAAGTCTCTGCCGCCCGCAGGTCGTCAATCCGAGCAGGCAATGGTGCAGCAATCCGCCGCACAACTTCCTTCCGACTACGGCCCCTTCCTTGAAGACCTGAAAACGCGAATTCAGACCGCTCGCGTCAAGGCGGCTCTTGCCGCGAACCGCGAGATGGTCTTGCTCTACTGGGACATTGGCCGTCGCATACTTGAACGCCAGAAGGCCCAAGGGTGGGGTGCGAAGGTCGTTGAACGTTTGGCTCACGATCTGCGGATCGCGTTCCCTGACATGAAGGGTTTCTCACGAGCGAACATCCTTTATATGCGCGCCTTTGCCGACGCCTACCCGGATGTGACGATTGTCCAGCAGGCTGCTGGACAAATCCCCTGGTTCCACAACGTTGTTATCCTAGAGAAGATCAAAGACCCTGCCACTCGCCTCTGGTACGTCAGAAAGACCATCGAGCACGGTTGGAGCCGCGCCGTCCTCGTCCACCAGATCGAGAGCGCCCTGCACGAGCGCCACGGCAAGGCCGTCACGAACTTCGACCGCACACTACCCGCGCCGCAGTCCGATTTAGCGCGGCAGACCCTCAAAGACCCGTACCTTTTCGACTTCCTCTCCCTCGCCGAAGACGCGCACGAGCGGGATTTGGAGCGCGGGTTGGTTGAGCACATCCGAAAGTTCCTGATCGAACTCGGCGTCGGGTTCGCGTTTGTCGGCAGCCAGTACCACCTCGAAGTCGAGGGCGAGGACTTCTATCTCGACCTGCTCTTCTACCACCTACGCCTGCGCTGCTTCGTGGTCATTGACTTGAAGATGGAGTCGTTCAAACCGGAGTACGCGGGCAAGATGAACTTCTACCTGTCCGCCGTGGACGCGCAACTGCGGCACCCCGGCGACAACCCGACCATCGGCATCATCCTGTGCAAAACCCGCAAGCGCCTCATTGCCGAATACGCACTACGCAATACCCGGACGCCCATCGGCGTCAGCGAATACAAGCTCACTCGCGCCATCCCCGCCGCGCTCAAATCCAGCCTGCCGAGTATCAAAGAGTTGGAGAAGGAGTTGGGGCATGAGGGGTGAGTGGTCCGCCCTGTCACTATACGAAGCCTATATCACATTGATCGACTGCGATCATCGGATACCCTCTGCATGCGTCGAAAAGAAGTTGACCCAAGAGGGGGAAGGGGGGTACTCTACTGCCTGACGCACCCACGACGGTTTCAGAATTGCACGGTTGAAGGAGGACTTTTCGACAGAACGTAACGCATCGACAACATACTGAAAAGCTCGATCCTGAGCTTTGGTGTCTCAGCGAACGAACAACCACTTCTGGCCTTCGGGTCGGAAAACACACGAGACAGCAAGGCACTGGCCGATGCTCTCCTTTTCGGGAGCGTCGCCGTGTCTGCTTTCGTGTGGTGGGCCGTGGTTGGCCCGTTCGCTGGGAGCAGTCCGGTTGATGCTCCCGATTTGTTTTAAGGGCTTCGGGCCGAAAGACCGCTTCTCACACGGCAACGTCAAGTGAAAGGAGCTGCCCATGCCGAAAGCGATCAACTTCAAGAGGGTGGTCATGAGGTTGACGGAGTCTGCCACGCGTGTCGCTGAGAAAGAGAGACAAGAAGGCATTAACACGATAGCGGAGACCATTCGGACTATTCTGCGGCGGCAGTCATGGGGTAAACCGGGCACAGTCAAGATGAAGATTCTCGCGGAGTCTTATGCGCAGATTAGAGAAGCTGTTACTTGCATTGACGCAACCCATTGTCTGCGGGAACACGCATTTGCCAAAGGTACACGATGGCTTGAATTCCACATTCCGCAGGCATCTGACAACATGGATACACTGGACGCGCTGATACGAGAGGTGAAGGAAAGTTTGCGGAAGACCGGCTTGATTGAACGCGGATTCGTCTACGTAGTATGGTCCCTAAGGCCAAGAGAATTCTTCTACATAGGCAAAGCGCAGACTGTTGACCGCCTTGGTCATGGGAAATTCGCCTATGGGTCGGCATATGCCACGCGCCTTAGCCTTATCTTCCCTGCAAAGAACCAGGACGCTGCAAGGGCACAGGTGGAGGCGAGCTTGCTTGCTGTGATAAAGCGCATGACGAACGGGCAGCCTGAACAGAATAAGCGAAAGGAACCCGTGCCAGCGGGGTGCGCCTCGCGCGACCTGGACAAACTCGCACATTTCATGACGGCGCAACAAGAGGCACTCAGCGGCCGGGGGACGAAGCAGACCACGCTCCTGGACGCAGCGGTCGCCATATTACGTAAAGCTAGCCGGCCAATGAGCGTTCAGGAAATAGTCGGGAAGATCCGAGCCAAACGCCTTTGGCGCAGCGAGGGCAAGACGCCCACCGCGACGCTCAGTTCGTCGATCCTGCGGGAAATACAAGACAAGGGTGACGACGCCCGTTTCATCAAGGTGGGGCCGGGCAGGTTCGCGTTGAAGTGAGTATCCAAGTAATCACGACATATGGAATGGGAGGCGAACATGGCAGGCTATTCAAGGTTCTATGTGGTCGGCGGTCTCGGCGGGTTCCAGGGCGCAGATGGCGTCAACCCCATTACGTTTCAAATCCTAGTCCGCGACCAACCGGGGCAGCGGCTCGAAGCTCACTACTTCGATTCCAGCATCAGACCGCTTGGGAAGATTCGCACGATTGTTCCTGCCGGCCCGGACACCCCGGAAGCTCTCATTGATGCCTGTATCGTCTTCTATCCTGGCCACTTCAAGGCATGTCCTTCACTCGCGAAGGTGCGCGAAAAGCTTAAGAATGCAAAAGGGCTAGAGCATATTAACATTTTACACCTACGTTGCAGTGACGAAAAAAGCCCTGGCTGTCCTGCGGCGTAACGGCGTCGAGCGCTGAGGCGATGGCTGTCAAAAGCGCGTCATGCGTTCGAGCGCACAGGCGTTTGAGGA
>CAIUPP010000112.1 GCA_903901045.1 uncultured Planctomycetota bacterium
CCTGCGGTACATAATGCTCCAAGCTCCTTTTCACTGCATGCTGCACGGGCGTGTCCTCCAAAAATGTGTCCATTGAATCCAACTGGAGGATACGCCCTTTTTCCTGCTCCTTCCAAATTACACACGACAGGGTACACTACCTCGGCGCTCGCGGGAATTGACTTTGCCGCACCGGGGCCTCTAGAATCTTCTCAATGGGGGTTCAGGCAATTCTGTCAGCGAGGGAACTATGCGCTCAGTGGTCACCGGCGGGGCGGGCTTCCTCGGATCGCACCTGTGCGACGCGCTCCTGGCGCGCGGGGATGAGGTGGTCTGCCTGGACAACCTCATCACCGGCAACGCCGACAACATCGCCCACCACATCGGCAACTCGAAATTCCGCTTCATCCAGCACGATGTCACGGAGTACATCGCCCTGGAGGGCCCGGTGGACAACGTCCTGCACTTCGCCTCGCCCGCCAGCCCGATCGATTACCTGAAGCTGCCGATCCAGACGCTCAAGGTCGGCTCGCTCGGCACGCACAAGGCGCTGGGGCTGGCCAAGGCCAAGGGGGCGCGCCTGCTGCTGGCGAGCACCTCCGAGGTGTACGGCGACCCGCAGGTCCACCCCCAGCCGGAGAGCTACTGGGGGCACGTCAACCCCATCGGCTATCGCGGCGTGTACGACGAGGCGAAGCGCTTCGCCGAAGCGATGACCATGGCGTACCACCGCGTGCATGGGGTGGAGACGCGCATCGTGCGGATCTTCAACAGCTTCGGGCCGCGGATGCGCCTGGCCGACGGGCGCGCGCTGCCGAACTTCCTCTGCCAGGCGCTCCAGGGGGAGGATATCACCGTCTTCGGCGACGGCTCGCAGACGCGCTCCTTCACTTACATGGCCGATACCGTCGCCGGGATCATCAAGCTGCTGGAGTCCAACGAGCACGACCCGGTGAATATCGGCAACCCGCAGGAGATGAGCATCCTGGCCTTCGCGCAACTCATCATCGAGATGACCGGCAGCCGCAGCAAGCTGGTGCGCCTCCCCTTCCCTCCCGAGTTCAAGGACGACCCGAAGGTGCGCCAGCCGGATATCACGCGCGCGCGCCGCATCCTGGGCTGGGAGCCCAAGCACACCATCCGCGAAGGGCTCGTCCCGACGATCGCCTACTTCCGCAAGCGACTGGCGCTGTAACGGCAACGAAGTGCTATCCACAGATTACGCAGATTTTCACAGACTACGGAGATCATAGACAAGGCCGTTGTTCCAATCTGCGTAATCTGTGGATAAAGCCGTTGTCTTGCGTTCGTTTTTGAGGCAAGAATGGGTTTCCTTTCGACGATCAAAGAGAACAGCCGCGAGATCGCCGACGCCACAGCCGGCAGCCCCGACTATTTCGAGCTGGCGACGACGAACCTCTCCCTCTATCGCGCGCTTTCGGACGCGGCGCGCAAGCACGTCTCCGGACGCCTGCTGGATGCCGGAGCGGGCCGCCAAGCGTACCGCAAAATGCTCGAACCCCTCTGCGCCCGCTATGAGAGCCTGGACTACGTCCCCCATCGCGGGCTGGACCACCACGCCGATCTCCAGAACACGAAACTGCCCGCGGCGCAGTACGATGCGATTTTCTGCACCCAGGTGATCCAGCACCTCCCTGAACCGCAGCGGGCGGTGCATGAGATGGCGCGTCTGCTGCGCCCCGGCGGGCGGCTGGTGCTCAGCGCGCCTCACATGGTCTGGCTGCACAATGAGCCGCACGATTACTGGCGCTTCACCGGGCACGGGCTGCGCTATCTGGCGGAGCAGGCGGGACTGCGGGTGCTGACGGTCAAGCCGGTGGGCGGGCTGATCTGCTTCCTCGCCTACGCCCCATCGACCGCGGCGCTCGCGCTGTGCTGGTGGGCGCGGCCGCTCTTCCCCGCCGCGCTGTTCTGCAACAAGCTCTTCATCCGCGCCGCGCTCTGGCTCGACAGCTTCTTCGGCGCGCGCTCCCTCTACCCCACCAACTTCCTCCTCGTCGCCGACAAACCGCCGGCGTGAGGACGATCTCCTTCACCACGGAGACACCTGGTGCGCACGGCGCACCGTGGAGGCACGGAGAACGAGGGGAACCACCGATGGACGCGGATGAACGCAGATACGAGGCAGGAACTGTGGCTGGAATGGAAAGGGCCATCACATGAGTGGGCAATCCTGGTTCAAGGTCCGCATTGGGCTGATGATATTCTGCTTCGTCGGTACGCTGATCGTAACACTTGGCGGCCCTGACCCGAGTGCGGAGATGCTGACAGAATGGTTCTTTGTGACTTTGTCTGTCCTGATGTTGTTCGCTATTCCCCTGATAGTCCTGGGGTTTGTTGGTATCTGCGCAGTTACTTCAAAAGCCGATGTGAAATGGGATGCACCATCACATTATTCGAAGCCCTTTTCCGCAGTGAATCCACTGTTCTTCTTTCATTTTGGCGCTTATTTCATGGGGGCGGGCGGCTTGGCCATCCTGCTGTCCTCCCTCTGGAATGGTCTTGGGACCGCACTAGAAGGCATATTCGCACTCTTGGAAAGCTTGATGCTCCTTTGGGGGACTCGTCTTTCCATGCGCGTATTCAAGAGCAGGATGACGCCGTAGGCGCGCTATCCATCCTGCGAAGCCGTCCGCTTTCTTCTTATCCGCGTTCATCTGCGTTTATCGGCGGTTCCCCCCTCTGTTCGTATGAAGCTCCGCCTACAGAACATCCACCAGCGCCTTGATCGTCAGCCCGATTCCGATGAGCAGGATCAGCGCGCCGCTGAGGACGGGGACGGTCTTTGTCCAGCGCCCCCCCGGGACGTATTTGCCCGCGACATCCGCCGCTTTGACCATCGCGATGCCGATGGCTACAAGCACGGCGGCCATGCCGATGCTGAAGATGATGACCAGCATGAGGCCGCGCGCAAACTGCGCCATGCCCACCGCCGCCAGAAGCACTGCCAGCGCCGCCGGGCAGGGGACGATGCCGCCGGAGACGCCCAGAGCGATAAGCTGCCCCAGGCTCGGGCGTTCCCCCGCCGGCGGGAGGTGCAGATGGGTATGCCCGTGTTCCTGCTCTTCCCCATGGTGCGCCTCGTGGGGATGATCGTGCGAGTGCTCGTGCAGGTGCGCGTGCCCGTGATGGCCATGCCCCCGCAGCGCGCGAATCCGCGCCCGGAGCATCCAGCCGCCGACGCCCGTGATCAGCAAAGCCGAAACGACTTCCAGAATTTTCTGAACGGTCTCCGGCACCAGGTACGCCGCCGCCATGACCGAGAGGATGCCCAGCAGAATGACCCCGCCGGAGTGCGTCAGCGTGACGATCAGCCCCAGCAGCACCGCATCGCGCACGTTTCCCTTCGCCCCGACCAGGTACGCGCCGACGACCGTTTTGCCATGCCCCGGTTCGAGGGCGTGCAGCGCCCCCAGCCCGAACACGGAGGCGGACAATAGAAGAAATTCCATGCACTCGCTCTCTGTCGAAAATGGACATTCCGGCGCGCCCGGCGATTCTTTGCATGGGCGCAGCATGCTGCGCCCCTACGAAGACTTGTTCCGCCGCCGGAAGGTGCGCAGTTCGCGCAGCGCCGCTTCGACGCGCTGCATCTGGTCGCGCGCGAGCGGGCGTTGGCCGTACCGCGCGGCGCAGAAGCTTTCGGTGATGAGACGCACCGGCTCCATCGCCCCCCAGCCCGATTGCGCCACGGCGGCGTGGAACTCCCAGGGGGTCTGCGCGGGAGCGCGGCGCAGACCGTGGCGGGCCAGGGCGCGCTCCATGCGGGTGTAGAACAAGAGCGCCCCCCCGGCAATGTGCCGACGCCTCCAGGCGCACAGCAGCGTCCAGCCGATCATGATGGCCAGGTAACAGATCAGAACCATCATCAGCAATTTCAGCGGCGACTCCAGCGGCAGGAGCGCGCGTTCCATCATGTGGAACACCTGCTGATATCCCAGCGTCAGGCTCGCGCCGCCCGCCAGCATGATCGCCACCACCGTGAGCCCGCGCAGGGTGCGGACAACTTCGTTGAATGCATCGTAGATGGCGGACTGGTTGTTGGAGTCGAAGTTGAGGATGTAGTTGACCCACATCCCCTCGGCGGCGTCGTACAGGTTGCGCCCCCAGCGGCGGACCAGCGCCGGCTGCGGCGTGGCGGCATCGCGCATGACGCTGGGGTCGTAGGTGCGCCAGCCGGCGTGCCGGATGTACGCCTCGACCCAGGAGTGCGCGTGCGCCTGCCGCACAATGTAGTACTCCCCGATCGGGTTCCATTCCTCCACCTTGAATCCGTTGACCAGCCGCGCGGGGATGCCGACGGAGCGGAGCATGATCGCCATCGCCGAAGCGAAGTATTCGCAATGCCCGGTATGCCGGTTGAACAGGAAATCCTCCACCGGCTCCACCCCCGGCGTCGGGCGCATGTCGAGCGTGTAGGAGAAACGGTTGGAGTCGGACAGGTACTTCAGAATCGCCTGCGCCTTCTGATAATCGGAGGGGTGCTTCGCGTCCGAGGCGACCTCGCGCGCCAGCGCCACCACGCGCGGCGAGAGCTCCCGGGGAAGTTGAACGAAGGGCGCCAGCGCGCGCGGGGGCACGTCGGGCAGGTTGCCGGCCGGGCGGCTGTCCGGGAAGATGCGCGAGACGACCGAATACTGGAACTGCGCGTTCCGCGCCGAGCTCAGGGAGACGAGGTCATGCGTCACCACGTTGGCGAAAAGATGGCGGTGCGGCGGGAGCATGACGCGTTCCGCGGCGAAGGGGGCGAAGAGCAGATACGTGCCCAGCGGCTCGCGGGCGATGTCGCAGCGGATGCGCCGGAACCCCGGGGCGAAGAAGCCGGGAAAGGATTCCTCGTAGATGCTGCTGATGTCCTCTTTCGAGTCGAACGTCTCGAACATGGAAACGAAGTCCTGGGACGTGTACCAAACCCAGGTGCGGCCGTTCATTTGGTAGGCGTCCAGAGCGGTGCCACGCAGCAGCCATTCCCCCAACGGCTCCGGCGCGCCGGTGTCGGCGTCGCGCACGGTGACGCGCATCACGCGCTGCGGGTTGTCCTGGATGGCGCCGATCTGCCCGAGTTGAACGGTATTGGAGAAACCGACCATGGGCTGGACGTTCAGGTAGACCAGTTGCGCCGTGAGGACGCTGGCCCCGGCCCGGCGCGGCAGAAGCACGAAGATGCCGGCCACCGGGAGCATGAGCGCGAGGGTGAGCGGCAGAAGCGTGGAGAGGCTGCGCGCGCGCAAGCGCACCTGGTCGGCCGCCTCCGGATGCCGCTGGACTTCGCACCAGATGTGGAACGCCCCCAGCGTGGCCAGGCCGACGATCGCGTACCAGAGGAAGAACAGGGCGTAGGCGAAGCCGGGCATGAGCATCCCGGCGGTCCCCATCAGCACCACGCTGACCAGGTACATCCAGAAGTACTCACGCGGGCTCTTTCGCCGGAGGAGGTTGCAGCAGAGGAAGGTGATGAGGAAGTCCCCTATGGGGGGAACGCGCACGTCCAGCGCCCGCAGCCCGGCGCCCCCGGTCGGGGCCATGCTGCGCCCGATCATGATGACGAAGGCGATGAAGCAGATGGCCGTGGCGATCCCATCCCCCAGTTGGATCGGCCGCCCCTGGCCGTGCCGGCGCCATGCGATCGCGCAGACGACCGCGGCGCCCACCAGGTAGCCGTACTGCTCGGCGGCGACCTCGTGCGCCGCAGCGCAGGTGAGGATCAGAAGGATGTTCAGCAGGAAGAACCCGCGGTCGAGTTTCATGCCCCCTCCCCCGCCGGCGCGAGCGGCATGAACATGTTGCGGAAGGGGGCGGAATCGGCAAGGAGCAGTTGCGCGCGCTCGCCAGCCAGCAGCGGGGCAAGGCTTGCCGCGGTCTCGGCGGTGGGGGTGACGGCGATGACGCGCACGGCGCGTCCCAGCCCCGCTTCGTGCGCGACGGCGCGCAGCGGCGTGGCGTCGGCCTCGCGTGATGGAACGAGCCGGGAAAGCGCCTCGAACACCGGCAGGAGCTCTTCGGAAATCCCGGGCGCGGCGAAGGCGGTGTGCGGTTGATGCGGATGCGATTCATCGAGCACAGCGCCGACGCGGATCGCGCGCGGCTCCGGGAAAAAGCCGACCAGAATCACCTGGTTCCCCGCCGCCTGCGCGACGCGCGCCACTTCGGCGGCGAAGCCGATGGCGCGCTCCAGCGGCTCGGCGGCGCGCGCCTCGATCCCGGGCGGAAGGCGCGAATCCAGCAGCACGATCAGCGGAGCGGAGCGCTCGCGCTCGGTCTCGCGCACCAGCAGCGTACCGTGATGCGCGGTGGCGCGCCAGTGGATGCGCCGGGGATTGTCGCCGCTCTTGTACTCGCGGATGGTGCGGAACTCGTCGCCGGGCAAACCCGTGCGCGAGGGCGCGCCCGAGCGCGCGCCGGTGGGGATCAGCGACGCGGTGAGCGCGCGGCTCAGCGTTCCGCGCAGGGGGAAGACCAGCAGCTCTTCGCTCTCCTGATCCCAGTGCCATCGCTCAGCGACGCCGAAGGGGAAGCGGCTGCCCAGCGCCAGCCCCAGCGTCCGGTGCACCCCCCGCGCGCGCGCGGGCGCTTTGCAGGAAAGCTCGCGCTGCTCGCCGGGTTCGAGGCGGACGATGAGCCCCCCTTCGGCCCCCGGCCCCCCGGCGCAAAGCGGGTCGCACACTTCCAGAAAGTGCGCGGGGTTCTTGCGCGCGCTGGAGACATGCATCGTGATCTCGAACGGTTCATTCGCGAACGCCGGATTCGGCAGCGACCGCCGCCCGCGCAGCCCGCGCACCATCCAGACCGGGGCGACCAGCGCCAGAAGGAAGACGGCCACCAGCAGGCTGTCCAGCAGATACAGGACGTTCAGCGAGGCGTTGTACGCCCCCCCCGCCAGCAGCACCCAGAGGATGCACAGCCCCCAGCCGCCCTTGGTGATTCGATATGGGGATTTGAAGGGCATAAACGTCCCTTGAGAGACGGAGGAGAAAGAGAGACGATTTGCGATTTCTGATTACTCGGGAGCGCTTGCGCGCCCCTCTTAATTTCTGATTTGCGATTTAAAAGCTAGCGCGCTCGGAGAGCGCGCTCCACCAAATTCTGCATTCTGCACCCTGCATTCTGCGCTCTGCACTCGCCGTCAAATCGGTACCGGCACGGTCTTGAGCAACTCCTCGACGATCTGGCCGGAAGCGCCGCCGTCGCTGTGGTCGCGGCTGCCGCGGATCACCAGCCGGTGAATGAACACCGGCGGGCAGACGCTCTTGATATCGTCGGGCAGCACGTAGTCGCGCCCGGCGATTAGCGCCAGCGCCTGCGCGGCGCGGTACAGCGCCAGCCCGCCGCGCGGGCTGATCCCCACATCCACCCCCGCCGCCTGCCGCGTCCCTTCCACCAGCGTAAGCATGTAATCCACCAGGATGTCATCCACCCGCACCCGCGCCACCTCCTCCTGCACCGCGAGCACCTCCTGAACCGTCATCACCGGCTCCAGCGCGTCCACGGAGAAGGTGGTGACGAAGTCCTTCAGGATGCGCCGCTCATCCTCGCGGGCGGGATAGCCGATGGTCAGGCGCAGGAAGAAACGGTCCAGCTCCGACTCCGGCAGCGGGTACGTCCCCTCGTACTCGTGCGGGTTCTGCGTCGCCAGGACGATAAACGGCTTGGGGAGCGGATGGCTGACGCCGTCCACGCTCACCTGGAATTCGTTCATCCCCTCCAGCAGGCTGCTCTGCGTGCGCGGGCTGGTGCGGTTGATCTCGTCGGCCAGGACGATGTTGGCGAAGATGGGGCCGGGCTTGAAGACGAAGCGGCGCGCGTCCTGATCGTACACGCTCACGCCCGTCACGTCGGCGGGGAGCATGTCCGCGGTGAACTGGATGCGCTGGAAGAGGCAGTTGACCGAGCGCGCCAGCGCGCGCGCCAGCAGCGTCTTGCCGACGCCCGGCACGTCCTCCAGCAGCACGTGGCCGTTGCCGAACAGCGCCACGAGCAGCAGCCGGACGGTGTCCGGTTTTCCGTAGAAGACTTTTTCGACGTTCTCATGAAGACGGCGGATCTTCTGGACGGTCTCGCTGGTCATGCGCTGTTTCCCACTGCAAGAGGAGAGAAGGCCGATGCCCGATTATAGCGGTCTTGCGGAGAAGGATTCAAGGAAAGAACGAAATGGCTCACGCAAAGACGCAAAGGCGCAAAGAAAGGATCGGCGGAACCGAGGACGTTGGGGGAAGAACAGGAAGAGTCGTTGGACCGCCTTCGGGAGCCGTTCAAAGATTCGCCGGCTCCCTTTTCCTCTATCGCGTGTGTCTCCAAACTGCAAAGATCGCAAGACTCACGGGGCGCCTAACTTATCTCCCATCCTATCTTCGCGCCGTTCTTTGCGCCTTCGCGTCTTTGCGTGAGCCATCCGTTTTACGAATACTTCCTCAGCACCCCCACGACAACGCCCCTTATTTCGACGCGGTCGACGAGGATGGGTTGCATGGCGGGGTTGGCGGGTTGGAGGCGGATGCGGCCGTCCTTTTCGAGGAAGAACTTCTTGAGCGTCGCCTCGCCGCTGGGGAGGACGGCCACGACGGTCTCGCCGTTCTGGGCGGTGGCGCGGCGCTCGCAGATGACGAAGTCGCCGTCGCGGATCTGCTCCTCGATCATCGACTCGCCGCGCACGCGCAGGAGGAAGGGCTCGGCGCGCCCGGCGATCAGTTCGGACAGGTCGAGGATTTCATGCTCCTCGATCGCCTCGATCGGTGTGCCGGCGGCGATGGCGCCAACCAGCGGAATTTGCAGCGAATGCAGCGCCTCGCCGCACAGTTCGATGGAGCGCGCCTGGTAGCGCCCGCGGCGGATGGCGCCGCGCTTCTCCAGCGCGCGCAGGTGCTGCAGGATGGTGATTTTCGACACCTTGAAGGCGCGGGCGATCTCATCCAGCGTGGGGGCGTACCCCTGGGCGTCGCGGAACTTGCGGATATGTTCAAGGACGCGCAACTGCTTCGGCGTCAGGTTCATCGGTGCCTCTCAAATCGAGCGACCCGCCGGGCAGAAGGGGCAGGCCTTGTGGCTAACGAACAACTAACATTATGGAAAATGGGGGGCAAACAGTCAAGTCATAAGACGGGATATCAGCCTCAAATATCTCAGGAGAACGACGGTCGCACGAGGTCCGTCCCAGAGGGACGGTGTGATAATAGGCAGGGGCTTTAGCCCCTGTTCAGGGCAAGTCCGTTTCTTTCTTCAAGCGTCCCGTAGGGACGCAGGGAAAATGCGGTTCCACCGCGTCCCTACCCTTCGGCAGGCTCAGGGCCGTGAGCAACGTCGAACGGCGGGACGCGCGAAACAATGAACCGTGCGCTCTTTCAACAGGGGCTGAAGCCCCTGCCTATTATCTCTGCGTCCCTCTGGGACGCAAGCGACCGCACGAGTTCACATGCGCCGGTTCGTCACGCGTGCGGGCTGAGCTTGACGTTGCGGGGATGTTCGCCACGCGGCTCGCGCACGATCAACAGGAATCCGAGCAGGGCAGGATGGAGAGGACGAGGTTGACGATGAAGACGGGCCGGTACGAGCCGGCCCATCCCGCCACGGCGCCGCTGAGCGGGCTGGCGACTGCGACGAGGCCAACCACCAGGAGGTTCCCCACTCCGATCAGCCGGCTGGGGGGGAGGTGGGGATGGATTTCAGCGCTCATGTTGCACAGCAGCATTCCCATGCTCACCGCCGCCAGCGTGTAACAGCCGTACGCCACGTACCAGCAGATCATGTACGGGGCGGCGAGGCAGAGCAGGAAGGTGACCGTCAGCAGCAGGCTGCAGATGCAGCCGACGAGGCGATAGCCGTGGCGGTCGGCTGCGGCCCCGATGATCCAGCCGAACGCGGCGGCGGCGCCCAGGTAGACGAGTCCAAACGCCCCCTGCCCCATGGCGGTGGCGCCGAGTTGTTCGCGGGCGGCATCCACCATGAAGGGGGCGCCGGTGGTCGCCACCATGAGCAGCGCATAGAAGAAGATGAAGGAGCGGTAGTTGGCGTCGCTCCAGACCTGGCGCAGCGCGCCGGCGATGTAGCCGAAGAACGGGCCCTCCTCGGCGCGAAGCGACCGGCTGTGCAGGGGGTTGACGTGGTCGCGCACGCGCCAG
This sequence comes from uncultured Planctomycetota bacterium, assembly GCA_903901045.1. Taxonomy (GTDB): domain Bacteria; phylum Planctomycetota; class Brocadiia; order CAIUPP01; family CAIUPP01; genus CAIUPP01. The sequence continues at coordinate 10,113 of CAIUPP010000112.1, forward strand.
AGGCAGGCGCAACTGATCAGGTAAATCGACGGGCCGATGATGAAGCCGATGCGGAAGTTGAGCGGCTCGGGCCATTGTCGCAACACGCGGAGCGCCACGAGCCCGGTGGCGAGGCCGGCGATGCCCATCCCCGCGTTGCGCAGCCCGAACAGCCAGCCGCGCCGGCGCGGCGGGATGTTGTCGGTCATGATCTCCCAGTAGATGCTGCTCCCGCTGGAAGTCACTCCAATGAACAGGAACATCGCCAGAGAGAAGAGCGCGATGTGCAGAGAGGCGGGCCAGGCCTCCCCCCAGAGCGCAGCGCCGACGCCGTACAGCAGATAGGTCAGGACGCCCATGAGGATTGCCGCGCGGTAGCGGCGCAGCCGCTGCTGCGGCGGCAGGAAGTACCCCGGCAGCAGTTGCAGCGCGCCGAAGAGCATCGGGAAGGCCAGGACAAGGCCGATGACGGCCTTCGGGGCGTGCATTGCGCCCAGATAGGCCGGGGCAAATGTGCCGAACATGGCGAAGGGCATCCCCAGCCCCCAGGTGAATTCCCAGCCGACGACGCCCCCCGCGTTGCGTCGCAAATCGCGCTCGACGAGCCGCTCATGCTCGGCCATCGCCTGGTCGGGGGCAGGGGGTGCGTCGGTGTGAGATTCGGGTGACATGGGAACCTGTGTGCGGTCTATAAGCGGCTGCCCATCGTGCCGGGGATGAATCGGCCCTGTTTCACGCCGCGCGTGCTGATGAGCCGTTCGCCGAGTTTCTGAATCCTGCGCCCCGGCCCGCGCAGCACGAGAAGCTCCAGGCAGTTCTCATGGTCCATATGCACGTGCATGCTGGAGACGATGCAGTGGAATTCCTCATGCTCCAGCCGGGTCAGCTTCTGCGAAAGCTCCATCGTCTCATGCTCGTACACGAGCAGCACCGTGGCGACGGTCTCCCCTTCCGGGGCGGCCCACTCCTGCTCGATCAGCTTCTCGCGGATCAGGTCGCGGACCGCCTCGGAACGGTTGGAGTATCCCTTGCCCCCGATCAGCTTGTCGAACTGCTTCAGGAGCTTCGAGTCCAGCGAAATGCCGACGCGCTCAATCATTTCTGCGTTACTTCCCCTGCACCGCCGTCTGGGTGGGGAGCCCGGCGGTGACCTTCACGACGACCTTGCGCAGCACTTGCGCCTCGTTGGGTTCGAGCAGGTGCCCGCCGATGCCGCCCGCGCCGGCGCCGGCGACTCCGCCGATGACCGTGCCGGTGCTGCTGCCGCCGATGGCGTGGCCCGCGACGGCCCCCACCCCCGCCCCCACGAGCGCGCCGGCGAACGTCGCCGTGCCGCTCTTGGTGTCACCCGTGCCCTCGCCCATCCAGAGCATTTCGCCCGTCTTGACGTCGAGCATCTTGCTGGTCAGGCTGATCTTCTCGCCCGTCAAGGGGATGTTGACGATAATGACCACCGGGATATTCAGTATCTCCCCCAACTTCACGGGGTCCGTGCGGCTGGTCGAGCCGTCCTGCTGGAAATGCTGCTCCTTGAGCAGCGCGTCCACCTGCTTGCGCTCCACGACGTTGAAGCCGCGCTTCATCAGCTCCATGCTGAACAGGTCGGCCACCTCGTTTTGCGCGCCGACGTCTCCGCGCGCGCCGGTCACTTCCACCACCGCGATTTTGTTGATCTGGCTGAAGTCGTACCCCGGTTTGGTGAAGCTCGACCCGCTGGAACAGCCCGCCAGGAACACCATCGCCGCCACGGTGATCGCCCAGAGATGCTTCATACTATTCCCTTTCCTGTTTCAGGACCGGCGCGGCATTGCGTGCGTCCATGCGGCAGCGCCCGCAGCCCGCAGGTCCAAGAGCGCCATCATCTTAGGCTTCGCCTCCGCTCAAATCAAGAACGGCGCAGCGGGGACAAGCCGCCTGCCCCGCTTCCCGCCGGGCGACACACCCCCCTGTACTCGCCCTTGGGGCTGTGGTAGCCTTAAATAAGTTTGCGCGCTCGCCGTGGGCGCGCGGGGTGAGGGGCGGGGGATTATCGATGACCGCAACAACGTCCGTGCCGTTGTTTGACCTGGTGCTGTGCATTTCGCAGGCCGTGGACCTGGTAAGTCCGGTGCTGGTGAACCACCATCGGCGCGTGGGCTACATCACTCTGGCGCTCGCCGAGGAACTGAAGCTGTCGGCCGAAGAGCGCAAGCAGCTTGCGCTGGCCGCCATCCTGCACGACATCGGCGGATTGACCCGCAAGAGCCGGGAAGATGCGCTGGCGTTCGAATATGAGGCCGTCCACGGGCACGCGCAGCAGGGGTACGCGCTTCTCAAAAGCTTCGCCCCCTTCGTCCCCTCCGCCTCCTACGTCCGCTTCCATCACGTTTCCTGGGCCAATGGCGCGGGGGCGGAGTCTGGCGGCGAGGCGGTGCCGATGGGGAGCCACGTGCTGCACCTGGCCGACCGAGTGGCGGTGATGCTGCAGCCGCAGGAGCATCCGCTCAGGCAGGTCGAAAGGATTCGCGGCGAGATCCAGTTGCACTCCGGCGCCAAATTCGCGCCTCGCCTCGTCGAGGCCTTCCACAGCCTGGCGACCAAGGAATATTTCTGGCTCGACGCGGCAACCTCGTCGCTCGAAACGCTGCTGAAGAAGGAAGCCGGCTGGGGCACGATGACGCTGAACGACGACGAACTGCTCGAGATGTCCATGCTCTTCCGCCGTTTGATCGACTTCCGAAGCCGCTTCACCCACACGCACTCCAGCGGCGTGGCGGCGTGCGCGGAGGCCCTCGCGCGCTGGGCGCTCTTCTCCGAGCGGGAGCGCCGCACGATGCGCCTGGCCGGTTACCTGCACGACCTGGGGAAGCTCTCCGTGCCGGCGGAAGTCCTGGAGAAGCCGGCCAAACTGACGCCGGAGGAGTTCTGCATTATCCGGGGCCATACCTACCATACCGACCGCGTGCTCTATCCCATCAGTGCGCTGGAGACGGCGCGCATCTGGGGAGCGCTGCACCACGAGCGGCTGGACGGCGCGGGCTATCCCTTCCACCTGCGCGGCTCCGAACTGACGGTCGGCTCGCGCATCATGGCGGTCGTGGACGTCTTCGTCGCGCTCACGGAGGACCGCCCCTACCGCAAGGGAATGACGCGCGACGAAACGCTGGGAGTGCTTCAGAAGATGGCGGAAGGGGGGGGACTGGACCCGGATATTGTCGCTCTCCTGAAGCGGGAGTTCGACGGGATCAACACCGCCCGCGTCGCCGCGCAGGCGGATGCGTCGCAGGAGTACCGCCAGTTCCAAGAGGATTCGGACTAGCGGGCTCCTCCCCACTACGCGTTGCGATCATTAAAACATCCGGGCGCAGGTCCTTTCGAACCTGCGCCCTGTTCTCGTCCAACTCACCTTGCAGCGGCTGTCACTTCGGCTGTCCGCCCTGCTCCTTCAGCACGGCCTTGCGGCTGAGGCGGATCTTGCCCTGGTCGTCGATGGCAAGCACCTTCACGCTCACCTCGTCGCCGAGCTTGACCACGTCCTCGACCTTGGCCACGCGCCCTTCTCCGAGCTCGCTGATGTGGCAGAGGCCGTCGCGGCCCGGGAGAATTTCGACGAACGCGCCGAACTCCTTGATGCCGGTGACGCGCCCCGTGTAGACCCGGCCCACCACCGCTTCGGCGGTGAGGCCCTCGATGATGTCGCGCGCGCGCTTCGCCCCTTCGGCGTTCGCGCAGGAGACGTTGACCGTGCCATCATCCTTGATGTCGATATCCGCGCCGGTCTCTTCCTGAATCTTCTTGATCACGCGGCCGCCGGGGCCGATGACGGCACCGATCTTGTCCGGGTTGATCTTGATGAGGAGGAGCCTCGGAGCGTGGTTGCTGATCTGTTCGCGCGGCGTCTGGATCGCCTGGAGCATGATCTCCAGGATGCGCAGGCGGCCTTCGCGCGCCTGGGCGAACGCTTCCATGAGGGTGGTCTCATTGACCCCCTGGGACTTGAGGTCCATCTGGATGCCGGTGATCCCGTTGCGAGTGCCGGCGATCTTGAGGTCCATGTCGCCGTAGTGGTCCTCGGAGCCGCAGATATCGGTGAGGATGCGGACCTTGTCCCCTTCGGTGACCAGCCCCAGGGCGATGCCGGCGACCGGCTCGCGGATGGGCACGCCGGCGTCCATGAGGCACAGGGTGCCGCCGCAGACGCTGGCCTGGCTGCTGGAGCCGTTGGATTCGAGGATCTCAGAGACGAGGCGGATGGTGTACGGGAACTTCTCGACGGCGGGCAGCACCTGCCGCAGGGACATCTCGGCCAGATTGCCGTGCCCGATCTCGCGCCGGCCCGGGCCGCGCGGAGCGCGCGCCTCGCCGACGCTGTACGACGGGAAGTTGTAGTCGAGCATGAACTTCTTGGTGGTCTCCTCGTCGAGTCCCTCCACGCGCTGCTCGTCGGAACTGCTGCCCAGCGTGCAGGTGACCAGCGCCTGCGTCTCGCCGCGGGTGAACAGGGCCGAGCCGTGAACGCGCGGCAGCACGCCGACTTCGCAGGTGATCTTGCGCAGATCGGTGAGGCCGCGGCCATCCTCGCGCTTGCCCTGCATGACCAGCATGCGGCAGGCTTTCTCTTCGAGCTTGCTGAAGGCGGCGCGGACATCCGCTTCCTTGGTCGCGCCGTCCGGCTTGACGAATTCGGCGATCATCGCCTTGCAGACGGCATTCATCGCGTCCTGGCGGGTCATCTTGCCGCGAACCTGGTGCGCAACCATCAGGCGGTCGAAGAACTTCGCTTCCAGCGCGGGCACCAGCGGGTTCTCAACCGGCTTGGGCTGCGGGGCCTTGACGATCCCCATCTTGGACATCAGTTCCTTCTGCAGCCGGCAGAGCTCGGCGATCGGCCCCTGGCTGAAGATGATCGCCTGGAGCAGGTCGGCCTCGGAGATTTCCACGGCCGTCCCTTCCAGCATGGTGATGGCGTGCTCGGTGCCGCTGACCACCAGGTTGAAATTGCTCGCCGCGCGCTCGTCGCGCGTCGGGTTCAGGACGAACTCGCCGTTGACGCGGCCGACGCGCACGGCGCCGGTCGGGCCCTGGAACGGAATCTTCGCGGCGATGGAGAGCGAAGCCGAAGCGCCGATGAGGCTAAGAATATCGGGATCGTTGACGCCGTCGGAGGCGAGCACCGTCGCGGTGATCACCACGTCGTCAATGTAGTTCTCGGGGAAGAGCGGGCGGATGGGACGGTCCATGAGGCGGCTGGTGAGGATTTCCTTCTGCGTGGGGCGTCCTTCGCGCTTGAAGAAGCCACCGGGGAACTTGCCGGCTGCGGACATCATTTCGCGATAGTCCACGCGCAGCGGGAAAAAGTCGCCCGGCATCTTGTTGTCGCCGCGAACGGAGGCGACCAGCACGACGGTCTCGCCATACTGAACGACTACGGCTCCATCCGCCTGCTTCGCGAGCTTGCCGGCCTCGATGGAGAGGGTGTGACGGCCAATCCTTGTTTCAACACGAGTCGCTTGCATTTCCATTCCTTCCTCTTTCCTTGCCTACCTGCCTGTTTCTTGCCTGCCTGCCTGACGATTACGAGACGATGCGAGAGTGCGGCGCGGACGTGAAAGTCCGCGCACCACATGTGGAGGGGGGTGTCAATGAGATTGTGGATGATACGGTCGGACGGCCAGAGAAAGCTAAGACGTTTCTCAGGGAGGCCTAGCGCCTCAGCCCCAGCCGTTCGATGACGGCCTGGTACCGCTCCTGGGAGGTCGTCGCCAGGTGCTTGAGAAGCTGCGCTCTGTGTCCTACCATCATGAGCAGACCCCGACGCGAAGCATGGTCCTTTTTATGGGCCTTGAGATGCTCGGTGAGGTGCTCAATGCGCGCCGTAACGAGGGCCACCTGGACCTCGGCGGAGCCGGTATCCGTCTCGTGCCTGCGGTACTCCGTAACCACCGACTGCTTCTTTTCTCCGTCCACCTTCATCCGCGACAAACCTTTCCCCACCAATCCACAACGAAACCACCAGACACGAACGGTTCATGTCCTTCTTGTATGTAACGTGGAATGATAGCATGTCCTGCCGGGGAATGCAACTGATCAAACGGATAATACGGATTTGCTCTGCTGAAACCATCGTGACGGCGTGTCGCTCTTCGTGTGGTCGAGGTGGGGACACAAAACTTTCCTTTGGAAAGTATTGTGTCCCCACCGGCCCGGCCCGCCAACCGGGATGATTTCAACAGAGCAATACGGATTCAACGCTCAACGCGGTGCGCACGGCGCACCTGATCCGACGTCCAACGTCCAACATTCAACTGACGGCGACGCACGGCAACAACGGCGTTCCCCGCGTGGAGTTGTTCGTTGAACGTCGAACGTTGGACGTCGGATGTTGAACGTTGAATCCGTTCTCCCCCTTGACTCTCTTCCCGCGCACTGTTAGCATCGCCTCCGCCTTGGCAGGCGTATCATTTCATGGATAAGAGGGCCGCCATGTCCCCGCTGATCGGCATTTCGATCGTTCTGGCAGTCATTCTCGCCATCATCGCCTTCACGGTGCGCAAAGTGCTGACCACCCCAATCCGGCCTGCGGCGCGTTCTGCCGAGCCAGCGATTCCGTCGCTGATTGAACCGCTGCCCCATGAGCAAACCCGCCCGAATGCTTCGACCGACCAGCAGGCGGACCTCCCCCCGCCCACCGGAATCAGCCCCGGAAGGGTCCTGGCGGGAACTTCGGTAGCCGCCGGGGTCGGCGGAGTCGTCGGCGTCGTGCCTATGGCCGTCGCGGCGCCGCTGGTGGCTTTTGTAGGCGGAAAGGCGATCCTTCGCGACTTCAATCCCCCCACTATGAGTGGCGGGGACGAGTGCCTAGGCTACAACCGCCGCTCTCTTCAGCACAAGGACAGGGAAGCGCCTGTGCTTCGCATCGAGGTCTCCGCCGCCGGCAAGGTCACGCTCGACGGCAGCGAGAGCTCGCTGGCGGAGTTAGAGGCACAGTTGCCCGAATTGAAGGCCAAGGGGGGAAAGGTCTGCTACTGGTGCGAGCCCGCCACGCCCGAGCCGCCCGAAGCCGCAAGGGCTTTCAGCGCCATCCTTCGGATCGGAGTCCCCGTCACTTTCTTTGGCGGCCCCGCCGGACCGGTCACCACCAATGAACCGCCCATACTGAGAGTCGAGGTGTCCGCTTCAGGCAGATTGGAGGTCGACGGGCAAGAGAACTCCATCGAGGAACTGGAGGAACGGCTGGTCGCGCTCAAGGCAAAGGGGGGAAAGGTATCCTTTTGGTGGGCGCCGGTTGACCCGGAGCCGCCGGAGTCCTGGCAGGTGGAACTCCGCATCCAATCGCATGGGCTTCCTGTTGTATTTGCCAGGGACGGAAGTCCTTCCAACGAGCCGCCCAGTCGTGCGCGCAGGGACCAGGTCTCCACAATTGTCCGACGACTTCAACAAGAGGAACGTCACAGCAAACCGAAGAACCGGATTGATTTTGTAGCCAACCGATTGAGACGCCAGAACAGGATCGATGAACTGGAGTCCGAACTCGCCAAGTTCGACCCAGATGAACTCGAAAGCGCGGAGAAGGAATCCTGGTATCATTTTCGCGGCGCAATTCAGTTTCAGCAGAGCAACCGGCCCCTTGCCTTTCAGCGTTTTCAGGAAGGACTCAAACAGTGCCCGAATTCCGCTTTTCTCTCTTTTTCGCTCGGACAAGAATATGAATTCAGGGGCGAGACGAACAAGATGTTCGAATGCTTTGACAAAGCGAAGTTTCCCAAAGTGTCCCCCGAATTCGCATTGGTTGAAGCCCGCTATTCATATCTGTGGGGCCAAACCGACAAGGCATGGAGTTATGTCGAACCCCTGCTCCCCGTGTATTTCAGACTGAAAGTTCTGGATTCAACGTTTCTTGCCAACCAGGGACTTCCTTTCTTCCAGCAGGTCTGGAAGTATCTCGCCGCTTGCTCACAGTTGGAGGGAGATTTCCAGAGACTGAACGTCATCACTAGAAGAGCGGAAGCCGAATGCAGGGACTTGGATTTCGACTATCTAAAGGCGGAGCTCAGAGGCTTGCAATACGGAGACTTCTCCGCCCTGAAAGACAAGCTTTGCGGCACCATTCAGGCATATCAAGCAGGCAAATTCCCGTTCGGCTATCTCGCCCTGCGCCTCAACATCCTGCGTGCTCAGGAAACGAATGACGCGCAGGAAGCCATGCGCCTTCTCGATTCGGTCGTGCTCGCTGCCAACGACTTCCCCTGGCTTAATGACATGCGCCTGCTGGCCAAGTGCGAACTGGCCCGCAAGACCGGACGCGCGGAAGAGGAAGCCGCACTGCGCAAGCAGTTCCTTGCCCGGCAGCCCCTCCTGTTCGAGCCGGACAATGCGGTCAACTTTAACCTGCTGAGATACCAGGAGAGCTTGAGAGCGAACTATGTCAAGGGCAGAAGAACAGAAGGCTGACAGAACAAGCCCTGCGCACGCCGTAGTTACTGTCACTGTTCCGCTGTTCTCCGCGTCCTCCGCGTCTCCGCGGTGAAAGCCGTCGTCTCCGTTTGACGCCGCCCGGCACATTTCCCTACCATGCCGCCATGGAATATGCGATTCTCACGCTGCTCTCCTTCGTCGCCTGTATCTTCGGCGCGCTCGTGGGCGCGGGGGGAGGCTTCATTCTGGTCCCCGCGCTGCTCTTCCTCCACTCCGGCGACCCCGCCTGGAGCCCCGCGCTCGTCACCTTCATGGGCCTCTTCATCGCCCTGTGCAACGGCATCTCCTCCACCGCCACCTACGGGCGCATGGGGCGCATCGACTGGCGCACCGGCCTGATCTTCGGGGTCAGCACCATGATCCCCGCGGTGGCCGGGCGGCTGGTGGTCAGCCGGCTCGATGCGCCGCTCTTCTCCATGTTCTTCGGCTGCTTCATGATGGCCATTGCGCTCTGGCTGCTGCGCAACGCCGCCCTCGGACGCGCCGCCTCCGCCTCCGAGCGCCCCCTCCGGCCGGGCCTGGCGCAGCGACACCTGACGGACGTGGATGGGATCGAGTACCGCTACGCGTTCAGCATGCCGCTGGGGGTGTCGCTCAGTTCGGGCGTGGGGTTCCTGGCGACCTTCTTCGGGGTCGGCGGCGGGATCATCCAGGTGCCGATTATGACGCAGCTGCTCCGCATTCCCGTGCTGGTCGCCACCGCGACCTCGATGTTCCTGCTGCTGATCAGCGCCAGCACGGGGGTGGCGACATATTTCATCGGCGGCGGGCGGCTCGACCCCTGGTGGGCGCTCTGCCTGGGCGCAGGCGCGCTGGCGGGCGGGCAGGTGGGCGCGCGCCTCGCGCGCCGCGTCAAAGGGAAGGTGGTCCTCGTCCTCCTCGCCATCGGGTTGGCGCTGGCCGGGGCAAGGCTCATTTACAGATTTCTCAACTGACTATGTGCCCCCCCCCGTACGGAGTACGGATTCAACGTTCAACGTTCAACGTTCAACATTCAACGCCCAACGTTCAAGTAACGGCAACGTACGACGACAACGTACGACGACAACGGCGTCCGTCGAATGGCGTTTTTCGCTGTTGGTCGTTCGTTGAACGTTGAAAGTTGGACGTTGAATGTTGAGTCCGTCAAATAGGAGTGGGGGCTGGGTGTCACCACCCACCCCCCACCTTGACCGGGGTCTCTGCTCTCAAGCGTGGCGGCGACCGCGCACGACTTCCGCCGACTCCCCGCCTTCTGCGCCCTCTTCGGCTCCTTCAGACCCGATAAGCGATTCCAGTTCGCTCCAGCCCAAATCCTCGCCGACCTGCCGGAGCCCTTCGCGCTCGTCCGTAGCTTGACAACTCACGCACAGGTCGGCGAACGGCAGGATTCGCAGGCGGGCTTCCGAGATGCGTTTGCCGCACCCCTCGCAACGCCCATACGTGCCGCTGTCAATCCGCTCGATGGCGTGATCGATCCGGTTCACGGCGTCGGATTCCACGGAACCGATCTGGCAGCTTATCTCGCGCGCCATGGCCGCATCGGCCATGTCCGCCAGATCCGCCTGCGGTCCTTCGGAGCTTTCAACGGAAGCTTCAAAGCCGGAAAGCATGTTCTCAAGCAGCAGCCGCCGCTTTTCGAGGAGTTTGCCGCGAAGATAGGCCGATCGCCGGCTGAGACCCGTCGCTTTTCTAATCTTATCCATGGTAGCCTCCTTTTTCCTGGTTCCCATTTCCAGAACTGATAATATACTACCACATATGTCGGATATGTCTAGAGGCCAAATACGAAATTCTATTACTGTGGCACGTAGTCCTATCTGACTGTGGAGAAGCATGTTATAAATAGCCAAAAGTCAGGGCGTGCTGGAGTATTGAAAATTTCAGTCGACAGCCAGAAGCGGTACGACCCTTTTGGAGCTTGGAATTATTATTGGCGCGGTTGTTCCTATGCGCTGCATTGGATGGGTTCGACCGGGGGCAGCGCTAGCGCACTTTGGGCTTTGATGGCTACGGTGTGGGCTAGAGCATATTAACATTTTACACCTACGTTGCAGTGACGAAAAAAGCCCTGGCTGTCCTGCGGCGTAACGGCGTCGAGCGCTGAGGCGATGGCTGTCAAAAGCGCGTCATGCGTTCGAGCGCACAGGCGTTTGAGGA
>CAIUPP010000113.1 GCA_903901045.1 uncultured Planctomycetota bacterium
AGCCATTAGAGCCTCCGGAGATGAAAACCGCCGTCCACGTTGATGACTTCGCCCGTGCTGAACGGCAGCAGGTCCTGGGCAATGGCCGCGACCGCCTTGCCGATATCCTCGGGCGTTCCCCAGCGGTTGATCGGAGTCAGCCCGCCCGCAATCAGCGTGTCATACTTCTCCTTCACGGGCGCGGTCATGTCGGTCCTGATCACGCCCGGGCGGATTTCATACACGTTAATGCCGTGCTCCGCCAGGCGAGCGGCGTAAAGGGGCGTCAGCATCGCCAGCGCGGCTTTGGAGACGCAGTAATCGCCGCGATTCACCGAGGCGGCGTAAGCGCTCACGGAGGAGATGGTGATGATCTTGGGCCGGAATGGGACCGGCGCCGCGACCGTCTTGCGCTGTTCGATCATCCAATTGGCCGCAAGCTGGGTCAGGAAGTATGGCCCCTTCACGTTGATGGCGATGAGGCGGTCGAAGCTCTCCTCGCTCGCGTCCAGGATGTCCGCCCGCACCTCTGGCGCCACGCCGGCATTGTTCACGAGCAGATCCAGCCGGGTCAGCTTCTCCTTCGTGAACTGGATCAGCTTCCGGCGATCGGCGCTGCTCGCAATGTCCGCCTGGCAAATCTCCGCGCGAATCGCCTTGCCGGCCGCCCGCCCAGCGGACACGCAATCCGTCGCGGTCTGTTGGGCCGCCGACGCATGGCGCGCAAAGTTAATGACGAGGTCATAGCCCAGCGTCGCGCACTCCAGCGCAATCCCGCGGCCAATGCCGCGCGACGCTCCAGTAATGAGGGCAACCGCATTCATGGCTGGCAAGGATGGGGGAAAAGCAGAAATTGGGAAAGCAGAAAGCAGAAATCCGAAGCCACTCGTTTGGCATTCCGCCCCTTCCTATTTCTGCTTTCTGCTTTCCCAATTTCTGCTTTTCCTCTATTCTCAGCACGTGGGAATCGTTAACGTACCGCTTGGCAATCGCAGCTATAAGATCAACATCGGCGCTGGCCTGGTGCACCGGTTAGGCGCGGAATGCGCCCGGCTCGGGCTGGGCACCCGCTGTGCGATCATCTCCGACACCAACGTCGCCCCCCGATTCGGCAAAACCGCGCACGAGGCCCTGGCGAAAGCCGGGTTTGCTCCCACGCTGATCACCATCCCGGCGGGCGAAACCGCCAAGAGTCTGAAGACCGTCGAGGCGTGCTATAATCAACTGGCCGCGCAGCGACTGGAACGCAAGTCATTCATCGTCGCCCTCGGCGGCGGCGTAGTGGGCGACCTGGCGGGTTTCGTAGCGGCGACCTACCTGCGCGGCCTGCCGTTCGTGCAGGTGCCCACGACGCTCCTGGCGCAAGTGGACAGCTCTGTAGGCGGCAAAGTCGGCTTGAACCTCAAGGCGGGCAAGAATCTCGTCGGCGCATTCCACCAGCCGCGGCTGGTGCTCTGTGACCTCGACACGCTGGCCTCGCTGCCCATGCGTGAGTTCCGGGCCGGCCTCGCGGAAGTGATCAAATACGGCATCATCTACGATGCACGCCTATTCCAGCAACTGGAGCGTGATCTGCCCAAACTGCTCCGCCGCGACACGCGTGCCCTGGCAACGGTCATCGCCCGTTGCTGCGAGATCAAGGCGGAGGTGGTCCAGCAGGACGAAACCGAAGGCGGCTTGCGGGCCATCCTGAATTTCGGCCACACCATCGGCCACGCGCTCGAAGCCATCTCGCACTACGGCAAATATCTGCACGGCGAAGCCATCTCCATCGGCCAGGTCGCCGCCGCCGAGCTCTCCGCCCAAATCCTCGACCTGCCCGCGCCCGAGGTGGCCCGCATCGAGACCATCTTCCATCGCGCCGGCCTGCCCACCCGCTTGAAACTGAACCCCCCGCAGCGGAAGAAGCTCCTCACCGCCATGCAGTTAGACAAGAAGGTCAGCGGCGGCGAGGTCAAGTTCGTGCTCGCCCGCCGCCTCGGCACCGTCGAATTTGGCCAACGGGTGCCCCTGGCTGTCCTCGAGCGCTCCCTCACCCCTCACCCCTCACCTCTCACCCCTTAGCATGTCCGCCGTCAGCGAGACTATCGTCCGCGATTACTTCGAGCTCCACGAGTTCCTCGTGCGCCAGCACCGCAAATACATCAGCCAGATGCACCGGGAGGAAGACGCCGACATTGACTTCTTCGTCCTTAACCCCGCTCCGGAAGCGCCGGCTGGAGAACTGCCCTTTGTGCTTGGCTCGCCGGATCTGGCTTCCATCAAGCGCGCGGTTGTGGTCGTCAAAGGCTGGCACACCGAGACCTTCAGTTCCGCCGTGCTGGCGCGCTCGCCGGAGATCTTTCGCTTCGTCGAGCCCAGGATGTTCCAGCAGGCCGCGCGCGCCTTCGGCAAGGATGGCGCGCCGCTGAAGATCCTGGTCGTCCCCGCCCTGCCCCAGGCCGCCGAGGCGCGCGATGAGAGCATCGACCTGCTCCGCTCCAAGGGCGTGGACGCGGTGATCCCCTTCCGCACCATGCTCGTGGACCTGGTCAACGAAGTGCAGGTCAATCGCAACTACCAGAAGTCCGACCTGCTCCAGATCATTCGCATCCTCAAGAACTACGACTTCTTCAAAGAGCCGCAACTGGATCTCTTCCGCTCGAAACGCAAAAAACAGCCGCCGAGCAAAAGCCAGCGCCCCCCGGCGAAAGCGGCGGGTTGAACAAGCCGGCACCGGTGGCGGGGGGAAAAGAGGGCCATTCCTATGGAGAACCTATGGACCATCACGAGGACAACCCGCCCCCCTGCGCCCCCAACCGGGGGCGTAACTCACGGTTTCCGCTGACGGTACAAGAATACGATTGGAGCGCGGACATTCTTGTCCAATGCCGCTAGGAATTGGCCCCTGGTCTGGAGGGTGACCTGCTCAGAACTGCTGGCACCGTGGAAACGGCGTGAGCTCAGTTCCCCCTCACCCCGGCCCTCTCCCCAG
>CAIUPP010000114.1 GCA_903901045.1 uncultured Planctomycetota bacterium
CTCTTGAGCAAGGCCATTGCGAACTGGCGAGGTGGCGCGGGTTATCCAACCCGCGATCATGGTTCGTTTCTACCGCTTTCCAAGCACCTACAGCCTCGAAACAGGCGGGCCTCTCCGGCAAGGGCGCAGCATGCTGCGCCCCTACAACGCCCTCGCGCCGCAAGCGCGGGAACGGCGGAAGCGGAAGGAACGCACTATGTTCGCGGGTTGGATAACCCGCGCCACCTCGCCTGCTCCCGGCGCCGCATCTCTTCTACTTAAGATGATCATACCCGTCGAACGAGACCGTCAGGTTGTTCAAATCCCCGCGCACGAGGTACGTGTCCGTGTCCGCATCCCATGGGTCCTGGGCGAAGATGTTGTCATTCGGGTTCTCGGAGGCGAAGTTGTCCTCAACCCATTGCACATGTCCGTCAGCGTAGAGAACGTTCTGACCACCGGCATGATTGTAGGTGGCAGTATCGCCACCAAAACGATACGTGCCATCCATGTCAGCCATGGTCACAACATTCCGACGTGCTTGCTGTGAAATGCGGGGGTCATAGCCATAGCTGCTGCCGAGAAGCGCCCAAGTGCGATAAGCGCCCTCGCCATAGGAAGCAAATCCGGGCCTGTCTTCGGTAGCTGGACAGCGGAAAGGGTGCGCGGTCGTCAGGTATTTCCGATATAGAGTTCCTAAGCTGCTCGCCGCTGCGTTGTTGAGCCCGTTCGGTACGGAACAGGCCGGGCCCTGTGAGAACGGAAAGTAATCGCCATTGTCGTTGCGATAAGCCGCCAAGGCCCTGCCAATCATTTCGAGATTCTTTGCGCAATTAGCGCGTCGCCCTTCCGCGCGTGATCGGGCAAGAGCCGGTAGCAGCGCTGCGGCCAACATGAGAAACGCCAAGCCCCCTGCAATGAACCATACTTCCACCCGCGTCAGCCCCGCCCGCCATCGGTTCATCGCCGTCCCTCTTCCGATCATTAGCAGACCTCTCCGCCCTTCTTTCTCTTGAGCAAGGCCATTGCGAACTGGCGAGGTGGCGCGGGTTATCCAACCCGCGATCATGGTTCGTTTCTACCGCTTTCCAAGCACCTACAGCCTCGAAACAGGCGGGTTTCTCCGGCAAGGGCGCAGCATGCTGCGCCCCTACAACGCCCTCGCGCCGCAGGCGCGGGAACGGCGGAAGCGGGAGGAACGCACAATAATCGCGGGTTGGATAACCCGCGCCACTTCTCCTGCTCCCGGCCACCGCATTCTCTCTATTTGAGATGATCGTACCCGTCGAACGAAATCGTCAGGTTGTTCAAATCCCCGCGCACGAGGAACGTGTCCGTGTCCGCATCCCACGGGTCCTGGGCGAAGATATTATCATTCGGGTTATTAGAGGCGAAATCGCTGTCGGTCCATTCCACGCGCCCATCCGCATAGAGTACATTCTGACCAGAGGCGTGATTTGGATAAATGCTATCTGCTCCGGGAATATAGAGTGCGAAGTCACTCATGATGGCGGTCGTCCTAACAGCGAGCGATGAAACGCGCGGGTCATATACATAGCTGCTGCCGGTCAGCGTCCAAGTCTGATTAGCGCCTTCACCGTTGGGGACAAATGCAGGCTCGTCCTCGATGGACGGGCAGTGAAACGGCGCCGCGGTCTTGAGATACTTCGGATAAAGGAGACCAAGACTGCTGGCCGCCGCGTTGTTGAATGCTTTCGGCGCTGAGTCGGCCGGTCCCCATGAGAACGGGAGGTAGCCGCTATTGTCATTGCGGTATGCGGACAACGCCTTGCCGATCGTTTTGAGGTTCCTCGAGCAGGCGATGAGCCGCGCGTCCTCGCGAGACCGGGCAAGAGCCGGCAGCAGTAGCGCGACGAGTATGATCAATGCTAATATTCCCGCAAGGATAATGATCAATCTGTCGATGCTCGTCAGCCCCGCCCGCCATCGGTTCATGATTGTCTCCCCTTGACGCATCCCTGTTCATCAGTGTTCATCCGTGGTTACACTTCTTCGCCTGCCGCATCACCGCGCCAGGACGCGCCGGACTTTCCGCCAGACCTGCTCGGCGATTTCCGCTTTCGACAGGAGACGGCCCTCGGCAACGCACTCGATGAGCACCCCCTTCGAGGCCGGGCGTTTGCGCGCGAGCGCGAGGTACCCCGCCTGCGCGCGGCGCTGGTGGGCGGAGTCCGCCTCGTGGATGTCCCGCTTGATCCCGCGCAGGTAGGCGCGCCGCCCTTTGCGGCTGATCCACTCGTCCGCCACGCGCTCCGGGACGCGCAGGAAGAGGGTGAAGTCCGGGCGCGGCAGCCCGTAGACGCGATGCTCCAGCCGGTCCACCCACTCCATGAACTCCGCCGCGGCCTTCGGGGCGGCCAGACGCGCGGACTGGTGCGCCTTGTTGGAGTCCACGTAGCGGTCGCAGATGATGATGCGCCCCTGGCGCAGCAGGCGGGCGATGTGTTCGCGCGTCTCCCAGCGGTCGCCGGCATAGAGCAGGGCCGCGAGGTGCGGATCGATGTGGGAGGAGGGGCCGAACTCGCCGCGCAGGTACCGCGCGGCCATCGCGCCGAAGAAGCCGCGATGGTAGCCGGGGAAGGCGATCCCCGCGCAGGGAATCTTCTCGCGCCGCAGCCGCCGCAGCAGCAGGCGGCTCTGCGTCGCCTTGCCGCTGCCGTCGGAGCCTTCGATGACGATCAGTTTGCCCTTCATGGTTCCTCGCGCTCTGATGTGGCGCGGGTTATCAAACCCGCGATCATGGTTCGTTTCTACCGATTCCCAAACGATCTGCCGCCCGAATGGGGAGGTCTGCTCCGTCCCGGGCGCAGCATGCTGCGCCCCTACAACGCCACCACGTGCGCCTCCGCCTCGGCACCCACGGCAGCATAACGCGCCGGGCGAAAAATGTCGAGTCGCGCCTCGCTTCCCATCTCCCGCGCCGGAGGGTAGGATGTGGGCCGAGGGCGCAGCGTGCTGCGCCCCTACACTCGCAGTTCCCGTAGTTGCACGGGCTAAAGCCCGTGCCTGCATGACTTCCCGAACAAGGAGCGGCGATGGCCGGGCTGGTCGGTCTCATGCGCAAGCACTGGTTCCTGCTCGGCATGGCCGGGGCGGCGGCGCTGGCGTATTGGACGGCGGGGTTCGGGCGCTGGATCGACCATTTCCAGGTCGGCGTCGGCGGCGCGACGATGCAGTTGGGGGCGAGCAAGCTGGCGATCTTTGCGCTGTTTTTCGTCTCCGGCGTGGCCATCAGCCTGGGCCACCTCGACCGCGAACTGAGGAAGCCGCGCCTCCACCTGATGATCCAGGGGTTCGGCTTCATCCTGACGCCCGCGCTGATTATACTCACCGCCTTCTGGATCCCCGAGGGGCGGATGAAGCAGGGGGTGTACCTGCTGGCTGTCCTGCCGACGACGATCAGTTCCTGCGTCGCCTTCACGGCCGCCGCGCGCGGAAACACGCTGGCGGCGATCCTCAACGCCGTGGGGAGCAACCTGCTGGGCATCGTCCTCTCGCCGCTGCTGGTGGGGCTGATGATCGGCGCGGGGGGAGGGGCGCAGCCGGGCGCGGTGGGGAAGCTGATGCTGGAGATGGCGCTGCTGGTGTTCGTGCCGTTCGTCATCGGGCAGGCGGTCGCCGCGCGGTTCCACGCGTGGCGCGAATGGATGCGCGGCGCGCAGTCGCTCCTTTCGCAATGGCTGGTGCTGCTGCTTTCGTACTGCGCCTTCGCCAAGTCCATTTCGACGCTGACGGAGCAACTGGGTGTGATGTGGCAGGTGTTCGCCTACCTGGCGGTGGTGCAAATCGTTCTGCTCGGCCTGGCGGCGCTGCTGACGCGCGGCGCCGGACTGGAGCCGCCCGACCGGTCCGCGGCGATTTTCTGCTCGACGCAGAAGACGCTGGCGTTCGGGCTGCCGATCGCCTACTCGCTCAACATCGACGTGCTGCCCCTCGTTTTCTACTACCTCCTCCAGATGCTGACGGCCAGCCTGTTCCTGCACGAATGGAATCGGCGGCAAGCGCGAAGAGGGGTGTAGCGCGGGGTTGCAATCCTGCGCGCGCTCCCGCGGGCGTTCCGCCCGCGACGCGGACTTAATAGTCCGCGCTACATACGACCCGCAGAGCAGGCGTGTAGCGCGGGTTATCAAACCCGCGATATCGTTCGTTTCTACCGATTTCCCAAACGCCCCGCTGACTCGAATGGGACAGCCCACACCAACGAGGGCGCAGCATGCTGCGCCCCTACAACAACAATCCTCGCGCTCCCGCGGGCGTTCCGCCCGCGACGCGGACTTGATAGTCCGCGCTACATACGACCCGCAGAGCAGGCGTGTAGCGCGGGTTATCAAACCCGCGGGCTTTCCCCTCACCACTTCTTGAAGACGAAGAAGACCGCGCCCACCAGGCAGATGCCGGCCGCCAGGTAGTTCCACCGCAGCAGGTTCTCCTTCATCACCAGCATGCTGAAGGCGCAGAAGACCACCAGTGTGATCACCTCCTGGATCGTCTTGATCTTGGCGAGGCTGCCGAACTCCGTGTAATACCCCGCGCGGTTCGCCGGCACCTGGAAGCAGTATTCCGCCAAGGCGATCCCCCAACTGATCATGATCGCCAGGAACAGCGGCCAGCGCGGAAACTTGAGATGGCCATACCAGGCGAGCGTCATGAAGATGTTGGAGATGGTGAGGAAGATGATCGTGCGCATCTGGGTCACTCCGGAGCGGAAGCCATCAATCTCGGCCGCAACATGCCGGCTAGGAAGAACGAACCCGTGGCGCAGATGAGGTCATCCGGCCCGGCGAGGCTTCGCGCGCGTTCGAGCGCCTCGAAGGCGTCTTCGCATGCCGTGGAGGGGGTGGCGAAGAGGTCGCGCGCCATCTGCGCGAGGAACTCCGGTTCGGCGGCGCGGGGGGAGTCGGATTTCGTGAAGATCACCGCCCCGGCTCGGGGGAGCATGAGCCGGAGAATCTCCTCGACGTTCTTGTCGCGCGAGACCCCCATCAGCAGCACCAGCCGCTTGCCGGCGAAGGCCGTGTCCAGCGCCTCCAGCAGCGCGCGAACCGAGACGGGATTGTGCGCGCCGTCCAGCAGGAGCGGGGGGCGTCCGGGAAAGTATTCCAGCCGCGCCGGGATGTGGGTGGCCGCCAGGCCGCGCCGGATGGCCTCCTCGTTAATCGCAACCCCGCAGCGCGCCGCAAGCGTTTCCAGCGCCGCCACGGCCGCCGCGGCGTTGAGCGCCTGGTGCGTTCCGAGCAGCCGAACCTCCAGCGCCGAGTAACGCCGCGCCGGGGTGGCCAGGTCGAACCGGCAGAAGGGGGCGTTGCCGTTTAGCGCCGTACGGACGTTCTCCAGCTTCACTTCGCGCCCGATGAGCGCCAGCGGGCTGTGCCGTTCGGCGGCGATCTGCTCGATGCGCGCGAGCGATTCCGCCTCCTGCGGCGCGCAGATGACCGGGATATTCGGCTTGATGATGCCCGCCTTCTCCCCGGCGATTTTTTCGAGCGTGTGCCCCAGCCGGTCCTCGTGGTCGAAGTCGACGCGCGTGATCACGGAGACCTCCGGCGTGATGACGTTGGTCGCGTCCAGCCGGCCGCCCATCCCGACTTCGATGGCGGCGAACTGCGCCCCCGCGCGGGCGAAATGGCGGAACCCCGCCGCCGTGACCAGCTCGAAGTACGTGGGGGATTCGTTCGGCTTTTCCTGGCGCGCGGCGCGGGTGTAGGGGACCAGTTCGTTGACGACGGCGACGAATTCCTCCTCCGACATCATCCGCCCATCCACCATCATCCGCTCCTCCACCCGGCACAGGTGGGGGGAGGTGTAGAGGCCGGCGCGGAATCCCGCCGCCGTCAGGATGCTCTGCGTCATGGCGGCGGTCGAGCCTTTCCCCTTCGTGCCGGCCACATGGACGGAGCGGAACGCGCGGTGAGGGCTCCCCACCGCCGCCATCAGATCCTCCACCCGGCGCAGGTCGAACGTGGCCAGGTCGTACTTGTACTTGGTCACCTTCTCGTAGTCGGTGAACTCGAGGAGAAAGTGGAATGCCTCTTCGTGGGTTCGAAAACTCTCGGTCATGATATTCCAGCGTCCAGGCTTGAACGGAAAAAGAAATGGAACAACGACGGCTTCTGGAACGGGATAACGGGGATTACAGAGATATGGGTCAACGGATTCCCCCGGCCGGCTGGCCCAACGCGATACGGGGCGTCTTCCGCCGCACCTCGACACTCGATTCCCCGAAGTTGATCAGCAAGCCGACCGGCATGGCGGTCGCGGCAAGGTAATTCGATAACTGCGCATCGTGGGCCGGCGACAGACGGAACGCGGATTTCAGTTCGACGATCACGTGGCCCTCGACCAAGAGATCCGCGACGAAGTCACCGACGAGTTCCCCTTCGTAGGAGACCTTGACCGGCTGCTGCGCGGCGACATCGAGCCCTGCTTTGCGCAATTCGATTACCATGCACTTCTCGTAGACCGATTCGAGAAAACCGAATCCCATCTTATTATATACGGCATAGGCGCAGCCGATGATCTTCTCCGTCACATCAGCGTAAGGCAACACGCTGCCCGTCGTGCCCTGAGCCCTCAACTCTCTCTTGGTCCCATCTTTGTCTTGCATCATATCTCTGTAATCCGCGTTATCCCGTTCC
Source organism: uncultured Planctomycetota bacterium (assembly GCA_903901045.1). Lineage (GTDB taxonomy): Bacteria > Planctomycetota > Brocadiia > CAIUPP01 > CAIUPP01 > CAIUPP01. The sequence goes on from CAIUPP010000114.1 coordinate 6,636, forward strand.
GAAGTCCGTCCTCTTCTTCTTCGTTGTTCCGTCACCCCAATATCTCTGTAATCCCCGTTATCCCGTTCCAAAGTCCCTCGTCCTTGCCGTTATCCTTCCTCATTCCGGCTTCGGGTCGCGCGTCATCAGTTCGGAGGCGGCCAGTTGCGCGGACTTGTCCTGGAAGAGCACCTCCCCCACCGCGCGCGCGATCGGCATATCCACGCCGGTGCGTTCGGCCAGCGCGCAGACGGCGCGGGTCGTCCAGACCCCTTCAGGGACCATCGGGGCCAGCCCCTTGAGCACGTCGGCAATGCGCTTGCCTTTCCCTATCTCACGGCCCACGCGCAGGTTGCGGCCGTAAGGGCTCACGCAGGTGGTGATCAGGTCGCCCAGTCCGCTCAGGCCGAAGAAAGTCTCGCGCCGGGCCCCTTGCGCCACGCCGAGCCGCGCGATTTCCGCCAGACCGCGCGTCAGCAGCGCGGCTTTGGCGTTATCGCCGTAGCCGAGCCCGTCGCAGATGCCCGCCGCGATGGCGATGACGTTCTTCACCGCCGCGCCGGTTTCCACGCCGACGGGGTCGTCGCTGGTATAGACGCGGAAGCGTTCCCCCATGAACGTCTCCTGGATTTCCTGCGCGAACTTCGGATCGCGCGCCGCCGCCACCACCGTCGTCGGGCAGCGCTTGGCCACCTCCTCGGCGTGACTCGGGCCCATCAGCAGCCCCACATCCTCGCGCCCCACGACCTGCTGGATCACCTGGCTTCCGCGCAGGAGCGTCTCGCGTTCGATGCCCTTGGAGACGGTCATCAGCCGCGCGCTGGAACGTTTGGCGAGTTCGGCCGACTTGCCCGCCACGTCGCGCATATACACAACCGGCACGCTGAAGACAATGATCTGCGCTTCCTTGAACGCCTCCTCCAGGTCGTTGGTGAGCTGGACCGAGGGGGGAATCCGCACGCCCGGAAGGAACTTGCGGTTCTCGCGCGTGCGGCGAATCTCCTCCGTGATGTCCGGGAACACTCCCCACAGCGTGGGCCGATGCCCATTCTCCGCCAGGAGGCAGGCGAGGGCCGTCCCCCAGCCGCCATCCCCCAGCAACGCGATGCGTTTCGGATTCATTGGGTCGTTCTCGCTTTCTCACCGACAAGGACCGCAAGGACAACAAGGACGTCAACGACGCATTTCTGCGCCGCGGTTATTTCTTCGCCTGTGAGGACAACTGCCGCAGGTACGCCTGGATGAAATCATCAATCTCGCCGTCCAGGACGGCGTCCACATTGCCGGTCTCGGTGTCGGTGCGGAGGTCCTTCACCATCTGGTACGGCTGGAGCACGTAGGAGCGAATCTGGTAGCCGAAGGCGATCTCCCCCTTGGCGTCGTAGGCGGCGCTGGTCTGCGCCGTCTGTTGCGCCTGGCGCAGGGCGTACAGCTTGGCCGCCAGCATCTTCATCGCCGTGCGGCGGTTCTTGTGCTGCGAGCGATCCACCTGGCAGCGCACGACGAGTCCGGTGGGCAGGTGGGTAATGCGCACGACCGATTCGGTCTTGTTCACGTGCTGCCCCCCCGCGCCGCCGGCGCGGCAGGTTTCGACTTTGATCTCCGCCTCCTTGATCTCGATCTCCTCTTCATCCGGGAGCTCGGGGGTCACGTCGACGGAGGCGAAGGAGGTATGGCGGCGCTTGTTCGCGTCGAAGGGGCTGATGCGCACGAGGCGGTGGACGCCGATCTCCGCTTTCAGGTAGCCGTAGGCATAGGGGCCGATGACGTGGATGCTGACGGAGCGCAAGCCCGCCTCTTCGCCGGGGTTCACGTCCACCATTTCGATCTGGTATCCCTTGCGTTCTGCCCAGCGGGTGTACATGCGGAAGAGCATCTCGGTCCAGTCGCACGATTCGGTGCCCCCGGCGCCGGCGTGGATGTTCAGGTAGGCGTTGCCGCGGTCGTAGGGGCCGCTGAGCATGCGCTGGAACTCGAAGGCCTCCAGCCGCTGCGTGAGGGCGGCGGCGTGGGTGGTGAACTCCTCCTGCGCGGAAGCGTCGTCCTCGGAAAGCTCCCCCAGCACCTGGAGGTCGTCGAGGCCCGAGACCATCTGCTGCATCGGGTCGAGTGTGGCTTTCAGCGCCTTGAGCGCGGCGACGGTGTTCTGCGCCCCCTCCTTGTTATTCCAGAACTCCGGCTCCCCCATGCGCGCTTCAAGCGCCAGGCGCTGCGCGGTCAGCCCCGGCAGGTCAAAGAGACCTCCTGAGCGAATCCACGCGCTCGGTCAACGCGGCCAGCTTGTCGCGCATCTCGGAAATCATCGGCATACCTCAAGGAGAGGAAAGGTCGGCGCGGCCCGCTATCGGGACCGTCCCCATGATTGTATTGAAAACCGGGGGGATCGGCAAGCGGAGGAATGCAGAATGCAGAGTGCAGAGTTCAGAATGCAGAAGTGACGACTCCCGGCAGCGTTTCCTCCGTCAAATCGCAAATCGCCGTACTGTATTTCGCTGCGGCTAAGTCCTCCGCTCGACAACGGGGATTTGACGTCTCCCGCCTCCCCGCGCTATCCTCTGTCAATCCGGTTCATCTTCTCCTTATTGAAAGGCTTCTCATGATCGTCGACCAGCTCAAGAACGTCGCGCTTTACAAGTCCGACAAGAAGCTCGCGCGCGCCCTGGAGTACCTGGCGAAGACCGATTTCTCCAAAGTGCCGACGGGCAAGGTGGTGATCGACGGAGACAACCTGTTCGCCCTGGTGCAGGAGTACGACACCCGCCTTCGCGAGAAGGCGCAATTCGAGGCGCACCGCAAGTACATCGACGTTCAGTACGTCGTCGCGGGGACCGAGCAGCTGGGGTATGCCCACCTGTCCGCCCTCAAGAGCGCCGTGGCGTACGATGCGGGGAACGACGCGCAGATGCTCACCGGCGAAGGGAGCTTCATCACCGCCTCCGCCGGCACGTTCCTCGTCTTCTTCCCCGAAGACGCTCACATGCCCGGCCTCGCCATCGGCAAGCCCAAACCGGTGCGCAAGGTCGTAGTCAAAGTGAAGGTGTGACGGCAACGGACAACGGCTTGGGGACAAGATAACAAGATGGACAAGACAAGGTGGCTGGGAAACGGCCTCTTTGGCCGTTCGTTTCCATCTTGATAATCTTGTAATCTTGTCCGGCCGTTAATGATCGCGAAAGCGAGAAGGCGCAGGATGAATAACCCGATCGCCGTTTGCCTGGACCGCAACCCGTTCGCGACGGTGGATGAGCTGGTGGAGACCGCCGCGCGGGTTGGGTTCGACAAGCTGGAGTGGTTCGAGATCATCGAGCCGGTGTGGACCACGCCCGCCGTGGCCGAGAAGATATGCGGGCTGATGCGCCGGTATAAGATCGCCCCGCAGTACCACGCGCCGTATGACGGCCATTTCGACCTCGCGCGCGAGGGGAACGCCTGGCGCACGCCGGCGCAGATTGCCGACGTCCTGCGCCAGTGCCTCGACCGCGCGGAGACCCTGGGCGCGGGGCTGATGACGGCGCACCTGGGCACCTGCCCGCCCGGCGCGGAGCGCGCCGAGGGGCTGCGCTGCGTGATGGAGGGGGTGCGCCTGGCGATCCCGGAACTGGAGCGCCGCCGCATCCGGCTGGCGCTGGAGAACCACACCCGCGCCGTGCTGGCCGACCCGCTGGGAGACCGGCTGGCGGATTTCGACTGGCTGATGGAGAGGATTCCCTCCGAGTGGGTGGGCCGGACGCTGGACATCGGCCACGCGCACATCAACGGACATATCGAAGAGTTCCTCACCGCACCGCTGGACCGCATTTTCAATTTCCACCTGCACGACAACCACGGCCTCTCCGACGAGCATCTCCCCCTCGGCGAGGGAGCCGCCCCCTGGGACAAGGTGCTCGCCCTCATCGCCCGCGCGCGCTACCGCGGCCCGCTGACGCTGGAGTTCTTCGCCACGCCGGAACAGTACGCGCGCTCCATCGGCATGATACGGGCGGCAACCTAGCGCCGCGCGAGAGCATCACTTTCGAATTTGCCGTTTTCGGCGCTCCTCCATCATTCGAGCTTCTCATTAGAAGCTGTTTTGCTCTGTTGAAATCATTCTGCGAACCCCCGCAGGGGGTGATGGATAGTAGCCCACGGCGAGCGAAGCGAGTCGTGGGTGAGCAAG
>CAIUPP010000115.1 GCA_903901045.1 uncultured Planctomycetota bacterium
CTCGCCAAGCGGAAGGCCTGAACATGAAGAACGAGCGCATCCCACTCACCCCAACCCGGCAGCCTTGCACCGCGCCTGCCCGCATCATGCCAGGCTTAGGGGCCTTCTTTTTCGCAGCCTTAATCGCGTTCGGCCAGGAGCCAGCGCATCCCCTCAAGCCGCCCGACCGGTCGAGTCCTCGTGCCGCGATAAAGACGTTCCTCGACACCGGCGATGCCCTTGCCACATTTCTAGCCCGAGATTACCTGCCGTCTCCCTCGCGCGCGGAATTCCACCGAGTGGCCGCACTTGGGGACGCCGTGGTGCAATCCCTGGACTTGAGCGAAGTGGCGCCGGCAACTCGCGTCAAGACCGGCCGGGGAGCGGCGCTGGCTTTGTATGATACCTTAAACAGGATTCAGCTCCCGCCCTCTGACGAAATCCCCACCGCCGATCAATTGAATCCGCTCGCGGGCACCAATGCCGCGCGCTGGGTAATTCCGAATACTGAAATCGTCCTGGTGCGCGCGCCGAGCGGGCCGCGGAGCGGGGAGTTTCTGTTCAGTGCGGAAACTGTTGCCAGAGCGGACGAGTTCTACGAGCGAGTCCGCGGGCTGGCTTATAGCTCCCTCTCCCCCTTGGGAGAGGGTCGGGGTGAGGGTGCCAGGCTTACCCGTCCAGTCCCCCTTGAGAACATGCGCGAGATCGTGATCCGCGGCGGGGGCTGGCTGGTTCCTTACGCCTGGGTTAAGGCGATGCCGGCGTGGCTCCGGAGTCCGCTGGCCGGCCAGGCAGCTTGGAAATGGCTGGCCTTGACCCTGATCCTCGGTTTCTTCGCTCTATTGCTGCGCCTGGCTTATCGCCTGTCGCGCCGGGGCAGCAATGAACACCCGTTCCGGCGGGCGCTGGCGCAGATGGCCTTGCCGGCGTTCTTCATCATCGCCACGCCGGCGGTGGCCTACCTGGCGCTCGTTCAGATTAACCTGCGCGGCAGTGCCGCCAATGCCCTCGAGCTTGTGGCAACGGCGGTGATCTACCTTGCCGGAGCCTGGATCTCGTGGCGCCTCGCTCCGGTGGTCGCCGAAGCGGCTATCGCATCACCCCATATCCCGACGGACAGCGTTGACGCCCATCTCATTCGCATCTGCACCCGCTTGCTGGGCATGGTGGCCGGGGCGGTGTTGCTGGCCATGGGTGCTGACCGCTTGGGAATACCCGTGTATGGGATCGTCGCGGGCCTCGGCGTGGGCGGCCTGGCCATCGCCCTGGCCGCGCAGCCAACCGTCGAGAATCTGATCGGCGGCCTGAGCTTGTTCGCGGACAAGTCCATCCGAGTCGGCGATTTCTGCCGGTGCGGGACTGATGCGGGGACCGTCGAAACCATCGGCATCCGCTCGACGTGGATTCGGGGCGCCGACCGCACGCTGACGACGATTCCCAACGCGGCGCTTTCGAAGATGTCGGTCGTCAACTTTGGTCGGCGCGATAAAACGCTGATCCAGTCCACCATCGGCGTTCGCTACGAGACCAGCCCGGAGCAACTGCGCTATTTGCTCGCCAAGATCCGGGAAATGCTCCTGGGTCACCCGCGCATTCACCCCGATGCTGTGCGCGCGCGGTTCATCGGGTTCGGGGCCTCCTCGCTGGACATTGAAGTGTTCGCTTATGTGACGACCACGGTCCGAGCGGAGTTCCTCGCCATCCAGGAAGACGTATTGCTGCGCGTCATGGACCTCGTAGAGCAGTGCGGAACCGGTTTTGCGTTTCCGTCGCAGACCCTCTATTTCGGCCGCGATGACGGAGTGGATGCCCGCCGGACCGAAGCCGCCGAAGCCCAGGTGCGCCAATGGCGCGACGAGGGCCGCCTGCCGTTCCCGGACTTCTCGCCCGAGCAAGTGCGACAAATGCGTGGGGCCGTGGCCTATCCGCCGCCGGGGTCATCGGAAGGGTCAACTGCCAAATCGAGCCCGGCAACCCGTTCGGCTGAAGAATCAAACTCCGCTGAAACAATGCGTGATGAGCTGAAAACATGAGAGAGAACCCACCATCTGACTTCTTACCAGGCATCACACCATGAATATTCATCAAACATCATTAACCGGGCGCGGGTGGCGGCGCGGCTGCACGCCATCCGCCTCTCGACGCTCGACGCTCAACGCTCAACGCTCAACCTTTTCGCTGTCTGTCGCCGGCCCTGCCCTGGCTCTGGCGGTATCCCTGCTTGGCGGCTGCATGGCCCCGATCGGCGCGGATCGCGTGACCACGCGGCAGGCCTATGCGCAGGTGGACGCCAACGCGCTGCGGACCGGAAAA
>CAIUPP010000116.1 GCA_903901045.1 uncultured Planctomycetota bacterium
CAACCCCCGAGCCCCCGAAGGGGGCGACGGAGCCTCCCGCCAAGGTTCCGTCGCCCCCTTCGGGGGCTCTTAACGCCCGAAAAGCAAGGTCCCCCACGACTCGCTTCGCTCGCCGTGGGCTACTATCCATCACCCCCTGCGGGGGTTCGCAGGAGGATTTCAACACAGCAAAACAGCTTCTATTCGCAATTCATCCGTCCCCGCAGCCCCTCGTACAGCTTCCCCACTCGGCGCTGCAGCTCTTCCAGCGTGCCGTGGTTGGGCAGGCGCAGGTCGGCCTGCCGGGCGCACAGGCCGACGTTGGGCCCGAGGGCGGAAAGCTGGCCGTTGAGCTCCTGCTCCAGGAGGCGGATCGCGTGCGCCTCGGAGCGCAGCGCGTCGGGCGACTCATCCGTGCGATTGCGCGCGATAAGGCGGCGCGCGATTTCGCTCGGCTCCGCCTCCACCGACACCAGGATGAACCGCTCGCCGAACGCGCGCCGGAGTTCGTCGATCTCTCCGGTGTGCCGCAGGCCGTCGGCCACGAAGATCGCCGGGCGCGGCGCGGGCCAGTCGCGGATGCGCCCGGCAATCCTCGCGCTCAGCACCCCCGGCCCCTCCGCCTCGCGCATCTCGATCCCGATGCGCGACAGCATCTCCCGCGTGAAGGACTCCTGCGCCACCCCGCGGCGGCGCGCCTCCTCCTTGATCTGATCGCTGAACGTGAGATGGCCCACCGCGCGTCCGTCGCGCGCCGCCGCCGCCTGCAGCGCCTTGGCCGCCTCCCCCTTGCCGCTGGAGGGCAGGCCGGTGAGCGCGATGACCAGGGGGGCGTTCACAATATCACTCTCCATGGAATACGCGACTGCCCTAGGGCGCTTTCGCAGGGGCAAGGCATGCCTTGCTCCCGCAATCGTTTCAGCCGATCCGTTCCTGCCCGCCCATGAACGGCCTCAGCGCGGCGGGAATGGTCACGCTGCCGTCGGCCTGCTGGTGCGTTTCCAGCAGGCACAGGACGGTGCGCGCCAGGGCGACGCCGGAGCCGTTGAGCGTGTGGACGTACTCCTGCTTGCCGTTCTCGTCGCGGTAGCGGATGTTCGCACGCCGCGCCTGGAACGCCTCGAAATTGCTGCAACTGGAGACCTCCATCCAGCGCTCGATCCCCGGCGCCCAGCACTCGATGTCGTAGCACTTCGCCGCGGCGAAGCTCAACTCCCCCGTGCACAGTTTCGCCACGCGGTACGGAAGCTCCAGCCTCTGGAGGATTGTCTCCGCATTCACCAGCAGCGATTCCAATTCCTGGTAGCTGGTCTCCGGGCGGACCATCTTGACCATCTCCACCTTGTCGAACTGGTGGACGCGCATCAGTGCGCGCGTGTCGCGCCCGTAGCTGCCCGCCTCGCGGCGAAAGCAGGGGGTGTAGCAGGTGTACTTGATCGGCAGCGCCGCGCGGTCCAGCAGTTCGTCGCGATGGAGGTTGGTCACCGGCACCTCGGCGGTCGGGATGAGGAAGAAGTCATCCAGCTCGCAGCGGTACATATCCTCCTCCAGCTTGGGCAACTGGCCGGTGCCGAACATGCTGGCGCGGTTGACGATGAGCGGCGGGGAGAAGATCTCCTTGTAGCCGTGCTCGCGGGTGTGGATCTCCAGCATGAAATTGACCAGGGCGCGTTCGAGCCGCGCGCCATCCCCCTTGAAAAGCGCGAAGTGGCTGCCGGCGAGCTTCGCGGCGCGCTCGAAATCGATGATGTCGTACTGCGCGGCAATCTCCCAGTGCGGCCGGGGCTTGAAGTCGAACTTCTTCGGCGTCCCCCAACTGCGGACGATGGGGTTGTCCTCGGCGGAGCGGCCGCTGGGGACGTCGGCGGCGGGGATGTTGGGGATGTACGTCAGTTCCTTCTGGAGGAGCGCCTCCGCCTCGCGCGCGACGGCCTCGAGCGCCTTGACCTTTTCCGCCACGGCGCGCATCTGCAGCAGCAGATCCTCGGCGTCCTGCTTGGCCTTCTTGCGCGCGGCGATCTCCTTGGAGACGCGGTTCTGCTCGCTGCGCAGCGTCTCGAACTCTCCCAGCGCCTTGCGGCGTTCGGCGTCGAGCGCCAGCAATTTATCCAGGTCCGCCTTGTCGTTCTTTTCGCGGATCGCACGGCGCACGGCGTCCGGGTTGTTGCGGATGAAAGCCAGGTCGAGCATCGGTTGTCCTCTCCTCCAAGCGGGAATCCCGCGCGTCAATCCGGGAATTCTACCCCCAACCCGAGTTTGGCGCAACGGCGAGACGACGAAAGCGGGAATTCACCACGGAGACACCGGACGCGCACGGCGCGGCGCGGAGGCACGGAGAACGGAATTACAGGGGGAACCGCCGATGGACGCAGATAAACGCCGATACGAAACGAGAAGGAGTTTCCTGGAACAACGTTGCGCTTTCTCCTATTGTTATCGGCGTTCATCCGCGTCCATCGGCGGTTTCAAGTCCTGCCGTTGCTCCGGAAGGCCGTTCTCCGTGTCTCCGTGGTGGATACGGTTAATTGCGCCGGTTGACTCCTGCGTTGCAACCCCCTACGATGCTGTTCGAACGTGGCCCTGAACAGGAGGGGAGAGGATGAGCGACGGCCCTGTGACGCCGTTCGAGGCGCGGCTGTGCGAACTGGCGGAAGGCGGCGTGGAGGGAGTGGTCGACTTCGCCGACGCCGTGGTCGCCGAGGCAATTCGCCGCGGCGCCAGCGACATCCACATCGAGCCGTTCGGCGCCACGCTGCTGGTGCGCTTCCGGCTCGACGGCGTCCTGCTCCCGGCGTTGCAAATCCCGACGCAAGTCCCCACCAACGTCGTCTCGCGCTTCAAGGTGCTGGCGGACCTGCTGACCTACCAGTCCGACATGCCGCAGGAGGGGCGCATCCCGCGCGATCGCGTCAACGCCCCCGCCGACCTGCGCGTCAGCAGCTTCCCCACCGTGCGCGGCGAGAAAGTGGTCATCCGCCTCTTCGACCCGGAGACGCAGGACGTGAAGCTGGAGGAACTGGGCTATCCCCCGGCGGTGCGCGAAGAGCTCGAACGCCAGGTCCAGAACCCCGGCGGGATTCTCCTGCTGACCGGTCCGGCCGGCTCCGGCAAGACCACCACCATCTACGCGGCGCTGCGGTACCTCCTGGAAAAGAGCGGCGGCGCGCGGCACGTCGTCACCGTCGAGGACCCCGTGGAGCGGATGCTCCCCGGCGTCACGCAGACCCAGGTCCACCCGGGGACCGGGCTGACCTTCGCGCGCTGCTTGCGATCGCTCATGCGGCAGGACCCGGAGGTGATTGTCATCGGCGAAATCCGCGACCGGGAGACGGCGGAGATCGGAATGGAGGCGGGGCTGACCGGCCACCTCGTCATCAGCACCATCCACAGCGGCTCGGCGGCGGGGGTCTTCACGCGCCTGCTGGAGATGAAGATCGAGCCGTACCTGGCCGCCTCCGCCGTGAACCTCGTCGTCGCGCAGCGGCTCGTGCGGCGGCTCTGCGAGAAGTGCCGCCGTCCCGCGCGCGCGCGCGAGGAACTGCTGGGGCTGTCCGAGGAACTGCTGGGCCGCGCCCACACCGCCGCCGGCTGCGACCAATGCTTCAACACCGGCTACCGCGGCCGCACCGTGCTGGTGGAAGCGCTCAGGAACTCCAAGCCGATCCGCGAGGAGGTGCTTCAGCGCGCCGCCACCGAGACCATCCACCTCACCGCCATCTCCCACGGCATGCGCCCGCTTCAGGAGGCCGCCCTGGAGGCCGTGGCGCAGGGCGTCACCTCGCCCGTCGAAATCCGCCGCGTGCTGGGGCAGGACTGGAACGGATGAATTGCGGTGGGACAGCCGCAGCGCCAAGCGCGTTCCCTGGCCGCACGCTCCGCATTGGTAGTGTCAAATCTTGTGTGTAAATTGGAAGTGGGCGTATCCTGACTTGTGATCAAGCCGCTTCCGCGGCGAGCGTGAATTCCTTACAAGCCTTTCTGGCCCGTTTTTCATTGAGAAATCGGAAGAGTCCGTAGATCA
>CAIUPP010000117.1 GCA_903901045.1 uncultured Planctomycetota bacterium
AAAGTCGAGCGCACGTTCTCCTGGCTCAACAACTTTCGCCGTTTGGTCGTTCGTTGGGACCGCACCCTGACGATCTATAGTGGATTCTTTCATGTCGCTTGCCTCATCATCACCTTGAGGCAGTTATGAAACCGGTTCTAGGCACACGGCGTTTATCTAACGGAATCTGTCGGCAAGACGCCCGATTGAATCTCCGAGGATATGGGCTCCTGTAACGCCCGCGCCGGCGACCACGCCACATAAGAGCCCTACGAGAATTCCGAGCCAAAGAAGACGCAAAGGGGATCTCTTCCAGAACACCGCTTTGGCTTCACTTGGGGCCGCACTCCTGGAGAAACCCACCATGTATATGAAGAGCACGCCTATGACACCGGAAATCCCTGCGAGGAACAGTTCGCCAAAGGCGAATGGACTCTCATGACCAAGTGCGTGAAGAATCACACACGCAACGGACCATGACACGGAAAGCCCAATGAAGACGCCTGCCGTGGTAGCGCCGATGCGGCCCAGGATGCGCGCGGCTTGGCCGGACGCCAGAATTCGCCGGATTCCGAAAAACACGCCTGCGACAATGGCTATGCCGAAGATGATGTCTACCATGTCCATGCAGCACTTTCTGTGTCGTCTTGCCCTGATCGCTGCGCGGATGTCCCACTAGGCCAGCCTCTCTCAACCGCTTGTCCAGAGCATGGAGCCGCCATGCGTGAGGAGTCTCCTTGGACCTAGACGGAACGAAGATAACAAGTAAAAATGATGAAAGCAATTAATAAAGTCACGGAGAAATCGGGGACATAATACTTTATCCCGCCTCCCCATTCATCATGCCCGTCCATCAAACCCCACAAGAAACTTGACTGCGACTGGTTACGGCACTACATTGCAGTTGCCGCGAGAGCTTGGGCTCCATGCCGCGGGCGCGTCAGCTTTTGATATCGCGAGAGTCCTTGAAAACCAGCGCAACCAGGACGGTTATCCAGCATGTGCTTTCCCGATTGCGGGAAATAGGCATCGCCGATATCTTCGGCGTGCCCGGGGATTTTGCCTTCCCGGTCAACGACGCCATCTGCCTCGAACCCGGGATGCGCTGGGTCGGCTGCTGCAATGAACTCAACGCGACCTATGCGGCCGACGGCTATGCGCGCATCAAGGGGGTCGGCGCGGTTTGCACCACGTACGGCGTGGGGGAACTGAGCGCGCTGGCGGGCATCGCCGGGGCCTATGCGGAGCATCTCCCCCTGTTCCACCTCGTCGGCATGCCGAACATCTCCGTGCAAGCGGGGCGCGCGCTGATGCACCACACGCTCGGCAATGGCGAGTTCGATCTGTTCTACCGCATGACCCAGCCGGTCGTCTGCTCGCAAGCCATCCTGACGCCGCAGAGCGTCGTCTTCGAGACGGAGCGGCTGATTGCCGAAGCGCTGTATCACCGCCGCCCGGTCTACATGGCGTTCCCCGCTGATATGGCCAATCAGCCCGTGCTTGGCGCGCAGCAAGCTCCATCGTCCCCGCCCCGCAGCGACCCAGCCTCCCTGGCCGGGGCCGTTGACGCCATCCTCGCGGCGCTCGCGCCGGCTCGGACGGCGTGCGTTCTTCCCGGGATTCTCCTGGCGCGCACCGGACGCCGCGCCGCCATGCAAGCGGTGATCGACGCCTCGAATCTCCCCTTTGCCACCATGTTCATGGACAAATCGGTCCTCGAAGAGCAGCAGCTCGCTTATGTGGGAATGTATGACGGCGCGCTGATGAACAACGACGTGCGCGCTTTCGTTGAGAATTGCGACCGCGTCCTGACCGTTGGCACGCTGATGAGCGATTTCAACACCGGCGCTTTTACGGCGCAGTTGGAGGCGAAGCGGGTGATCAATATTTCGCATCATCACACCCGCGTTGACGGAAAGAGCTACGCCAACGTGGAACTGGGCGATCTCCTGACGGCGCTGGCGCTTCGCCTGCCAAAGCGCGATTGGAGCCGGCCGGCGGCGACGGCTGCGGAAGCTCCCGCCGGCAACGGGCCGGATCTCATCACCGCCGCTGCGCTCTATCCGCGCTGGGCGAACTTCCTGAAGCCGAATGACATTCTCATCGCCGAGACCGGCACCGCTTCCATGGGGCTCGGCTTCGCGAAGATGCCCTTGGGCGCTTCATTCCACAACCAGACGCTTTGGGGGTCCATCGGATGGGCGACTCCCGCCTCGTTCGGGGCGGCCATCGCCGCCCCGGGCCGCCGCGTCGTGCTGGTCACGGGGGAAGGAGCGCACCAACTCACGGCGCAGGAGTTGTGCCAATTCGGGCGTCTCGGCCTGCGGCCGGTGGTCTTCGTGCTGAACAATTCCGGGTACCTGATCGAGCGTCTGTTGTGCAAAGACCCGGCAATAGCCTATAACGATGTGGCCCCCTGGCACTATACGGAATTGCCCCGCGCGCTCGGCTGCGACGGCTGGTTTACGGCGCGCGTGACAACCTGCGGGGAATTGGACCAGGCACTGGCGACCGCCGGTGAGGCCGGGACGGGAGTCTATATCGAGGTCGTGACCGATCCCTACGCTGCTTCTTCACTGGCGATGAAACTTCACGACAGCATGAAGACGCTCTACAAGTCCTGACCGCGCCTCACCGGCGCTTCCGCGCAAGGTGGCATTTGGCGCGCATTGGCTCTGTCGAAACCATCCCGGCTGGCAGGCCAGGCCGGTGGGGACACAATACTTTCCAAAGGAAAGTTTTGTGTCCCCACCTCGACCACGCGAAGAACGATACGCTGTCGCGATGGTTTCAACAGAGCAGCGCGCATTCATAAGAACCCGGAGAGCACGATGTCATTGCCCGCGCCCCATCCCCGCGATCCGCTCCACGGCATCACGCTGGAGATGATGCTGAACCAACTGGTCGAGCGGCATGGATGGCCCGAGATGGGGCGGCGCATTCCCGTCCGCTGTTTCCTCCATGACCCCAGCGTGAAATCCAGCCTCAAGTTTCTGCGCAGAACCCCCTGGGCGCGCGAGAAGGTGGAACGGTGGTACGTGATGGAGTTGGCGAGGAAGTAGGGGGGACAGGGGCATGCCCCCTATGACAATGGGGGATAGCGGCCCTGTCGGCCGTCAAGCGTCTGCCGTGGACTCCCATCGTGCGCCACGACCTTTGCCAACGAGCTTCACCTCGCCGGTCTTCTTCATCTGTCCCAGCACCTTCTTGATCAACTGCCGACTGGCTGCCGGGAACTGGACTGCGAGTTCGCCCAGGGTGAACGGCCCGACTTGGGCCAGCGCCGCGCGCCTGACCAGGTCGCTCTTGACCGGCTTTCCCTCCGCGCCTTCCAGCCGGCGCTCAAACTCGCCATAGGCGCGATGCAACACGCGAAGGAAGTAATTCCACCATGGGACAACTTCATTCCGTCCTTCGTGCCAGCCTTTCGAGCAATCGGCGAGCAAACGGTAATAGTCCTCCTTGCCTTCCTCAACCAGCCGCTCCATGCTGATGTAACGTCCCACCTGAAATCCATGATCCACGAGGAGCAGCCTCGTCAGCAAGCGCGCCACGCGGCCGTTGCCGTCTCGAAAGGGGTGGATGCACAGAAAGTCCAAGACGCATGTGGAGATCGCGAGCAGCGGCGGAATTTCATCCTCACCGCAAGCCTCCAGGTAATTGGCGCACAGCGCCTTGATCAGCGCAGGCGTTTCCCTGGCTGCCGCCGGCTTGAACCGGACTCTCCGCTCACCGTCAGGGAGAATCTCGACGATCTCATTGTCCCTGCTCTTCCACTGCCCGGCGTCGCCGGAAGATCCGCCCTGGGCCAGCGCGTGAAGATGGAGAATCACTCTCTCCGTCATGGGCGTCGGGCGTTTCCGGGCGAATATCCACTCCAAAGCTCTCCGATATCCGGCGATCTCTTCCTCGGGGCGATCCACGGGCCGGGCCTTGCCTATGACCAGGGGGCGTATGCGATCCGGCGGAATCGTGACCCCTTCAATCCTGTTGGAGGACTCGACGCTCTGGATGATGGCCTGCTCGCGCAGGACTTTCAGCGTCTCAGGTTTTTGTCGGACCCAGAGATCCTGCTTGCCCCGAGCTTCCATGCAGGCGCCCAGCAACCAGCCCGTGCTGACGGGAATGTGCGACGCGCGGAGTCTTCGGACGTTCAATGTAAGCATGGCCTCGCGCCTCCTCCCAAAGGTAGCCTAATAATAGCCTATTTTTGCGGCGGTAGCCAATGGAAATTGCTCTGGAAAAATGGGGCGCATGTGGGACCCGCCGCTCCATCGAGGCCGGGCACAGGCACACCGAAGGACCCCGCGAAGGCCTGAACGAGTCTTCGCAAGGCTTCCTGGTATCCCTCGCCGGCCGCCGGGCGAACGCATCTAAAGAGCGCCGCAGTCTGTGGCGTCAGGGGGCTGGATCGCGATGGTTTGTGGAGTGCGGCGGCAACGACGCCGCTTTGGATGGCGTGCAGTCCGACGCCCTCAGGGTGCACCCCCGTGAGTTGTGCGCTCCGTCATAGCCAAAGCGCCGCCGTCGGCGGCGCACTCCACATTCTGGGGCGCTTTTTAGATGCGTTCGCCCTGTACCGACCGCCGCTTCGCCTTGACAGTTCTCCTCTTCGCTGATAGCCTTCACGGAATAGGAATTCGAAAGGGCCGGGACCATGGAGCGCAAGGAACTGTTCGGGCGCGTGAAGCGGGTCGTTGTGAAAATCGGCACCGCCGCGCTCTCGAACGACCAGGGGGGACTGGACGAGGCGGCGGTGGCGCGCCTCGCCGGGCAGGTGCATGCCCTGCGCAAGCGCGGATTGCAGGTGATCCTGGTGAGTTCCGGCGCGGTGGGGGCGGGGATGAGCGCGCTGGGAATCGCGCGCCGCCCCACGCAATTGCCCGAAGTGCAGGCCTGCGCGGCGGTCGGCCAGGGGCTGCTCACCGCGGCGTATGACAAGTGCTTCCGCAAGTGGGGATCGCACGCCGCCCAGGTGCTCCTGACGCGCGAGGATCTCAACAACCGCCGCCGCTACCTGAACGCCTCCAATACGCTCCAGGTGCTGCTGCGCATGGGCGTGGTGCCCGTGATCAACGAGAACGACACCGTCTCGCTGGATGAACTGACGGGGATCAGCTTCAGCGACAACGACCGCCTCGCCGCGCTGGTGACCAGCCTGCTGGGCGCGGACATGCTGATCCTCCTGACGGTCGTGGACGGCCTGCTGGAAAACCCCGACGCCCCCGAGGCGGAGCGGCGCGTGGTGTCCCTGGTCGAGCAGGTGAGCGATCAGGTGCGCGGCCTGGCGACCGCGTCGCGCTCGCGCGGCGGCAAGGGGGGGATGGACAGCAAGCTGGAGGCGGCGCACGTCGCCACGGAAGCGGGTGCGGCGATGGTCATCGCCAACGCCCGCACCCCTCGCGTGCTCGAAAGGCTCTTTGAGGCGGAGAAGCTGGGCACTCTCTTCCTCCCCGCGCGGACGCGCATGACCGGGGTGAAGCGCTGGCTGCGCCACGGTTCGCGCCCCAAGGGCACTGTGACCGTGGATGCCGGCGCGCGCCGCGCCTTGGTCGAGGGAGGCAAGAGCCTTCTCCCCAGCGGCGTGGTGAAAGTGGGGGGCGAGTTCGAGCGCGGCGACCTCGTGGCCGTGCAGGACGACCAGGGGGCGGAGTTTGCGCGCGGCCTGGTGAACTACAGCGCCGACGAAATGCGGAAGATTCAGGGACTGAAGACCGCCGCCGTGCGTCGGCTTCTGCCCGAGGCCCCTTGCGACGAGGCGATCCACCGCGACCACCTCGCGCTGGGGAGTTGAGCAACTCCCGTGAGCACGCCACTCCATCCAGCCCCCGCTGCCTCTCCCTCTCCCGCCGAGCCGAAGCCGGCAGGTGACGCCGGCTTCGATCTGCGCGCGTACCGCGGGCTCACCATCGCGGCCACCTGCGGCACCATCGCCTATGCCGCCGTCATGGGGAACTTCCTGGCGCTGTTCGCCGACAAGCTGGGCTTCAGCCCGATGCTCATCGGGTTGCTCTTCCTGGCGGTGCAGGCCCCCGCGCTGTTGCAGGTATTCATGGCGGGCTACATCGACCGGCACGGCGGGAAGGGGATCATTACCCCGATGTTTTTCGTCAGCGCCCTGACGCTTCTGCCGATGATCTTTGCGCCGCAGATAAGCAACGGGCTGGGCCCCACGGCGGCGGTGATCGCCGTCTTCCTGGCGGCGATCGGCTACTGCCTCAGCAACGTTCCGCTCGGGGCCGCCTGGTACCCTCTGTTGCGCGCCAATCTGCCGGATAACCGGATCACCGGCCTCATCGGGCGGATGAACATCGTCATCCAGGGCGTCGCGCTGGTGGTCATGGTGTTGTGCGGGTTCTTCCTGGGGGAGGAGGCGCCGGTCTGGCGCTATCAGGTGATCTTCCTCATGGGGGCGCTGCTGGCCGCGCTGCGCGGCGTCGGTTTCCGCCCGGTGAAGGACATGGAGACTACCCCCGCGTTGAAACCGGGTCCGCTCTGGCACGAGCTGAAACTATTGTGGCGCGACGAGCCGTATCGGCGGGTGATCCTGTTCAGCCTCCTCACCTGGACGGGCATCGGCCTCTGTGTGTGCTTCCGGCCGCTGTACATCACGGCGGTGGGCTTCTCGCCGCGCTTTGCGGCGCTGCTGACGGTGCCGCTGGTGATGGGGGCGTATGGCGCCGCGGCGCAAACCTGGGGCGTGCTGACGGACCGCTACGGCAGCCGGGGGGCTTACGCGCTCGCCGGCATCGGCGTCGTCAGTGCCCAGTTGCTGATGGCGCTGCCGACCACCAACAGTTGCGCGGCCGGCATCATCTTTGCCGTGGCGCTGGCGCTGGGCGCGGCGGCCTGGGGGGGCTTCGACGCGGCCAACATGCGCCGCCTGTTCACGATCGTCCCGCAGCAGCGGCAATCGCTCTATCTGGCGGTTTACATCATCGTGGTCAACGTGGGCATATCCGTCGGCGCCTTCCTGGGCGGGGTCGTGATCAAGGTGATGCGCGCGCAGCTTCCGGAAGCGCCCGGGGCCGTGGGCTTTGCGCATGCGCTGGATTACCGCGTGCTCTTCCTGCTCGCCGCGGTGGCGGTGATGCTCTCCACCGTGTACTCCCGCCGGATGCTGGCGATGAAAGAGATGGGCGCGGGCCGCCTCCTTCTGTACCTGCGCATCCGCACCCAGCGCTTCATCATGAACGGCGTCGCGGGCGACGTCCGCCGCTGGGTCTTCCCCGAGCCCGAACGCGAGGGGGAATCGCCGGACGAGCCGAAGTAATGCCCAGGGCGGCGGCCCTTGGGCCGTTGTCCCGTGAACGTTGGACGTTGAGCATCGGACGTTGAACGGTGAACGTTGGGCCAGCACCCCGCCCCGCGGATATCGGGAACGCTCCTTACTTGATAAACGTCCCCGCTTCGTACTCCTCGAAAGCCACCCGCAGTTCCTCCCGGCTGTTCATCACGATCGGGCCGTACCAGGCGACCGGCTCGCGGATCGGTTTGCCCGATACGAGCAGGAAACGCGCGGGCTTCTCCTGCGTTGTCACGGCCACTTCGTCCCCATCGCCGTAGAGGATCAAGCTTTCCGTTGCGCAGACGCAGCGGCGCGGGAAGTCGAAATAATTGGCGCCGACCTGCTCATAGTCGTACGCGTTCCGCTCCGGCCCGAAATACCCCTCCCCCTCGACGACGTACGCCAGGACCGTGTGCCCCCGCGTGACCGCGCGCGTGAAGGTGGTCTTGGGCGGCACGGCCACGTCCAGGTATTCCGGCTCCACGACAACGTCCTGCACCGGTCCCTTGACGCCTCCCGCCTCGCCGCAGATGATCTTGACTTTCGCGCCGCCCTTGAGCGTGACCTCCGGTATCTGGTTGGCTACGATTCCCCGGTAGCGGGGGGGCATCATCTTGTGGGAGGCGGGGAGGTTCGCCCACAACTGGAACCCCCACATCAGTCCCCCTTTCTCCCCCTTCGGCATCTCCTGGTGGATGATGCCGCTGCCCGCGGTCATCCATTGCACGTCGCCGGAGGCAATCACCCCGCTGTTCCCCATGCTGTCGCCATGCTCGACGCGGCCGTGGAGGACGTAGGTGATCGTCTCGATGCCCCGGTGCGGGTGCCAGGGGAAACCGCTCAGGTAGTGCGCCGGATTATCCGAATGGAAATCGTCGAGCAGCAGGAACGGGTCGAATTGCGGGACCTCGTTGTTGCCGAACGCGCGCTTGAGATGGACCCCCGCCCCTTCGAGAGTCGGCCGGCTCTTCCAGACCTTGCTGATTTTTCGGACGGAACTCATGTCACCCTCCCCTGTGCCTGTTGTGCGGGAATGCCCTTCATCCAGACTATATCCGGTTCGCGGGCCAAGCAAGGGGACTCTATACAAGGGGCCTGGGGCTGTTGAGAAATGTAGCCCAGCAGGCCTCGGCCGGGGGGACACTGGCGAGGGCACAGGTGGCCGAGTACGCATCCGACTGCGCCTCGTAAAGGATGCCAGCCAATACGGGTTCTTTCAACAGCCCCGCTTACCCGACTTCCACGCGGGCGGTGGGGTCGAAGGGGTTTGTGCGCAGGGCGAGCGAGAAGAGGTAGGGGTAGTCTCGTTTCAAGTGTTTCATGTACGACAGCCACTCTGCCACGATGCACTTGTAGGCGCGCTCGACGTCTCCGGCCAGGTGCCGCATGTCGGACTCCGGCAACCCTTTCAACTCCGTGCGATGGCTCAGTTCATCAGTCAGGTGGAACACCGCCCAGAGGGTGTCGGTGAAGCTGTCGTGCTCCAGGAGATTGGGGTTTTCCAGCAGACGCAGGAGGAAGTCGCGCCGCGACAGGAGAAACCGGCGCAGCGCCTCAATCTCCTCGGCTGAGAAGCGAATCCCGGCCGCATGCTGCCGCGCCAGGTCGGCCGCCTCGTCGAACTGCCGCGCCTGCCAGTCGCCCTGCACCCGCAGCCGCGGGCGGATCGCCTCGGCGTTGGCGTCGAATGCGCTCAGCCGCTTCAGCAGTTCCGTCCCCGCTTCGGCGTAGAACGCCCCGATGACCATGTTCATTTTGTGAAGCATCGACTGCTTCTCGCGGCGCGTCAGAATGCCGTCGACGATCAGCGTTACCAGCAGCACCTGGATGGGCAGGAAGGCGAGGTCCTGGAGGAGGTAGAATTCCGTATCTTCGCTGCGGCGGAAGAGGGCGACTTGAAGGAAGTAGATTCCCAGCGAGAGAACCAGCAGGCCGCTTCCCAGCCACAAGGACCTGGTAAGACGCTTCATTCGCTGGCTCCTTTCAATGCACGCCGCCAGTAGTCCGGACGGAAAGGGGGGGGGGGGGGGGGGGGGGGGGGGGGGGGGGGGGGGGGGGGGGGGGGGGGGGGGGGGGGGGGGG
>CAIUPP010000118.1 GCA_903901045.1 uncultured Planctomycetota bacterium
AAAGTCGAGCGCACGTTCTCCTGGCTCAACAACTTTCGCCGTTTGGTCGTTCGTTGGGACCGCACCCTGACGATCTATAGTGGATTCTTTCATGTCGCTTGCCTCATCATCACCTTGAGGCAGTTATGAAACCGGTTCTAGTCGCGAAACCAGCGCCTGATTACAGATTGCAGAACTCAGCGGAGTGCGCTTGTCGTTGTGCCCGCTAATTCGCAATTCGCTATTCGCCAATCGCCAATCGCAAATCATCCGTTCCCGGCATTCTTCTCAGCCGTTCCGGACGATCCGCGCCATGTAAAGCCCATCTCCCCCGTCGCGGGAGGGGAATAGCTGCCGCTCCTCTTCGAGGCGGAAGGCGGGGCGCTCGGCCAGGAGGGCGGAAACCAGCCCGGTGTTCTCCTCCGCTTCCAGGCTGCACGTGCTGTAGACCAGCGCGCCGCCCGCCTTGACGGCCTGCAGCGCCGCATCCAGCAGCCGGCGCTGGATGGCGACCAGTTCCGCCAGCGATTCCGCAGAGAAACGCCAACGCGCCTCGACGCGCCGGCGCAGGACGCCGGTGTTGGAGCAGGGAGCGTCTAGAAGCACGCGGTCGAACTTCCCTGCATTCAGCCGGGCGAACTCCGCGCCATCCCCCTCCACGCTGGCGATGATCGGCAAGTCCAGCCGCTGCATATTCTCCGTCACGCGCGTCAACCGCTTGGCCGAGGAGTCCACGGCGATGATCTGCCCGCGCCGCTGCATCCGCTCCGCCATGGCGCAGCTCTTCCCCCCCGGCGCGGCACACAGGTCGAGCACCTGCATCTCCGGCGCGACGCCGATGAATTCCGCAATGGCGGCGCTGGAATCGTCCTGCACCTGGAAGAGCCCTTCCGCAAAGCATTTGAGTTTGGCCACTTGAACGTGCGGCGGCAGGCGCAGGGTGCGCCCCGAGGGAGAAGGCGCGGCCTCGACCCCCTCCTCTTTCAGCCTGTTCCGGAGTTGTTCGAGAGTGACCTTCGTGCTGTTGGGGCGCGCGAAGGTGGGCGGGATGTCGTTGACCGTGGCGCACACGCCCCGCGCGCGTTCCACTCCGTAGCGCTCGATCCAACGCCGCACCAGCGCCGTGGGGAGCGAGTGGACGGCCGCGAGCCAGTCCGCGCTCGTCGGCGGCCCCACTTGCAAAGGCTTGTTCAGCTCTTCGCCGGGTTCGGTGGCGCGGGTTTCGAACGGCTCCGGCAGGATGTCGCGCGCGAAGGTGACGGCGCGCGCGTCGGTGATGGCGAAGGAGCGGCGCGGTTGCGCGGCGTCGGGAAGAGGCGAGAAGACCGCCTCGCGGGCCGCCGTGCGCAGGATGGCGTTCACGAAACCGGTGGCGGTGCGCTTGCCGGTGACGCGCGCGAGGCGGACCGATTCGTCCACCGCGGCATGCGCCGGGATGCGCTCCATGAAGATCAACTGGTACAACCCGAGCCGCAGCACCTGCCGCACGGAGGGGTCCAGCTGAGTCCGTTGCGCGTACGCGGCGAGGATGGCATCCAGCGTTCGCAGACGCCGGATGACGCCGAAGGAGAGCTCCGCCGTGAGCCGCCGGTCCTCGGGGCTGAGGCGGGCGCATTCCAGCCGCTCTTCGAGCAACTCCTGCGCGAAGCCGCGCCCCGTGGGGGAGAGCGCCTCGCTGACCACTTCCAGTGCATGGCGGCGCGGGTTCTGGGAATAGGAGTGCGCGGAATGGCGCGTCAGGTCACGTCTCGCCACGGAATTGATCTCCCGGTTTGATGGAATGGCCGCGCACCCAGGCGGCGGCTTCCATGGGCCGCGAGCCTTCCGGCTTCACCTGGAGCAGTCTCACGCAGCCGCGCCCGCAGGCGACCCGCGGCTCCGAACCGGCGCTGAGAATCGTGCCCGGCGCGGCGGCGCCCGGCGGACATTCGGCGATCCGCGCGGAAAGAATGATCACGCGCCGGCCGCCCGACCTTGGTTCTCCCCCGGCCCGATGATGGAAGGTGAATGCTCCGGGCCAGGGGGTCATGGCGCGCAGAAGGTTATGCACCGCCGCGGCATCGCGCTCCCAGGGAATCAGCCCGTCGGACTTGGCCAGCTTGGAGGCGTAGGTCACTTGCGATTCATCCTGGGGGGTATCCGTCACGCGATGTTCCTCGATGGCGTCCAGGCCGGGCACGATGATCTCCGCCGCCAGCGCCGCCAGCCGCTGGTTCAGTTGCCCGGCATCCTCCTCCGCCCCGATCTCCAGCGAGCGCTGCATCAGGACCGGCCCGGTGTCCACCCCAAGCGCCACGCGCTGGAGGGTGACTCCGGTTTCTCGCTCGCCGTGAAAGATGGCGCGCGAGATGGGCGCCGCGCCGCGGTACTTCGGCAGGAGGGAGGCGTGAATGTTGATCGTTCCGTGCTCCGCGAAGTCGATCACGCGCCGGGTGAGTATCTTGCCGTAGGCAACCACGAGCAGGACGTCCGGGGCGGCTTCCTCCAGGCTCACCAGCGCTTCGCGCCGGTTGATGCTCTCCGGCTGGATGACCGGCACGCCATGCTCCAGAGCCGCCTGCTTCACCGGGGGCGGCGCCGGGCGGCTGCTGCGCCCGACGGGGCGGTCCGGCTGAGTGACCACCAGGACGACGCGGTGCCGACTGGCAAGGATGGCTTCGAGCGTGGGAACGGCGAATTCCGGTGTGCCCGCAAAAGCGACGTTCATTTCTTCTTCTTCGCCTCGTCGGAGGGCAGGAGCAACTTGTACTCTTTTTCCAGACTGTGCAGGCGCGGCCGCAGAAGAATCTTCGCGGCGGCGCCGACGCGGTCCACGAAGAGCCCCCCCTCCAGATGGTCAATCTCATGCTGCCAGGCGCGCGCGGCGAGCCCCTCGGCGTCGAACTCCACCACTTCGCCATCCGCGCGGGTCGCGCGCACGCGCACGCGCTCGGCGCGGCGCACCTTGGCCCACAGGCCCGGCAGGCTCAGGCAGCCCTCCTCGGCAACCACCTTCCCCTCCCGGGCGATTATTTCCGGATTCAGGTACGCCTCGATCTTCCCCGGCTCGCCGGTGGTGTTCAGCACGACGAAGCGGTAAGGCCAGCCGACCTGCGTGGCCGCCAGCCCCACCCCGCCGGCCTCCCCCATGAGTTCCGCCATGCGCAGGGTGATTTCCTTGACGAGGCTGCCGGTATCCTTGAGATCGCCGGCGTGGTCGCGCAGCCGGGGGTCCGGATAACAGAGAATACGAAGTTTCATCACGTCGGGAAAACGGGACAAAGTTTTGCCTTCCTATAGCTCAAGTGATTCTGCTCAATGTATCAGAGGGCGCTGAAGTGCGCAAGAACGGGCGCGCGAACACTGCCGCCGCGCTTCCATTTTGCTATACTTCTCTCCGTCAGTTGCGTTGGACCGGTTCAGCATGGGATGGAGGGTTATGGGGACGGAACGGAAGGCGACACGCCGTTTTCGCAGCGCGCTTCAGGAGGAGTTGCGCCTCTGGCGCGCGGAGGGGATCGTCAGCGACGACCAGGCCAAAACGCTGGAGCGGCGCTACGCCCTGGGCGAGCTCGCAGCGGAGGGGACGTCGCTGCTGATGACGGTGATCTACACGATCGGCGCGCTGCTGATCGCCGGGGGCGTCATCAGCTTCATCGCGGCGCACTGGACCTTCATTCCCAAACCGGCCAAGGTCGCCCTTCTTCTTGCGGCCATGATCGGCGCGCACGGAAGCGGCTACTGGCTCTGGCGCGTGCGCGGGAGCAAGCCGAAGCTCGGCCATGCGCTGGTGATCCTGGGCACGCTCATCTTCGGCGCGAACATCGGCCTCATGGCGCAGATCTTCCACATCGAGAGCCACTACTATAACGGGTTCCTCGCCTGGAGCCTCGGCGCGGCGGCGGTCGCCTACGCGCTCGGCAGCGCGCCGAACGCCGTCATCGCCATCGCCACCTCCTTCATCTGGTACTGCGGATGGAAGAGCGATTACCACTTCGAGCACGCGCTCAGCCTCTATCCCCCGCTCATTGCCGCATGCGGCCTGCCCTTCATCTACTGGCGCAAGGCGGGCTTCACGTACCTGCTGCTGGCGCTGGCGGTCTCCATTTCGTTCCTGATGGACGTGGGCGCGGCAACGGATTCCTTCCAGGGATGGATGCTCGGCGGCGCGGCCCTTGCGCTGCTGCTCACGGCGTACGGCGCATGGCATCGCGTGGTCCATCCGCTGCCCGAGATCGGCGTCGTCTCGCTTTGGCTCGGGGGGATCGCGCTGGCCACCTTCGCCTACCTCCTTTCCTTCGGCGAAATGGCGCACTCCCTCACCCGCGAAATCTGGCGTCACTACGGAGATCAGGCCGATCTCTTCCTGATCGTCGGGGCGTTCTGCGTTGTCGCGATGGCCGGCCTGAGCTTTGCGATTCTCTCGGCGATGGAGAGCTGGCGCGACCCTGTGCTGCGCCGGTACAGCCTCCCGCTCATGGCGGGCATGGCGCTGTTTCTGCTGGCCGTGAGCGGTTGGACGGGGCAGATGGCGACGGTCTTCCTGGCCAACCTCGCCTGCCTCGCGCTGGGGGTGGGGCTGATCTGGAGCGGCGTGGCCGCCGAGCGGCGCAGTCTCTTCTGGCTCGGCGCGGCGTTCTTCGCCCTGCTGATCCTGAGCCGTTTCTTGGAGTACCGGACCGGGCTGATGCTGAAGGCGGTCGCATTCCTGGCCTGCGGCGCGGGGGTCATTTACGGCGGAATCAAGTTCGAGGGCTACCTGCGCGTCCGGCGCGCGGCGCGCGCGCTCCGCAGCACGGAAGGAGGCCCGGCATGACCCGCAAACACTGGCTCTTCCTGCTGGCGGTTCTTGTGCAAACGGCCATCCTTGCCGTCGTTCCCGCCTCGCGCATACACACGCTGATGACCGGGCGCACCATTTTTCTGAAGACCGCCCCGGTGGATCCATACGATATCATGGCCGGCTACTACGTGACGCTCCGGTACGAAATCGGCAACTTGAGCAAGGTGCCCGGATACTCCAACGAGGGAGTGGAGGGACCGGTGTACATCTTCCTCACGGAAGGGTCTGACGGCGCCTGGCAGGCAACGCGGGTGGACAAGAAGAAGCCGGCCGCCGATGCGGCGAGCAAAGGGGTCTTCATCCAGGGGACCAGGACGTGGAATGGCGCGTTGTACGGGATCGAGCGGTACTATATCCCCGAAGGGAAGGGGCAGGAGATCGAAGAGGCGCTCAGGAAACACCGCAACGAGACGCGCGTCGAAGTGCGCGTGGACAGTTCCGGCCACGCCGCGCTGGTCAGCCTGCACATCGGATCGAAGGTTTACGAGTACTGAGCGCGCGGCAGAGTGCGCTCTTCAGCCGTTCATGATGCATCCTCAGCGGGCTGAGCGCAGGGGGCGGGTTCCGCCGGCTGCGGCGGTTTCGGCATCAGCAGAGGCGCTACGCTCAGCGCGACCTGCAGGAGCGTCCCCCAGGGAATGCCGCCGCGCGAGGCCTGAGGCTCCGCCGCCGGCGCCTCCTGTTCGGGCATCTTCTTGCTCAGTTGGCGCGCCGCAAAGAACCCGAGGCCCATGGCGAGCGCCGCGGCCCCCAGCGGATGCCGCGCGGCCAGGCGCGCCGGGTCGCAGTTGTCGCGCACGATCCGCGCGGCGCAATCCAGTTCGGCGAACATCTTGTCCAGATGCTCGGCGGCGATGCTGCCGGAGGGCCCGTTTTCAACCTGCCGCATCGTTCATCTCCTTCCGCAACGGTGATGAACGAGAAGCACCGTCAGCGCCACCGCCACCAAAACCGCCCCGACGATCATGTTCCCCGCGCCCGGCACAGGGATGCGCGACTGAAGAAAGTCCGAGAATCCCGAGGCCACCACCACCACCCCCACCAGCCCGAGAACCCCCGCCAGCAGGGGATAAAGCACCGCCTGCACGGCGGCCCGGAGACGCCGATGAAGTTCGTCGCCGGCCTTTTCCATGTAGCAGCGGAAAAGGTTCTCGGCGTGCACCCAGGACTGCTTAAGATGCCCCAATGCGCTGTCCGTGGGGGGCGGCGTCTCCGGTTCCGACATGCTGTTCCTTTCCAGAACTCACCCTGACCTGTCAGCCCTTGTTGTTGCGGCCGATCATGAGTCCCACCGCCAGGCCGATGCTCGCGGCCACCGCCGCAACGATCGCGATGCTGGCGACCGGATGCTCCTTACACCAGTCGGTCGTGCCGGTGACCACGCGGTCCTTGGCGCATTTCGCCACGTCACCGAAATCCTTCTTCAACGCGCAGAGCTTCTCACGCAGCTCGCTTGCCTCCGCTTTCGTGATGGTCTCTTCCATGGCCCACATCCTTTCTCCGCGCCCCAACTGAGTTCTCCGGCGGGAGGCCCACCTCCCGCTCCAACCTGAGTATAGAACTCGATACCGGGGCAAACAAGAATTTTTCAGCGAAGATATCGGAATTCGGAACGCTCGATTCCGCAGGCGCGGAGCCGCATGGAGGAACGCATGCCCGGCCGACGTTCAACGAGATGCGGCATAACTACTTTCCATTAGGCGCATTCACCTACGGCAAATACGGAAGTCCGCCCGAGTGCCACGCCATGGCATCGGCTGGCACAATTACCTGACACAAGGCCGCGCGGGACGGGGGCCGGCGGAAACCGGCTTCACGCGGCCTCACCAGGACCCGCTACGGTGAAAGGAGACTACCGTGAGTGCAGGAGTATTGTCGGCAAGCGCCGTCGCACGAGTCGGTTGGAAGCGCTCGGACAGGGGGCGGCTCGCCTCGGGAGCGTTGGGAATCTTCGCCGCGTTGGCCCTGGTGGCCGGAGCGTCGCTCGACGCGCGGGCCCAGCCCGTGCCCGGCGGCTCGCTGGACCCCAACACGATTCCGAAGTATGTCACGCCTCTGTTGATTCCCCCCGCCATGCCCAAGACGATGACCCTCAAGGAGGGGAAGAAGGAGCTTGTGGACTACTACGAGATCGCCGTGCGGCGGTTCCAGCAGCAGGTCCTCCCCGTCACCAACACAATGGGCGCGCCTCTGGGCCTCACCACGGTGTTCGGCTACGGCGCCATCAGCGATTCCACCACCTTCAGCTATCCCGGAGCGACCATCGAAGCCAAGGTCGATCAACGGGTGCGCGTGCGGTGGATCAACGACCTGAAGGACCCCGTGACGGGCAATTACCTGCCGCCGCTCCTGCCGATTGACCAGACGCTGCACTGGGCCAATCCCCCCGGGCCGCGCGATGACTTCGGCACCGACCAGGCCCCCTACACGGGCCCCGTGCCGATCATCACCCATCTGCACGGAGCGCACACGACTCAGGAGAGCGATGGCTTCCCGGAAGCATGGTACCTGCCCGCCGCAAACAACATTCCCGAGGGTTACTCCACGACCGGCACCTATTATGACCTCAACATTGAGACCTCTCCTCTGGGGGACCTCTGGACGACCGGCACCGCCGTGTTCGAGTACCCCAACGACCAGCGCGCCACGGCGCTGTGGTACCACGATCACGCCCTGGGCATGACGCGCGTGAATGTGTATTCCGGCCTCGCGGGCTTCTACCTGCTGCGCGGCGGCAATACGGACCTGAGCGGCAACAAGCTGCCCGGCCCGGCCCCGGCGGCCGGCGACCAGCCCGGCAAGAGCTATTACGAAATCCCGCTCGTGCTGCAGGACCGCTCTTTCAACGCGGACGCCTCGCTGTTCTACCCGGATAACCGCGCATTCTTCGAGGGGTTGACGGTGGATCAATTGGAGATCCCCTTCACCCCGGCCCCGGCGGTTGGCGGAACCCCCAGCGATGTCGCCCCTATCTGGAACCCGGAATTCTTCGGCAATACCGTGGTGGTCAACGGCAGGACCTGGCCGGTCCTTCAGGTGGAGCCGCGCCGTTACCGCCTCCGCTTCCTGGACGGAGCAGACTCGCGCACGTTCATCCTGAAGCTCACCACCGGCGACCCGACCGCCCGGCCCGCGGCCCCGGCGCTGCCCTTCTGGATCATCGGCTCCGATGGCGGCTTCCTGCCCAAGCCGGTGCAGACGAACCAATTGATCATCGCTCCGGCTGAGCGCTACGACGTGATCCTGGATTTCACCGACCAGCCCGTCGGCACGGCGTTCTACCTGGTCAATGAAGGACCGGACTTCCCCTTCCAGGGCGGAGTGGCAGGGGTCAACTTCCCGTATGCGGACCCGGGCACCAGCGGCCAGGTGATGAAGTTCGTCGTCTCCCCGCTGGCCTCCAAGGACAAGAGCACGCCGCCGGAGCGGCTGAAGCTGCCGAAGATCAAGCCCATCGGCGCGGAAGGGAGCACGCGCACCCTCTCGCTGAACGAGCTGGACTCCTCGAACGTGTTCATCGAGGTCGATCCTGAGACCGGCGCCGTCGAGTTCAACCCCGAAAGCACGGTCCCGTTCGGCCCCGTCCAGTCCCGGCTGGGCACGCTCACGTTTGACCAGTTCGGCACGCCGGTTCCGACCCCGCTGATGTGGGGAGCGCCCGTCACGGAGAACCCGGCTTTGGGCGCCACGGAAGTCTGGGAGTTCTACAACTTCACCGCCGACGCGCATCCCATCCACGTCCACGTGGTTCAGTTCCAGGTGGTGAACCGTCAGCCCATGGGCGGCGGCGCAGTCGTGCTTCCGGCGCCGTGGGAGACGGGATTCAAGGACACCGTGATCGCTTTGCCCGGCTGGATCACGCGCGTCCGCGCGAAGTTCGACATCCCCGGCCTGTTCGTCTGGCACTGCCACATCCTGTCCCATGAGGACAACGAAATGATGCGGCCATACACCATCGGCAACGTTCAGGAGCCCGGGGTCGCGAAGTAGGAGAGGTTACTTGTGAGCGCGAAGGGGCCGGCATCTGCCGGCCCCTTCTTTTTGGCCCGTAACAGTCTGATACGGAAAGTTTACGGCACCCGGGCAGGCAGGATGACCATCGTATGCCCGGCGAAGTGCAGACGCTTCTGCACCGCGAAAGCGGTCTCGTTATGCAGGATCGGCTGGTACCAGCGCTCGCGCTGGAAGACCAGCTGCCCGGCGAAGAAGGTGGCCGGATGGAACTCCCGGCCCACGCTCAGGCAAAGCTGCTCCAACTCCGAGATCACGTCCGTGCCGAACGTCATCCGGTACGTGGAGGCAAAGCCCTGGTCGTTCGCCAGCTTCACATACCGCGCCAGGTTCTCTTCCGTCGCCTTGCGCAGCCGGGCCAGCGGGTCCTCTTCCCTCAGCGCCGCGGAGTCCACCACCCCCGCCGAGACGAAGACGATGTTCTTGAACTGCCCCGGGAACATGCGCATCAAGGTCAGCGTGGAGTGGATGCCCAGCCCGGAATAGCCGCCGACCATCACCACGGCGGTCGGCTTCTCCCGGTCCAGCGGAGGCGGAGGCCCGACCACCGCCTGCGGCATGTCCACCAGGCTCTGGAACAGCTTGGCGAGCCGCGCGTTCATGGCGGCATAGTGATGCCGCACGATGAAACAGAGGGCGACCAGCAGCGCCGTAACCAGCAGCGTGAGCCAGCCCCCCTCGGTGAATTTCTCCACGGTGGTCAGCGCAAGAATCGTGGCGCAGAACAGCAGGCCGACGACGAAGAGCAGGAAGCGCCGCTTCCAGGGCTTGCCCGTCCGGCGCTGCCCGAAATGCCAGCGCGACATGGAGAGCATGGAGAGCGAGAACGTGAGGAAGACGTTGATGCTGTACATCACCACGAGGCGGCGCACGTCGCCGTGCGAGTACAGGAGGGTGGCCATGGCCGCGAGCCCCATGAGCAGCACGCCGTCGCGCGTGGTCAACCGCTCCGAGAGCGTCGCGAAACGGCGCGGCATCCAGGAGTCGATCGCCATGTTGGCGAGCACGCGCGGACCGTCGATGAACCCGGCCTGCGCCGCGACCACGAGCAGCGCCCCCTCGGAGAACAGCGTCAGGATCACCAGCAGGCCGCCGAACGGCAGGCCGCCCATCACCCGCTCGGCCAGGACGGCGTTGAGCGTCTTGTCCGGCGAAATCTGCACCCGGAAGAGCAGGTAGCAGAAGAGCAGGCCGGAGGCCGTGATGGCCAGCGAGAGCGCCATGTAGATCATCGTGCGCTGGGCGGTCTGAACGCGCGGCTCGCGCATGATCGGCAGGCCGTTGGAGACGGCCTCGATCCCGGTGTACGTGCCGCCCCCCAGCGAGTATGCATGGATGAAGAGGAAGAACATGCCGCCGAGTCCCAGCGTGGCCAGGCCGGAGTGGAAGCCGCCGGTCACCTGCGTGGTGACGCTCGGCAGCGCCGGCGCGCACGCCAGCACGCCCCCGATCACCAGCACGGCATGCGTCGCCAGGAACAACAGGAACACCGGCAGCAGAATGAGGATGGACTCCTTCACTCCGCGGATATTGATGGTGATGAGACCGAGGATCAGGCCCGCTTCCACGGGAAGTTTAGTCCCCTGCCAGCCGGGGGGCATGAAACTGAAAAGCGCATCCCCCGCCGCCGCGATGGAGACCGTAATCGTCAGGATGTAGTCCACCAGCAGCGCCGACCCGGAGACCACACCCGCACGCTCCCCCAGCAGCGCCGTGGCAACCAGGTACCCGCCGCCGCCGTGCGGAAACCGCTCGATGATCCGGCTGTAGCAGGCCGAAATGATGAACACCGTGGCCATCACCAGCAGGGCCAGCGGAACGGCCAGGTACGTATGCTCCCCCAGCGTGCGGTAAGCTTCTTCAGGACCATAGGAGGAGGAGGAGAGGCCGTCGGCCCCCAGCCCCACCCAGGCCAGAAACGCAAAGACCGAGAGATGGCTGAAAACGCGGGAGTCGGTCAGGTCGTGGCGCTTGCCGAAGACCAGGCGCTTGGCGCGGCCGAACATCGAGGGACATTCCTCTGGCGGAGGGACCGGCGTGTGGGATGGGTCAGGCAAATTGGCGTTGCCCATGAGCAGGCTCCGAGCGGTCGCTTGTGGGAGAGTCGGCCTTCGACCTGTTCGGAAGGGTCTCTCCTTCGACGCCTGCGAGGTTAGCTGACGGGCTCGGGCCGAAGAAGTTGCCCTTCGCTTGGTAGCGATACGCCCCGGAGAATTGGTTCCCCCGCTCCCGCCATGGCGGGATTCGGCGCGACAACAAAACTATAACAACTGGGCAGGGATGGGTCAACCGTACCTGTGCGTTGGGAAGTGTATCGCCTGCGCGCGGAAAGCGCCCCGCTCACTTGCGTTTGAACAGGAAGTGCGCCAGTTCCTCAAGCTTCGGCAGGACGGCGGCATACAAGACCAGCAGCGCGCCGAGGGTGATCACCAGCACCAGGCCGATTTCCTGGCTCAGCGGCCCCTCGAACAGCAGCGAGGAGAGCCCCGCCAGCAGCAGAACGCAGGCGACGACCACGAACGCGCTGAAGGCGGCAACGGCGCCGCGCGTCTGCCGCACCTCCAGCGTGACCATCTTGAACCGGAGCATCAGGTACATGGCGACCTGCGCCATGGCCATCGTCCAGAAGACCAGCGTGGGGGTGGTTTCGCGCCGCAGCCAGGCGGCTCCCAGCACCAGCAGGAGGCCCGCCGCCAGCGGGAGCATCACGAGGCGGAAGACCCAGCCATCCTCCTCGCGCCGGCGCGCGGCAACGTAGGAGACGACCAGCGCCGCGCCGACGTACAGCGCCGCGAACAGGACGAAGATGACGGCGGCGTCGTGGGTGACGTTGTAGAAGCCGCGCCGCAGCGCGTGGCGCGTCATGTCCTGGGCGCCCACCTTGGTCAGCAGCCCGACCAGCAGGGCCGGGATGAAGAGAAAGAGACGTCCGTAACGGCCGCTCGGCGCCGGGTCGAGCGCGGAGAGCGCCAGCGACAGGAAGGCGGCCGGCGCGAGGGACATTCCCAGGAAGGCCAGGCGCAGCCAGATGGCCGGCTCCCCACGGCTGTGAGGGAACCGCTCCCCAAGGTTCCAGAGCAGCAGGCTCAGGGCGAAGAGCGCAAATAGCCGGTAGGCGGGCTGCCGCGCTCCGCGCGCCAGCGCCCACGCTCCCAGCGGCAGGTTCACCGCCGTCACAATGACCGGCCCGATAACGTTCAGCGGCAGCATGCGCCTCTCCCCGGCAGGAATTCCACCTGTATCATACTCGTCCGCCGATGGGAATCAAGTGGCCGGCCGCTGCAAAGCCTCTTTCAGCGCCTCACTCTTTATAGTGCGGCGTCAGATCCCCGGCGTTGAACATCTCGCGCTTGAGTTTCAGGTAGAACTTGTAGTTCGCCAGCGAGACGTCGGCGGGGCAGCGATGGTCCACGTGCGGAATGAACCCGCCCTCCTCCACCAGCGGCTTGAGGCGCAGCATCTCGCGCTCGATGGCCTTGGGGCCCTCGCGCAGCGGCATCTTGTCCATCCCGCCGTGCAGCAGCACGCGCCGGCCGTACTTCTGGCGGATCGCCACCGGGTCGCTCCCGCCGGCAACTTCCAGCGGGAACATGCAATTGATGCCGCCATCCAGGAACTGGTCCAGGATCGGCATGATGTTCCCGTCGCAATCGGTCCAGATGATGTTGACCCCGTGCGCATGGAGCAGATCCGTGATCCGCTTGTAGCGCGGAACGACCAGTTTCTCGAACATTTTCGGGCTGATGATCGGCCCGTTCTTGAAGCAGACATCCTCCCAGCCCGCGCCGAAGTCGAACTGCACCTGCTCCAGCGCCGGCTTGATCGTCTCGCAGACGCAGACGCAGCAGGTTTCGACGATCTCTT
This sequence comes from uncultured Planctomycetota bacterium, assembly GCA_903901045.1. Classification (GTDB taxonomy): domain Bacteria; phylum Planctomycetota; class Brocadiia; order CAIUPP01; family CAIUPP01; genus CAIUPP01. Next base: position 12,677 of record CAIUPP010000118.1, read on the forward strand.
CGAGCAAGGCCGGGTCGTCGTACGCCATCAAGCCGATGTTCTCGAAGCCGATCCAGTTGCGCGGCATGCCGAGCATACTGCCGATGGTGATGCACAGCGGGGCCTCGCGGGTGCGATATTCTTCGACGCGCTGCGCCCAGTCCTCGGGGTAGCGGCCCGGCGTCTCGGGGTTGAGCCGCTCCTTGATGATGTTCCAATCCTCGCGGTTCTTGATGCCGTACTCGAGGTAGTGCGGAATGCTGCGGGTCCCTTCGCGGCGCTCCTTGCGGATGGCGCGGTCGCCATCGCGCACGATGGTATAGTCCGGCCCCGTCTCCAGCACCTCCGTCTCGAATGCCGGGTGCACCCCCGGATTGACGTACGCCCGGAGCCAATCCTCGATGCCGAAGTAGGCGTAGGCGTCCCTTTCATATATGACGCTGCGCGGCAGCCCCTGCTCATGCCAGGCGGGAAGGGTCTCAGCCCAGTAGCCGAATTCCATCAGCGGCAGCCGGTCCGGCTTCTGAAACGACATCGCGCGCATCCAGCGTTCGCGCAAGGTCTGGCGGGAGCGATGGGCGGGGATCGGCGTCCAGGCGGCTTTCGGTGCACTCATGGTTCGGCATATCCTCATGAACAAGAACAGGTCCGTCGGAAATGTCCACCGGCGGCAATAGCATAGCGGAACCGGGCGGGAATTTCACACCGTGCGCTGAGGACCTCGCCGGCGTTCCGCACGAAGCCGAGAATTTGCCCCAAGCGGTCCCTTGACATACTCCGTGCGCGCGCCTACAGTTACATAGCGAGTCATAGGGGAGGGCGTGATGTTTCGTCTCTCAAAGTCGAACCTGGAATGGCTCTGGGCGGAACTGAGCCTGGCGGTCCGCCAGGAGAAGTCGGTCCCGGGGGCTCTGGACAAACTTTCGCAGCGCGCCTTTGAGGGCCCGCGGGCGCGGCTGGCGCAGCAGCTCGCCGCGGCGGTGAACTCCGGCAAGCCTCTTTCCCAGGCGGTGGCGGAGCAGGGGCGGCGATTCCCTCCCGGCACCGCGGAAATCCTCGCCGCAGGCGAACGCACCGGCAGGCTCTCCGAAGTGCTCGACTCCCTCGCGCAGGATGCCCGCATGGTGGACACGCTGCGCTACAACATCACCTACGCCATCCTCTATCCCTGCATCCTCGCCCTGTTCGCGTTGGGGCTTCTCGTATACATGCGGGTGGTGGTGTTCCCGATGTTCTATCGGATGTTCGTGGAATTGGATGTCTGCCTGCCGACCCTGACCCTCTTGATGCCAACTATCGCGCAGGTTGAAATCGGAGTACTCCTGATCTTCCCTGCGCTCGTGTTGATGGTTCTCTATGTTATGCCGTTCACCATCCCGGTCGCACTGGACGGAATGCGGCTGAAGGTCCCCGTCATCGGCCGGCTGATCCACCGGATGCTGCTGGCGCGCTGGTGCCGGATGGCGGGGCTGCTGTTCAGTGCAGGGGTGCCGGAGCCGGAGGCGGTGCGGATTATCGGCCGCGCGTCCGGCAACCGCATCGTGCAGAAGATGGCCGACCGGATGGCTCTCCGACTTGAGGCGGGCGAGCCGCTGGAGCAGGTGATGGCCACCGAGCATTTCTTCTTCCCCCCCATGCTCACCTGGAGCGCGGGCGCGGCTTCCGCCTCCGGCGGCCATGCCCGAATCTGGCCGATGGCCGAGGAACTCTACCGCCGCCAGGCGCAGACACGATCCGTAGTCGTGAGCGCCGTGTTGAGGTTGTACTTCCCCCTGGTGGTATACCAAGTGATCGGGCTGGCTCTGGTTGCGCTGTTTCTCCCGTTTACCAAAATATTCTGGTCTATAGGATAGCGACCTCATGTTGAGTTTCGACGGCGGCGGCAGCGTTTCGGCGGCGGTGATTCACCACTCAGCCAGCGGTGGGATCACGATGACGGCAGCGCTGCTTCTGGCCCTGCTGGCCGCGTTCCTGGTGACCCTCGTCTGGGGGCTGGGGCTGACGCTGCTGGTGGACACCATTGTCGGCGCGCGCCGCAGGCTGCTCGGGGTCTTCCTGCTGGAGCACCTGTACGCGCTGGCGCGGATGGAGCTCCCGCTGGGACGCGGGCTGGGGGAGTGCGCCACGCGGATGTGGGCGAACTCCCGGCACGACGTGTCGCTCATCGCCCGCAGCCTGAACGCCGGCGTGCCGCTGGGAGATGCGTTGTCGCTCACCACCGCCGAGAACCCCGCAGGCCCCATCCCGCCGCGTCGGCTCATCAGCCCGGCGGAGGCGGAGATCCTGCGCATCGGAGAGAGCAGCGGCAACCTCGTCGAAGCGCTCCGTCTGGTCACGCAGGAGCGCCGCCGCAGCGCCGAAGCGCGCAGCCTTCTCTTCGCAGGCTTCCTCTATCCGATGCTGGTCATCATCCTCACCAGCGGTGTCGTGGCGCTTATTTTCTGGCAGATTCTTCCCAAGTTCCGCAAGATGTTTGAGGAACTCGACGTCCAGGCGCCGAGCATCCTTATGCTGAACCACTTGGGGCTGCTCTGGCGGATACTGCCCTTCATCGGCTTCGTCCTGATGCTCTTCTTCGTCCTGCTGCTCTTTCTCCCGGCGCTGCACCGACCGCTCCAGCGCGCGCGCGGACATATCAGCGATCTGGTTCTGCGGCTCGGTTCTTTCCTCCCCGGCATCGGCGGGAACATGCGCCGCGCCGCGCTGGGGGAGTTCTGCTACGAATTGGCGATGCTCGTGCGCGCCGGGGTCCCCGCTCCCCACGCGCTGCAAACCATCGCCTCCGGGACGATCCACCCCTGGCTGCGCGACCGCATCCAGCTTGCCGCCGAGAAGGCCGGGCAGGGCTCGACACTGGCGGAGGCGCTGGACCAGGCGAAGGTGGACCCGCGCGCCGCCTGGTTCGCGCGCGGCCTGGCAGGATCGGAGGAGTTGTCGCGCGCGCTGACGCGTCTGGGCGAAGATTACTCCGTCCAGACCAGTTGGACCGCCGCGATGGTCAGCCAGTTGCTGCCTGCGCTGGCGATTATGGGGGTGGGCGTCGCAGTCGCATTGATCGTTCTGGGGGTCTTCACCCCGTTACTCAAGATCGTTTACGGCCTGACGGGATGGTAGACGCAATTCTCATGTAGCGCGGGGCCGTTGCCGTTGTAGGGGCGCAGCATGCTGCGCCCTGGCGGAAGAGACGAGCAATGATCGCGGGTTTGATAACCCGCGCTACACGGTTTGCCCGTAGTTACTGGGACGCACCATGGCAAAGGACGCGGACATTTCGATGGAACTGATCGGCACGGACGCCACCGGCGCGCCACTGCGCAAGGAAGTGCCGCCCGGCCAGGATGCTTCGCGGTTGGAAGCGGAGATCCGGGCCGCAGGCGGGCGCGTCCTGCGCACGGACCTTCGCCGCGCGGCGCGCACCCCGGCGGCGATTCCGCCCGAGGATTTCGCGCGGTTCAATGAAATGCTCGGCGACGCGCTGCGCCGGCAGATGCCGCTGCCCGACGGACTGCGCCGGCTCTGCTTCGCCAGCCGGGGCGGGCGGTTCCGCCGCAGCGTCGAGGCCACTGCCTCGCGCCTGGAGCAGGGGATGCCGCTGGCACAGGCCATCGAGGCGGAAGGGACGGCCTTCCCCCCCTTCTACGGCCGGCTGCTCAAGGCAGGCGCGGCGGCGGGCAATCTCTCCGAGGTGCTGCTGAACCTCAGCCGCAACGTGCGCATGAACATCTCTTTCCGCCGCGCGCTCCTGACCAACGTGGTCTATCCGCTGCTCCTGCTGGCCTTTTCCGCCGCGCTGTTGACCGCCGCGGCGCTCGTCCTGATTCCGCGCTCCTTCGCCCCCGTGGCCGGCAGCGTGGAGATGTCGATGCCGACGCTCACCGAGTTCATGACCGGCCAGACGCTCCAGGGCCGAATCACTCTGATCGTCCTCGCCCTGCTGCTCCTGGGGGGCGCGCTGGCGTGGGGGACGCTGCGTCGCCGCCTGGAATCTTCCCGCATCACCGACGCCGTGGCGCGGCGGCTGCCGTACTTCCGCAGCTTCTACGAGGCCGCCCTCTGGTCCAACGTCGCGGACATCACGGCACTGCTGGTGCGCGCGCAGGTGCCCGCCCCGGAGGCGTTCCGGCTGGCGGGGGATGCACTGGGCCGCCCCTGGGTGAGCGAGGCGATGAACCAGATCGCTGCGCGGCAGGAGCGCGGAGAGTCCGCCGGCGCCGCGGCCGACGGACTGCCGCTGGTGCCGCGCCGCTTCGCGCGCGCGCTGCTGGCCGCCGACGTCAGCAGCGGGATGGATGAGAAACTGGAGGCGCTGGCGCAGGAGTACCGCAGCGAGGCGGAACGCCGCGCGGAGAATTTCATCCGCTACCTCCCCGTCGGCGCCGCGCTGGTGATGGGATTGCTGGTGATGCTGGTGGCGCTCACGCTGCTCGGCCCGTATTTCAGGTTCTGGGGGGCGCGATGGTGAGAAAAGTCGGGACACAATACTTTCCTCCGCGCAAACGACCCGCCAAGCGGGGACACCCCCTTTTCGGACAAAAGTATTGTGTCCCCACTTTCACGGCTGGCTTCCTGCTGATGGACGCCATGGTGGCGCTGGCGGTACTCTCCAGCGGCGTTCTGCTGCTGGTGGCGTACCACCGCGCCGAGGTGCGCGACCTGCGCCTGACGCAGGAGACGCAGTGCGCGACGCTGATCGCCGAGAGCGAAATCGAACGGCTGATCACGCTGCCGTTCGGGGAGATTCCACCGGGCGCGGCGCAGCCGCTGACGCTCTCCCTCCCCTCGGCCGCGAAGCTGAAAGGGGCGCGCGGAACGCTGACGGTGAATGAGACCGAGCCGGGGCTGAAGGGGGCGGTGGTCGAAGTCTTCTGGCAGCCCCTGCGCGGGCCTGAGCGATGCATCTCCTTCCAACGCAGCTTCGCAAAGGAAGGGAGCGCGCCATGAACCTTCGCCCTGTCGACAACGCAGTGCGACCGCTCAACCCTGTAGCGCGGGTTATCAAACCCGCGGTATCGCTCGTTCCTTCCGCTCACTCTTTCCCCGCGCCTGTCGAGGCAATTGTCCGCGCCACTCGCGGCCCCCGCCGCGGCTTTGCGCTGATCGAGTTGCTGACGGTGATGGCGCTGCTCACCATCATCCTCGGCATCGGCGGCATCGCCTACCACGACGTGATGGGTCTCAACAGTGCCCAGGCGCATTACCGGCAGCGCCGCGCCTCCGCGGAATATTTCCTGCGCCACTTCGCGCAGGACGTGCGCAGCGCTTCGAACGTCACCCGGCCGCCGCTCCCCACGGCGGGAGTGCCGACATTCTGCCTTGAAAGGCCGGACGGCGCGTGGGTGGTCTACGTCGCGGAGGGGCATACTCTCCAGCGGGTGGTCGCCACGCCGAAGCAGACCGACCAGAAGATGCCGCTCCTGAGCGACCCGGGGATGGCCGTGAAGTTCGACGTCGAAAGCCGCGATGGGCGCGCGCGCGCCGTCGTCGCGACCGTGGAGTGGGAGGAGCCGCCGCGCATCGGCATTTCCCACCCGATCCTGAGCCTGCGCGTGGCGCTGAGGGGGCAGCCATGAAAATGAAATGGAAACAGGCCCCGCTGCGCGGGATGGCTTTGCTGCCGACGCTGATACTGATGTCCATCATCGCCACCACGATCGCCGCCGTGCTCCGCGAGAACATCGCCCAGCGCGCGCACCTGAAGACGCAGGTGGATTCATTGCAGGGGTTTTACCTGGCGGAGTCGGGCGCGCAGGAAGCGCTGCACCGGCTGGCCGCCAACCCCGCGGCCGGGTCGCTGGCGCGCGACGTGGAGTCCGGCTCCATCGCGGCGCAATGGACGCCCGTCGGCAATGGGTTCCGGATCGTGTCGGTCGGCGTCGGACGGCGCACCGCGCCGGAAGTCACGCGTCGCAGGGTGACACTGGAGGTGCAGCGAGTTCAGGGAAAACCAGGCGCCGCGACGCTGCGCGTGATCGAATGGAAGCAGGACTAATTGATGATTGATGATTTGAACGGCGGCAGCTTCCCGAAGCAAGAGCGCGCCACTTAGGGCAATGCTGCTGGCCGTTCATTCTGCACTCTGCATTCTGCACTCTGCACTCGCGGGCTCGTCCGCCGCTCACTTCCCTCGCTTGCCCGTCTTGCTCTTTCCGCCCTTCCGCCGATTCAGCATCTTTTCGTACGCGCGCGACTCCTTTTCCGCTTGCGCGGCCGCCTTGGCGGGGGCAATGCGCGCGCGTCCCTTTGCGGCGGCGGCGCGGACCTTGCCCAGGAACTTCTCCGGCAGCGGCTCGTTGCCCCAGGGGTTCCCCCCCTGCATCTGCCGCCACACTCCGCGCCAGCGGTGGATATCGCTCGGCGAAATTGCCGGCATGTTCGCCCGGCCCGCGCGCTCCGGAAACGCCGCGAACGGCTTGTGCGGCTCCGTCTGATACCAATACGCCACCGTCACCAGGTCCAGCGTCAGGCTGTCGGCATGCCCGCACTCGATGCTCCCGCGCAGACTTTTCTGGAACAGCACGGGATCGGGCAGGTGGAAACGATAGCAGTGCGTGCGCCCGAGCCAGCCGGTCTCACCGGCGTTCACCCGAGGATATCCGAACAGCGGCGCGCAGTACGCCTCCTTCGGACAGTAGGAGCTGTTGAAGTAGTCCTCCGTCCCGGTTCCATGCAGACTGGGAGGCCAGCTTTCCCCGTCGATGAAGAACATATCGTCCCCCTCGCCGTACCACATCGGCGTGGGGCATTCGACGTAATAATTGATGCCGACGTAGTGCCCCCGCCCCACGGCGTCAATGAAAAGGTGGTTGGCGGCGTCGGTGAGGTTCTTCGCCGGCTGGTCGAACGCGCGCCATTCGTTCTCCATCGCTTCAGCGGGATGGTTCAGCCGGCGGCGCCACTCGGCATGGAACCGCCCTTCCTCCTCCCCGACTTCCCGTTCCTCGTAATCCACGTAATAGTAGAAGGCAAGACAGTCGCTGGCGCTGTCATTTTCCAATTCGATGCGCGCGCCGTCGGAGAAGGGCATCGGGAAATAGCTCACCACGGAGCGCTTGGGCGTGGCGCAGAGCGGCAGCGAAGTGACGGGGTAATTCTCCCCCCACCCCTGGCCGAACAGGTCCCCCAGCGGCGACTGGACGGAGGGGCGTTTCTCCCCGTCCCAATACATCCGCACGATCATGTTGCGCAGGGCCATCGGGTCGTCGTGTCCGTAGGTGATCCAGATGTGCCGGATGACCCCGGAGCCCCGGATATCGGCGAGGTTCACCGTTTCGCCTGCGGCGAGGAAGATGCGATCGGCGTTTCCGCCGGTGCGGTCGTAACTGGAAATGCGGCGGTTGCGGCCCTTGCTGAAACGCGGCAGGTCGTCGAACAGGCTCATCACCAACCCTCCCTGAGAACACGGGATATGCCCGACACAGGGAGTATAGGTTGAGCGGGGGGAAAGATGCAAGGCTCGCGGGAGGCGAGCGGGGGTTCACTGAGAAGCGGCGTCATGGCGAGGAGCGCAGTGACGAGACGCCGCGCCTCAGTGAACTTCCGCTCGGAATCGTCGCCTTGCGAAGGGCCGCGCACCTTCGCAAGGTCAGGTCGCAGGTGAAGCCCGGGCCGAAGCGCTATGGAGCAAAATACCCTTCAAAGCGCCTGCGGCCCGGCAATACGAAGGCTGCGGATCGTCTCTACCTTGGATGCCCAGAGATACGTATCCTGGCAGCAGCCGCGCACCGCCCGAACGTCCAGCCATGCCTTCGCGCGCTGCAGCCAAGGGGTCCGCTTCCGCTCCTCTTCCACACAACCGGCGCTTTCATTGCCGAACACTTCCACGTTGCGCATTTCTGGACATCCTACTAAAAGGGTGAGAACTTAAGCACGCTGCCCATACTAAAGCAATCCCCGTGCCAATCAGTAAACTCTCGCAATGTGTCGTAAGTCGTTTGGAGACGGCGCAAAACAGAACGCCAGATTATAGGACTGTCTCAAATGTCCCACATTCGAGCAGACAACGGCCCTGGATTGAGCCAGAATGGGACGAGGCAGGCTTTATGCTGACACTCAGCGGAGAAGGGCTCTACTTTGCAGCAGCCCCGAGACAGAGGCTCGGCATTGGATCAGTAGTCATCGCGAGCCATTCGACGTTGCTCATGGCCCTGAGTGCATCGACGGGAGAGCGCCGGGAAGAAACGTGTTGGCCTGCGGAAGGCCATCGGCGCGAACGTGGCGATCTTCCTGATCATCACCCCCTGCGAAGGCCGAATAGTCCCTCCGCGCCGATGGGGTCTGAAAGCTGGAGGATTGCCGCAGTCGGCGCGATTGCCGGACTGACCGCGCAACCCCCGCAACGCGCCTCCTTCGCAATGACGGCCCATTTGTCGCCGCCGCGCAGCCCATTGCCAGGGGTGTGATTTCTGTGGGACCAGTCGACAAATTGGTGACTGGGAACTTGGGTGGCTGGATATCCGTGAGGGAACGCGCGGAACGCTTACGGGGTTGCGGGCGGACGTTCGTTCGTTCCGCATTCCGCACTCGCTTCTCCCACCAGCGTCAGGGGCGTGGCGCTGAGGATGCGCACGCGCAGGAGCTTGCCGGTCAGTTCCTCGCCTCCGGGGAACACGACGATCTGGTTGGTCCGCAGACGCCCGGTGACGCGCCTGGCATCGCGCGCGCTGACCCCCTCCACCAGCACCTCCACCTCGCGGCCGACGAGCGCGGCATGCTCCTCGCGGTTCACGCGCAACTGAATCTCCAGCAGTTCCAGATTGCGACGCTTCTTCTCCTCGGGGAGAACGTCGTCGGAAAGCTTGGCCGCCGCCGTGCCCGGGCGCGGCGAATACTTGAAGACGAAGCTGTTCTGGAACCGCAGGTCGCGCACGAGGTCGGCGGTCTGGTCGAACTCCCCTTCCGTCTCACCGGGGAAGCCGACAATGAAGTCGCTGGCGATGGCGATCCCCGGCACGATCTCGCGCGCCATCGCGACCAGCTCGCGATAATGCGCCGCAGTGTACTTCCGGTTCATCGCCTTGAGGATGCGGTCGCTGCCGGACTGGGCGGGCATGTGAAGATGCTCGCAGACGCGCGGCAAATCGCGCACCGCCTGAAGGATTTCACGGCTCATGTCCTTCGGATGGCTCGTGACGAAGCGGATGCGCGCGAGGCCGTTCAGCCGGTCCAGCCGTTCGAGCAATTCCACCAGCACCCCCGGCCGGCCGAAGGATTTTCCATAGCTGTTCACATTCTGCCCCAGCAGCGTAATCTCCACCACCCCGTCATCCACCAGTCGCCGCGCCTCGGCGACCACCTCGCCCAGCGGGCGGCTCGTCTCGCGCCCGCGCACGCTGGGGACGATGCAGTACGCGCAGAAATTGTCGCAGCCGCGCATAATCGTCAGGAACGCCTGAGTGCGGTTCGGGCGCACAGCCGGGTCGCGCGCTTCATCCACCGGCGCCTCCTCGCTGCAGGCCAGCAGATGCTTGCGCGTCGTGCGCGCCTCCTCGACCAGTTCGGCAATGCGCGGGAACTCGCGCGTCCCCACCACCAGGTCCACGTGCGGCAGCCGCTCGAAAATCGCCCCGCGGTCCTTCTGCGCCATGCAGCCCATGATGCCGATGACAATCTCCGGCCGCCGCCGCTTCAGGAACTTCAGCTTCCCCACGTTGCTGTAAACCCGTTCCTCGGCGTGCTCGCGCACGGAGCAGGTGTGGTAGAGGATCACATCAGCCTCCTCGACGTTCTCCGTCGGCTCCCCCCCCGCGCGGCGCAGCGCCCCCATCGCAAGCTCGGCGTCGAGCTTGTTCATCTGGCAGCCGAAGGCGTGGATGAAAACTTTCATAGTCGATCTTCGTATGAAGGACGGATGGCTCACGCAAAGCCGCAAAGGCGCAAAGCCAAGAGAAACGGAAGCGACACCATTGACCATTTTAGACGGTGCGGGGGAAATTGTGAAATGTGCGGAGGGGCGGCATCGGTACCGTGATCGTTGGTAGGGGCAAGGCATGCCTTGCCCTTACGGCGAATAGCGGCTTCACGCGGAAGCCCCAGCCGAAACAATTGACCGTGCGCCGCCCATAATGAATTGTCATCGCGAGGCCGACCGCCCCTGGACGGTTATGAGCAGGAAAGAGTGCGCGCGGTCGGCCGTGGCGATCTCCCGCTTTCAACAACCTCCTCCAGAGCGAACGTTCCCGCGGCGAGTGGGTGGGTAATAAGGAAGATTGCCACGGCTGGCGCGATGACGCCACATCGCATGAGACGGTTATCGGCGCGCCAGCCTCGCAATGACATTCTATTGACTGCTGGCGCGGTATACATGCCCCGCTTGCGGGCGCCGTTCAAATCGCTAATCATCCGTTACTTGAATGTTCCCGCCCCCCTGCGCTACACTGCCCTAACGTGCGGGAAGTCCCCTCGACCGGAGATTGGAGCGCGCCGTGGCCGACCTGTCCGTGAGCCTTTGCGGAATCAAGCTGGCGAACCCGACGGTGATGGCCTCCGGCATCCTCGGGACCACCCGGCTGCTGCTGCGCCGCGCCGCCGCCTCGGGCGCGGGGGCGGTGACGATGAAATCCGTCAGCCTCCTGTCGCGCGGCGGGCATCCCAATCCCACCATCCTCAGCTTCGACGCGGGAATGATCAACGCCGTCGGCTACAGCAACCCCGGGCTGGAGGAGACGCTCAAGGAATTCGCGGACCTGTCCGACATCCCCGCGCCGCTTTTCGCCAGCGTGGTGGGTCAGAACGCCGACGAGTTCAGCCGCGTCGCGGAGCGCATCACGAAACTTCCTTTCGCCGCCATCGAGCTTCCGCTGAGCTGCCCCCACACCCCCGGCTACGGCACGCTGGCGGGCCAGAGCACGCCGGAGGCGACGTTCGAGATCACCGCCGCCGTGCGCAAGGTGACGGACAAGCCCATCTTCGTGAAAGTGTCCCCCAATGTCCCCGCCATCGGCGAGGTCGCCAGCGCGGCGGAGAAGGGCGGGGCTAGCGCGATCACCGCGGTCAATTCCATGGGGCCGGGCATGCTCATCAACATCGAGGCGCGCCGCCCGATGCTGGCGTTCAAGATGGGCGGAGTGACCGGCGCGGCGCTGCGCCCGGTCGCCGTGCGCTGCGTGTACGACATCTACAAGACGGTGAAGATCCCCATCATCGGCACCGGCGGCGTCTCCTGCGGGGCGCACGCCATCGAAATGATGATGGCCGGCGCGACGGCGGTGGGAGTCGGCAGCGCGGTCTTCGACGGCGGCATGGGCGTGTTCGCCCAGATCGCCCGCGAGATGGAGGATTGGATGGACCGCAATGGCGTCGAGAAGGTGGAGGAGTTGATCGGTGCGGCACACCGTTGAACAGCCGGTCATGGCGCGCGTGATGGAGGTGTTGGACGACGCCCCCGAACTGCGCACGCTCTGGCTCGAACGCAAGATGAAGTTCCAGCCGGGCCAGTTCGTGATGATCTGGATCCCCGAGTTGGACGAGAAGCCCTACGCCGTCAGCGCGCAGGCGCCCGGGCACATCGCCATCACGGTGCGCAAACGCGGCCCCTTCAGCACGCGGTTGATGGAGATGCGCCCCGGCGAGACGGTGGGCGTGCGCGGCCCGTACGGCCACGGCTTCGTCCCCAAGCCGAATGGCGCAATCATCGCCGGGGGCTGCGGCCTGGCGATGGTGGCGACGCTCAAGGAGGCGCGCCCGGAGATGCCCCTCTTCTTCGGCGCGAAGACCGCCGACGAAGTCATTTACCGCGACCGCTTCCCGGACATGGAAGTCTGCACCGACGACGGCACCACCGGCTATCGCTGCTTCCCCACCGACCGCCTCCGCCCGCGCCTGGAGCGCGGCGAGTTCAAGGTGGTGTACACCTGCGGCCCCGAGGTGATGATGCGCGCCGTCTTCGACCTCTGCGAAAAGCACGGCGTGGAGTGCCAGGCCGCGCTGGAGCGCTACATGAAATGCGGCTTCGGCCTGTGCGGCCAGTGCACCTGCGGCGACCAGCTGGTCTGCCAGGATGGCCCGGTGTTCGACTCGAAGGCGCTGCGGCGCATGGAGGAGTTCGGCCGCTCCGCGCGCCTCAAGAGCGGCCAGAAAGTCACCCTGAAACAATACGCCGACGGGCGAAGCTGCTGACGGCTTTTTTCAAACACGGAGGGCCACGAAAGACGGCGAGGCCGGGAAACCACAGATGAACACGGATGGACACGGATCAGGGCGAGCACGAAACGTAAGAGCCGTCATAAAACGTCGCCTTCATCATTCTCCGCCGTATCCGTGTATATCCGTGCTTATCCGTGGTTCCTGACTCTGTCGTTCGCCGCCATTGCACTTTAGCGCCGTTCTCCGTGGTTCTCCGTGGCCCTCCGTGGTGAACCACTTATTGTTCTCTCGGTATTGCCGTGGCGAATTACCATTTTGTCGGCGTAGCCGGTATCGGCATGAGCGCGCTGGCGCAACTGGCGCGGGCGCGCGGAGACACTGTCACCGGCTCGGACCGGTATTTCGACCAGGGGGACATGCCCGACCGCCGCGCGCGCCTGGAGGCGCAGGGCATCCGCATCTTTCCGCAGGACGGCAGCGCCATCCGCCGCGACATCACCCACCTGGTGGTCTCCACCGCCATCGAGGACCAGAACCTGGACCTGGCCCGCGCCCGCGAACTGGGGCTGACGACCATCCACCGTTCGCGCGTGCTCTCCAATTTCTTCCAGGAATGCCACCGCGGCGTCGCCGTCACCGGCAGCTTCGGCAAGACCACCATCACCGCCCTCATCGGCTGGGGGCTGGCCAGCGCCGGGCTGAAGCCGATGGTGGTCAACGGCGGCATCATGCGCAACTTCGAGAATGAAAAGATGATCGGCAACGCCGTCCCCGGCGACGGGGAATACGCCTGCATCGAAGCGGATGAGAGCGACGGCACCTGCATCAACTACCGCTCCAGCGTGGGCGTCATCACCGGCATCGCGCGCGACCACAAGGAGCCGGACGAACTGCAGCGCATCTTCATCACCTTCGCCGCCAACACGCGCGACGCGCTCGTGGTCAGCCCGCAGGCCGGCGCGATATTGATCGGGCAGCCGGGGCCGCGCCGCGTGACCTTCGGGTTGCAGGATGGCGACGTGCGCCCCCGGCGGATCCACCTGGGCAGCCGCGACGTCCGTTTCAACGTCGGCAACACCCGCTTCACCCTGCGGCAGATCGGCGCGTACAGCGTCTTCAACGCGCTGGCGGCCATCGCCGCGCTTCGCGAGATGGGGGTAACCGACCACAGCATCGAGAACGCGCTGCGGCGTTTCGAGGGGGTCGGGCGGCGGATGGAGCTCATCAACCGGGTGCGCGGCGTGCGCATCTTCGACGACTTCGCGCACAACCCCAGCAAGATCGAGGCGGCGGTGGAGGCGGTGCGCCGCGCCGGCGCGCGCCGCGTGCTGGGGGTCTTCCAGTTCCACGGCTTCGGCCCGGCGCGCTTCATGCGGCAGGAACTGGTGGAGGTGCTCGCCCGCTGCCTGGGGAAGGAGGATCGGCTCTGGCTGCTGCCGATCTACTACGCCGGCGGGACGGCGGCGAAAGACATCAGCGCGGCGGAGATCGCCGCCGAAGCCGCCGCGCGCAGCGCGCCGGTCAGCGCCGCCGCCGACCGCGCAGAACTGCTTTCCGCACTCCGCCAGACCGCGCAGGAGAAGGACACCATCCTCGTCATGGGCGCGCGCGACGACACTCTCACCGCCCTCTGCCGCGAAATCGCCCAGGCGCTGGAATCCGCCCCGCCCGTGAAAGGCGCGTGAGTCACCACGGAGGGCCACGGAGAACCACGGAGGACAGAAGAATTCAGAGTGGTGGAGCGCGCTGTCCCAGCGCGCTTGCCGTCTAACTAAGAGACTTTCGTCCGTACCGTGAAGTCCTTGTCCAACCGGCCAATTTCCTGAAATGCCTGCGCAATTGCGTCTACTTCGTTGGGAGAAAGCGGCTTCGACGGTCTCTGCATCTTCGTGAAATAGTCAGGAATGCTATCAATCGAAATGCAGTTGATGCTTTGCGTCGTACCCCAAGGCGCATCTTCATAGGCGGAAGCAAACACCATCACGCCCTGAATGTACCTGTCCGTCTTCGTTAGGCGCCCCTTAACTCCCATGATACGGTTGTAGAGAGTCCGCACATGGTTTCCCACTGGCTTCCCATTTACCAGAAGCTCCCCTTTCCCGTCCGGCGTGACCCATCCTCGCCAGTTCTTTGTCTCAACGGCAAAGACACCTGTGGGACCAACTACCACATGGTCAAAATTCCCAAGAGGTGTTTGTATGTCGTTAATGACCCAGAAAGTATTGGGTAGTTCGTCAATCAGTTTCTTGGCTACCAGCACCTCCCCCTTGTAGCCCTTCCACCACGATGCAGCTTCTTTGTCCATCTTGCGGACGAAGGCGCAGACTACCAGCAATATTCCAAGTTGTATTGCTATCGCTGTGATGCCCTTCCATAAGGCCCACTTGGCAAGTGACAATCCGTAGACGAAACTCACCAATACTCCGGCAATGTACAGAACGACAGTACCTCGCGCCCATTTTTCGGAAACTTGCGAAGACGCGTAGCGTCCCGCTTTTCCCGCAACTCGCGCCATGTTGTCTCCCTCAAGACGGTTCGGGTGCGCCACGCTCAAGGAGCATAAGGGAAGGACTACGGCCGTGGCTGCCGCCCCAATCGCAAATCGCTATTCAGTAATCAAGAGGGGGTCGCAAGCGCCCCCGAGTAATCCACAATCATCCGTACACCTGCCCCGTCTCACTCCATGACCTTGACGAAGATCAGCTTCCCATCCTCCGGCGCGTAGAAATCCGCCAGCGTGGCTTCCAGCTTGTAGCCGCAGCGCAGGTAGAACTGGCGGGTGGGTTCGTATTGGGTCTTGCTGGAGGTCTCGACGTAGATTCGCTTCCCCGCGGCCGCGCGAACGCGCTCCTCGGTCGCCGCCATCAGCTTGCGCCCGATGCCGGCGCGCTGCAGGGTGGGCTCCACGGCGATCCAGTACAGGTCGTAGCTGTGGACGCTGCAGGCGATCAGCCCGTAGCAGCAGTAGCCGACCACCTTCCCCTCGCGCTCGACCACGATGAAGCGGTACTCGCTCTTCTCCCCCTTGGTGAGCCGGTCGTCCATCAGTTCGAGCGCCACCGGCACTTCGTCGGTGCGGAAGTACTTGCTGTCGATCAGAATCCGCTCCAGCTCGGGGCGGTCGGACGCGCGAAGCTCGTCGCGCAGTATCAGTTCGGTTGCCGCGGCAGACATACTGCATCCTCCAGGATGTGCCGTACCATTCGCTCCGGCGGGATCGCGGCGCGCTCGGCGGCGGCGGCGAACCCCGCGTCGGGGCTGAGGCAGGGGTTGGTGTTGATTTCGATGACGTAAGGCTTTCCACTATCGTCCACGCGCAGGTCCACGCGGGCATAGCCGCGCAGACCGAAAAGTCCCCAGCAGGCCAGCGAAGTCCGGCGCACGCGCTCGACGAGCGCCGCGTCGGCGGCGGGGTGGTCATAGGAACGGCGGGTGTTCTTGTACTCGGGTGAGGCGCTGTCCCACTTCGCGCGGAAGCCCAGCACGCGTTCCTTGCCCGGGCCGTAACCGTCGAACACGATCTCCGCGACGGGAAGCGCCTGCGCTCCTCCGGGAGCGGCCAGCAGCGAGACGTTGAACTCGCGCCCTTCGATGTACCGCTCCACCAGGATCGGCTGGGTGGGGAAGCGTTGCCGCATCTGCGCCAGTTTGACGGGCAACGCCGCGGGGTCGCGCACGACGGAGTCCTCGTCAATCCCGATGGAGGCGTCCTCCTGCGCGGGCTTGAGGATCCAGGGGCCGGGCACACCGCGGAAAGCGCCGTCGTTTGTAGGGGCGCAGCATGCTGCGCCCTTGCCCGGAGACGCTTCGCCCCCGCCGCCGCAGGAGACCCACTCCGGCGTCGGCACGCCGGCGGCGTGCAGGAGCACCTTGCTCAGATGCTTGTCGGTGGAAAGTTCCAGGGCGCGGGCGGGGGAGCCGGTGTGCGCAATGCCGAGCAATTCGAAGAAGGCGGCGGCGGCCGGGTGGAGGCGCGCATCCCCCTCCACCGACTCGACCAGATTGAATATCATATCCGGCCGGGCGCGCTCGATTCGCTCCAGGACGGCGCGCAGATCGCGGTCGAACGGCAGCGGCTCGGCGCGATGCCCCGCGCGCGTCAATGCCTCGGAGATGTGGCGCACCTGCTCCAGAACGTCCAGAGTGGAAGGATCCGACTCGGTCGCGGCCACGGCATTATGGGCGACCAGGAGTTTCACGGCCTGCCTCCGGCGCGCTTCATCGCGGATTTCACGATATCGTCGACCAACTGCGCGTAGCTGCGCCCGGTCAGGCCGTTGAGAATCGGCAGGTCGGAGTACTCCGGGGTCATGCCCGCCAGCGGGTTCACTTCGAGGAAATGCGGCCGCCCCTGCGCATCGGCGCGCAGATCCACTCGCCCGGCGTCGCGGCAACCCAGCAGGCGGTAGCTTGCCAGCGCGAGCGCGGCGCACTCGTCGCTGAACGCCCCCGCTTCGGCCAGCCGGTAATCCACCAGCCCGTGCCAGTTCTCCTTGTTGTGGAAGGAGTACACCCCCTTCTCCGCCTTCTCCAGCAGCACCACCTCCATCACGCCGAGCACGCGCGCATCGTTCCCGCTGCCAACGATGCCCACGGTGGTTTCGCGCCCGGGGAGGAATTCCTCGATCAGCACCGGCTGGCGATGCTTCGCCAGAAGCGCCTTGCAGGTGCGTTCGAGGGAGGCGCGGTCGCGGACGATGGAGGTCGTGTCAATCCCCTTGCCCGTCCCCTCCGCCAGCGGCTTGGCGAACAGCGGGAAGGGAAGCGTCAGGCGCTCCAGGTCGGAGAGGCTCTCGACGACGAAGAACGCGGGGGTGCGCAGGCCGCCGTCGCGCACCACGCGCTTGGTCATCGCCTTGTCCAGCGTCAGAGCCGCCGTCAGCGGGTCGCAGAAGGTGTACAACTGGTCGAACAGCTCGCACAACGCCGGGGCCTGCGCCTCGCGGCTGCGCCCCCAGGCTCCCTCGCAGATGTTGAACACGAGTTCCCAGCGCTGCCCGGCGACGAGGCGTTTGGCCAGTTCGACGCAGCGGCCGACGCGCTCCGTGGCATGGCCCAGTTGCCGGAGGGCCCCTTCGATGCCGGCCAGCGTGGCTTCGCTATCGAACTCCGCCGCCTCGGCGGGGGTCCAGCCCAGGGCGATATAGTCGGATTTCAGGTCGTAACTCAGGGCGATCTTCATGCCATGCTCCGTGCAATGCGGGGGCGCAGAACAGGATTATCCCCGGCGGGTCTTCATAACGCAAATGTGCCACCCCCGGGCAAGGCCGGGGATGGCACATGGTTCGCTTCAGGCGTCAAATTTCCGGATAGGCGTACAGATTTCCGGCCCAGTTGCGCATCGTCACCTTGTCGGCGCCGTGCTCCACGATGTAGTCCGAATTCACCGGGGTCTTGCCGCCGCCGCCAGGAGCGTCGATGACGTAGGTCGGCACGGCGTAGCCGCTGGTGAAGCCGCGGACGCGGCGCATAATCTCGACGCCGGCGGCCACGCTGGTGCGGAAATGCGAAGTGCCCATCACCGGGTCGCACTGGTACAGGTAGTACGGTCGGACGCGGTTGGCCAGCAGGCGCTGCCAGAGCCGCTTGAGCGTCTCGGCGTCGTCGTTGATCCCGCGCAGCAGCACCGTCTGCGACCCCAGGACCACGCCGCCGTCGGCGATGGTTGCCAATGCGCGCTCGACCTCGGGGGTGACTTCCCGCGGGTGGCTGAAATGGACGGAGAGGTAGAAGGCGCCGTTGGAGCGCAGCGTCCGCACCAGGCGCGGCGTGATGCGCTGCGGCAGGTAGCTCGGGACGCGGCTGCCCAGGCGCACCATCTCGATGTGGGGAATGGAGCGGAAGCGGCGGATGATCCGCGCCAGCACCGTCTCGCTCAGCAGGAGCGGGTCGCCGCCGCTGATCAGCACGTCGCGCACCTGCGGCTGGCCCTCCACATATGCAGCGGCCAACTCCAGCCTCTGCAGCACCGAGCCCAGTTCGCCGTTGCCCACCAGCCGGCTGCGCGTGCAGTAACGGCAGTAGGAGGCGCACTTGTCGGAGGAGAGGAAAAGCACACGGTCCGGGTAGCGATGCACCAGCCCCGGGGTCTTCATGTCGTGATCTTCACCGCAGGGGTCTTCCATATCGGTGGGGGAGCAATAGAGCTCCTTGACCGAGGGGACGACCTGGCGGCGGATCGGGCACTCCGCGTTGTCGCGCTCCATGAGCGAGGCCCAGTACGGGGTGACGCCGACGACGAACTTGTTGCAGGCGATGGTCAGGCCGTCGATCTCCTCGCCGCTGAGCTCCAGAATGCGCTGGAAGTCCTGCAGGGAGCGAAGACGATGGCTCATCTGCCAGCGCCAGTCGGACCATTGTTCATCCGTGGCGTCAAAGGCGGCGCGGCCAACGAGGCGGTGGCCGGAGGCGGGTGCGCGAGCGACTTCTTGTACGGCGGTGAGTGGGCGCAATGCGCCCGGAGGTTCCGGCACGTCATCCGCGCCGGACGTTTCGGCAACTTCTTCCACGACCACAGGCAACCTCTGAGCAGAGGTCTCCATCCGACATCTCCTGGCATAAACCGGGGCCCGCGACGAAACCGCTTCGTCCGGCGCCCTTCTATCGGGCCTCACTCCGTCCCGCAGGACGGATTACTTCCTTTTCGCGTCCGTCAGAAAAAACGTCTTCCCCGACCGCTCATCTCAAATGAGTGAATCGAATGCGGGGGTTGATTTCGAGAGGTAGAGATACCGCTTCCCAGCGTGCTGCCCCATCTTGCCCGGCAACGAGTCTTCTGCGTCCACCTTCGTGAACCTGTTTAATGGTCCGCGCGTCCTCACCGCAGATACACACTGCGAATCAGAGTTACGACACGCCAGCCATCGTCGATAAAGTTACCATCATCACGCGGGTGTGTCAAGAGAACTTGGGCCGATAGTCGCGAGGCGATGGAAGCGTAACACGCTGTTGGAATATCAGTTGCAATCGCTCTGTGAAAATCTGCGATGATTTTGAATTTTCCCTGAAATGCGTTGTTGAAATCCTGTTGAAATCCACCCCCTACACCGTGTTGTGGGTCGCGCGGCCATGACGCTACCTAATGTGGTATCTCAGGGCGGAAAAATGGGCGGGTTGCCGTAAGTATTTTCGGAAAGGATTTGACGTATCTACAATGACTGGTTGCACTCACGGAAAATCGCGCCCGTACTGAACGTCTTCCGTTTCCGGGGCGGCGCGGCACGCATGGCAAGACCTCACGTCACGCGGAATCGGCCGCCACCCTCATTGCGCAGCGTCTTGAAGCCGTGGCGCTTCAGATTGGCGTCGCTCAGCGTGCTTTTCTCATTATATCGCGTCACCAGCCCCGGCGGGGTAAAACGGCGCATCACCTTGCCGCCGCAGCGCGGGCAAAGCGCCGGCCCCGGCTCGCTCATCCGATGCACCACGTCGAAGCCCACGTTGCACGCCGGGCAGCCCTTTTCCCCCTCCGCGGCACAATACTCATAAGTCGGCATATCTTTCTCCTCCACTTCCTATGATAGGGAGAGGCGGCATGTCGGTCAAGCGTTCGCTGAAGACAAGGTGCGACGGAGGACATTTGGTAGCGTAACGGTTGCGCGGGAAGTCCGCAGGAGTGGCGCGGGTTATCCAACCCGCGATCATCGTGCGTTCTTCCGCGCACGTTCGCGGGACTTCGTCCCGCGACGCGGACTGGCCGTTCGACTCCGCTCACGGCCCCGAGCCAGCCGAGGGGATAGTCCGCGCCACTTTGCTTCTCCTCACCCTCCAGGGTGCCTATCCAAGCGCTTGCTGTTCCGCTCAAAATGAGCTAGTGTAAGTGAAACGACACCCTTTCATTTCGGACCGGCCACGCATGATCGCCGTATCACTTCAATCCGGCAGCAACGGCAACTGCATCTACGTCGAGGCGGCGGGCGCGCGGCTGCTGTTCGACGCGGGGATCAGCGGCGTACAGGCGGAGCGCCGGCTGGCCGCCTTCGGGCGCGACATCCGCAAAGTGGACGCCGTCATCATCTCCCACGACCACTCCGACCATATCCGATGCGCCGGCGTGCTCCACCGCAAATACGGCCTCCCGCTTTTCGCCAGCCGCCCCACCCTGAAAGCGGCGGAGAAGTACCAGAACCTCGGCGCGATACAGTCGGCGCGCGACTTCACCTCCGGCGGCGCCTTGCACTTCGGGAAGGTGACCGTCGAGACCGTCCGCACGCCGCACGACGCGGAGGATGGCGTCGTCTTCGTGGTCTGCGCCGAGGGGAAGCGGCTGGGAATTCTCACCGACCTGGGGCACATCTTCGACGGCCTGCCGGCGCTGATCGGATCGCTCGACGCGGTTTTCCTCGAGAGCAACTACGATCCGGAAATGCTCGAGAACGGCCCCTACCCGGCGTTCCTGAAAGCGCGCATCCGCGGGCCGCGCGGGCACATCTCCAACATCGAATCGGCCGAGCTGCTGCGCGGCAGCGCCTCCCCCGCGCTGCAATGGGCCTGCCTGGCGCATCTCTCCGAGCAGAACAACCGCCCCGATCTCGCCCTGCGCACGCACAAAGAGATCCTCGGCGACGCCTTCCCCCTCCGCGCCGCCAGCCGCTACGAGCCCACGGGGCTGTTCGAGGTGCGGACGTAGAGGCGCGGAAAACAAACGACGATGGGGGAAACCACAGATGACACCGATGGACACTGTACGACGCGGAATCGGGCTGATGAGACAGAACCCCCCTCGTATTGATCCCGAGTAGCCGTTGCCTCTTCTTCCTGACTGTGTACATCCGTGTGCATCTGTGGTTCCCCCGTTCGTTTCCGTCGCCGTCATATCGCAAATCAGAATTCAGAAATCGTCCCTCGCCCTCACTCCTCGCGCGGGCTCATCGCTCCGGCCAACGCGGTCTCGCTGAACCCCGCCGGGGCGCGGCCCTCGCGCGCGTAGAGGTAGAGCGCGGCCTGGAAGATCGCCGCCAGCGCGCTCTGCACGAGGACCAGAATCAGAAGGTAGATGCCGACGAAGGAGAGCATCACGATCTTGAGCGCCAGCATCGGCGACAGGATGGCGATGATCAGCGGCACCACGCCGATGAGCGCGAGTATGAAAAAGATCACTCCGAAACTGAAGTTCCCCACCAACTGCTGCCCCCAGGTCTTGCGCAGCATGGCGGCGGATTCCCGGATGGCGTCGATCGGCCCCTTGCGCTCGACGACGAGGATGGGGATGACCATGAAGGTGATGACCGACCAGGCCATTCCCAGCAGCCCCACCAGGATGTTCCCCGTCCTGCGTCCGCGCCCCTGCAGAATGCGCAGAATCATGCCCACGCTGGCGGCGACCAGCGCCCAGCCGGCGATCTGCGGCCACCGCGCCAGCGCGGCGCGGAAGCCGGTCATCAGGTCCGGGTCGCCCCCGCGCATCCGGAAGATGGCGCAGGCGACGATGGCGGAGTTGAAGAAGATGATAATGAAGTACGTGATGTAGTAGAAGGCGAACATCACGGCGTACCGCCCCACCTGCTCCCCCTGGGTCAATTCCCCTGAGGCGGGATGCAGAAAGTCGCTGTGGAACACCGGGATGGCGAACGACAGCGCCGCGACCAGGCAGCAGAGACCGCTGAACAGCGGGAAGAGCAGCAGCTCCTTGTCCTTGCGCAGGACATCCAGCGAAGCTTTCATGATGGTGAACGTGTAGGCCAGGTTGCCCATGAAGTTCTCCTTCTTCTAATACGGATGTTCACCGCGGAGACGCGGGAAACGGCGATTTATAATCTAACGGCAAGCGCGCTGGGACAGCGCGCTCCACCAGGAGTGCGCGGTTCGGCACGCAGGCGCGCCTGATGCCGCGCACGACATTCCGCGTTCTGCATCCCGTTCACCGCGGCCCCGCGCAGCTCTGCATGATCCAGAGCATCAGCAGGGCGGTGAAGGCCACCGCCCCCGCGATGCCGATGATCCGCCAGGGATTGCTCGCGTCCGTCGGGCGGGCCAGCTTGTCGCGCTGCCCCGCCGGGGCGAGCAGATGGTGCGCCTCCTCGTGATTCGCGCAGACTTCCCCTCCCTCGCGCGCGGCCGCCAGGTCGGCCTTCAGCGTGTCGAAATCCTGGTAGCGGTCCTTGACGTCCTTGGCCATCATCTTGCAGATGACGGCGCAGGCGCCCTCGGACAGGTCGGGGAGGACTTCGCAGGGCGGACGCGGCGACTCGGACACGACGCGCACCATCGTCTCCTGCGGGGTCGCCGCGCTGAAGGGAAGCTCGCCGGCCACCATGTGGTAAAGGGTCGCGCCGAGGGAGTAGATATCGGAGCGCGCGTCCAGGTCGCGCGCGCCGCGCGCCTGCTCGGGGGACATGTAGTTCGGCGTGCCGACCACCCCCATGGTCATGGACTGCTGCAGGCGCGAGTCGCCGATTCCGGTGAACTCCTTGGCGATGCCGAAGTCCGCCAGCTTGGCCACTCCCCACTTGCTGAGCAGCAGGTTGCCCGGCTTGATATCGCGATGGACGATCCCCATGCTGCTGGCTTCGGCCAGCGCGCCCGCCGCGCCGAAGATCATCTCCAGCGCCTCCGCTTCCGGGATGCGCCCGCTCCGGCGGATGAGCGAGGAGAGCGTCTCCCCCTCGACGTACTCCATCACCAGGTAATGGACGCCGTCCTTCTCCCCGGCCTGAAACACCTGGACGGCGTTCGGGTGGGTCAGGCGCGCCGCGATGCGCGCCTCCCGATGGAAGCGCGCCAGGTACGCCTCGGAGCGCGAGAGCTCCGGCAGCAGCATCTTGACGGCGACGACTTTGCCCAGCGAGATGTCCTGCGCCTCGAAGACCACCGCCATGCCGCCGCGTCCGAGCAGGCGGGTGAGCCGGTAGATGCCCAGGTCGTTGGAGAGGCTGCGGATCCAAGATTCGGTTTCGAGGTCGTGGGCGTCCTGCTCGGAGAGGATCCCCTTCTCGATGGCGATGCGCGCGGCGGTGCGCGAAAGGCCGTTGCGCACGGCGGTGGTCTGCTCGTCGCGCACCTGCCGGAGTTGCGCCTCGGTGATGAGGCCCTTCTCCCGCGCGATGTCGAGAAGCTCGAACTGTTCGCCGTTTTTTGTGGCCACGCTTCCCTCGCACTGGCGCCCGCCGGACGCAGGATATCATAGACCACCCCAAGGCCACGCGCAAGACAACGACGGCTTTCACCACGGAGACACGGAGAGGGCATTCTTTCAGTTCTCAGTTCTCAGTTCTCAGTCTTCGGTTCCCGCCGTTCTCCGTGTCTCCGTGTCTCCGTGCCTCCGTGGTGAACAACAGCCCCCTGTTGCGCTCGACTCACTTGCAGATTTCAGCCGGGCGGGTATCATGGTGCGGTACCCGTTTATTCAAGAACAGGAAAGGGAAGCCGATGCCGATGGTGGATATGCCGCTCGCCGAACTTAAGAATTACCAGGGTCGCAACCCGCGGCCGACCGATTTCGACAAGTTCTGGGATGCGTCGCTGCGCGAAATGCGCGCCGTGGATGCGAAGCTGGACCTCAAACCCGCCGAGTTCCAGACCTCCTTCGCCGAATGCTTCGACCTGACCTTCACCGGCGTGCGCGGCGCGCGCATCTACGCCAAGTACCTGCGCCCGCGCGCCGCGAAGAAGAAGCACCCCGCCGTGGTGCTCTTCCACGGCTACTCCGGCCACTCCGGGGATTGGAACGACAAGCTCGCCTACGTGGCGGCCGGCTACAGTTTCGCGGCGATGGACGTGCGCGGCCAGGGCGGGCGCTCCGAGGACACCGGCGGAGTGAAGGGGACGACCTATCGCGGCCACATCATCCGCGGACTGGATGACGAGCCCAAGAACATGCTCTTCCGCCACATCTTCCTCGACACCGCGCAACTGGCCGGGCTCGTCATGGAGATGCCGGAAGTGGACGCCAAGCGCGTCGGCGCCTGGGGCGGTTCGCAGGGGGGTGGCCTAACGCTGGCCTGCGCCTCGCTGGAGCCGCGCATCTGCCGGGCCGCGTCGACCTTCCCGTTCCTCACCGACTACCGCCGCGTCTGGGAGATGGATCAGGCCAAAGACGCCTACGAGGAACTGCGCTCCTTCTTCCGTCATTACGACCCGCGCCACGAGCGCGAGGAGGAACTCTGGACCAAGCTGGGCTACATCGACGTGCAGTACCTCGTCCGGCGCATCAAGGCGAAGGTGCTGATGGGGACCGGGCTGATGGACACCATCTGCCCCCCTTCCACCCAGTTCGCCGCCTACAACAAGATCACCGCGCCGAAGGAGATGAAGCTCTACCCCGACTTCGGGCACGAAACCCTCCCCGGATTCAACGACACCGTGTACCAGTTCATGATGGGGATGAACAAGGGATGATGGAAAGGGACGAATAGCGGATAGTGGGGCTGTTGAAAAGGTGCAGCGCGGGTTATCAAACCCGCGTGCGCAGACCGAGAAGTCCGCGCCA
The DNA here is from genome assembly GCA_903901045.1 of uncultured Planctomycetota bacterium. Taxonomy (GTDB): domain Bacteria; phylum Planctomycetota; class Brocadiia; order CAIUPP01; family CAIUPP01; genus CAIUPP01. Next base: position 37,164 of record CAIUPP010000118.1, read on the forward strand.
TTTACGCATTGATCTTGCGAGAAGGTGCGTTCGCAGGGCTTTTTCAACAGTCCCATAGTCCATTATTCACAAGTCGCTATTTTGCATTCGCTATTGCTCCGCTTTGCGTTCCCGGAGCCCCCATTCTGCCGTCAGCGGAGGACGATAGATCATGAAGTGCACAAGCGAGTTTGAGTGCGGCAGCGGCAAGGAATTCGCGCAGGCCGGCCCGATGCGCTGGCGGATGACCCTCCGCGCCGACCAGCCCGGCTACGACCATTACTTCCTGATCCGCCTGAGCGCCGAAGAGTCCTCCGGCATCGCGGAGATCGAGGTGCATCCCGATCCGGCGACGCCCCCCTCCCAGGGAGCGGAGGCGTTTGACCCCATCCGCCCCTCCTCACTCTGGAGGCGTCGCGGCTCCGACGGACCCTGGGAGCGAATCCCGGCGGAGTTGTTCGAGACGGTGGAAGGATTCCTCCTGGTGCGCCAGCCGGTGCGCCCCGGGGAGGTTTGGGATATCGGCGAGGTCTGCCCGGCCCCCTTCTCGGACCTGGCGCGCCACGCCCAGGACCTGCCCACCCACTGCCCGCACGTGCGCGCGGTGCAATTCGGCGAGACGCCCGAGAAGCGCCCGATGCTCTTGGCGCGCGTGACCGACCCGGACGTGCCCGCGGCGGAGAAGGGGCGCATCTTCATCCTGGCCGGGCAGCATGGGACGGAGTTCGCCGGGAGCTTCGCCGCCAAGGGGGCGCTGGATTTCCTGGCCAGCCGCCTGCCGGAAGCGCTCGCGCTGCGCCGTCGCTACGTCTTCGACGCGCTCCTGTGCGCCAACCCCGATGGCAACGCGCACGGCTTTTCCTGCTTCAACTCCGAGGGGAAAGACCAGTTGGGCGCCTTCATGAACGCCGCGACCGTCGAGACGCCCGCCACCGTCGAGGCCGACCTGATCTGGCGTCACTTGACGAACAACTCGCCCGACCTGATCCTCAATTTCCACGCCTACGCGCAGCCGCGCCCCTTCGGCGATCCGCCGCACGAGGCGATCTACGTCCCCGACCCGGGCTGGTTCACCGATCCGGAGCGCAGCCGGCAGCAGCACGTGTTGAACCACGCGCTGTTCTACCTGACCGGCGGCGGGTCGCAGCATCGCCGCCCCTGCCCCGCGCGCATCGGCACTCTGGAGCATGCGGCGGCCATGGCGTGGGATTCCCTTTCCGCCCTCTACCAGGTGCAGGCGCAGCAGGGCCCCCACCAGAACCTGCTCACCGGCGTCCACGTCCTGCGCACGATCATCGAAGCGCTGGAGATGGCGCAGGCGGAAAGCGAAGGAATTTAAACGACAAATCCGACGGATCGGCCTGATCCGTCGGATTTGTCCTATCCCCCCGGCTTCTTCAGCAGCACTCACACTGCGGCACGGACACCTCGTATCCCAGGTAGTACTGCAGCGCCTCGGTCACCGGGCCCATGACGTGGCCGCGGGTGATGCTGGTGTGATGGCGGTGGCCTTCGCGCCCGACGTGCAGAAGCACCTGCTGCAGGTCGGGAATCTCGGCGACGCCGGCGCAGCCGAAAAATTCCTTCGGGATGGGGTCCTTGGTGAAGCGCCCTTCGCCGACGTAGAACTTCAGCTTGCCCGCGTCGGTGGCGAGGCTGGAGAAGGTCATCGGCATCGGGGCGATGCGTCCGACGTTGCAGCCATACCCCTTCTCCTTCCCGACGCTGTTGCAGATGATCAGGTGGTCGCTGATCCGCCCCTTCCCGGTCATCAGACCCGGCGGCACCGGGCCGCAGTGGAAGAGGATGCACTTGTCCTCCTCGTCGCCGTAGTTGTTGTTCCAGTCCAGGCAGGCGGTCAGGTCATCGCTGGCGCAGCCCAGGGCGTACATGGCGATGGCGTTGCCCACGTCCACCTCGCAGGCGGCGGGGATCTTGCGCTCGGTGAACTCGCTCATCACCGTGCAGGGGGAGATGTGGAGCTGCTGCTGCATCTCGACCCAGCAGCGCACCGCCAGCGCGCCCATCTTGTACTCCGTGACGATCTGGTCCAGCACGACGCCCAGCCGGGCGGCGGTTTCGAGCGCCGCGGCGGGAGCGTGGCTCCAATCGCTCATCCCCTTCAGACGGTGCGCCTTCTCCTTGTACGCGGAGGCGGCGGGGCTGACGGACTTGACGCGCGCGAAAATGTCGGACAGGTCGAAGGTCTCAATCGTAATCCCATGCCGCTGGAGCGCGAGTTCGTCGAAGCGGACGGTCTTGAACGCCGAGGTGCGCGCCCCGACCGCGCCGACCACCAGCCCGTGCATCCCGCGCACCACGCGGCAGACGCGCATGAAGTGGTCGATCTGCGCGGCGAACCCCTTGGAGGAGGGGGCCAGCGTGTGCGGCGGCATCGCGCTGAACTTGAGGCCGTACTGGCAGAAGACGTCCATGATGGAGAACTTGCCGCAGAAGCTGTCGCGGCGGACCGCCGGGGCCATCTTGTCCAGTTCGTCCGGGTACGCCTGGATGAGGATCGGCGTGCCGCAGTCCTTCAGCGCGCTCACCGCGCCGGTCTCGTCGCCGAAGTTCGGCAGCGAGAGAATCACCCCGTCATATTTTCCTTCGTGCGTCTTGAGCCAGCGCGCGTACTTCTCCCCTTCGGCGGGGGTTTCCACGGCGCCGTGGCGCGTGGCCGACTCGTCCATCATCAGCCAGCCGTAGCCGTTCTTTTCGAGGATGCGCGGCAATTCCTTGCGCGCGGACGCCATGAGCGACGCGGGGAAGAATCCCCGGTTGCCGAAGAACAGCGCAAACGTCGCCTTGACCGGTTTGTTCGACATGACAACTCTCCTGTATCTGAAATTGTAAGCCGCTGGATGAAGTTAGCGCATGGGGGGGCGGCAAGTCAATCGTGCTGAACACTTTGTCCTCCCCCGGTTCTATCACGGGGCGAGTGCGGCCTCGCGCGACAGCGATAGACCGCCGTCATCGCGAGAGAGCGCCATTGAAGCCCGTGTTTGAGGCTGGACGGTTCCCGGCGCGAACGTGGCGATCTTCCTGACAAGGGGTGGCTCCATCGGGGCGGCACGCGCGCGCAAGGGCGCAGCATGCTGCGCCCCTACCACCATCGCGGGCTGAAGCCCGCGCTACATGCCGCTTGGAGAGCCTACCGTGTAGCGCGGGTTATCAAACCCGCGGTCAACATTCGTTCCTGCCGCTTCCACACGGGGGTGGCCCCATCGGGGCGCCACTTGCGCGCAAGGGCGCGGCATGCTGCGCCCCTATAACCATCGCGGGCTGAAGCCCGCGCTACATGCCGCTTGGCGAGCCTGCCGTGTAGCGCGGGTTATCAAACCCGCGGTCAATATTCGTTCCTGCCGCTTCCACACGGGGGTGGCCCCATCGGGGCGACGCGCGCTCGCAAGGGCGCAGCATGCTGCGCCCCTACAACCATCGCGGGCTGAAGCCCGCGCTACACCGGCCGCGCGATGGAGAGCATGAGGACGTCGTCCGGGAGAACGACGTCGCCGCAGGCGTCGAGGGCGTCGCGGTAGATGTGGTCGAGCATCGCCGCGCCGGCGCGCTGCGCGTAGCGCTGAAGGGCGGCGGAGAGCCAGGAGGTTCCGAGCATCTTCCCGGCGCGGTCGTTCACCTCGACGATGCCGTCCGTATAGCACAGCAGCAGGTCGCCGGGGGCGAGTTGCATCGCTCCTTCGGAATAGCCGCCGCCGGCGGCGATCCCCAGCGGCAGGCCGTGGGTGTCCAGTTCGGTGATCGCTCCGCCGTCGCGGTGGAAGTGCATCGGCGCGGGATGGCCGGCGTTGGTGTAACGCAGGCTTCCGCGCGCCACGTCCACCACCGCATAGAAAGCGGTGGCGAAGCTCTCATCCACCACGTAGCGGCTCAACTCCGCATTGACGGCGGCCAGGAAGCGCGCCGGCTCCGAGGCGCGCGAATGCATCTGCTCCTCCAGGCTCTTGAGCATCATCGTGTACAGGCCGGCGCTGACGCCGTGCCCGCGCACGTCGGCCAGCAGCACGCCGTAGCGCCCCTCGCCCACCGGGCGCACGTCGTAGAAATCGCCGCTGACCAGGTCGTGCGGGAAGTGGCGCACTGCAAAACGCACCACCCCCTCCTGCGGGAGCGATTCGGGCGCCAGCCGCTGCTGCACCGTGCGGGCGAACTCCAGGTCGCGCACCTGCGCGCTCTCGTCGCGGAAGGCTTCGATGCCGCCCACCACGTTCCCCTTCTCGTCGCGCAAGGGGGCCACCGTGACCGACACGGCGATGCGCTTCCCATCCGCCTTGCTCGCATAGACCAGGATGGGCTCGCGGCTGTCCCGGTTGACTTCCATCGCCCGGTAGAGCGGGCACATCTGCGTCGAGCAGAGCGGCTGGCCGTTGCGGTCCACGTGGTTGAGGATGTGGTCGCGGCAGGACTTGCCGATCACCTGTTCCGCGCGCCAGCCGGTGATCTCCTCCGCCTTGCGGTTCCAGAGCAGGATGCGGCGGTCGCGGTCGGTGATGTAGACCCCCATGTTCAGATGGTCCAGCGCGCTGCGCAGATGCGTGACGTCGAGCGGCAGAACGTTCTCCGGCATCTTGTTCTCCTCGCGAGATGAATCCCCATTCCGATTCTATGGGGCAAGGGTGCGGGATACAAGCCCGCCCCCTCGCTTTACACTCCTTCCGCGACGCGCTATCATCGTAAGACCGTTGTGGTTTGTCGCCGAGGGGCGCGAGAGGATGCCAACCGCGGGCGGATTGACCAGCCCCGGCAGGTTTGGAAGGAACGGCATGCGCAGGTCAGAATTCACCGATCTCAGGAACTATATATTCGGAAGCACGGCGGCCATTATCACGAACGTCAGCCTGATTGTGGGGCTGGGGTCGGCCGGGACGCATAAGGGGCCCATCCTCGGCGGGTTGCTCACCATCGCGCTGGCGGACAATATCTCCGACTCCCTGGGCATTCACATGTACAAGGAGGCCGAAGGGGGAGGGATGCGGCTCTCGTGGGCGGCGACCGCGCTGAACTTCCTGGCGCGCCTGCTGGTCTCCTTCAGCTTCGTGGCGATTGTCCTGCTCTTCTCCGTCGTGCGCGCCATTCCCGTGGCGATTGGCTGGGGGCTTCTGCTGGTGGTCCTGCTGAGCTACTGGGTGACCGCCAGCGCCAAACCGGCCACCTCAAACCGGGCGCTGGAGATCGGCAAGCATCTGCTGATCGCGCTGATCGTGATCGCCGCAAGCCGTTACGTCGGCACGCTGATCGCCGGGTATTTTCCGCAGTAATTTCCCGGCCTGAGTCGGCGGCGCGTTCGCTACTTCGTCTCCGCGCTGCCGCACGGGATGGGGAGCCAGAGGAACTGGAAGTAGCTCCGGCCATTCGCCTCCCCTCCTCCCACCAGGCCGAACAACGCCACCCAGGCCTTGCGGTAGTGGTACGGCGCATCGGCGGCCAACTCGCTCCTGGTGACCGGACCGACCCCGTCGGAAGCGAAGAGCGCCTCAACCCAACTGCGCTGCCGCTCATGCACCGCGTCCCAGGATCCCGGCCACGCCTCGACACCGCGCGTCCAGAGCCACGGCTCCAGGCAACTCTGCCGCCGGTATTGCAGCGGCTTGCGCGTGGAAGTGTCGTAGAACGCCACCTCCTCGCGTGTGTGAATAATCAGGAGGACGGAGGCGGTCTCCCCCTGTTGAAGGACGGGCCGCGCCTTCGCCTGCGGGTAGAGCAGCCAGAAAGTGTGCCGGCCATAGAACGGGAAGATGAGCTTGGAGCCATGGCAGACCATCATGCGGTCCGGGCGCGATTTCATCCCCCAAATGCCCGGCTCCGGCGCGTTCTTCTTCGACAGCGCCAGCGTGACGTCCTCCTGCGACACATCCGCCAGGAGGCACGGGACCGCGCTGCGCGGGAGCGTCGCCGAGCTGTTCAACGACCAGAAGGTGCAGGTCTGCAGGTTGCAGCCGGCGAGAAGGGCGAGCATGAGCGCGGTCGCCGGCAATGCGAGCTTCCCGACCGGTTTGAAGGTTCCCATTTCCTGCTCCTTGACTGAACCCGTGCACGGCAGCGCCCAGTGCTGCGACATTCTACGCCCCGGGAGTAGGACGCTCAAGTCCGGGACTGGGAACTTCAGGCCGCCGCATGCCGCGCCCCTGCAATGGCCAGGCCGCCGGGCAAGAGGGCGCCCAATGTCGGGGAACGGATTCAACTTTCAGTGCAGTGCGTACTGCGCACCCGATTCGACATCCGACATCCAACGTTCAATTAACAGAAACAACTGCGCTCCTCGAGCATCGTCTGCTCGTTGTTTGTCGTTCGTCGTTCATTGGACGTTGGACGTCGGATGTCGAATGTTGAACGTTGAATCCGTTCGTCCATCCAGTTGCAGCTTTCTCTCCGCGGGGGCTATAATGGCGCTACGCATTTTTGGAAGAGGCCGAGATGAACCTGCTGGAAGTAAAAGATCTGCGCAAGACCTACAACCGCCGCGAAGTGGTGAAGGGGGTCAGCTTCAACGTCACCGCGGGGGAGATCGTGGGACTGCTCGGCCAGAACGGCGCGGGCAAGACGACGGCCTTCCGCATGACGATGGGGATGATCAGCCGCGACGGCGGGGCGATTTTCTTCCAGGGGGAGGATGTCAGCGGCCTGCCGATGTATCAGCGCGCGCGCCGGGGGATGGGGTACCTGTCGCAGGAGCCCTCGGTGTTCACGCGGCTGTCGGTGGCCGATAACGTGATGGCGATTCTGGAAACGCTGCGCCTTTCGCGCGCCGAGCGCAAGAAGCGCCTGGGGGAACTGCTCGACCGGCTGGGGCTGACCCGCCTGTCCAAGTCCAAGGCGTTCACTCTCTCCGGCGGCGAGCGCCGCCGCCTGGAGATTACCCGCGCCATGGTGACCGACCCGCGCCTGATCCTCCTGGACGAGCCGTTCAGCGGCGTGGACCCCAAGGCGGTGAACGAAATCCAGGAGATCATCCTGCAACTGCGCTCCATCGGGATCGGCATTCTGCTCACCGACCACAACGTCCACGATACGCTGAGCGTGACGGACCGCTCCTACATCATCAGCGACGGGCGCATTGAGGCCAGCGGCACCCCCGAGGAGTTGCTCTCCAACGCCCGCGCCCGCGAGCTGTACTTCGGGGACAAGCTCCAGATCGACCATATCGTGCGGAACCGATAGGGCCTTCTCACCACGGAGGCACGGAGAACGGCATTCAAAGGTAACGACAACGAACTTCATCCACAGATGAACGCAGATGCGCACTGACAAGAAAACGCCATACCTCCGTTGTCATATCTCCTGGCTTCGTTCGTTCTCTGCGTCCTCTGTGTCTCTGCGGTGAAAGTCGTTGTTGTTGCTCTCACGACGCCGTTCTCCGTGCCTCCGTGTCTCCGTGGTGAACTTCCGCTGATTTCTCTCACGGACGCCAACAACCGATGACCTCGCCTCGTGGCGCCGAACTGATCGCGCAGGACCGGAGCCGGCTGCTGGGCAGCGTGAGCCTGGCGCTGTTCGGCCAGGGAGCCGCGTTCGCCTTCGGCCTGCTCTGCATGGTGCTGACCGTGCGGCTGCTGGGGCCGGAGAACTACGGCCGGCTGGCGATGTTCTTCCTCATCCTCGCCGTGCTCTCGCAGCTGCTGGTCTCCTGGCCCAACATGGGGCTGGTGCGCTTCGGGCGCGAAGAGCTGGCGGAGCGCGGCGCGGCGGCGGCGAGCTTCTGGGCGCGCGCGGTGATCTTCCTGGCCACCCTCCTGCTGGCGGCGGGCCTGCTCTGGATCTTCCGCGGGCCGCTGGAGCGATACCTGGGGCTGGGCTTCGCTCCGCACTTCCTGCTGCTGGCCTACCTGGCGCTCAACGAGGCGATTGCCCTCTGCCGCGCTCTCTTCCAAACCGTCAGCCGTTTCCGCTCCTATGCGCTCAGCAACTCGCTGGTGCGGTTGTTCATTCTCACCGGCCTGACGTTGCTGTACCTCCTGCTCTCTCGATCAGGCAAGCCGGCCGGGGCGGCGGTGGTTCTGGAGGTGCACGTCGCGGCGTTGACCGCGGTGACGCTGGTCTGCCTGACGCTGCTGCCCTGGAGCCGGTTGAAGCCGCCGGGACTGAACACGGCGCAGGCGCGCCGGATGCTGAGCTACTCCTGGCCGCTGATGCTGGGCGGGCTTTCCGTGCTGGTGGTGGACTGGGTGGACCTGGCGGTGATCAAGCATTTCCGCAGCGGGGCGGAGGTGGGTCTGTACGCCGTGGCATACCAGCCGGTGACGGTGCTTTCCCAGTTGCGCGTGGCCGTCATTGCGGCGCTGCTGCCGCTGCTGATCTCCATGGGGATCGAGAAGCGCCACGAATCGCTGACCTGGTTCCTCGACGACGCCGCGCCGCAGGCGGCGTGGGGCATCGGGCTGTGCTGCACGGTGGCGGCGGGGCTGGCAGAACTGATTCCGCCGGTGCTGGGCGAGAAGTTCGCCCCCTCCATCGTCCCCGCGCAAGTGCTGATGGCGGGGGTCGCCTTCTCCATGTTCGGGGCGATCCAGACGGCCGTGGCGCAGGCATTCGACAAATTGCGCGCCGCGGCGGCGGTGCTTATCGCGCTGGCGCTGTTCAACACGGCGGGAGATCTGCTGCTGGTGCCGGTGATCGGCATCCTGGGCGCGGCCATCGCCACCACCGCGGCGTTCGCAATCAGCGGGCTGCTTTACTTCCCGGTCCTGAACGCCATCGAGCCGCTGCGCTCGGGCGCTTCCGGCAGACGCTACCTCGCGCTGGCGGGCCTCCTGCCCGCCCTCCTGTTCGCCATTCTGGCGGTCCTCCTGAACAACCCCGCCCAGCGGCTGATCGCCTGCGCCGCGGTGCTCCTGGTCGCCCTGCTGGCGGCGAAATGGATCGGCGTGTTCAAGCGCGCGACGATGGACAGAATGGAGCGCGTGCAGATGCCCGGCTGGGCAAGGGAAGGATTGAGGAAGTTCTACGCCATCCTGGGGCGATAGGTCCAACAGAGCCATTGCATTTCAACGGCGCATTGCCCGCGATCGACGTTCTCTGCGCTATGGCGTCACGCCTTGTGCCGCCGTTCTTCGCCGGGCGGATGGCCGGTGATCTGGCGGAAGACGCGGTAGAAATGCGACAGGTCTTCGAACCCCGACTCGAAGCAGACCGTGGCGATCTGCGCGTCGCTTTCCCGCAGCAACGTTTGGGCCTTCTCAACGCGCTTGCGGCTCAGGAACTGCACGAAGCTCGCGTCGAACTGTCTGCGAAACCCATCACTGAAGCTGCGTACGCTCATCCCCGCCAGGTGGGCCGCCTGCGGCAGAGACCAGGGCTCGTAAACGCGCGAGGCGATGTATCCCCCCGCCTCGCGAATGCGCTTTGCGCTGGAATGCTCCGCAGCCGATGGTTGCGCCTGCCGCGACCGCCGCATGACCACCAGCAACTCCGCGATGGTCGCCGGGATGAGGAACTCCTTGCCGGGCAGGTCGTGTGACTGCTCATGCAGCGCCTGGCGCAGAAGTCGGCGCACCTCGACGGTCCCCTGACGGGAAATGGTCATGTGCCGGGGCGCGGACCGTGAAGAGGCCTCCAACAGCGTGGCGCACTGCTGCGCCATGCTTCCGCCCAAATACAGGACAAACAGCACCAACGGCGCTCGCGGCTCGTCCGACACATGATGCTTGACCCCCGCCGGCAGCAGGAGGATGTCATTCTCCCTGAGGTGGAAGCCGGCCGCCGCCGCAGCGCAACTTCCCTCGCCGGCCACCGGAACCAGAAGGGAGAGACAATTGTGGCTGTGCGGGGGCATCGAGAACCCGGATTCGTGCCGCGATTCCTGCACCAGCGCCTGGAAGGAGGGAAGGCTGATCGGCGCTATTCCTGCGCGCATCCGGATACTCCATCGAGAGAAGGAGGGCGTCACGTCGTCTCGTGGGGGCCATTGTAGATTGCCCAAAGTGGCAATTCAACGCTGCCGGAAAGCCCAAGAACCGGAATCCGGGATGCGCTAGCATAATAAGCGAACTATTTCCGGCGGCTCAGCGGCCGGATTCCTGAGACTTGTGGGAGATTGCAGCCGTGGTTGGCATGGAAGTGACCGATCTGCGCGCGCTGGCGCAGTCGCTTGGCGTCAAGATCGAGCTCTCTGAAGACACCAGCGTCCTGGCCCAGCCGGTCAAGGTGGGGCCGTTCACCGCGCCGAACTCACTGGCGGTGCATCCGATGGAGGGATGCGACGCCGACGCACAGGGCCGTCCGGAGGAGCTGACGCTGCGCCGCTACGAGCGTTTCGCCGGAGGAGGCGCCGGGTTGCTGTGGGCCGAGGCCATCGCCGTCGTCCCCGAAGGCCGCGCCAATCCCAGGCAGCTATGGATTAACCCGGAAAGCCGACCGGCGTTCACCGCCATGGTGGAGATGATGCGGTCGGTTGCCGCGCGAAATTTCGGGGAAGGCCATCGCCCGATCATCGTCGCGCAGTTGACCCACTCCGGGCGCTACTCGCGCCCCATCGCCAAGCCGCACCCGCTGATCCCTCAGCGCGACCCCTACCGCGACGCGAGAATCAAACTGCCGAAGGATTGGCCCGTTCTGGCCGATGACTACCTGGACCAGCTTCAGGAAAAGTACGTCGAAGCGGCCGCCCTGGCCTTTGACGCGGGCTTCGACGCGGTGGATATCAAAGCCTGCCACGGCTATCTCATCAATGAACTCTTCGCATGCCACCAGCGTCCCGGCAAGTACGGCGGCTCCTTCGAGAACCGCACGCGCTTCCTGCTCGAGGTGATTGACCGCATTCACAACCGCCTCGGCCAGGACAAAATGGTCGTCACTCGGATGGGCTGCTTCGACGGCATCCCCCACCCCTACGGCTGGGCGGTGGACAAGGGCGATGCATCCAGGCCGGACCTGACCGAGCCGAAGAAGCTCGTCGAGCAGTTGGTCCGGCGCGGCGTGCCGATGGTCAACGTGACCATCGCAAATCCCTACTACAACCCGCATTACAACCGCCCCTTCAACGAGCCGGTCGCGGGGCAGAGCCCCTCGCCCGAACACCCGCTGGTCGGCGTGGAACGCATCACGCGCGTTCATGGGGAAATGCAGAAGAGCTTCCCCCAGGTCGCCATCGTCGGCACAGGGTATAGCTGGCTTCGCACCTGGATGCCCTTCGTCGCCGCCGCGGCGAAGAAGAACGGTCTGGCCACGTTCATCGGCGGCGGACGCCTCGCCTTCGCCTATCCGGACTTCGCGCGCGACATCGTGCAGGGCCGCGGCCTCGATCCCAACAAGGTCTGCGTGGCCTGCAGCGGCTGCACGCAGATCATGCGCGACGGAGGCCGGGCGGGCTGCGTTGTGCGCGACAATGCTATCTATGGGCCGATCTTCCGGCATGGGCGCATGAGCAACCGCGACAACCTCGCGCGCCTGGCCGCCTCCTGCCGCCAGTGCCGCGATTCCACCTGCCGCATGGGCTGCCCTGCCGGAATGAACATTCCGCAATTCATCAAGCTGTTTCTTGACGGCGACGACCGGGCCGCGTATGAGGTCATGCGCGAGTCGAACATCTTCCCGGAAGTCTGCGCCTGGCTCTGCCCCGTCGAGCAGCAGTGCCAGGGACACTGCCTGGCGAAAGTCATCGGCGATGGCCCCCTCCCCATCGCGGACATCCAGCGCTATCTGGCCGAGCAGGCCAACCGCAACGGCTGGTCGCGGCTGCGCATTCCGGAGAAGCCGCTCGGCAGACGCGTTGCGATTATCGGCGCCGGGCCGGCCGGTCTCGCCTGCGCGGCGAAACTGATCGAAGCGGGAGTCCATGTCACCCTCTTCGACAAGAGCAGTGATCGAGGCGGCATGATCGCCTCCGTGATCCCCGCCGACCGCCAGAGTTCGGCGCTTGGCAATGAGATCGCCGCCATCTTCAAGGACCTCCCCGAGGAGCGCGCCTCTTTCCTCTTCGGCCGGGCGATCGGGGAGAACTTCACCCTCGACGACGTGCTCCGGCAGGGGTTCGACGCGGTCTTCATCGGCATGGGCCTCTCGCAGTCCAGCGGCGAGGCCGGCAGCCGCCGTCTCAAGGGGCTCTGGAGCGCGCTGAAGTTCCTCAGCGCCGCGAAGAAAGCGCCGTCGATGGACCTGTCGGGGCAGACCGTCGCCGTCATCGGCGGCGGGAACACCGCCATGGACGCCGCCTCCGCCGCGCGCAAACTCGGCGCGAAGGACGTCTACCTCATCTACCGCCGCTCCTTCGAGCAGATGCCCGCGTGGCCCGCCGAGCGCGACCGCGCCCTGAACGCCGGGGTCCATTTCCTCATTCTCACCCAGCAACTCGACTACCTCGAAAAGGAGGGCCGCATCGCCGGGATCAAGCTTTGCCCGACGCGGCTCGGCGCGCCGGACGCCTCCGGACGCCGCGCACCCGAGGCGCAGCCCTTGGACTGCTACACCCTCGATCTGGACGACGTTGTCGAGGCCATCGGCCAGCAGGCGCCGGTGGAACTCGCTCAGGCGCTTCCGGATGTCGAGCTGGCGAAGGGACTCATCAAGCTCCGGAAGGGGTCGTATCGGACTTCGCGCGAGAGGGTCTTCGCCGGGGGCGACCTGGTCCACGGCGCTTCCACGGTCGTCGCCGCCGTCGCCGATGGGATGCGCGCGGCGGCTGAAATCACTGAAATGTTGAAAGGAAACCGCCATGATTGAGAGACCCGTCGCGCTCGTCACTGGGGCCAGCCGCGGAATCGGCAGGGCCATCGCGCTCGAACTGGCCCGCCTCGGCTACGATGTGGCGATTAGCCATTTCGACTTCGCCCCCGATGGCAAGCCGGATGAGTCCGCCGCGCAGCAGACCCTGCGCGACCTCGCCGCCGCCGGCGCACGCTGCTCGGCGCTGCGGGCCGACGTGAGCAATCCGGAGGACCGGCGCAAGCTTGTGGATCTCACGCGCAGCCAATTCGGCCGCTGCGACTTCCTGATGAACAACGCCGGGGTCGCCCCCCTCAAGCGCACGGACATCCTCGAAGCCACCGAAGAGAGCTTCGACCGCGTGCTCAAGATCAACCTCAAGGGGCCGTACTTCCTCACCCAGCTCGTCGCCAACTGGATGGTGCAGCAGAGGAAGGAGCATCCCGGGCGCGCGTTCCGCATCTGCAACACCGCCTCCATGTCCTCCTACACCAGCTCCACGGGGCGCGGCGAGTACTGCATCAGCAAGGCGGGCGTCAGCATGGCCACGATGCTCTGGGCCGACCGGCTGGCGGAGTTCAACATCGGCGTCTTCGAGGTGCGCCCCGGCATCATCGCCACCGACATGACCTCCACGGTCAAGGAGAAGTACGACAAGCTGATCGCCGAGGGGCTCACCCCCACTAAACGCTGGGGGCAGGCCGAGGACGTGGCCCGGGCCGTCGGCGCGATTGCCGAAGGGCGGCTCGACTTCTCGACCGGTCAGGTCATCAACGTCGATGGCGGCTTTCATCTCAGGCGGCTCTAAGCACGAAATGGAGAACCCATGATCCCGCAGACACAGTTCAAACTCAATGACAAGGTGAGCATCCCCGTCTATCGCCTCAACACCGTCGTGCTGGGAGCCGGCGCGGCGGGGATGAATTGCGCCGTGCACCTGTGCGAGTTCCTGGCGGCCCGGGGCGTCGCCCGCCCGCAGGACCGCATCGCCATCGTGACGGCGGGGCGCGGGCTGGGCGCATCGCGCATGAGCGGTTCGGACAAGCAGACCTATTACAAGATGGGCACCAGCCCCGCCGTGGCCGATTCCGCGCTGGAGTTCATCAAGTCCCTGACCGCCGCAGGCTGCATGCACGGCGACCTGGCGCTCGCCGAGGGGGAAAATTCGCTGCGCGAGTTCTACCACCTCGTGCAGGCGGGCGTTCCCTTTCCGCATGACCCCGAAGGAGCCTATATCGGCTACAAGACCGATCACGATCCCTTCGAGCGCGCCACCTCCGCCGGACCCAAGACCAGCAAATTCATGAGCGAATGCCTGGAAGCGCAGGCTCAGCGGTACGGCCTCCGCCTCTTCGACCGGCAGGAGGCCGTCCACTTCCTGACCAGCCGCCACGAAGGACAGCGCCGGATCGTCGGCATTGTCACCATCGACCGGCGCAGGCTGAAGGAGGCGGGCTTCGGACTCACCCTCTTCCTGGCGCAGAACGTCGTCCTCGCCGCGGGCGGGCCGGGCGCACTGTTCGAGGTCAGCGTCTATCCGCTCGGGCAGATGGGAGTGCATGGGTTGGCCTTCAAGGCCGGGCTGCGCGCGGCGAACATGACCGAATGGCAGTTCGGCCTCGCCTCGACGAAGTTCCGCTGGAATGTGTCGGGGACGTACATGCAGGCCGTGCCGCGCATTTTCTCCACCGACAAACGCGGACGCGACGAGCGCGATTTCCTCACCCCCCACTTCCCGACGATGTCCAGGATGGCGACGGACATCTTCCTCAAGGGCTACCAATGGCCTTTCGACGCTCAGCGCGTGATGGACTACAAGTCCTCGTTGATTGACGTCCTCGTGACGCACGAAACGCGCGGACTGGGCCGCCGGGTCTATCTCGACTTCCGCGAGAACCCCAGGCCGGGCCCGAATATGAAGCCGTTCGACCTGAACGAGTTGGAACCCGAAGCGCTGACCTACCTGCAGCGCAATGGCGCAATGCAGTCGCTGCCCATCGAGCGCCTCGCGCACATGAACCAGCCCGCCATCGACATCTACTCCGAGCATGGGATTGATATCGCCCGGGAGCCGCTGGAGATCGACGTCTGCGCGCAGCACCATAACGGCGGATTCGCCGTGGACAAATGGTGGCAGTCCTCCATCCCGCACACCTTCGTCGTCGGCGAAATGGCCGGCACGCACGGCGTCAAGCGGCCCGGCGGGTCGGCGCTGAATTCCGGCCAGGTGGGCGGGCTGCGCGCCGCAGAGTACATCGCGAATGTCTACGGAGGAGAGTTGGCCGACGAGAAGTTCCTCGGCGATGAGCAGAAGGAGCAACTCGCCGCCCTCCACGACCGGCTCGGACGGCTCAACTCCGGGCAGGAGGAGGGCGTGTCTCCGAAGAAGGCCATTGAGTCCATCCAGCGCCGCAGCACGCTCGCGGCCGCACACCTGCGCGAGCGCGGCACCGTCGAGCGCGCGCTGGCGGAAGCGCGCGAATCCTATGCCCGTCTCTCACAAGGCGGCTTCAAGAGGGCGAATCGTTCGGATATCGTTGCCGCCGTTCAGGCGCAGCATCTTGCGCTGACGCAGATTGCGCTGCTGGAAGCGTTGCTGGATTACATGCGGCGCGACGGCGGCAGCAGAGGGTCGTACATGGTGATGTGCGGGCAGGGGACGGTCATCAAGCCGGACCTCGTCTGCCCCTGGACGCAGACGCCGTACAGCTTCATCCCGGAAAACGAGGAGCTGCGTCAGAGCGTCGCCGAGATTGAACTGGTGGACGCCGAGCGCTCCGCGTTCCGCATCACCCAGGTTCCGCCCCGCCCCATTCCGCGCCGCGACGTCCCCTTTGAGAAAATGTGGGGGCAGTTCCGGCAGGGGCGCATATTTCAGGACTGACGAAACCTGAAGAGTTGAGTTCCCTATCGTTCAAAGGAGTGAAGCCATGTCGGCCATCGACATCAATTTGTCCGGTCCAGGCCGGCCCCTGCGGCGCAGTTGGTCCTTCTGCGTTGGAGCGGGACGCGCGAATGAAGGCCTCCGCGCCGACTGGCAGCGCGACCTGCGGCGCGCCATCGCGGAATTATGAGCGCCGCAGAAGAGGGGGGCTTTGACACTCCGCAGAGCCCGCACTATAGTGCGCGGCGTGAGGGGGGATAGGAAGGGGTTAGGGAAACGACTCGTGCGTCCCCGGATATCCCCAGGTGGCAGCGTACTGCCACCGCGCCGCGCCACACCGGATGCCGCGTGTAGCGCGGGCTTCAGCCCGCGTTGCGCCCCAATCGCCATCGCGGGCAAGGCATGCCCTGCCCCTGCAACAGGTTCCGGCCTCGCATCCAACCACGCCCCCCTTGCGCTCCGCCCCAACTCCACCTACAATCCTTTCGCGGAACAACTTAGCTTGCGCGACTCGGTTTCGCAGGATGCGGCATGAAGATTCTGCTCATCAACAAGTTCTACTACCTCGCCGGCGGCGCGGAGCGGTACGTCTTCGACTGGGAGAAACTGCTGCGCGCGCGGGGACATCACGTCAGCCTCTTCTCCATGCGCCACCCGAAGAACCTCCCCTGCGCGCAGGAGCGCTTCTTCGCCGACCCGGTGGCGTTCGACCTCTCGCAATCGGCCCCGGCGAAACTCAAAGCCGCCGCGCACTCCATCTGGAGCGCCCGGGCGGCGGAGCGTCTGGAGGCGCTGTTGGAGGCGGAGGGGCCGCCCGACGTCGCGCATCTCCACTCCTTCATGTTCCAACTCACCCCGGCGATCCTCGCGCCGCTGACGGCGCGCGGAATTCCCATCGTGCAGACCAACCACGAGTACGCGCACGTCTGCGTCAACCAGCATTTCTACAACCACCGCATCGACCGCATTTGCGAACAGTGCCTGCATCGCGGGCGGCTCGCGCCGCTCTGGACGCGCTGCGTGAAGGGGTCGCTCGCTGCGAGCGCCGCGGGCTGCGCGGCGGGGCTGGCGGAAGCGTTCTTCGGCCGGCTGCGGACGCGCGTGAGCCGCTTCATCACTCCCGGCGAATTCATGCGCCGCAAGTTCATCGAAGGGGGCATGCCGCCGGAGCGGGTGTTCCACATCCCGAATTTCGTCGAGTACTCCGCCATCCCCCCGTCGGACGCTGCGGGGGATTATCTGCTGTTCTTCGGGCGGCTCGTCGCGCACAAGGGGATTCATTTTTTCCTCGATGCCGCGCGGTTGGCGCCGGAGCTCCCCTGCAAGGTGGCGGGGGGCGGGCCGCTGGAGGAGGAAGTCCGGCGGCGGATCAGCGCAGAGGGGATTGCGAACGTCGAGCTCCTGGGCCATTGCGAAGGAGAGCGCTTGTGGGAACTGGTGCGCGGCGCGCGCGCGATGGTGGTCCCCTCCCAGTGGTATGACCCGCAGCCGCTTGTTATTCTGGAGTCGATGGCGGCGGCGCGGGCGGTGATCGCGGCGGATCTGGCCGGCCCCGCGGAGATGGTGGAGGAGGGGCGCACCGGGCTGCTCGTGCCCCCCTTCGCGCCGGAGCGGCTGGCCGAGGCGATGCGCCGCCTCTGGGAAGACCCGGAGCGCGCGCGGGAGATGGGCCGCGCAGGCCGGCGGCGCGTCGAGGCGCTGTACGGGCCGGATTTGCACTACGAGCGCGTGATGAGGCTCTTCGAAGAGGCGACGCGCTGAGCGCTTTGCCGTCATTGCGAGCGGAACGAAGTGGCGCGAAGCACTCTTTCGGAGCCACGTGCGTCGAGGACGCTCTCCGGCTCTCTTGGCGGTCAGCGCGCGAAAAGATTACTTCGTCCCCCGCAACGGCGGGGTCCTCGCAATGACGCCTGTCTCACCGTGCGCGGAATTCAAGGAGGTGACTGGATGACTCGGGCGATGCCGGTCGACGCCGTCCTGGCGGTTACCTATCGCTGCAACGCGCGCTGCGCGATGTGCGGCATCTGGGCCAGCCCGCCGGTGCCGGAGCTGGAGCCGGCGGAATTCGAGAAGCTCCCTCCCACGCTGCGCGACGTCAACCTGACCGGCGGCGAGCCCTTCCTGCGCGACGACCTGCCGGAGGTGCACGCCGCGGTCCGCCGCGCCTGCCCCCGCGCGAAGACGGTGATCAGCACGAACGGCCTGCTCACCGAGCGCATTGTGAACTTCATGACGCAGATGCGCCTGGTCGAGCCCGGCATCGGCGTGGCGGTCTCCCTCGACGGCCCGGCCGAAGTGCATGACAAGCTGCGCGGCGAGCCGGGGACGTATGACCGCGCCCTGGCCACTGTGCGCGGTCTCCAGAAGGAGGGATTCACCAACCTGCGGCTCGCCTTCACCGCAACTCCGGCCAATGCGGACTGCATGGGAACGGTGTATGCCCTGGCGCGCAAGATGCGAGTGGAATTCACCTGCGCCTTCGAGCACGCCAGCGAGCATTATTTCCACCGCCGGGCGCGTGCAGGTGCGGGCCTCAGCCCGCACACGAACGGCGGCGGGCTAAAGCCCGCCCTACACACGGCCTATGCGGGCGGCCTGGCCAGCGATGAACTGCGCGCGCAGTTGCAGCAGGTGATGCGCGCGGAGCTTCGCAGTTTCTCCCCCAAGCGATGGGGACGCGCCTACTTCATGAACGGCATCTGGCAGTTCGTCAGCGGGGAGGGGCGGCCGCTCCCCTGCCGCGCCGGGCGCGACTTCTTTTTCATGGACCCCAGCGGCAACATTTTCGCCTGCAACGCGATGCCCTTCAAGATGGGGAGCCTGAAAGAGCGGACGTTCGTCGAGGTCTGGAATTCCCCCGACGCCAAAGGGGCGCGCGCCTCCGCGACCGGCTGCGCGAATGGCTGCTGGATGGTCTGCACCGCGCGCACCGCCATCCTGCGCGCCCGCTGGCGCGCGCTGCGCTGGGCGCTGCGAGCCAAGCTGATGGGTCTGCGTCTGCCCCCCGCCGCAGACGCGACAGGCAAGGTGAACGCATGAAGATCGCCATGATCGGCGCGAAGGGTGCGCCGGCCACCTACGGCGGGGTCGAGCGCCACGTGGAGGAGCTTTCGCGCCGGCTCGCCGCACGCGGGCATGAGGTGACGATCTACTGCCGCCGCCATTACACCCCTGCCGGCAGCGCACTGCCGAGGGTGACGCTGCGCATTCTGCCGAGCATCCACACTACGCGACTCGACTCGATCTCCCACACCGCGCTGGCCCTGGCGGATGCGGCGCGGGGCGATTTCGACCTGATCCATTTTCACGCCATCGGCCCGTCGTTGTTGAGCTTTCTGCCGCGCGCATGGCCGGGTCGCCGCGCGGTAGTGGCCACCGTGCATGCGCTGGACTGGCAGCGCCGCAAGTGGGGGCCGGTCGCGCGCTGGTGGCTGCGGCGCGGGGAATGGGCGGCGACAACCTTCCCGCAGCGCACCATCGTCGTCTCGCGACTGATGGAGGAGCGCTTCCGCAACAGAGGCAAGCAGGCCATCTACATCCCCAACGGCGTGCCGGAACCGCAGTCCGCGCCCATCTCAGAACTGGCGCGCTACGGAATCGCCGAGCCGGGATTCATCCTCTGGATGGGCCGGTTCGTCCCGGAGAAGCGGGTGGAGGATCTGATCGGCGCGGTCCGGGAAATGCCCGCCGTTCGGCAACTGGTGCTGGCGGGGGAGGTGGATGACTCCGCGTACTGCCGCCGCCTGCGGGAACTTGCGCGCGGCGAGGCGCGCATTCTCTTCCCCGGCGGGTTGTACGGCGCGGCGAAAAGCGCGGCGCTCAGTCACGCGGGGGCATTCGTGCTGCCGAGCGAGATGGAGGGGTTCCCCATCGCGCTGCTGGAGGCGATGCGTTACGGACTGCCCGTCCTTGCCAGCAACATCCCGGAGAACCTGGAGGCGCTGACGCCCGGCGTCAGCGGATTTGCATTCAGAACCGGCGACGCGGGTTCTCTGCGCGAGCGCTTGGACTGGATGCTCTCGCACCCGGTCGAGGCGCAGGCCGCCGGCGCGCGGGCGCGGGAAGAGGCCGCGCGGTACGATTGGGAGCGCATCGCGCTGGAGACGGAACGCGTGTACGCCGAGGCGGCGGCGCTGGCTACCGCCTTAGGGCGCAGCATGGACATGCACTGACCTGCAAGGTCGGATACCACACCCATTCCCCCTTGATTGCGCAGCAGTCCTGAGATATCCTGTTGGAAGAAGCGCCCCAACCTCCATTGAGGACACTCATTATGACAGCCGGTCCGGAGGCCGCGGCACCCGCCAGCCCCCAGCCAGCACACGCCTCCAAGCGTGGGCTGAAACTGGAATTCGAGCCAAACGACCCGTTCCGCGCGGAACTGCGCAAGCGCGTGGATGAGTACTTCCAGCGCACCGGCCGCCCCCGCCAGGACTGCTGGGAAATGTACGCAAAGACGGTCGTTGTCCTCGCCTGCTTCGTGGCCTCTTATCTCCTGCTGGTATTCGTCGCGCAGACCTGGTGGCAGGGATTGCTGCTGGCGCTGGCGATGGGGCTTTGCACCGCGGGGATCGGCTTCAACATCCAGCACGACGCCGGGCATAAGGCCTATTCAAAACATGCCTGGGTGAACGGGCTGATGGCCTTCACGCTGGACCTGATCGGTGGCAGTTCCTACGTATGGCGCTGGAAGCATGCGGTGATCCACCACAACTACGTGAACATCACCGGCTACGATTACGATATTGACGTCGGCGGCATCGCGCGGTTTACGCCGCGCCAGCCGCAACTCCCGATTCACCGCTGGCAGCATCTGTACATGTGGCCCCTCTACGGACTGCTGGTGATCAAGTGGCAACTGGTCACCGACTTCCGTTTCCTGATCACCTCGGCGCTGGGGCCGCACGAACTGCCGCGCCCCAGGGGTTGGGACCTGGCGGTATTCTTCCTGGGCAAAGCGCTCTTCTTCGGCTGGGCGTTTGTCCTGCCCATGTTCTTCCATCCGGTCTGGGTGGTGCTGCTGTTCTACGTGGTGGCCGCCAGCTTCCTGGGAGTGCTGATGAGCGTCGTGTTCCAGATACCGCATTGCGCGGAGCAGGCGGACTTCCCCATTCCTTCGCCGAAGACCGGGCGGATGGAGACGCCGTGGGGAGTGCATCAAGTGAACGTCACGCTCGACTTCGCGCGGA
Source organism: uncultured Planctomycetota bacterium (assembly GCA_903901045.1). Classification (GTDB taxonomy): domain Bacteria; phylum Planctomycetota; class Brocadiia; order CAIUPP01; family CAIUPP01; genus CAIUPP01. Next base: position 57,870 of record CAIUPP010000118.1, read on the forward strand.
AACGCCGGGCGACGTTCTGGTTCGTCGGCGGCCTGAATTTCCACCGGGAGCACCACCTGTTCCCCGTGATCTGCCACATCAATTACCCGGCGCTGTCCGGCATTGTCGAGCAGACCTGCCGCGATTTCGGGTTGAAATCCGAGGAGCATCCGACGTTCTGGGGGGGCGTGGCAGCGCACTACCGCTGGCTCAAGAAGATGGGGCGCGAGGGGGCCGAGTAGCGTCCCGCGTGTAGAGCGGGCTTCAGCCCGCTTTGCCTGTGCGTGCGCAGTCGCGCGGAGACCATACGAAAACGCGGACTTGATAGTCCGCGTTACACACAGCACGCGAACCAGACGTGTAGCGCGGGTTATCAAACCCGCTGGGGGGGGGCGTGGCAGCGCACTACCGCTGGCTCAAGAAAATAGGGCCGAGTAGCGTCCCGCGTGTAGAGCGGGCTTCAGCCCGCTTTGCCTGCGGAAACCGTGTAGCGCGGGTTATCAAACCCGCGATCATCGTTCGTTCTTTCCGACTCCCAGACAGCCGCTGCTATCCCCCCAGCACTTCGGCCGCGACCGAGCGGGTGATGGCCACCCACTTGCGCACGCGTTCGGTGTCCCCCTGCACGGTTTCCACGTCCTTCAGCGTAACGTCCGCGTGGCAGCCGTTGGCGCGGAAGGCGGAGAAGTCGCGCCGCAGAATATCGCGGATGCGCTTCTCGTCGAACCCATAGCCGACCATGTCCGCCGGGCTGGGGCGGTAGCTGACGACGTACCGGTCGCCGATCTGTTCGGCGCAGCGCGGCGCATTGGCGAAGGGAGAGACGGCGATGCGCCTGAGGTTGCGGATCTGGCGCAGCATGCCGATCTTGCGCGTCAAGTCCTCGCAGCATCCGTAGGCGGAGAGGCCGAACTGCTCCAGGATCGGCTTCTGGTAAGTCAGCATGAACTCCTCATGCTGCGCGGGGCTGACCAGCGCCATCTCCTGCGAAGCCTGATACCCCCACAGGCGGCTGCGCTGGATCCCGTACGCGCTCGCGGCAGGGGCGGGAAGTTCCTCGGCGTAGGGCATGGCCTGATTCTGGTGGTCGCTGAGCCCCCAGTCGCCGGCAGCCTCCGCCTCGGACTGCGCCTTCAGCACGCCGTCGCGCAGGAAAGCCACCAGGCGATGCAGCCACTCCGGATTGTCCGTCATATCCAGCATGACGTTCTCGATGCCGCGCAGGAAGCCCAATTGGGTGGAGAGGTCCCCGGCCCACATCTGGTACGCCGGGCCGCGGTCCAGGAAGACCGGGAGGATGTCCCCCATGATCTCCTGCATCATCTCCACGCGCCGGGCGGAGGCGGGTTCGTCAATCTCATGGCGCGGCATGCGCAGCTTCTCGACATCCTCCAGCCGCTTGAGGGGGTACTCCCCCTTGAACGCGCCGCCCGGCTCATCGCTGTAATGCCGCACGATGTCCACGCCCCAGCCGGCGCACTTATGGACGGCGGGGATGGCCAGCCAGGGCTCGAAGATCGAATCGTCGGCGAAGGTGTCCCAGAAGAGGGCCTGCCGCAGGTGCGATTCCTGCGACTGCAGGAAGGGATCGGCAATCACGCAGCGGCAGGCGGGCATCTCGACCGCGGCGAAAGCGCGGACGTAGATCAGCGTGCGCGTGCGCTTGAGGCTGTTGTGCCGCGCCCAGTCCGAGCGGCGGCGCGTCTGGTCCGGGTTGCTTGCGGCCTGCCTGTAGCGGCGCGCGAGGTCGCGCAGAATTTCACGGTCTGTGGGCATGGGGGTTAAAACTCCCTGAACCGCACATGCGCGTTGGCGCCGTACTCGATCACCACCGGGCGACCGCCGTTGAGGATGGACATGCGCCCCGCCTCGATCACCAGTTCGTTGTAGGAACTGTTGGCCGGGGTGGCCAGGACATCCTCGGCGTCGATCTGCTTGATCTGCTCGCGGCGCCTGGCGATGCTGCCAGCCTCGCCCACGCGCAGCGCGGCGCGGGTCAGCGCCTCGATGCTGCGGTAGCCGTACCCCACCGGCTCCAGCCCCTTGCCGCCGTGGTACACCAGCTTGAAATAGTCCGGGCTCGGCTCATGATAGTTCTTTCCGTCCACCGGGCTCTCGAAGGAATACTTCACCCCGCGGTACTGGTCCTCGTGGAACACCAGGCAGGCATCCTTGCTCCCCTGGTTGAACATCTTGAGCCCCTGTGCGTTGCCGCCGGGAGCGATGTTCGGATAGCCCATCGCGTCCACCACGCTGAGCGACGCGCCGTTGTCCCAGAGCACGCGCCCGTCGGTCCAGAGGAACCCTTCCTTGCCGTTCGGATACTTGTCGCGGATGCCGTGGACGCTCACCTCGGTCGGCATGAGGCCGGTGATGAAGTGCAACTGGTCGATGTAGTGGCAGCCGACGTAGGTGAACATATCGGAATTTTCGCAGGTGCACCAGTTCTGGAAATTCGAATCGCGGTAGTAATACGGCTCGATCATCACCGCCTGGCCGAGGCGGAAAGTTCCCAGGTTGCCGGAGCGGTAGTGCTGGCGCGCCATGAGCGCGCGGTCGTCGAAGCGTTTGTGGTACTCGACGCCCACGAACAGCCCCTTCTCCAGCGCGAGCTTCTCGATCTCCATCGCCTGCGCGTACTTCAGCACCAGCGGCTTGACGGTCAGCACGTGCTGGTTGGCCTCCAGCGCCTTCTTGATCACCGGGTAGTGAAGCTGGTCGGGCAGCGCGACAAAGACGATGTTGCGCTCCGGCATCTTCGCCAGGACCTTCTCGAACAGCGCGGGGAATTTCTCATCCGGGTTCACCTTGCGGAAATCCGGGTAGGGAGTGAAGCTCTGGCCGGGGAAGGCCTCCAGAAGGGTCTTGTCCTCGGCGAGCACCTTGAGCGGCGCGCCGTTGAGCGCGCTGACGGCGATATCGCCGATAACCCCCATGCGCTGGAGCTGGTACAGTGCCGGGAGGATCTGGACTCCCGTGATCATCCCGCCGCCCACGACGGTAACCTGCGGCAATTTGCTCTTGGCCATGAGAATTCCTTTCATTCCTGTGTGTTTATGCGGCGCCTTGCATGGCGCGCCGGGGAACACGCGGCAGGAAGGTATCATACGAAACAGGGGCGGCGGAGGCAACTAACGAGCGCCCTTGACATATGACGTCTGGACGTCTATACTGCGCCAGTATGAAGAAGCTGCATACCAAATGCCGGCCGGGCGAGGTGCGGGATGCCATCGTGCGCGCTCTGCGCACCAGCCCCCGCGCGCTTTCGGCCAAGCAACTCGGACAAGCCGTCTCTGAAAGGCTCGGGGATGTCCCGGCCTCCTCGGTGCGTTCGTATCTGCGGCTTAACACCCCCGGCATGTTCGTGCGCGAGGTCAGGGGGGTCTATCGCCTGTTCGATGCGCAGGCAACGCTGCCACCGGCGCGCCTGCCGGACGACGCGACGCTGCCTGAGCCGTTTCGCTATGGGGAGTGCGTACTGTACTGCGACGATTGCTTCGAGTGGCTGGCACAACAGGAAGATGAGACCATCCACGCGGTCGTCACGGACCCGCCGTACGGACTTCATGAGTACACGCCGGAGCAGCAGACGAAACTGCGCAACGGCAAGGGAGGCGTCTGGCGCATCCCGCCGAGTTTCGACGGCAGCAAGCGCTCGCCTCTGCCGCGTTTCACCACCCTGACGCCCGAACAGTTGGAGGAACTGAGGGAGTTCTTCCGACTCTTCGGCCGCAGACTCCTGCCCAAGCTTGTGCCGGGCGCGAATGTCGTGGTGGCATCGAACCCGCTGCTTTCCCACATCGTTTCGGACGGACTGTCCCAGTCGGGCCTCGAACGGCGCGGCGAAATCGTGCGGCTGGTAATGACCATGCGCGGCGGCGACCGGCCCAAGGCGGCGCACGAGGAGTTCTCCGGCGTAAGCGTCATGCCGCGCTCCATGTGGGAGCCGTGGCTGGTCTATCGCAAACCGCTCGATGGCCGCGCGCAAGACAACCTGCGCCGCTGGCAGACCGGAGGCTTCCGGCGTCCCCTGGCCGAACGGCCTTTCGGGGATGTCATTCGCTCCTCTCCCACGCGCCGCGAGGAGCGGCTGTTGGCCCCGCATCCCAGCCTCAAGCCGCAGGCGTTCATGCGGCAGTTGGTGCGCGGCGTACTGCCGCTGGGACAAGGCATCGTGCTCGACCCCTTTGCAGGCTCCGGCTCGACGCTGGCGGCGGCGGAAGCGGTGGGCTATCGCAGTGTGGGGGTGGAAAAGGACCCGCATTATTTCGGCATGGCCTGCAAGGCGATTCCGAAGCTTGCGGCGCTGGCGGCGCGGAACGGAGACTAGAGCCTGTAGACCCAGTTGGCCCGCAATTTCTGGATACCGTCCTTGTGAAGCGTGGCCGTCCGCGTGCCCAACTCACCGCGCGGATTGCGCCGGAAGTCCGCCACGGTCACTTTTCCCAGATACACTTCCGTGAACTTCATCGGCCCGCGCTCGGCACCGGGCTCGGTCTCCGCGTCCACGTCGTAGACGAACACGCACATCCACTGGTCGCGCGCCCCGTGCGTATCCACCGCCCCGCCTGCCTTGCGCGTTGTCTTGATCTCGATCCCATCCTTCCCCGCCTTCACCGCATTCTTCGGATACACCCCCTGCACGACGAGGTCGGGATGCCCGTTGAAGTAGCGGTTCTCGACCAGCGCGCGAGAGTGTTTGGCGAGACTGGCGCTGATCATGTCGGAAATCACCCCCGAAAGGATCGCCGGGCGGAGCATGTCGTCGACCCGATGCAATCCTTTGCGAAGCAGGAAGCCGTTGACGTCGTGGAAGAAGTCGTAGACATCCTGCATTGCCATCTCGAAATCCGGGAGCCTCAACTCGTAGGGGAGGGTGGCGCGCTTGTTGAACCGCGTCGTATCAACGGTGTTTCTTATCATGGCGCCCTCGAGACCGAACGGCTTGGACCATGCGGACTGGCGTAGTGTAGCTGAAGAAGTTGCGAACGGCAACAGGCTTACGCCTCCTCCCTTGACTTCCCGCCCCCGGTCGGATATTGTTCCGTGACCTCATGCGGTCGCCCCTCGGCGGCCGGGGTCCTGCGACAAACATGAAGAGCGATACCCGACACGCCCAGACTGCATCCGCAGGGCGGGTCCGAGAGCGATAGACCGTGCCGAAGCGAACCGATATCAACAAGATTATGCTGGTGGGCTCCGGGCCGATCGTCATCGGCCAGGCCTGCGAGTTCGACTATTCCGGCACCCAGGCGTGCAAGGCGCTGCGCGAAGAGGGGTACGAGGTCGTCCTGGTCAACAGCAACCCCGCGACGATCATGACCGACCCGGAGTTCGCCGACCGCACCTACATCGAGCCGCTGACCGCCGATTTCCTCACCGAGATCATCCGCCGCGAGCGCCCCGACGCCCTCCTGCCCACCCTCGGCGGCCAGACGGCGCTGAACCTCGCCATCGAGCTTCACGAGCGCGGGGTGCTGGATCGCTACCAGGTGGAGATGATCGGCGCCAACGCCGAGGTGATCCGCAAGGCGGAGGACCGCCAGCTCTTCAAGGAGACGATGCAGTCCATCGGGCTGGACCTCCCGCAAAGCGGCATGGCGCACACGCTGGAGGACGCGCGCGCGGTGCAGCAGCAGATCGGCTGGTTCCCGGTGGTCATCCGCCCGGCCTTCACGCTGGGAGGCTCCGGCGGAGGCATCGCCTACGACGAGCGCGAGTTCGCCGAGATCGTCCAGCGCGGCCTCTCCTACAGCCCCATCCACCAGATCCTCGTCGAGGAGTCCGTCCTGGGCTGGAAGGAGTTCGAGCTGGAGCTGATGCGCGACCGCAAGGACAACGTCGTCATCGTCTGCTCCATCGAGAACCTCGACCCGATGGGAGTGCACACCGGCGACAGCATTACCGTGGCCCCCGCGCAGACCTTGACCGACCGCGAGTATCAACTTCTGCGCGACGCGGGAATCGCCGTGATGCGCGCCATCGGCGTGGACACCGGCGGCTCGAACGTGCAGTTCGCCATCCACCCGCAGACGGGCCGGCTGGTGGTGATCGAGATGAACCCGCGCGTCTCCCGCTCCAGCGCGCTGGCGAGCAAGGCGACCGGTTTCCCCATCGCCAAGATCGCCGCCAAGCTGGCGGTCGGCTACACCCTCGACGAACTGCCCAACGACATCACCCGCCAGACCACCGCCTGCTTCGAGCCGAGCATCGACTACGTGGTCGTCAAGGTGCCGCGCTTCGCCTTCGAGAAGTTCCCCGGCGCGAACACCACGCTCCACACGCAGATGAAGTCCGTCGGCGAGGTGATGGCCATCGGCAAGACCTTCAAGCAGGCGCTGCAGAAGGCGCTGCGGTCGCTGGAAGGGAAACTCTCCGGCTACGGCGGCAACCCCGCCAACCCGGTGGCGCAGGGGCTCTCCGACCAGGATCTCTCCAGCGAGTTGAAGCGCCCCAACCCCGCGCGTATTTCGCAACTGCGCGAGGCGATCGCGCGCGGCTGGGATCTCGAACGCATCCACGACCTGACGCGCATCGACCCCTGGTTTCTGGAGCAACTCGCCGAGTTGACGGCGTACGAGAAGGAGATCGCCTCGGCCGGCACGCTGGAAGGTCTCCAGAAGGACAGGGCGCTCTTCCTCCAGGCCAAGGAGATGGGCTACTCCGACCGGCAGATCGGCTTCCTGCTCGGCGCGAAGGAGGATGACGTTCGCGCCGCGCGCGAGGCGCTGGGCATCCAGCCGGTCTACGCGCTGGTGGACACCTGCGCGGCGGAGTTCGAGGCCTTCACCCCCTACTATTACTCCACCTACGGCGACCTCGACGAGGTCCGCCCCTCCGATAAGAAGAAGATCATGATCCTGGGCAGCGGCCCCAACCGCATCGGCCAGGGGATCGAGTTCGACTACTGCTGCGTCCACGCCTCCTTCGCCCTGCGCCAGGCGGGGTACGAGACGATCATGGTCAACAGCAACCCGGAGACGGTGAGCACCGACTACGACACCTCCGACCGGCTCTACTTCGAGCCGCTGACGCTGGAGGACGTGCTGGCGATCTACAAGCGCGAGAAGTGCCACGGCTGCATCGTCCAGTTCGGCGGGCAGACGCCGCTGAACCTCGCGAACGATCTGGAGCGCTGCGGTGTGAATGTCATCGGCACTTCTCCGAAAAGCATCGAGCAGGCGGAGGACCGGGAGTTCTTCAAGCAGCTCGCGGACCGGCTCGGCATCCTCCAGCCCAAGAGCGGCACGGCGCTGACCACCGAGCAGGCGGTGAAGATCGCCACCGAAATCGGCTACCCCGTTCTGTTGCGCCCCTCCTTCGTGCTGGGCGGGCGCGCGATGGTGATCGTGAACGAGGAGAAGGCGCTGCGCGAATACATGCAGCGCGCCATCGCGGAATCGCCCGACCGCCCCATCCTGATCGACGACTTCCTCGAAGACGCCATCGAGGTGGATGTGGACTGCATCAGCGACGGCAAGCGCTCCGTCATCGGGGCGATCATGGAGCACGTCGAGCACGCCGGGGTGCACTCCGGCGACAGCGCCTGCTTCATCCCGCCGCTGAATCTCAGCGCGGACGTGCTGGCGACGATCCGCAAGCAGACGACCGACCTGGCGCGCGAGCTCAAGGTGTGCGGCCTGATGAACGTGCAGTACGCCATCAAGGAAAAGCAAGTCTTCATCCTGGAGGTGAACCCGCGCGCCTCGCGCACGATTCCGTACGTCAGCAAAGCCATCGGCGTGCCGCTGGCCAAGCTGGCCTCGCTCTGCATGATCGGCAAGTCGCTGGAGGAGCTCGGCTTCACGGAGCCGGTCAAGGTGGACCACTACGCGGTGAAGGAGGCGGTGCTCCCCTTCGCGCGCTTCCCCGGCGCGGATGTGATCCTCAGCCCGGAGATGAAGTCCACCGGCGAAGTGATGGGCATCGCGCGCGAGCCGGGGATCGCCTTCCTCAAGAGCCAGATCGCCGCGGGCTCGCCGCTGCCGCGCAAGGGCGCGGTCTTCATCAGCGTCACCGACCGCGACAAGGCGGGTGCCGTGCCTCTGGTGGAAGAGCTTACGAGGATGGGGTTTGCGATCTTCGCCACGCGCGGAACCGCCACGGCGCTGCGCAACAGCGGCATCAAGGCGCAGGCGGTCTTCCGCATCATGGACGGCCGCCCCAACGCGCTGGACCTCATCCGCGACGGCGACGTGAACTGGATCATCAACATGCCCTACTCCGGCATGGCGCCGATGGAGGATGAGAAGCAGATGCGGATGGAGGCCGTCGTGCGCGGCGTGCCGATCACCACGACACTGCGCGGCCTGCGCGCCGCCGTCGAGGGGCTGCGCTCGATGGAGAAACTGGATACGCTGGATGTGTACAGCCTGCAGGAACTGCACAGCCGCCTCCACAAGCGCACAAACGGCGGAAAGAAACCGCCGAAGCGCGGGAACGCGCAGAAGCTGTAGGGGCGCAGCATGCTGCGCCCTGCCGTTCGTTATCCGTTCTTGTCCGTGCGTCGTCCGTGTGTCGCAGGAGCAACCATGTCTCAGCAATGGAACTGGCGTGAGCAGCGCGCGAAGGGGGCCTTCCTCGCCCTGGAGGATGGCTCGGTCTTCCGCGGCCATTCCGTCGGCGCGCCGCGCGACGCCCTCGGCGAAGTGGTTTTCAACACCGGCATGACCGGCTACCAGGAAATCCTCACCGACCCCTCCTACAACGGCCAGATCGTCACCATGACGTGCCCGGAGATCGGCAATTACGGGATCAACCCCGAAGATGTCGAATCGCGCCGCATCTTCGCCAACGGCTTCATCGTCCACGAGCTCAACTCCCCGCACAACTGGCGCAGCGACCGTTCGCTGGCGGAGTACCTGCGCGAGCAGAACATCCCCGCCATCGCCGGGATCGACACGCGCGCGCTGACCACGCTGCTGCGCACCCGCGGCACGCAGAAGGGGCTCATCTCGGTCGAGGGGAAGGTCGCCGAGCAGGAGGCCGTCCGCCTCGCGCGCGAGTGGGCCGGGCTGGACAATCAGGACTACGCGGCGCTAGTCTCCGTGGAAAAGCCCTACCCATGGGATCCGAAGGACACGACGAGCCTTTCCTGGGGCATCGCGGACAAACTCCCCCCTGCGGATATCAAAATCGTCGCGTATGACTTCGGCATCAAATGGAACATCCTGCGCCGCCTGCGCGAGCAGGGGATGGCGGTGCAGGTCGTCCCCGCGCGCACCAGCGCCGAGGAGGTCCTCGCGCTGAACCCGCAGGGAGTCTTCCTCTCCAACGGCCCGGCGGACCCCGCGGCGGTGACGTACGCCATCGAGGCGATCCGCCGGATGATCGGCAAGGTGCCCATCATGGGCATCTGCCTGGGGCACCAACTCATCGGACTGGCGCTGGGAGGCAAAACGCGCCGCATCAAGTTCGGCCATCACGGCTGCAACCAGCCGGTGATGAACCTGGAGACGCAGAAAGTCGAGATCACCTCGCAGAACCACAACTACGTCGTGGCCCCGGAGACGCTCGACATGGGGCAGGTCGAGGTCACGCACGTCAACCTGAACGACCGCACCGTGGAGGGGCTGCGCCACAAGCGCGAGCCGCTTTTCTGCGTCCAATACCACCCCGAGGCCGCCCCCGGCCCGCACGACAGCCGGTACCTCTTCAACCAGTTCCGCGAAATGATCCGGAAGGCCTAATGCTTCCATAGCGCGCACGGCCCGTAGCGCGCGCGGCCCGTGTAGCGCGGGCTTCAGCCCGCGTTCAAAGTGCGGCCTCCCGCTTCCCAACCTAACGCCCCGCACTGGGGTACCCCGTAGGGGCAAGGCATGCCTTGCCCCCGCACTTCACGCGGGCTTCAGCCCGCGCCGCGCCGCTTGCCCATGCGCCCGCCCCCTCACTTCCTGCCATTGCGCCCCCGGCCCCGCAAAAGGTATCATCCTGCCAGACTGGGGCGTGTGGAAAGAGTCCCTGTTCCGCAGGAGGTAGGGTCGATGCGAGAGATTCCCCCCAACATGTTTGACTACGAGAAGGTGCGCACGACATTCAAGCTCGACGTCCCGGAGTTCTTCAACTTCACCACCGACGTCGTCGAGAAATGGGCGCAGGACCCGGCTCGCGTGGCGCTGGTGATCGCCGACATCACCGGAGAGCGCACCGAGCAGTTCACCTTCGCCCAGCTCGGCGCCAAGGCCAACCAGTTCGCCGGGGCTCTGCTGAAGCGCGGCCTGCGCAAAGGGGACACCGTCATCGTCATGCTGCCGCAGAATTACGAGTGGTACGTGGCGCTGCTGGCGATGTTCAAAATCGGCATCCTCCCGATGCCCACCACCACCCAATGCACCGCGCGCGACCTGCTCTTCCGCCTGCAGAAGTCGGAAGCTTCCGCCGTCATCACCGACCGGGAGAACGCGTACAAGATCGAGGAGGTCGCCTCGCAGTCGGCGAGCCTGAAGTGCAAGTTCATGGTGGACGAACCGACCCGCCGCTCGGCGCACGGCCACGCCGGGGACTGGTGCTGCTTCCACGCCGCCATGGCCGCCGAGCCGGAGAAGCTGGCCGTCGAGAAGAGCCGCAGCAGCGACCCGATCATGATCTACTTCACCTCCGGCACGGTGGCGTATCCGAAGATGGTGGTTCACACGCAGGCGTCGCTGGGAATCGGGCATGAGATCACCGCGCGCTTCTGGCACGACATCCGCGAAACCGACCTGCACTGGACGCTCACCGACACCGGCTGGGCGAAGGCGGGCTGGGGGACGCTGTTCGGGCAGTGGAAACTCGGCGCGCGCGTCTTCATCTTCAACCAGCCGCGATTCGACGCCGCGGCCACGTTGCGCATGCTGGAGAAGTCGGGCGTGACCACCTTCTGCGCCCCCCCCACCGCGTTCCGCATGTTCGCGCATGAGAACCTCAAGAGCTACCGCTTCCCCACGCTGCGTCACTGCACCAGCGCCGGGGAGCCGCTGAACCCGGAAATCATCAAGATCTGGCGCGACGCCACCGGGCTGGACATCCATGACGGCTACGGGCAGACCGAGACGGTGAACGTGATCGCCAACTACCGCTGCATGCCGATCAAGCCCGGCTCCATGGGCAAGCCGGCGCCGACGTTCCACGTGGCGGTGCTCGGCGAGAAAGGGGAGGAACTCCCCGACGGCGAGGAGGGGGAGCTGGCGATCAAGCTGGGCGCGGAGCGCCCGGTGGGGCTGTTCGCCGGATTCTGGAAGGACCCGGACGCCACAAAGCACGCGCTGGGCGGCCAATGGTACATGACCGGAGACAAGGCGCGCCGCGACGCGGAGGGGTACTACTGGTTCTTCGGACGCAACGACGACGTGATCATCACGGCGGGGTACCGCATCGGGCCCTTCGAGATCGAGAGCGCCATCATCGAGCATCCGGCGGTGCTGGAGGCCGCGGCGGTGGCCAGCCCCGACGAACTGCGTGGCGAGGTGGTCAAAGCGTTCATCAAGCTCAAGAAGGGATTCGAGCCTTCCGACACGCTCGCGAAGGAAATCCAGCAGCACGTCCGCACCGTCACCGCGCCCTACAAATATCCGCGCAAGATCGAATTCGTTGAGAGCCTGCCCAAGACCATCAGCGGCAAGATCAAACGTGGCGAGCTCAAGGCGCGGGAGTGGCGGCGGGGGTGACGACGATTGCAGAATACTCATTGCCGATCCGCGATTCTCCGCACGGGGGCAAAGAGCCATGCGACAGCGACCCATGGGCGGTCATTGCGAAGGAGGCGCGCCACAGGATGGCTGCGCGGTCACTCCGGCCATCGCGCCGACTGCGGCAATCTTCCAATCTTCAGACCCCCTCGGCGCGGAGGGATCATTCGGCCTTGGCAGGGGGTGATCAGCAGGAAGATCGCCACGTTCGCGCCGGCGACCCGCCGTCCGCCAACAGGGTTCTTCGCGGCGCTCTCTCGCGATGACAACCTATTGATAGCCGAGCCTTTGCCGTTGCGGCAATTGCAGAGGAGCGCAAGCCTCTTTCCGACGATCCCTGTTCCGCACTCAGTAATCACCTTGGGATTCGGTACTCCAGCAGCTTGCATTCAATCGCCCCGTTGAAGAACGTCCGCTGCTTCGCCGGGCGCAAGCCGATCCCCTCGGCGGCGCCGGGATAGCCGGAGATAATCCGCACCTTCCAGCCCGAGTACTTTTTCTGGAGCGTCTCGCCGATCATCCGGTGGAACGCGTTGATCTGCTCGACGGCCATCCGCTCGCCGTATGGCGGATTCATCACCAGCACGCCCGGACCGGGGGGCGGGGTCTGCTCCTCGAACGCCTTGCAATCGACCCGGATGCTCTTCTCCAGCCCGGCGTTCTTCACATTCTGCCGCGCGAAGCGCACCGCCTGCGCATCCTTGTCCGAACCGACGATCTCGCACGCCGCGTCGCGCCGCTCCAGCGCCTCCGCCTCCTGGAACACCGCGCGGTAGAGCGCGGCATCGTAATCCTTCCAGCGCTCAAAGCCGAACTGTCTGCGGTAGACCCCCGGCGCGATGTTCTGCGCCAGCAGCGCCGCCTCGATCAGGAACGTCCCCGACCCGCACATCCCGTCCATGAACGGCGACGCGCGGTCCCACCCGCTCAGTTGAATGATCCCCGCCGCCAGCAACTCGTTGATCGGCGCGATGTTCGTCTGCGCGCGGTAGCCGCGCTTGTGGAGCGAATCGCCCGAGGAGTCCAGGTAGAGCGAGGCGATATTCTGGTTGATGTGGAGGTTCAGCCGCAGGTCGGGGTCCTCCAGGTTCACCGAGGGGCGCACGCCGGAGGCCTCGCGGAACTGGTCGGCAATCGCGTCCTTCGCCTTCTGCGCGACGAAGAGCGAGTGCTTGAACGTGGAGTTGGTGACCACGGGATCGATCGCCAGCGTGCCGCGGGCGTCGAGGTACTGCGACCAGTCCACCTCGCGGATTTCATCGTAGAGCTGCCGCTCGTCGGCAACGTTGAACTTGCTGACGCGCACCAGGATGCGGATCGCCGTGCGGCAACAGAGGTTGACCTTGTAGAGCAGCCGCCGGTCCCCCGTGAAGGCGACGACGCGGTTGAACGGCTTGGCATCCGCCGCGCCAAGCGCCTTGAGTTCGTTCGCCAGCACCCCCTCCAGCCCGGAGAGCGTCTTGGCGACCATGGTGAGTTCGGGGTTCAATTCAGTTCACATCCCCAGCAGTTGATCCAGATTGCCGATGCCTATGACTGCCAGTGTAACCCAAGATGGGTGGAGAGGGCCACTCAGTGTCATTGACAGGCCGCCAGTGCTTGTATTTTTCTTCGGGTACGCTAACATAAGCAAGACGTCGTTCACTTCATAGCGTTTGTTCTGAAGGGGGCATTGCATGGTTCGCTACGACGAGATCGGATACTGGTCAGAAGTGAAACTGGACATTGTGAAGGAATATGCACAAGCCTATTCGCGCATTCTGAGTGCACAGAGCAAGCCAAAACTCCACCATATCTATATTGACGCCTTTGCCGGCCCAGGCGTTCACATTTCCAAGAGCACCGGCGAATTTGTGCCGGGCAGTCCGATGAATGCGCTCATCGTTCAACCGCCGTTCAAGGACTATTACCTCATTGACATGGACGGAGAGAAGGCTGCCGCCCTCCGTGAACTGGCTGGCGCACGGAACAACGTTCATGTCGAAGAGGGCGACTGCAATAAGGTGCTCATGGAAAGAGTCTTCCCCAAGGCACGCTGGGAAGACTACCGGCGTGCCCTGTGCCTCCTCGACCCGTATAAGATTAACCTCAACTGGGAGGTGGTCGCCACGGCGGGGCAGATGGGGAGTGTCGAGATATTTCTGAACTTCATGGTCATGGATATGAACATGAATGTGCTTTGGCGAAATCCAGACGACGTTGATCCGCGTCAAGTGGAACGCATGGACAGATTCTGGGGAGATCGGTCCTGGCACAAGGCGGCTTACAAAAAGCGTCAAACGCTATTTGACCCCATATTCGAAAAGGCGGGCAATGAGGCTATCGTAAATGCGTATCAGGAACGCCTGCGCGAAGTTGCCGGGTTCAAGTATGTTCCAGTCCCCATGCCAATGCGGAACTCTACAGGGTCCGTTATATATTACCTCTTCTTCGCCTCGCAGAAGCCAGCGGCGGCTGATATAGTAGAAGATATATTCGCGAAGTATAGAAGCCGAGGACAAGCTGATGGCCGTTGATTCCGCAATCGAATGGACCGAATCCACCTGGAACCCGGTGACGGGCTGCACGAAGATCAGCCCCGGCTGCGCGCATTGCTATGCCGAGCGCATGGCACGAAGGCTGAAGGCGATGGGCCAGCCGAACTATGCGCGCGGCTTTGAGTTGGCCGTCCACGAACACGCGCTGGACTTGCCGCTGAAGTGGAAGAAGTCCCAAGCCATCTTCGTCAACTCCATGAGCGACCTCTTCCACGAGGACGTGCCTACGGAGTTCATCCAGCGGGTATTCGACGTGATGAACCGGGCCGACTGGCATCGCTATCAGGTGCTTACAAAACGTTCAGACCGATTGCTCGATCTCTCCCCCTTGCTGCCCTGGGCGGAGAACATCTGGATGGGCGTGACCGTGGAGAATCAGGACTACACTCCGCGCATTGACGACCTGCGCCGGACCGGCGCGGCTACCAAGTTCCTCTCGCTTGAGCCGCTGCTCGGGCCGCTGCCCGATCTGGACTTGGAGGGGATCGACTGGGTGATCGTCGGCGGCGAATCAGGGCCCGGCGCGCGCCCCATGTCCCCGGTCTGGGTTGAGGACATTCGTCGCCAGTGCGCCAGCGCGCGAGTGCCGTTCTTTTTCAAGCAATGGGGCGGGGTTCAGAAGAAACGGGCGGGCCGTCTTCTGGATGGACGCACGTGGGACGAAATGCCGCAATTCGCGCAGAGATAGGCTCTCCCGCCAGCGGCGCTTGCCTCAGCCCTCTTCCGCATCCAGCACTCGCTCGTCGTTGCGCGCGACGAGCGTCCCGCCGGGGGGGACGATGACGAACTCCTCGTCCCAGCGGCCGTCGAAGAGCTTTTCGAGCAGGTTCCAGCCCCCCTTGCGCAACTCGAACTCCCACCCGCGCTCCTGCGCCAGCTCGCGGGCGCTGGCGATGAAGGGAGCCTCGTCGCACACCCCCATCTCCAGGTAGAGGCTGCGCGAGTAATGCTTCAGCCATCCCCCCATGCTCTCGACGATGAAGTCCGCGTTCTCCCTGCCGTACTTGGTGACCATCACGTCGTACGGCTCGGCGAGCCCCAGCTTGTCCATCACCCCCTGCATGCCGTACGCCGGGCGCGAGTAGCCCTTCTCGCCGAACTTGTTGCGCTCCAGCCAGCCGGTGGTGGCGAAGTAGGTGCCGGGATGCCGGTCGAAGTATTCCTTGTACGCGGCGCGCGAGCCGAAGAACAGCGTGATGCAGTCATGCGCGCGCGGGATCACCAGCGGGATCGTGCGCGCCTTGAGCCCCGCCAGCCCGTCGTTGCAGCGCGCGTAGCCCAACAGGATCGCCTCGTAGCCGAGGCCGGGGTCCACCGCGTCCACCATCGACTGAAGCTTCGCCTGCATCTCCTGGCGAGGCAGGTCGTGCAGCCCCTTCAGCAGGAACTCCACATCCACCCGGTGCGGACTGAGCGCAGCCAGGCGGCATGCCTCGCGGTACAAAATCTCGCAGCCGATGAATTTGAACCGCCGCGGTTGAGCCACGTTCATTGGATTGTGAGGTATCGTCATGGAATTATCGCGCCTTTGTCACAAAATTCCTTCCCCTCCCTCTTACCAATTGCCGCGCGGAAGGTCAAGTGAGGCCTGCCGGGGTGGAGCGCGCTGTCCTCAGCGCGCCGGGGACAGCGCGCTCCACCACCATGTTCTTCCCTGCGTCTCCCCCTTTTCACCTTCCCGCGCAGTTGGTATCCTTATGGCGTTCAATTCGGCATTGGGAGAGCATGACCAAAGGCAAGAGCACGTCCGATCCGGCGGCGCGCGTCGCGGAGCTGCGCGAAAAGATTCGCTTCTGCGACCACAAGTACTACGCCGAGAGCGAATCGCCGATTTCCGACTTCGACTACGACCAGCTCATGAAGGAGCTGGAATCGCTGGAGGCGGCGCATCCCGAGTTGGCGACCCCCGACTCTCCCACCCAGCGCGTCGGCGGCGAGCCGCTGAAGGAGTTCGCAACGGTCCGCCACGAACTGCCGATGATGAGCATCGGCAACACCTACTCCCCCGAGGAACTGCGCGAGTTTGACCAGCGCGTGCGCAAGCTTCTGCCAGGGGAGAAGATCGAGTACGTGGCCGAGCCGAAGATCGACGGCCTCGCCGTGGCGCTGATGTACGAGAAGGGCTTGCTGTCGTTCGGCGCCACGCGCGGCGACGGGGTGACCGGCGAGGAGGTGACCGCCAACATCCGCACAATCCGCGCGATACCGCTGCGCCTGGCTGACGCGGCGACCTCCTCCGTTGTAGGGGCGCAGCATGCTGCGCCCAATCCGTCCGCGAACGAGCTCCACGCCACAACTGGGGCGCAGCATGCTGCGCCCCTACAAACGACTACTCCCCCCGCCCGCCTCGAAGTCCGCGGTGAGGTGTACATGTCCTTCGACTCCTTCCGCCGCTGCAATGCGGAGCGGGAGGAGGCGGGGGAACCGCAGTTCGCCAACCCGCGCAACGCCGCAGCGGGGTCGCTGAAACTGCTCGACCCGCGCATCACCGCGCGGCGCGGGCTGCTCTTCTTCGCCTACGCGGTCGGCGTACGGGAAGGGATCGCCTTCGATACGCAATGGGGGCTGCTGGCGTCGCTGGCGCAGTTCGGCTTCCCGGTCAACCCGCACCGGAGGCTCTGCGCGAGCATCGACGAGGTGATCGCGCTGACGAAGGAGTGGGATGCGCTGCGCCACACGCAGGCGTATCAATGGGACGGGATGGTCATCAAGGTGAACAGCCTCGACCAGCAGCGCCGCCTCGGCGCGACCGCCAAAGCGCCGCGCGGGTTGACGGCGTTCAAGTTCGCCCCGGACCAGGAGGTGACGAAGCTTCTGGCCGTGGACTGGCAGGTGGGCAAGACCGGCGTGCTGACCCCCGTCGCCCGCCTCGCGCCCGTGAAGCTGGCCGGCACGACGGTCTCCAACGCGACGCTCCATAACATCAAGGAGATCGAGAAAAAGGGCATCCGCATCGGCGACGAGGTGGTGATCGAAAAGGCGGGGGAGATCATCCCGCAGGTCGTCCAGGTCAAAGAGCAGCACGGCGTGGAGCCGATCCTGCCGCCGTCACAATGCCCGGTCTGCGGCGGCCCGGTCGAGCAGGACCCCGGCGGGGTGTACGTGCGCTGCAAGTACCCGCTCTGCCCCGCGCAGGTGAAGCAGCGCATTCTCTATTTCGTCGGCCGCCACGCGATGGACATCGAGGGAATCGGCCCCGCGCTCGTCGACCAACTGGTGGATGCCGGGCTCGTGAAGGATATCACCGACCTGTACTCGCTCACCGCCGGGCAGTTGGCCGGGCTGGAGCGGATGGGAGAGAAGTCGGCGCAGAACGTGCACGAGGCCATCCAGCAGAGCAAATCGCGCGATCTGAACCGGCTGATTGCGGCGCTGGGAATCCGCCAGGTGGGGACGCGCGCGGCGGAGGTGCTGGCGCGGCGCTTCGGCAGCATGGAAGCGCTGGCGCAGGCGGGGCTGAACGACCTGACGCAGGTGGCGGACGTGGGAGAGATCACCGCGGGCCTGATCGTCGAATTCTTCGCGCGGCGGGAGACGAAGGAAGAGCTCGCGCGCCTCGTGCAGGCCGGTGTGAACATGAAGTCGCTCGCCCCCCGCCCCGCCGCCGGCGGACCGCTGGAGGGGAAGTCCATCGTGGTCACCGGCTCGCTAAAGAACTACACGCGCCAGCAGATCGAGGAAAAGATTTCGGCGCTGGGGGGCAAGCCGTCCGGCAGCGTCAGCAGGAAGACGGCCTTCGTCGTGGCGGGCGAAGAGGCCGGCTCCAAGCTCGACAAGGCGCGCACGCTGGGCGTGAAGGTGCTCAGCGAGGAGGAGTTCGACGCGATGGCGCGGTAAGGCCTGGGTTCACCACGGAGACACCGGGTGCGCGCGGCGCACCGTGGAGGCACGGAGAACAACCGATTGGAATATCGGCGTCCGTTCGCATGCGTCCGTGTTCGTCCATGTTCGTCCATGCTTCTCAGGAGTTAACCATGCTTTCTGTGACGTTGCGCGAAGTGCGGAAGAATTACGGCGCGGTGGCGGCGGTGGATGGCGTCTCGCTGGAGATCGCGCAGGGGGAATTTTTCTTTCTGCTGGGCCCCAGCGGATGCGGCAAGACCACGCTGCTGCGGATGATCGCCGGGTTCGTCGAGCCCGACGGCGGAGAGATCCGCTTCGGCGACAAGTTGATGAACGACGTGCCCCCCCACCGGCGCAACACCGGCATGGTGTTTCAGAACTATGCGCTCTGGCCGCACATGAGCGTCTCCGAAAACGTTGCGTACGGGCTGGAGTTGCGCAAGCTACCCGCCGCCGAGCGCAAGCGCAAAGTGGGCGAGGCGCTCGAACTGGTGCAGATGACCGGGCTGGAGGCGCGGCGGCCCAACGAGCTTTCCGGCGGACAGCAGCAGCGCGTGGCGCTGGCGCGCGCGCTGGTGATCCAGCCCGACGTGCTGCTGCTGGATGAGCCCCTGAGCAACCTGGACGCCAAGCTCCGGCTGGAGATGCGCCAGGAATTGCGGCGCATCCACGAGCAGACGAAGGTGACCACGATCTACGTCACGCACGACCAGAAGGAGGCGCTCTCGCTGGCCCAGCGCGTGGCGGTGATGAAGGGAGGGCGCGTGCAGCAGGTGGGCACGCCGCGCGACGTGTACATCCGCCCGGCCAACCCATTCGTCATGGAGTTCATCGGCCAGGCGAACCTCCTGCGCGGGCGCGCGGAACCGCTCAGCGCGACGGAGGTGACGGTGGACACCCCCTTCGGCCGCATCCGCGCGCTCAGCACGCTGCGCGGCGAGGTGACCTGCTGCATCCGGCCCGAGGCGATCGTGCTGGGGACCGCGGCGTCGGTCAACTGTCTGACCGGGCGCGTCAAAGAGGTGACCTACCTGGGCGACCAGGCGCAACTGGTCCTCACCCTGGCCGCCCCCGGCGCCGAGGAGGAGGTCAGCCTGCTGCTGCACAACCCGAAGGGCGCTCTGGCCCAGCCCGGCCAGGTGGTGCAAGCCTGCTTCGAGGCGGAGGATGTCATTGTGCTCCCGGCCTAGCCCGATGCGCGGGAAAACCATGTGGCGCGGGTTATCCAACCCGCGATCATCGTGCGTTCCTTCCGATGCCTTCTCCTCGCGCCTATGGCGCGAGACGCGGACTTGAGAGTCCGCGCTACATACGGCAAGGACAACATCGTGCCCGAACCTCTGCTCCGCAAAGCCACCGAGCGCGACCGCGCGGCGGTGATGCGCTACCTGCGCGCCGAGCCGGAGGCCTCCCTCTTCATCGTCGGAGATATCCTGGCGCGCGGCATCTCGTCGGATATTCATGAGCTGTTCATCCAAGGCGCTGCGCGGAAGATCGAGGGGGTGCTGCTGCGCTGGCGCACGTCGCTGATCCCTTACGCGCAAGAGCTCTCGGCGGACTTCGCCCCCCTGGCCGAACAGGCCAGCCGGTTCCTGGCCGGCGAGGGGCATTGGACGCTTTCGGGCAAGCAGGCGCTGATCGGAGCGGTGGAGAAGCGGCTGCGGCGCAAGCCGGACGAGGCGAAAGACCATTTCCTGTGCCGCTGTCTGCGGCTGAAACCGGAAATATCGCTGGAGGCGCTGCCGCGGGTGCGCAACGCGACGGTGGCGGATGCCGCGGAGATCGCCGCCCTGCTCGAACGCATCGAGGAGTTCACCGGCCCGCAGTTATCCGCCGCCGAGATGCGCTCGGAGATCGAGGGAGCGACGCGGCGCGTGACGCTCATCCGCGAGCCTGCCGGGGGCCGGGTCGTCGCCGCGGCGAGCGTGGTTGCCGAGACGCCGGAGGCGGCGATGATCGTCGGAGTGGCGACCGACCCCGCGTTCCGCGGGCGCGGCTACGCCAGCGCCTGCACGGCCCGTCTGGTCCAGGAGTTGAACGGCCGGGGGAAGTCCGCCTGCCTCTTCTACAACAATCCCGTCGCGGGGCGCATCTATCGGCGGCTGGGGTTCAGCGAGATCGGGCGGTGGCGCATCCTCATCTTTGGACGGGTTTAGCTCACGCGGAGGCGCGGAGACGCGGAGAACGGCATTTCAGAGTAACGGCAAGATAGCAGTTGTTGTTACTCCAAATGGCCGTTCTCCGCGTCTCCGCGCCTCCGCGTGAGGTTTCGCCGTTTCACCTCGGCGCGGTGAAGAACACCGCCGCCAGCGGCGGCAGGGTGATGGAGATCGAGCAGGGGCGGCCGTGGTGCGCGATGGGCTCGGACTCCACGCGCCCGGCGTTGCCCAGGCCGCTGCCGCCGTAGAAGGCGGAGTCGCTGTTGAGCGCCTCGATCCACGTCCCCTCCTTAGGAGCCCCCACGCGGTAGTCCAACCGCGGCACGGGGGTGAAATTGCAGACCACCAGCGTCAGGTCGTTCGGGTCGCGCCCCTTGCGGATCAGGCTGATGCAACTCTGCTGGATGTCGTCGCAATCCACCCACTCGAACCCCTGGTAATCGTAATCGAGCTGGTAGAGCGAGGGCGTGGCGCGATAGAAGCGGTTCAGGTCGCGCAGCCAGGACTGCATCCCCCGGTGCGGCGCGCGCTCCAGCAGGTCCCAGTCCAGGCTGGTCTCGTGGTACCATTCGTTCCACTGCGCGAACTCGCAGCCCATGAAGATCATCTTCTTGCCGCACTGGGCGAACATGTAGCCGAACAGCGCGCGCAGCCCGGCGAATTTCTGCCAGTCGTCCCCGGCCATCTTGGCGATCAGCGACCCCTTGCCATGCACCACCTCGTCGTGCGAGAGCGGCAGGACGAAGTTCTCATTGAAAGCGTAGAGCATGCGGAACGTGAGATCGCTGTGGTGGAACTTGCGGTGGATGGCGTCCTTGGACATGTAGCGCAGCGTGTCGTGCATCCAGCCCATGTCCCACTTGAGGCCGAAGCCCAGCCCGCCAACGTACGCCGGGCGCGAAACCTGCGGCCAGGCGGTGGATTCCTCCGCGATGGTCTGCACGTCCGGGTGCGAGCCGTACACGGCTTCGTTCAACTGGCGCATGAAATTGATCGCCGGGATGTTCTCGCGCCCGCCGTAGCGGTTGGGGATCCAGTTGTGGTCGCGGCGCGCGTAGTCGAGGTAAAGCATGGAGGCGACGGCGTCCACGCGCAGGCCGTCGGCATGGTACTGCTCGATCCAGTAGAGGGCGTTGCTGATGAGGAAGCTGCGCACCTCGTTCCGGTCGTAGTTGAAGATGAGGCTGTTCCAGTCCGGGTGCCACCCCTGGCGCGGGTCGCGATGCTCATAGAGGTGGGTGCCGTCGAAGAACCCCAGGCCGTTCTCGTCGCTGGGGAAGTGCGAGGGGACCCAGTCGAGGATGACCCCGATGCCCGCCTGGTGGAGTTGGTCCACGAGGAACATGAAATCCTGCGGCGTGCCGTAGCGGCTGGTGGGGGCGAAGTACCCCTGCACCTGGTACCCCCAGGAGCCGTAGAAGGGATGCTCCATGACCGGCATGATCTCCACGTGCGTGAAGCCCATGTCGCGCAAATACGCAGGGAGTTGCGCGGCCATCTCGCGGTAGGTCAGGGAGCGCCCTCCCTCCTCGGGCACGCGGCGCCAGGAGCCCAGGTGCATCTCGTAGATGCTCATGGGGGCTTTCAGCGCGTTGCGCGCGCGGCGGGTGCGCATCCACTCCTTGTCCTGCCAGGCGTACTCCAGCGTCCAGATGATGCTGCCGGTGTCCGGAGGGGTCTTGTTCAGCACGCCGTACGGGTCGGCCTTGTCTGCGCGGTATCCCCCAACGCTGGAGCCGATGTGAAATTTGTACGCCTGGCCGCGCTTGGCGCCGGGGACGAACCCCTCCCAGATGCCGCTGGATTCGCGCGCGCTCAGGCGATCCGCCCCCTTGTCCCACTCATTGAAGTCGCCGATCACCGAGACATAGTTGGCGTTGGGAGCCCAGACGGCGAAGTATGTCCCATCGGTCCCCAGCACGGCCATCGGGTGCGCGCCGAGCTTCTCCTGGATGCCGTGGTGCCGCCCCTCGTTGAAGAGGTACAGGTCCGTGTCGGTGAGCAGCGTGGTGCCTTCGAACGTCATCCTGAGTCCCTCCCTGATGCGCCAGCGCCCGCGATGATTGTGGGATGCATTGCCACCTCAGTGTACGCGGCGGGGGTGGGTTGCGCAAGAGGCCCGGCCGGCCGGGTGAAAATCGCGGAGGCGCGAAGTCGTTCGGAACGCGGCGAAGAATGACGCCGCGTGTACGTGATACACTACCCGGCGCTTGGTAGTGTCAAATCTTGTGTGTAAATTGGAAGTGGGCGTATCCTGACTTGTGATCAAGCCGCTTCCGCGGCGAGCGTGAATTCCTTACAAGCCTTTCTGGCCCGTTTTTCATTGAGAAATCGGAAGAGTCCGTAGATCA
>CAIUPP010000119.1 GCA_903901045.1 uncultured Planctomycetota bacterium
CCCCCCCCCCCCCCCCCCCGCCGCCCCGCGCTTGAAGGAGGGAGGCGCGCCGACTATAGTATGGACGCTTTCGAACTCCGGCAGAAAGGGAATTCATGCCCCAGGTGACGCAGGCGCAGATCGTGCGGGAGTTGCGGCGACTCGGAGTGCGAGCGGGCGATATCGTCGTGGCCCATTCCGCCCTCTCTTCCTTCGGCCAGGTCGCGGGCGGCGCAAGGAGGGTGGTGGACGCGCTGATCGAGACGGTGGGCCCCAAGGGTACGCTGTTGATGCCGACGCTCACGCTATCGACCCCCTACGACTATCGGAAGAGCCCCAGCGCGATGGGCGCGGTCACGGAGCAGTTCCGCAAGCGACCGGGGGTGCTGCGCAGCCTGAACCCGCTCGTGCCGGCGGCGGCGCTGGGGCCGCGCGCCAGGGAGTTCATCGCCGGGCACCACCTGGCCGAATGCCCCTATATCGGCTCTCCTTACGACCTGGCGGCCAAAGCCGGCGGCTGGGTACTGCTGCTGGGGGTGGACCAGGACCGCAACACGACGCTGCACTGCGCGGAGGCGCTGGCCAAGGCCCCCTACCTGGGACAAGAGGAGGCGCGCTACCTGGATCGCCGGGGCAAGGCGACGCTCTATCGCGGCAATCTCTGCGCCGGGCCGCACCGCAATTTCATCGGGACCGATCCGAAACTCCGCGCCGCCGGAATCGTGCGGATGGGCAAGATCGGACGCTGCGTGGTGCGGCTGATGAAGGGACAGGAGTTGATCGATTTCTGCGTGTCGCAGATCCGGAAAGACCCCGCTTTCTTCATCACCGGGAATGAGGGTTACTACGACGGGATCATGCAGCGCGGGAGAATCCGCGCGGCGCGCCTCCGCGAGGAGGCGTTCACGCTGATTGCGCGGACCGGGTCCGCCGGCGCGAACCTGGAAGAGACGCTCTGGCATTGCGAGCGCGCGGGGGTCCGGGGCGTGGAGCTCGACCGGGTGAACGGGCGCGATGTGTCAGAGCTTTCCGTGGACGAACTGGCGCTGCTCCTGCGCCGGCTCAAGGAGCGCCACCTCAAGGTCGCCCTGGTTCGCAGCAACATTCTGACCGATGCGGCATTCGAGGCGGCCGTCCGGGCGGGGAATGCGCTGGAGGCGCGGGGAGTGATCGCCCCGCTCACGGGGAGTCTCGCGTCGCTTCGGAGCCGGATGCGGATCGCGCGCGCGGCGAAACTCCAGATGCTCTTTGAGAATGTGGGCATCGGTTCGGCGGCCGCCGTCGAGATGATGAAGTCGCTTGCGCCGGCGGCGGGGCTGGCGTTCAACCCCGCTAACTTCGCAGCGGCGGGCGAGTTGGCGTTCCTGACTTCTTTCCGCGCGGCAAAGAAATATGTGCGCTACGTGGCGATTGCGGATGCCTCCCCGCTGGGCGCCCCCTGCATTCCCGGCAACGGCTACGGCGAGGTGAAGGAGATCGTCAGCATCCTGCGCTGCGGGAGTTTCGACGGATATTTCTCGCTGGGGGCGGGGCCCGGTACAGGACTGGCGTTTGATGGAATCACAGATGCGTTCTATTCGCTGCTGGATAACTGTTAGTGAACGGCGCGCTCGTTTATGGACTGCGGCGGCAACGACGCCGCTTTGGCTCGGCAAGGGTTGGTTCACACATGGGAACTGACCGGTCGGGTATGCCGCGTCCATAACAAGCCAAAGCGCCGCCGTTGTCGGCGCACTCCAAAGTACGCCACGCTCAGGAGCATGTATGCGCGTTATTGATATCACTGGCATAATCCACGACGGCATGTGGACCTACGGCCCCCCCTACCCCGCGGTGAAGGTGGAGGAGATTCCCATTCCGGAGTGGATTTCCTATCCCACCTATTCCTGGCGGTTCGAGTTGGGCGGGCAGACCGGAACGTACCTGGAGACGGGGCTGCACATGAAGCGCGGGCGGCCGGCAGTGGCGGATATCCCGGTCGAGTCGCTCATCAACCGCGATGCCGTGGTGCTGAAGGTGCCGGGGAAGGAGTGCAGCGAGGATGCCATAACGGTCGCCGACCTGGAGCGCTGCAAGGCGGAGATACGCGCCGGGGATGCGATCTTCGTCAGCGTCGGGCGCGACCGCAAGTGGCGCGAGGCCGACTACGTCACCGAATCCCCCTATTTCGAACGCGCGGCGATGGATTGGCTGATCGACCGGAAGCCGTTCCTGATCGGCGGGGACTGGCCGCGCTTCGATAGCTGGAAGAAGCCGCAGAAGTTCTTCCATCGCCTCTTCGACGAGGGAATCCTGCTGCTGGGGCCGGTGGTGAACCTGACGCAAGTGACCCGCCCGCGCGTGAAACTCTGGGTGCTGCCGATGAAGGTGGAGGCGTCCGCGGCGGTGCCGGCAAGGGCAATACTGATTGAGGGCGAAAAAGGTGTCTGACACCTTTTTCATCGCTTCACGGGCCGACGGTGATGTCGAGCGTCCCCGTTATGGGCGGCTTGCCCTTCCCGTAGGTCGCCGTGATCGTGCAGGCCGGAGCTACGACGCCTGGGGCGGTTGCCAGCAGGCCGGTTTTGCCAATCTTGACGCCCTTAATCTTCGAGCAACTCCACTTGACCTCGTTCGTGACAACTCGATCCGCGCCGAAGCCGTCCTGGTAGTGGGCGGTACAGTCGAATTGCGCGGAATTGCCGGCCGTGACGTCCGTCGTCAGCCCGCTGACGGTGAGCGAATTGACCGTACCGATTGAGAAGTAGTAATCGCTCACGGCAGCGTCGCTGTCACTGAGAGTACTGACGCGGATCAAATAATCATCGCCGTCCGGGTACATCTCCACGCCTTTGATCGCTTTGCCGACAGTCCACTTGAGAGGGGTTTTCGATGCGTTGGCGGCTAGAGGCCACATTCCGCCGCTCCCCTTGAGAAGCTCGATTTTGAACCGGGTCCCCAGCGGCAGGATCGTGACCCACTCGATGTTGCATATCTTGCCACGCTCCAGGCTGATGCCCGAATCGGATGGATATGTCACCTTGATCGGGATCGGCTCGTATTCGTACGCTCCGATATCGGCGTAGTCCGGCGTATTGGCGCCGGTATTGACTGTCCCCGGGTCGTCAACGCGGGGATTGCCATTCTTGTCATGGTCCGGGGCGGCGGCGCCGTCGGCCGCGTCAATGCAGGGAGACCCGACCTGAAGTTGCAGATCGCCGCCGGCAGCGTCGACATAGAGAGGATCGGCTTCAATGTTGCCGCCGCCATCAGTCCCGATTCCGGTAACCCAACCCGCCCCGCTTCCGCCGCACGTGTCGATATCACAATGGTGGAACGTCGCAGTGCCGTTAAGGTTATAAACTTCCGCCCCCGCAGTCGTGACGCTGTCCCCCCAGAAGACGCAGTTGAATACGGTGGCAGCGCAGTCTGTCCAGTTGAACATAGCGCCGCCAAAGGCGGCGGAGTTCCCGTTGAATGAGCAGTTCGTCACGGTGGGGGACGGCGCCCCGGTGGCGCACATGCCGCCACCATAGTTGCCGGAGTTGCCGGTGAACAGACAGTTCGTGACCACGGCGGCAGAGGTATCGTTGTACATGCCACCCCCGTACTGAATTGTGGGAGCGCCGGTGCAGGAGTTGCCGATGAACGCGCAGTTCGTAATGATCGGGGAAGCATCCGTGTTGAACATCCCGCCGCCTGTGCTCGTTGCCGTATTGTTGTAGAATGTACAACCCGCGACAGTCGGGGCTGCGGAATCGTAGTTGTACATCCCGCCGCCACTGTTTGCCGAGTTTCCATTGAACGTGCAGGCGGTAAATACCGGCGAAGAGTCCTCCCCCTGGTTGTCAACTCCGCCCCCTGACGAGTCTGCTGCGTTGAATGTGAAGGTGCAGTTGGTGACAGTTGGAGACGAGGAACTGTTGTAGATGCCGCCGCCGTATGTTGCTCCGTTGCTCGAGAACGTGCCGTCCGTGATGGAGGGGGATGAGGAGTTCTGGTTGAACATGCCGC
This sequence comes from uncultured Planctomycetota bacterium, assembly GCA_903901045.1. Taxonomy (GTDB): domain Bacteria; phylum Planctomycetota; class Brocadiia; order CAIUPP01; family CAIUPP01; genus CAIUPP01. The sequence goes on from CAIUPP010000119.1 coordinate 3,973, forward strand.
CGCCATACGATCCTGCGTTGCCGTGGAACGAGCAGTTCGCAATGACAGGGGAGGAGGCGTCGTTGTTCATCCCGCCGCCGTACCCGGTCGTCCAGTTATTGTCGAACGTGCAATTTGTTACGGTCGGGGAGGACTCATGGTTCAGCATCCCGCCGGCATCGGAATGGGGGTAACTGCCGTTTGCGTTTCCGTAGCAAACCGTGAATCCATCCAAAACCGCGGTTGTGTCGAGACCAGCGTCCAAGTGGTAGAACAGATGGTAGCAGTTGTCGCCGGTAGTTCCATCTGCTCCGATGTCACCGCTGAGGGTAGTGATGTTCGCCGTCCAGTTCCGCTGGGTGCGCAAGTTCTCCGTGCCGGCGAACCCGCCGTAAATGCCGACGCCGTTCTTCATCCGGAAGTGTTTCAGCCTATCCTGAACATCCGTGCCGCTGGCCACGAGGCCGTAGTCGCTCGTTGGCTTGTACGTCCCCGCCGCCACCCAGATTTCGTCACCGGATGTGGCCGCGTCGAGAGCCGACTGCAGGAGGAGGTACGCATTGGTCCAGGAAGTCCCTGTATTCGTTCCTGCAGCGTCACCGTTGACGTAGACAATCGCTGCTGACAGGGGGGACGAGAAAAGCGCAAGCGCAACTGCCAGAACAGACGCCCATGCTCGCTTGCTCATTGTGTCGCCTCTCCGTGCGGAATTGTTGGCGTGATCGGCGTTATCGCCGCCTCATTCTAAACTTTCACTTCCGGATGTCAAGAAGGAACCTTATCGCCCATTCCTCTGTGCGATGATAAAGAGGATCACGAAAAGCCCCTCGCATACCAGCGACGCGACGCCCATCGGTTCGAGCCAGGCGTCCGGCTCGGCGGGCAGCATGGGCAGACCGACTGTGCGGCTGGCCACGTAGGCCAGCATCGCCCCTCCGGCAATCAGGAGTCCCAGCAGCCACCCCAATGCCCGCCGGTTTCGGTAGAGGCCGTAGGCAGCCGCCAGCGCGCCTGCGCCGTTGGCGATGAAAAGGACTCCCTTGTACGCCGCGTCGCCGAAGGCGTCCCGCGCTTCCAGTATGTGAATGGCTCCCGTGCCGAGGATCGCCGCAATGGCCAGCCACTTCAGGGCGGAGGAAGGCGTTGTCATTCCCGGTTCTCCATATGACCGAGGCTCGCAGCCGCCGCGACCTCGCTGGGAATATTCTACGCTTCCTGTGCGGTTCCGCAAACCCAGTAATCGGGGAACGCCATACCTGTCTGTTCACAGAGATTCGGGGTCACGACTCAATGTCCCGTTCACGCACTCGTGCCGCCCATTTCCCGTCGCCAACGGCGTCACTATTGTTCGTCCCGCAGGGACGGCATGATAATAGGCAGGGGCTTTAGCCCCTGTTGGCCGCCGCCTTTGTCTTCTCTTCATGCGTCCCATGTGGACGCAGTGAAAATGCCTTTCGCCGGTTCCACCGCGTCCCTACGGGACGCGTACAGGAACCTTATGAGAGTACTCTATTGCTCGCCGCATAATTGGCTTGACGTTCGGCCTTCCGCTTGCGCGCCATAGGGCCAGGGTTAGCAAGGGCAAGGCATGCCTTGCCCCTACCCGCGTGTCAAGCTGATTATGCGCCGCTCATTAGTACCGGCACTGAAGTGCCGGCCTATTATCACTGCGTCCCGCCGGGACGCACACGCTCGTTGCGGTTTGCATGCACGCAACCGCGTTCGGCCTGCTTGAAACTCCCCCCCCCCTCCGCGTATATTGGGCGAAAGGGATTGACGCCGCAAGGCTCTCCATCGGACGATGCCGATTGGGGCATATCGCCCTTTCCAGATCGTTCACGAGCGCGCTGTGACAGCGCGCTCCACCTGGCAATGACACGCTTCATCAAGGACGCGAGGAAACATGGCAGACGCGATGCAGGTCATCGGCGATTTCTTCGTCAATATTTTCGGCTCGCGCAACGAGCGGGTGGTCGCGGATATGCTCGCCACGGTCGAGGCGGTGAACCACCTCGAACCGGTGATGCAGAAGCTCTCCGACAAGGCGCTCAGCGGCAAGACGCAGGAGTTCCGCGCCCGGCTGGCGGAGGCGTTCCACGGGAAGCTGAACGAGGCGACGCGCCAGGAGATCGACGTCGAGCTCGAAAAGCTTCTGCCGGAGGCGTTCGCGGTGGTGCGCGAGGCGGCGCGCCGCGTGATCCGCACTCCCAACCCGCAGAACCCCCAGCCGATGCGCCATTTCGACGTACAGCTCATCGGCGGTATGGTGCTGCATCGCGGCGGTATTTCCGAAATGGCGACCGGCGAGGGCAAGACCCTCGTCGCCACGCTGGCGGCTTACCTCAACGCCCTGCCCGGGCGCGGGGTGCACATCGTCACGGTGAACGACTTCCTGGCCAAGCGCGACCGCGATTGGATGGGGCCGCTGTACGAGTTCCTGGGGCTGACCGCGGGGGCGATCCAGAATCAGCAGGAGTATGACGAGAAGCGCAAGGCGTACGGCTGCGATATCACTTTCGGCAAGGACTCGGAGTTCGGCTTCGACTACCTGCGCGACAATATGCGCTGGAGCACCGAGGAGCAGGTGCAGCAACGCGGCCTCTACTACGGCATCGTGGACGAGGTGGATAGCGTGCTGATCGACGAGGCGCGCACGCCGCTGATCATCAGCGGCCCCTCCGAGGAGAGCACGGACAAGTACTACGTGGCCGACCGCATCGCGCGCCGCCTGCACAAGGATGAGCATTTCGCGATCAAGGAGAAGGAGAAGAGCGCGAACCTGACGGAGCAGGGAATCGCCGTCGCGGAGAAGATGCTGGGGGTGGGGAGCATCTACGCAGGAGGCAACGCGGACTGGCCGCACCACATCGAGCAGGCGATCCGCGCGCACAACCTCTGGAAGCGCGACGTGGATTACGTCGTCAAGCAGGGGGAGATCATCATCGTCGACGAGTTCACCGGCCGCCTGATGCAGGGGCGGCGCTGGAGCGACGGGCTGCACCAGGCGATCGAGGCGAAGGAGCAGCTTAAGATCAAGGAGGAGGACCAGACCCTCGCGACGGTGACTTACCAGAACCTCTTCCGCCTCTACAAGAAGCTCTCGGGCATGACCGGCACGGCGATGACCGAGGCGACGGAATTCGACAAGATTTACAAGCTGGATGTGATCCGCATTCCGACCAACCGGCCGATGATCCGCACGGAGTTCGGCGACGTGGTCTACCGCACGGAGAAGGAGAAGTACCACGCGATCGAGGAGGAGGTGGTGGAGTCGCACTCCACGGGCCGCCCGGTGCTGGTGGGAACCATCTCCATCGAGAAGTCGGAGCATATTTCGGAGCAACTCGTTCGCCGCGGCATCAAGCACGAGGTGCTGAACGCGAAGCACCACGAGCGCGAGGCGCAGATCGTCGCGCAGGCGGGGCAGATGGGGAACGTGGTCATCGCCACCAACATGGCGGGGCGCGGCACGGATATCGTGCTGGGCTCTTTCCCGCCGGAGGAGTTGCTGGAGCACTGGAAGAAGTACGGCATGGCGCCGAAGGATGTCCTGATCACCCAGCCGCGCGAGGAACTGGAGAAGCGCCTGACGGAGTTCTGGGCGCAGAAGTTCGTCGAAGCCGAGACGCTGGAGAAGACCCCCCGCGAGCAATGGCCGGAACTGCTCCGCAAGTTCTGGGAAAAGAACAAGATGCGTCCGCTTAAGCTGTGCAGCTCGGTGGCGGATTTGGGCGGATTGCACATCATCGGCACGGAGCGCCACGAGGCGCGGCGCATCGACAACCAGCTTCGCGGGCGCGCGGGACGCCAGGGAGACCCCGGCTCCTCCCGCTTCTTCCTGAGCCTCCAGGACGACCTGATGCGCATCTTCGCCTCCGAGCGGGTCAGTTCCATCCTCGGGCGCATCGGAATGGAGGAGGGGATGGCCATCGAGCACGGCATGGTCACCCGCTCCATCGAGCGCGCGCAGCGGAAGGTGGAGGAGCACAACTTCGAGATGCGCAAGCACGTGCTGGAGTATGACGAGGTGATGGACAAGCAGCGCAAGGCGATCTACGGCCTGCGCCAGCAAGTGCTCGAACATGCCGACCTGAAGGGCTTGATCCTGGAGATGGCGGAGGACTCGCTGCAGGAGGATATCCACACCCTCATCCCGTCGGACATCGCGCCGGAGGACCGCAACGGGCGGCCGCTGGTCGAGTGGGCCGCCGGGCACGGCGTCGTTCTCACCGACGCGCAATGGAAGGAAGCCGGGCGCACGGCGCTGACGGAACTGTTCCGCGCGCAGAAGAAGGACCGGCCCTCGGAGGAGATCATCGCCGAGGTCGTGCGCAATGCGCGCGACCTCTTCCTGAACGCGGATATCCCCTTCTTCCACTGGAACTTCACCGGCTTCAGCCGCTGGGCGCGCCATATGAGCCTGCCGCTCGAAGCCGAGGAGACGCGCCAGGCGCTCATCAAGCGTCTGACCGCCTGCATCGACAAGGCCGCGCGCGAGCAGCACGGCTCCATCACTCAGGAGGAAGCGGCGGAATTGTGCGCAAACCAGGCGCTGGATACGTACATCTCCGGCGGGGTGACGATGGAGGAGTGGAACCTCCCGGGCCTCGAGAAATGGGCGCAGGCGGCGGACGTGGCGCTGCCGGTGAACCAGTGGCAACGCGCTGAGGAGGCGCCCGACGCGGAGGTCGAGGAGCTTTCCCAGCGGACTGAAGCGGTGCGCGCGCAGATCATCGAGCGGCTGAACCGCGCGCTGCGCAATCGCAGCGGGGCCGACCTGATCGCGCGCCTGGCGGTGCACGAGTTCCTGCGCAACCTGGATGAGTCCGCCGCGGCGGTGGAAGCGAAGCGGAGCAGCCTGGGGAGCGTGATCAAGGGGCTGGCGAAGTCGCTGCGCGTGGAGGTCGCCGAGGAGGACGTGGACAAAGAGGTGGCGCAGGAGGTGGACGCCATCGAGCAGAGTCTCGCGGGCCAGCTCAAGCAGCGGCTGGCGGGGCGCACGGCGGAGGAGATCGCGGCCATCTGCGCCGACGATATGATCGGGACGTTCCTCGCGCTCGACCTGGCCGAACCGGAGCGCAATTTGACCGGCCTCGCCGAGGTGCTCTTCCGGAAGTACAATCTGCAACTCGATCCCTTCGAGTTGAGCAAGCAGTCGCCGGGCGAGCTCCAGGAGTTCTGCAACGCCCGAATCAAAGAGGCCTACGAGCAGCGCGAGCAGCAGATCGGCGCCGAGCGCATGCGGATGATCGAGCGGCTGCTGCTGCTCCAGAAGATCGACGTGAAGTGGAAGGACCACCTGCTGGCGATGGACCACTTGAAGGCGGGCATCGGCCTGCGCGGCTATGCGCAGGTGGACCCGAAGGTGGAGTACACGCGCGAGGGGCACATCCTGTTCGACCAGATGCGCTCCTCGGTGCGCCGCGAAGTGACCGACCTGATCCTGCGCCTGGATATCGGCAGCGGCCCCCAGGAGCAGGCGAAGGCAATGCCCACGTCGTCGAGCGTCTGGGTGGACGGCAAAGAGGTGCACCCCGCCAACGCGCCGCAGGCGGCGCAGGCGACGCCGCAGTCCGAAGGGGCAGGCATCCGCCGCCAGCAGCAGGCGGCCATCGCCGGCACGGAGCGCCCCGACAAGCCTCAGCCGATCAAGTCCGCCGCGCCCGCCGTGGGCCGCAACGACCCCTGCCCCTGCGGCAGCGGAAAGAAGTTCAAGAAGTGCCACGGGAAGTGAAAGGATGCGCCATGACGCAGCGCAAGCGCGCTGAGTCCGTCAGCAAGGTGATTGACCGGATGGTGCGACGCATCGTCCGCAAGTTCCATCCGGACAAGATCATCCTCTTCGGCTCCCAAGCCCGCGGCAACGCGACCGAAGACAGCGACGTTGACCTGTTGGTAATCATGCCGGTGAGGCGAGAAGAAAAGCAGGACGTGGAAATCGCCATCGCAGGGGTGCTGCACGACATCTTTGTGTCGAAGGACATCCTGGTCGCCTCGCCGGAGGAATTTCAGCGACGCCGCGACATCGTGGGGACGGTGCCTTATGCGGCCAACGCGGAGGGAAAGGTGCTGTATGCCCGACCCATTTGAACTGCTCGTCGTCGTTCGACACTGGATTCGCCTTGCCGATGACGATCTGCTTACTGCGTCGACCACGCTAAAACTGGGGCGGAGATGCCCAACCGGCACAGTTTGTTTTCACGCGCAACAGTGCATTGAGAAGTATCTGAAGGCGCTTCTGGCGCTTCGCGGTATTCGCTTCCCGATGACTCATGACATCAACCAACTCGCGTCGTTGCTGCCAAAGACTGAACCGTGCCCCCTCGATACCACCACCCGGATTCGCATGACCCGTTACGCCACCGTCACGCGCTATCCCGGCGACTACGTGGAGCCCACGGTGCAGGATGCGCGCGAGGCAGTGTGAATCGCCAGGGGCGCGCGCTCATGGTGCCGCAAGTTGTTTCCGAAGGCCGCGCTCCGGACGTAAGAGTCGTATCCCCCTAGGGCACTCCGGCCACACTCCGCCCTGCGGGACGCGCCCTATATATCCCGTTTCCGCCGCGCAAGCTGGCTCCGGCACCAGGCTTTGAACTTTCCCGACCCCTCGCCGTACTCGCCGAAGCGTTCGACGATGGCGCCGTAGAGACGGATGAGGGCGTGGTAGTCGCGCAGATCGATGAACTCGGCCCCCAGGCGATTCCCCTTCGAGGCGATGTTGTGGTAGTTCCCCAGCGGAAGGCACAGCCCCCCCGCTTCATACCCATACGCCGTGAAAACCGTCGCCTCGCAGGTGCCGCCGTCCATCAGGCGGCGCTGGAACTTGAAGCCCGGGTCCTGCTTCGCCAGGCCGGCGGCGGTTGCGGAGAGAAAGTCGGTGACGGCCGGCGTGAAGGCCGTCATGCGGTCTCCGACGCGCACGATCGGCCCATCCCCCTGCCGCGCGTTCGCCAGCGCTTTGCTCGTTTCGATGGAGATGGCCACGGCGTTGCGCGGCAGGAACTTCCCCTCGCACGCGCCGATAGCGCCCACGAACCCGGCCTCCTCAGCTCTCGTGAAGAGAACCTGGAATTCCCGGCCTGCGCCGCTCCGCAAGGACTCATCCAGGAATGCCAGCAGGCCGGCCACGCCCGCCACGTCGTCGCAGCCGCGGGCAGTCAAACGGTTCCCCGAAACGACTGGGTCGGGGAAGTCCCACATGCCAACCGCGCCGGGCGCAACGGGCCCGCGCATTTTGAATGTGACCTGCGCGGGGGCGCGGCCATCGATGATTTCGGAGGTCGCGACGATCTCGCCTCGGACCCATTTGCCGTCGCTGAAGAAGCGCGCGCGCGTTCCGTTGACGAAGAGGCGACCCGGCACGTTGCCGTCCCAGCGGGCCCGCAGCAGGCTGCCCGGGAGCATCTCCAGCGCCGTCATGCCGGGATGATCCATGTGCGCGACAAAGAGCAGCGGGCGAGCGGAGCGGCGACCGGGCCGCCGCACGAGGAAGTTGCCGAACCGGTCCCGCCGCAGCTTGAGTTCAAGCCGCGCAGCGACAAAGCGCTCGATCCATCCGACGACGGCCGACTCATTGAAGGGAGCGGTCGGCAGGGTCAACAACTCCAGGGCAATACGCTCGGCGTTCTTCTTCATGGTCTCTCCTTTGGCCACGCAGTCTAAATGACACGGCATGCGCAGTCAATTGCAGCGCGGCCCGGCGCGCGCTGCGCTGCGCCCCGCAACTCATGATTGCATTGTCCTCGCGCGATTTCATAGAATGGGGTTGCCGCACTCCTTTTTGAAAGAGCCCATGGGTATACTTCTCGATATTCTCTACGCGCTGGTGCTGCTGGTCGCGTCACCGGTGGTGCTGTTCAAGATGGCCACGTCGCGGCGCTGGCGCGCCGGGATGTGGCAGCGGTTCGGCGGCGTGCCGCGGCGGCGCGGGGAGAAGCCGTGCGTCTGGATTCACGCGGTTTCCGTGGGCGAGGTGAACACCATCCGCACGCTGGTGGAGATGATGGGCAAGGAGTTCCCGGGCTGGGAGGTGCTGATCTCCACCACCACCGATGCCGGCCAGGCCATCGCGCGCGAACGCTATGGGGCAGCGCGCTGTTTCTTTCTTCCGCTCGACTTCACGTTTGTGCTCTGGCGCGCCTTCAGTCGAATCCGCCCGGACGCGCTGGTGCTGGTGGAACTGGAAGTGTGGCCGAACCTCCTTCGCGCGGCGCGGCGGCGCGGGGTGCCGGTGGTGATCATCAACGGCCGCATGCGCGAGGAGAAGGTCCGCCGGTACCATGAGATGCGCTGGCTGCTCCGCCCCGCGCTCGAAGCGGATTCGCCGAACCTTTTCTGCGTCCAGAATGAGCAGTACCGCGACCGTTTCATTCGCGCCGGGTTCCCGGCGGGGAAGGTCCGCGTTACCGGCACGATGAAGTACGACGCCGTTCAGACGGCGGTCCCCGCTGAGAAAGTTGCTCAACTCCGCGACGCGCTCGGACTGAAGCCCGGCGAGCGCGCATGGGTGGCCGGATGCACCTGGCCGGGTGAGGAGGAGATTTGCCTAAGCGTGCACCGCCTGCTCCAGCGCGAGGCGCCGGAGTTGCGGCTGGTGATCGCGCCGCGCCACGTCGAGCGCGCCGGGGAGGTGGAGCAGGTCATCGAACGCGCGGGATTTCCGTGCCAAAGGCGCTCGGGGGGACTGGGTGCTAACGAACGGACGGTGGGGACGCAAAACTTTCCGAAGGAAAGTTCTGTGTCCCCACCCGCCCCCCCACCTGCCCCACCCATCTGCCTGCTTGACAGTGTGGGCGAATTGGGCTATGTTTACTCCTTCGCCGAGTTCGTGTTCGTCGGCAAGAGCCTCACGGTGCATGGCGGGCACAATATGCTCGAACCCGCCGCCCTGGGGGTTGTGCCCGTTTTCGGTCCGCTGACTGAGAACTTCCTGGATGAGGCCCAACTGCTGCTTTCCGCGCAGGCCGCCCTTCGCGTCCGGGATGAACAGGAACTTGGCGCGGCGCTGCTGCGGCTTCTGAGGGAGCCGCAATCGCGCGCGGATATGGCGCGGCGCGGCCGCGAGGCGATCCTCAGAAATCGCGGCGCCAGCCGACGGCATCTCGACATCCTGCGGGAACTCATCGAAAAGGCGTCCTAAACAGAGAGGAAGGTCCATGAGAAAGTACCTGTTTACGTCCGAATCGGTTGGGATGGGTCATCCCGACAAGCTGGCCGACCAGATCTCCGATGCCGTGCTCGATGCAATCATTGCACAGGACAAGGTGGCGCGCGTTGCCTGCGAAACGCTGGCCACGAACGGCATGGTCATCGTGGCCGGAGAAGTGACCACGAACTGCTACGTGGACGTCCCTGCCATCGCCCGCGAGGTGATCCGCGAGGTGGGATACACCAACGCGAACTGGGGATTCAATTACGAGACCTGCGGCGTGATCACGAGCATCCACGGGCAGTCGCCGGATATCTCTCAGGGCGTTACGGAGGGAGAGGGGCTGCATCCCGAGATGGGCGCGGGCGACCAGGGGCTGATGTTCGGCTACGCCTGCGACGAGACGCCGGAGTTGATGCCGATGCCCATCGTGCTGGCGCACCGGCTGATGCAGAACTTCGCCGAATTGCGCAGCAGCGGCAAGGTGAACTGGATGCGCCCGGATGGCAAGTCGCAGGTGACGATCGAGTACCACGACCGCAAGCCGGTCCGCATTCACACCGTGGTCTGCTCGGTGCAGCACGACCCGGACATTTCCTATGACGAGCTCAGGAAGACGGTCATTAATAAGCTCATCAAGCCGAGCCTGCCCAAGGAGATGCTGGATTCCAAGACGATTTACCACATCAACCCCACGGGGCGGTTCGTGATGGGCGGCCCGATGGCCGATACGGGGCTGACCGGACGCAAGATCATCGTGGACACCTACGGCGGCCGCGGCCGGCACGGCGGCGGCGCGTTCAGCGGCAAGGACCCGACCAAGGTGGACCGCTCCGCCAGCTACGCGGCGCGCCACTGCGCGAAGAACGTCGTGGCGTCCGGTCTGGCGACGGAGTGCGAAGTCGAGTTGGCCTACGCCATCGGCATCGCCGACCCGGTGGAAATCTACGTGGACACCAAAGGGACCGGCAAGATACCGGACGGCAAGCTGGAGGAGATCGTGCGCAAGTTGTTCGATTTCCGCCCCGCCGCCATGATCAAGCGGCTCGACCTGCAGCGGCCCATCTACCGCGAGACGGCGCGCTTCGGGCACTTCGGGCGCAATCTGCCGAACTTCTCATGGGAGCGCACGGATATGGTCGACGCGCTGCGCAAGGCGGCGAAGGTCTGAGGCGGCAGGAGATTCACCGCGGAGCGCAGAGAGCGACGGAGCAGTGACCGGAAAAAGACCTTGCGAAGGTTCGTCTGACCTTCGCAAGGTTTTCTTTTTCGGGGCGGACGCAGGCGGGCAAGGCCGCCGCGCACAACCGGGCGCAGCATGCTGCGCCCCTGCGTTGAGGTGGGCGTAATTCGAGCGGGCAGGCGCGCAGGCAAAGAACCTTGCGAAGGTTC
>CAIUPP010000120.1 GCA_903901045.1 uncultured Planctomycetota bacterium
CGCAGGGTCGAGGCCGTGGACACCATGGCCGCCATGACCGCGAGGACGACGAGCGGCAGCCAGAGGGCGTCCAGCGGAGCCCCTCGCACCATCACGCCGCGCGCCACCTTGATGAAGTACGTGAGCGGCAACAGGTAGCCGATCCAGCGCACGCCCCAGGGCATCGAGTACAGCGGGAAGAAGAGGCCGCTGAGCAGGAACTGCGGCAGAAGCGTCATCATCGCCAGCTGGATGGCCTGCCCCTGGGTCTGAGAGACCGTGGAGATGAGCACGCCGATGCCCAGGGTGGTGAAGAGGAAGAGGGCGGCTCCCAGGGCGAACACGGCCGGCGAGCCGCGAAACGGCACGTGGAAGAGGAGCATGCCGGCGCCGACCACGATCACCATGTCGATGGCGGCGATGACGAAGTACGGCGCGATCTTGCCGATGAAGACGTCGCGGGGGCGGAACGGCATCACGGCGAGCTGCTCCATCGTGCCGGCCTGCCGCTCACGCACCACGCCGAGCGCCGTGGCGACCGTGCCCACGAACACCAGCGCCGCGGGTGCGAAGCCGGCAGCCGGCGCGAAGCCTGCCGCCGCCAAGCCCGAAGCAAAGGGCGGAAAGAAGTAATCTGCCGTTCGCTCTGTTGGAGAGGGAAGCACCGCACGTGCTTCCCTCTCGCTTTTTTGAGACGGCAAAGCGGGCAGCGGGTCGCAAGCGCCGCAGAGCGGCGAGCGCAGCGCAAATGGTCCGCCGCCCGCGCGCATTGGCAACGCGCGCGCGGGCTGTTATAATCGCGCGCTGACGGCTTCTATGCTTCCCGGCTCGCCCTGAAGGAGGACTTTCCCCATGATTGCGAAGCGGATGGCCAAACTCGACTCATCAGGCATTCGCAAGGTCTTCGACCTCGCCGCCGCCATGAAGAACCCGATCAACCTCTCCATCGGCCAGCCGGACTTCGATGTGCCCGAACCGGTCAAAGAGGCGGCCATCGAGGCGATTCGCGCGGGGCAGAACCGCTACACCGTCACGCAGGGCATCCCGAAACTCCATGAGGCGCTCCGCCGCCGGATCATCAGGGACAAGGGAGTCGAGCCGGAAAATATTCTGGTCACCTCAGGCGTCTCCGGCGCGCTCATGCTCGCCGTCCTGGTGCTCGTCAACGAGGGGGATGAGGTCATCATTCCCGACCCGTACTTTGTCATGTACAAGCATCTGGTCAACCTGTGCGCCGGAACGCCGGTGTTTGTGGACACCTACCCGGACTTCCGCGTCACCGCGGAACGGATTGCGAAGAAAATCACCCCCAAGACCAAGCTGCTCCTGTTGAACAGTCCGGCCAACCCGACCGGCGCGGTGATGGATGATGCGGAGCTTCCCAAGATCGCCGCCCTGGCCAGGAAGCATAACCTGGTGGTGATCTCCGACGAGATCTACGACTTCTTCAGCTACGAGGGGGGGAGCAAGAGCATCGCCGCGCTCTATCCCAACACGCTGCTGATGGGAGGCTTCTCCAAGTCGCACGCGATGACCGGCTGGCGGCTGGGGTATGTCGCCGGGCCGAAAGAGATCATCGGCGAGATGACCAAGTTGCAGCAGTTCAGCTTCGTTTGCGCCCCCTCCTTCGCGCAGGTGGCCGGCGTCACGGCGCTGGAAACCGATACGACGCCCTTCCGCGAGCAGTACCGCGCCAAGCGCGATCTGATCTACAATGGTCTGCGCGACGCGGGGTACGAGGTTCAGAAGCCCGGCGGCGCGTTCTACATCTTCCCGAAGGCCCCCTGGGGGACCGATCAGGAGTTCGTGGCTGAGGCGATCCGCAACAAACTGCTCATCATCCCCGGCTCCGTCTTTTCCGAGCGCGCCACTCACCTGCGCATTTCCTATGCCGCGACCGACGAGACCATCCGCCGCGGGCTGGAGGTGCTGCGCCGGATCGCCAAACCGGGGCCGCGGAAAGCGTGACTATGGAGTGCGCCGCCGATGGCGGCGCTTTGGCTTCGGATGGGCGCGGTTTCCCATTACGGCAGCGCCCGCGTACTGAGCCTCTCGGCCGCGACGAGCCAAAGCGGCGTCGTTGACGCCGCAGTCCATAAGACGCCGCGCGACCTTGTGGATGCTCACGCTTATCATACCGCGCAGATTGCGCGACGTTAGCGGTCGAAGGAGGGAGGGACGTTGGAAACGATTCGCCCTCTGAAGCGCGAAGATCTGGACGACCTCGCGTCGCTCTGTTTTCCCGAGCTTCCCATTGAGGAACTTCGGGAGCGCGTCGAGGAGGAGTTGGCGGCTCAGGCGCGCGGCGAAGGGGTGACCCTCGTGGCCGAGGAAGGGGGGCGCGTGGGGGTGACGGCCCGCCTTGTGCCCAGCGGCGAGGTCGGCTGGCTGTTCAACATCTCCTCCCATCCCGATTTCCGCGGACGTGGCATTCTTCAGCGGCTGCTCGGCCGAATGGAGGAAATTGCCCGTGAGCGAGGGCTGACGCGGCTGGCGATCCACGTGCGCGAGGACAACTCCCGGGCCTGCCGCGCGTACGAAAAGGCGGGTTTCAAGCGCGTCGGGGCCGAAGGGATGCACGGGACGCAGTTGCGGTACGAGAAGAAGCTGACCGGTGGAGCCGGCTGTCCCCAGTCGGCTGACATCGTTGGCTAAGCGCGCTGGGACAGCGCGCTCCACCAAACATCACGCTCCGGCTTTGGCCAGCAGCGTATCCAGTCCCTTCTCGCTTTGCAGTCCCACCGCGCGCCCGGCCTCTTTGCCCGCCTTGAAGACCAGCAGCGTGGGGATGCTCATCACCCCGTACTTGGAGGCCACCGCGGTCGCCGTGTCCACGTTCAGCTTGACCACCTCCACCTGCGCCTGGCGCGCGGCGGCCCATTTCTCAAGGATGGGGGTCTGCTGCATGCAGGGGCCGCACCAGGTGGCGTAGAAGTCCACCAAGACGGGTTTGGTTGCCTTCAGGACCGTCGCGTCAAAATCGCTCTCGCTGATTTCCTTAGCCATGACGGCCTCCTCAATGTTCCGGGGAACGCCAGTACGTTCGTTTCAATCACCATCATAATCCATCGTTGCCGAACAGGCAAGGTTCAAATTCAGGCAGGCATTGCAGATGTGGCAAGAGCGGAGCGCGGCGGGCTTTGGAGTGCGCCGCCGCTGGCGGCGCTTTGGCTTGTGATCGACGCGCTATGCCGGATGTCCGGTACTCTGCGCAAATCAGTCCTCGCCAAGCCAAAGCGGCGTCGTTGCCGCCGCACTCCATAAAACAACGCGCCCGCTCAGGCGAGTGGCCGTGAGCGGGCGCATCGGTGCGAATGGTGGGCGATACTGGACTCGAACCAGTGACCTCATGGGTGTGATCCATGCGCTCTAGCCAACTGAGCTAAACGCCCATATCTCAAGATCAGGAACGATTATATCGCCCCCGCGGGGAACAGTCAAACTTGCGACGATCCCCGATAGAGCGGCGGAGGGTCAATGTGAGGCGGACCTCCGGATTACAACGACTTGACATCACACGGGACTAGAGCGATAAGAAATGATGAAGATTGCCGCGTCGTCCCGCCACGTCGGGACTCCTCGCAATGACCGTTCAATTTGTCTGCGTTCATCTGCGGTTGCCTCGTTGTTGTCCATTCATTTTCGCGCCTTTCGCGTGTTTCGTAGTTAAGAGAACCACAGATGGCCTTTACGCTCGAAAAAGTCGTCCCGTGGGGCAGGTCGTACGAGGAATATGTTGCCATGTTCGGCCTCACCGGGGCCGACCTGAAGCGGCGCATCCTCGGCTGCGGAGATGGTCCGGCCGGCTTCAATACGGAGTTGACGAGGCGCGGCGGGCGCATCACGTCGGTCGATCCGATCTACGCCTTTGACGCCGGGCAGATCAGGCAGCGCATCTCCGAAAGCTACGACACGGTGCTGGCGCAGACGCGCGCGAACCATGACAATTATGTCTGGGACTCCATTCCCTCGGTCGAGGCGCTTGGGCGCGTGCGGATGGAGACGATGAACGCATTCCTGGCGGACTTCGACGCGGGGAAGAGGGAAGGGCGGTACGTCGCGGGAGAGTTGCCGTCATTGCCTTTTGAGGCCGGGGCGTTCGACATCGCCCTGTCATCGCATTTCCTCTTCCTGTACAGCGCGCACTTCTCGGCGGAGTTTCATCTCCGCGCGCTGCGGGAGATGCTGCGCGTGGCTCGGGAAGCGCGCATCTTCCCGCTGCTCACGCTCGACGGCACCCCGTCGCCCCATGTCGATTGGGTGCGCAGGCAGCTTGAGGCCCTCGGCTTCAGCGCGGAGATCAGGCGCGTGTCGTACGAGTTTCAGCGAGGCGGCAACGAAATGCTGGTCGTCGGGCCGGGCTGATCTCACAGCGAGCGTCCATTTCGCGCACCTGCGAACGGCCAACGGATAACAGGAAGATTGCCGCGTCGTCCCGCCACGGCGGGACTCCTCGCAATGACCGCTTAATATATCCGCGTTCATCCGCGGCTGGAAATCCGTTCTCCGTTCGTGACGCTGTTTTCGCGCCTTTCGCGTGTTTCGTAGTTGCTCCCGTCCGTCTCCTCAGGGAACCAGCGCATTTCCCACCTTCCGCGCGCGCTCGGCTTTGTCGAGGTTTACGCCCAGGGCGAGGCCGATCTCAATCAGCAGGTTCCAGCCCGCCGCCAGGCGGACGTACTCTTCCAGTCCCTCGACGGACGGAATCTGGATCGTCGGGAAGCGCGTCTGCCGCGAGGAGATCGCCACCACCGTCAGCCCGACCCCCTTCACCAGCACCTCCTCGAACTTCGCCTCCTCCGCCTCGAACGGCTCGAGCACGATCACGGCGTCATCGGCGGACATCACTTCCTCAATGCCGTGGACGGCGTAGGTGCCTTCCAGGTACGCCGAACGCTTGCGGGTGATCTCGTTGGTCTTGAGGGTCAGTTCCTCCGCCGCGCCCGCGTTGCGCCCGGACCAGTGGAGCGTCTTCGCCCCCGCGAGCTTCTTGAGGATGGCGGGGGGGACGGGGAGGGAGAGCGCCTGCTGGAACGCGGCGGCGAGCGCCTTGCCCTTCGCGGGGAGGGCGTTTGCGCCGGTCGCGCGGTCGAGAATCGCGTGATAGAACAGCGCCTGCTCCACCACGCTCTTGGTCGCGGCGACAGCCTTCTCCTTGCCGCAGGAGAGGACGTACGCGGCGGTGCTGGCCTGACCCAGCGGCGTGTCGGCGAAGGCGGACAGCGAGAAGAGCGCCTTGTGCCCCTTGGCCTGCAGGTCGCGCAGGAGGAGGACGACCTCCTTGGTCTGCCCGGAGTTGGAGGCCGCGAAGACGGCGAAGTCGGAAAGGTCATACTCCATCGCCTGCCGCGATCCTTCCGTGGCCGCCTGGATCTTTGCGCCGCTGCGCATCGCCTGGTACATGAACTGCTTGGCGGGGAAGATGCGGCTCGATCCTTCCCCGGTGAAGAACGCCTTCTTGCGCTTGAGCACGCCCTTCTCCGCCTCGGGCGCCTGGGCGAAGTTGAACTTCTCGATGATCGCGGGGGTCTCCATCATCTCACTGCTCAAAGCGAACTTCGTGTATCGTTGCTCTTTGCGATTCATGTCTTCTCCTCTTCTGTTTGCGCGCTGGGGACAGCGCGCACCACCTAGAGTGCCTTTGGCTTCACCATCTTAACGGTTCCGTAATTCTCCAGCTTCCCGATGAGCGGCCGCGCGTAATCGGTGAACTCCTGCGTCGGGAAATTCCCCTCCGCGTTCAGAAAGTGCTCCGGCATCGGCTTGGCGTGGACGGCCACCTCCGAGAGGGGCACCGTGCCAAGCGTCGTCCGGTAAGCGCCTTCGGGCCGCACGAGCGAGACCATGACGCCGGTCACCCCTTTGAGGGCCAGGCGGACCGCCTCGCCGCCGCAGAGGTAAGCTTCCTCGATATCGAGGGGGCTCACGCGGTCGGAGGCGCACATCTGCAGCGACTCCGGCACCTGGAATTCCCCGCGCACCTTGAGCGAATCGGAGATCATGCGGTGGATCATCATCGCTGCGCTGGTGCCTCCCATCGCGCCGAACTCGATGTTGGCGAATCCATCGCGCGTGTTCGAGGCGGAGACGGGGGTGCCGTCGGCATACTTCGTCCCCTCGCCGCAGACGATGGAGCAGAAACCGTGCTTGTCGATGCAGCGCTGGACGTCCGCGAGGCAGCGTTCGCGGTCAAAGGGCTTCTCCGGAACGTAGATGAGATGCGGTGCCTGCGACTCCTCCTTCTTCGCCAGCGCCGCCGCCGCGGCAAGCCATCCGGCGTCGCGGCCGACGGTCTGGAAGACGACGAACTTGTCCACCTTCTGCATGTCGCGCGCGAGGACGCCCGCCTGCGCGACGGATCGCGCCACGTAGGTCGCCGCGCTTCCGAAGCCGGGGGTGTGGTCCGTTCCGTACAGATCGTTATCCACCGTCTTGGGGATGCCCACGCCGCGCAGTTCGTATCCCTCGCGCCGGCAGAACGCCTCGACGCGATGAATCGTGTCCATCGAGTCGTTGCCGCCGACGAGGAAGAAGTAGCGGATATCGTACTTCTTCAACATCTCCAGGATGCGCGGCAGTTCCTCATCCTTCAACTTGTGGCGGCAGGAGCCCAGTGCGCTGGAGGGAGTTTTTCGGAGCTTCCGGAGACGCGCGGGCGACTGCGCCCCCAAGTCCACCAGGGCGCCCTGAAGGAAGCCCTCGATGGCAAAGCGCATCCCGTAAATTCCGGTGATATCAGGCACGCCCCGCGCTGCATCAACCGCGCCCACGAGGCTGGCGTTGATGACGCTGGTCGGCCCGCCGGACTGTCCAATGATCGCATTTCCTCTCATCGTTCCTCTCCTTCAGCCAAGAGTCCAAGTCAACAGGTTGCGAAAGAACTCGGCGTACCACGCGCCCACCTCGATGAAATCCGCTCCCATGCGCACGGTGAGTCGCTCGTCCCCCCAGTCGACGAACCCGCCGACCCAATGCGGCGCGACATCGGTGGCCAGACACGCCCGCCGCCCGGCTCCGCGCGGGCCGCGCTTCTTTTCCTCCACGACCAGCAACGGGAAGCGGCCTTCCGCCGTGAAGGCGGCCGGCCCCTCGGCGCAGTGGATGCGATAGCGTTCCCCCTCAAGAATCGCTGTGGCGGAGGGCCTCGCCTGAAATTCATTATAGCCGCCGATTCCGGGGGGGCGGTCGAACGGGAGCGCCGCCAGGATGGGAATGCTCCAGGCGCTTTCGCACCAGGATCAACTGCGGCCAGTTGCGCCGATCATCCCTGCTGGAGATGACCACCGGCAGCAATTCCGCCAGGGGGGTGGCGTCATAATCCCCGCCGAGTCCGTGATAGCTTTCCCATCCGCCCAGCATCAGCAGCCCCGCTCCGTCGCGGACGCGCTCGCACAGCCGCCTCATGCTGTCGGCGGGAATGCGCACGGAGGGGTAATCGCTGAGGATGTAGAGGCCCACACCTTCCGCAAAGGCCTCCTCCGGCGGGGGGGCCTCCGGCGGGACATGCAGGAAGGGAAGGCCGTAGTGGGTCATGATCCCGGCAAGATAGCTTGCCGGCCCGGGCAGGGGGCTGTCGCCCAGATAGGCAATGCGCGGCCTCATCGAGTCCCTTCTCCGAAAACGCCTTCAGACTCCTGACCCGGGACTCCCCGGATCAGGGAGGGCTCGCGCGCATCGCAAGCCTTGAAGGAACCATTTTACCTTCCGCGGGCGATTCCGCAAGCCGGAATGGCATGGCTTCCCGCCGCTCTGCCTCTGCCCACCGCTTGATTCCTTCCCCCCGCTCTGTCAAAATCGCCCGCCAGGATACTTCCCTGCATTTCTTGGATGCTCGGCACCACATGGACAGCGATCCGGCCCTCAAGGAGCAGATCCGCCAAGCGCGCGGTAATTTCGTTGCCATGGCGGCGACGTACTCGCTGGGGGTCTTCAACGACAATTTCTTCAGGCAGGCGATTCTGCTGCTGGCGGCGGGTGCGGGGCTTCAGCGCATCCAGGGGTATGCCACGATCATCTTCGCCGCCCCCTTCATCCTCTTCGCGGCGTATGCGGGCTGGCTGGCGGACGAGCACTCCAAGCGCAACGTCACCATCGGCTCCAAAGTGCTGGAGCTTGCCGCCATGATCTGCGGCGCGCTGGGAATCTGGCTGGGGAGCATCCCGCTGATGCTCGTGATGCTGGGGACCATGGCCACGCAGGCGACGATCTTCAGCCCCGCGCTGAACGGCTCCATCCCCGAACTCTACCCCGAGGCCTATGTCATCACCGCCAACGCCATCCTGAAAGTGGCTGTGACGGCCTCCATTCTGCTGGGGATTGCGATCTCGGGGGTTGTGCTGGATCTGGACAGGAAATTCGCGCCGGTGTGGGGCGTCGCGGCGGGGCGGTTCGCCATCGGCGTTGGAGTGATTGCGATATCGCTGCTGGGGCTGCTCGCGAGCCTGGGGGTGCCGTACCGGCGCGCCGCCGCGCCGGGCAAGCCCTTCCCCTGGGCCGGGCCGTGGCGCACGATCAAGGACCTTTACGAGTTGCGCAAGGATTTCCTCCTGGCGCTGGTCATTTTCCTGAATCTGTACGTCTGGTTCGTGGGCACGCTGCTGACGCTGGTGGTCAACGCCCTGGGAGTGACCGAGCATCAATGGAGCAACACGCGCACGAGCCTGATGCTGGTCGCTGAACTCGGCGGCATCGCCGTGGGCGGGCTGATCGCCAGCCGCATCGCGAAGGGGGCGCGCTGGTACAAAGTGCTTGCGCCCGCGGGGGCGGTCATGTCGCTTTGCCTGCTCATGGTGCCGTTCGCTTCGAGCATCAGCCCGGCGGGAGCGCTCCCCTGGTATCTCGTCATGTTCGCGGGAGTCGGCATTGCGGGGGGCATCATCGTGATCCCCTGCGAGGCGTTCATCCAGGTCCGGCCGCGGCTGGAAGACAAGGGGACGATTATCGCCGCCGCGAACTGCGCCGCATTTATCGGCATTCTCCTCGCCGGACCCACGGCCAACCTGCTCATGGACACCCTTGCGATGGCCCCCTCGCGCACTTTCTTTGTCACCGGCAGCCTCAGCCTAGCCGTCAGCTTACTGGCCTGGGCGCTGCTGACTTGGAAGGAGCCGGCATGATCCTCGCGCTGGTTCGGGGATGGGTGCGCGCGACGCTCTGGCTGCGCTACCGGATTCGCGTCACCGGACTCGATAAGGTCGCCGCGCGAGGCCGGAGCGGAATCCTCTTCCTGCCGACGCACCCTGCGCTGATCGATCCGGTCATGCTCGCCACGCTGCTGGGCAAGCAGTTCGCGCCGCGATTCCTCGCCGACCGCGACCAAGTGGATCGCTTCCTCATTCGGAACATGGCGCGGCGCATGGGAGTGCGCACAATTCCCGACGCGTCGAAACTCGGCGGCAGGGCGCGCGAGGAGATTGACCGCGCGCTGGCGGAGTCGGCCGAAGGGTTGAAGCGCGGAGAGAACCTGCTGATCTATCCCGCCGGCCATATTCTGCACAGCCGGCTGGAGGAAGTGGGGGGGAACAGCGGAGTGGAAAGCGTTCTCCGGGGCGCGCCGAACGCGCGCGTGGTGCTTGTCCGCACGCGCGGCCTGTGGGGGAGCGGGTTCGGGTGGGCTCAGGGCGCGCCCAACGTCGGGAAACTGCTCCGGCGCGGCTTCTTCTCGATCCTGGCGAACTTCCTCTTCTTCACGCCGCGGCGGCTGGTCACCATCGAGTTCGTCGAACCGGAGGATTTCCCGCGCGGCGTCGGGCGCGAGGTGCTGAACCCGTACCTGGAGCGTTTCTACAACGCCGATCCGCCCGGGAATACGTACGTCCCTTATACGATCTGGGAACGCGGAGGCGTGCGGCAGTTGCCGGAGCCGCAGCGGCAGGGGATCGAGGGAGACGCCACGAAAGTCCCCCCGGCGACGCGCGCCATGGTGATCGAGCATCTTCGCGAGGCCACCGGCGCGGCGACGATCCCCGACGAGGCACACCTCGCGAAGGATTTGGGGATGGACAGTCTGGCGCGCGCCGACGTGGGGGTCTGGATTGAGCAGGAATTCGGCTTCCCGCTCTCCGACGGCGATGCACTGCAGACGGTGAAGGATGTTCTCCTGGCCGCCGTCGGTCAGGCGGTCTCGGCGGCACACGTCGACTTGAAGCCGGTTCCGCGCGGCTGGTTTGCGCTGCCGGAAGATGATTCGACTGTGTCCCTTCCCGAAGGGGCGCGGACCATCGCCGAAGCGTTCCTGCGGCAGGCCGAACGCGCGCCGGGTCGCACGGTGATCGCCGATCAGACCAGCGGGGGACGCACGTATCGCGACCTTGTCACCGCCATCCTTCTGCTCAAGCCGCGCATCGAAGCGCTGCCGGGCGAGCGCGTGGGAATCATGATGCCCGCCTCTGTGGCCGCCGATGTCCTCTACCTCGCCGTCCTGTTCGCGGGAAAGACCCCCGTCATGGTCAACTGGACCGTCGGCGTGCGCAATATGACCCATTCGCTCGACCTCGTCGGCGTGCAACGGGTCCTCACCGCCGAAGCGCTCCTGGTGCGTCTCCGCAGGCAGGGGGGCGACCTGGTGTCGCTGAGCGACCGCTTCGTGCGACTGGAGGAATTGGGACGCGGAATGGGGCGCTGGGAGAAGCTGCGGGCGGCCGCCGCGGCGCGGCTCTCCTGGGTGCCGCTGCGCCGCGCGCGCATCAGCGATACCGCCGCGATCCTGTTCACGAGCGGCTCGGAAAGCCTCCCCAAGGCGGTTCCGCTGAGCCATCGGAACGTCCTGTCGAACATCGCCGACGTCCTCAACGTCGTCACCATTCGCCGCAGCGACCGGATGATCGGCTTCCTGCCGCCTTTCCACTCCTTCGGGCTGGCAGAGACGATGGTGCTGCCGCTGTGCCTGGGGATGCGCGTGGTGTACCACCCGAACCCGACCGACGCGCAGGTGATCGCTCGGCTCATCGAGGCGTACCGCGCGACGCTGCTGATCGGCACCCCCACGTTTCTGCACGGGATCGTCCGCGCCTCGCAGGAGAAGACGCTCTCCTCCCTGCGGCTCGCCGTCACCGGCGCGGAGAAATGCTCCGAGCGCGTTTACTCCGCCATTGTCGAGCGCTGCCCGCAGGCGGTCGTTCTGGAAGGATATGGCGTCACGGAATGCTCGCCGATCATCTCGGTCAACCCGGAGCGCAACCCGAGACCGTTCACAGTCGGCAAAGTGCTGCCGTCGCTGGAGTACGTGCGCCTGGCCCCGGAGAGCCGCGAGCGCGCGCCGAAGGAGATGCCGGGAATGCTCCTGGTGCGCGGGCCGAGCATCTTCGGCGGATACCTCGGAGACGCGCCGTCGCCCTTCGTCGAATTCGAAGGGAAGAATTACTACCGCACCGGCGACCTGGTCACGGAGGACGCGGAGGGGGTGCTCACCTTTGCCGGGCGGCTCAAGCGTTTCATCAAGCTCGGCGGCGAGATGGTCAGCCTGCCCGCCATCGAGGCCGCGCTGGAGCCGCACTACGTCTCCGACGCCGACAAAGGTCCGGTGATCGCCGTCGAGGCGACCCCGGACGAGGAGCATCCGGAGATCGTCCTGTTCACCACGCTGGAGCTTGAACGCGAGGTGGTGAACCACCAGCTTCGCGACGCCGGCCTCTCGCCGATATACAACATCCGGCGCGTCCAGCGCCTGCCCGAGATGCCGCTGCTGGGCACCGGCAAGACGGACTACCGCGCGTTGAAGGGAATGCTGGCGGGGAAGCCGTGACAATGGGGTCGTTGCAGTATTCTATGGGTATATACGTGATGGCGGGGAAAGATGAAGAACTTTGCTAATTTGCTTGCCGTGATTGCTCTGGCGCTGGGCCTTTCAGTTGTTGTCCTTGCGGCGTCAGGGCGTACGACGAAAGGGTCTCTTGTCGGGACTTGGGTCAAGGAACGGGTCCAAGTGGAGGACGGTTCCTATCCCGACGATGAACGCCTGGAACTTTCCGTGGTCTATCAGGCTGACGGACGATTCATGTGGAATGCGAAGAGAAAAAGCCTGCCGGTTGCGGGAGAGAAGCCCTCCGAAGAAGTGCGCTGGACCGATGAATCCGCGAGCGGGACGTATTCAGTCGAAGGCGCCATCATTACGTACAACTTCGACAAGCCTTCCCCCGAAGCACTGAAGCGCTTGCCTGAATTCTTTTCTTTCTGGCCGTCGAAGCGTCGGGGGCAACACGAATTCTGGTTCGAGGACGGACGCCTGCATTTGAAGACTTCGATGACCTTCATTCACCTGAATCCGGAGAAGCCGAAGGATGTCGAACAACGGGATGGAGAGAAAAACTGATGCTGACGGCCTTTGCGATTGCGGTCTTTGCGGTCTTCCTCGCGGAAATGGGGGATAAGACCCAGTTGCTGGCGGTGGCTTTCTCCACCCGGTACCGCTGGTACACCGTCCTCTGGGCGGTGGCCGTCGCCACGGCGCTCAATCACCTCCTCGCGGTCGTCGCGGGCAACATGATCACCAGCGTCATTCCGATCGACTGGATCAAGCTGCTGGCGGCGCTCTCATTCCTGCTGTTCGGACTCTGGACGCTTCACGACGACACCAGCCCGGACGCTGCGGACCGGGCCGGGGCAAGCCCCTTCTTCACCGTCGGCCTGGCCTTCTTCATCGCGGAGATGGGAGACAAGACGCAGATCATGACGCTGACGCTGGCGGCGGACCAGGCTGCCAAGGTCGGCGGGCACGGCCTCATGGCCAAGGCGCAGCAGGTAATCCCGATCTGGTGCGGCACCACCGCCGGCATGATCCTGGCGGACGGCGTCGGCATTGTGGCGGGGGTGGTCCTGCATAAGCGCATCCCGACGCACGTGGTGAAGTGGATCGCCGCGGCGACGTTTGCCATCTTCGGATTGATCGGAATGCACGAAAGCCTCGATGCGGTGCTGCCGGAGGGGACCACCGTGCACCACCTCGTCCTGATTGCCCTGATACCGGTCATGGCGGCGCTGATGGTGCTGGTCGCTCGCCGAAGCGCGAGGAGGGCAGCGTGCGAGGAGAAGGCTGAGAGCTGAAAACGCCTTGCAGAAAAGGGTAGGGCTCTTTTTCGCGGCAGCCCGATGGCATAGGCTCGGCATTGAATTGGTAGTCATCGCGAGCCGTTCGACGTTGCTCACGGCCCTGAGTTCATCGAAGGGTGAGCGCCGCGGAGAACCATGTTGGCGCGCAGCAGGTCATCGGCGCGAACGTGGCGATCTTCCTTTTTATCAACCCGTGCGAGGGCCGGGTAGTCCCTCCGCGCCAAGGAGGGGGGGAAGACCGGAAGATTGCCGCAGTCGGCGCGGTTGCCGGAGTGACCGCTCACCCTCCCGCGACGCGCCTCCCCCTTCGGCAAGCTCAGGGCCGTGAGCAACGTCGAACGGTTCGCAATGACGCCACAGGGAACGCTGCCGCATGGTTCTTTGCCCCGGCATGATTTCTACGGAACAAGCTGAGAACCGAAAGAACGGCCGTGCATTCCCGCCCTGGTTGCCGTTCAATCGCGGCTCATCAACGTTCAATCATCACTTGCCGTTATCCGCTTCCCCCCAGTTGGCCAGGCAGATCATCCCGCGATGGCCGACGAGCTCGCGCGCGACGATCTTGATGTTCGGGGGCAACTGATCGACGAACACGGCCACCTGCTGCTCATCGCTGACGACGGCGATTTTTCCGCCGTGCGCAAAGGTCTTGTTCAGAAGCGCCAGCACCTGCGCATTGCGATCTTCCTTCTTGTGATCCCGAGGCTTCGCGGCCTGGCTGCTGTTCGAACGGTCGATCTCAAGAAGGGGAATGTCCAACATCCCCGTGTAAAGGTTGATCACTCCGGAATAGTCGTGGGCGAAGAGGTACTTTTCATCCGCCGCATTCAGGTAAGGAAGAATGCGCTGACCGAAGAGCTTGCTGGATTTCACCGGGTTGATCTTCGGCACAAAGACCAGGTCCATGACCAGTGAGAAGGTGAGAATGATCCCGATGGAAATGCCGATCAGCCAGCTCGATCGGGCGCGGCCGATCGCCAGCCCCGCCAGACTGGCGGCCAGAATCAGGATGCCCAAGGGCAGCAGAATCCCGAGGCCGAAGGAGGCGGAAATCGCCAGCCCCCTCTCAAGCATCTCGGGGTCGCCGCTCAAGGCCACCTTCAACAGAGAGTTCCCGATGATGGGGAAGAGAATGAACACGCAGCCGAGCAGTGCAAAAATGCCGTAGACCGCCGTCGCGAACCAGCGGTGAAGACGGGGCCAGGGGAAGCCGTTCTTGGCGGTCAGCATGAAGTACCGCGCGCACAACAGGCCCGCCGCCGGCATGAGCGGCAGCAGGTAGCGCTCGCGCTTGGCCGTGACCGCCGTGAAAAACGCCAGCGTGCAGAGGAACCAGAGCGACAGGAATGCGGCCTCGCGGTCCCCTTTTCTGCGCCAGTCCTGGATCGCCTGCACGAGCGCCAGTACGAAGACGAACGCCCAGGGGAGCAGATAGAAGGGGAGTTGCATGAAGTAGTAATGGGGCCCGTGCGCATGGCTGACCACCCGGTTGACCGTGTACGAGCCGGTCTGGCCCAGAAGCGCCCGCTTGTATTCCGGCCCCCCCTGGCTCATGGCCGGGAGCAGCCATGAGCAGAAAATGACCGCCATCAGCGCCACGCCGGCCAGGTGCATCCAACCGCCGGATGAAACGCTCTTCCGGTTGAACAGCGCAAAAACCAGTATGAGGAGGCCCGGCAGCACGAAGCCCACCGGTCCCTTGGCCAGCATGGCCAAGCCGCAGAACGCGTAGAACGCCAGCCACCACAACCGCGAACGCGAGGCGCTGCCCGTCAGCGCACAGTACCCCGTCAGGATGGCCGCGGTCTCCAGGAACGTCAGCACGGGGTCGATCACCCCCGTCTTCATCAAGCCGAAGAAGAGCAGCGTGGTCGCTGTAATGAACGCCGCCAGCAGTCCCGCGCGCGCGCTGAATTTCCGCCGTCCGAACGCATAGATCATCAGCAGAGTGCCGATCATCGCCATCCCGGCGACCGTCCGGCCCGAGAGATTACCGAGCCCCAGGTTGTACAGCCCCGCGGCCAGCCAGAAGAACATCGGCGGCTTGTCCGGGTAATAGATGTTGTCCAGATGAGGCACCACGTAATCGCCGCGCACCACCATCTCGCGGGCGACTTCCATGTACCGCGGTTCGTCCGGGTTCCACAGGTCGCGCGAGAAGAAGGAGGGGACGATGATCAGCACCCCGAGAAGAATGATCAGGGCGATGTGGAGCGCCTTGTGGCGCCCCTGCGATTCGGGCAGGCACTCGTTTGATTCGGTCGGCATTGGGGAACTCTCCTGAGACAGTAAATCGGGCTTTCCCGGCTTCCACGACGATCAGTGAACCGAACCCCCGTATCATAGGCCATCCGGCTGCCACGCGCAACCATCGCGCCGGCGGGACTTCGCTTTGCAGAATCATTGGAAAACGCTAGAATACGGCAACGATTTGGCGAGGGGCGTGTCGGCATTCCGCAGGTAAACAGCGAGTCCATATTCCATGAAAAGTCCCCTGAGGCGCGCCAAGGACGCACTGACGGTGCCGCTGTTCGCGGGGGTGCGCGCCACGCAACCGCTGCCGGGGGTGCAGCGCGCCATGCTGGCGGGGGCGCTGGCCTCGCTGAAACTCTGGTACCGGCTCCCCGGCAGTCGCGTCCAGAAGACCATGAGCGACTTCTGCCGGGTGGTTGGGCGGAAGGACCCTGCAAAGGTCTTTGCCGAGTCAGTGCGCAAGCTCCAATGCGCAGCGCGGATGTACGGCGAGCTGATGCGGCATGGGCCGGAGAGGCTGGCCGGACAGGTGGAGTTCAGCGCGGAAGTCCTGGCCTCTTGCGAAGCGGTCAAGAAGGAGCATGGCGGAGGCATCATTGTGATGCCGCATTGCATCGGGGCGGTTCCGGTGGCGGTCGGCTTTGCGAGGCGATTTCCTTCGCTGCTGCTCGTGACCGAGTCGCGCGGCGCCATGCGCAGCGACCTCGTGCATCGCTGCTTCGACAAGATGCAGGTGGAAGTGACTTTTGTGCGGCGCGGCGACCCCGCCGCCGCCGCCCGCAGCATCCTCAAGGGGTTGCACGATGGAAAGTTCATCGTCGGCACCACCGACCTGCTGCGGCGCACGAAGGACAGCGTGCAGGTGACCATGTTCGGCCAACCGGCGCATCTGCCCGGCTGGCCGGCCCGTTTCAGCGCCCGCCGCAACACGCCGATCATCCCCGGCTTTGTGCATCTGGATGGGGAACGCATTCTTCCCTCGGTGGGGACGCCCTTCATCGAGCAGGACCTGGCCGTCGCCACGCAGAAGTGGGCCGCGTTCTTCGAAGAGAACTTTCGCAGGCACCCGTCGGAGTGGATCTTCCTGTACGAGAAGCGGTGGTCGCAGTTGATCGCGCAGGCTGCGGAATCCTCCCCCGTTGCGGCGTCCGTCCCGTGATGCCGAAGTGAAGGAACCGAGCAATATGAATGCGTCCATCGAATCCACGCCGCCGGGGGAACCCCTTCCGCGCAAAACCTCGCGCTTCCTGAAGCTCAGCCTCCTCGTGCTCCTGGTCGTGGCCATCATCGCGCTGTTCCACTTCACCCCGTTCGGAAAGTACCAGGCCGAATGGAACAAGGCGATGCTTTACATGCAAAACCACCAGCTTGGCTGGCTCGTGCCGGTTGCGTTCGTCGCGCTGGCGGCATCTTTCGTTATGGTGGGAATGCCGCGGCTCGCGGTTTGCGCGGCGGGAGGGGCGGCGTTCGGCTTCTTCTGGGGAATGCTCTGGGCGGAGATCGGGACGGTGCTGGGTTCTTATGCCCTTTTCCTGTTCGCGCGCCGGACCGGGCGCGAAAGAATCCTGCGGCGCTGGCCTGCGTTGGAGCGGTACAGCCTGGCGCTCACGCAGGGCGGCATCGGAACGGTGGTGATCGCGCGCCAACTGCCCATCAACGGCTTCTTCGTATCGGTCACCCTGGCGCTGACGCAACTGACGCACAGCCAGTACTTGATCGGGACGGCGCTGGGGTACATCCCGCAGGCAATCCCCGTCACGCTCATGGGCGCGGGGGTCGGGCAAAGCATGTCGTTCGCCCGCAGCGCGTCGTACGTGCTCATCGCCGTCTGCTGGCTGATCGTCGTCGGGATATTCCTGAAGCGTTTCCGCAACCTTCCCGGCGCGAAGGGCGAGGGAACCCCGGCTCAAGCGCCGACCAGTGCGAACCCGCCCGAGGGTTGACGAGACGGCATTGTTGTCATGTTGAGCGAAGCGAAACATCGACTCTCGCGTGCTGCTCTGAGGTCATGCGCGCGTAAAGATTCTTCGCTGCGCTCAGAAGGACTTCTTTAGCGGCCTGCTAGAGCTTCAACAGCCTCGTGGCGTTCTTATGCGCGATTTTCTCCCACGCGTCGCGGCTGAGCTTCTTCTCTGCGAGCAGTTGCGGGAAGAAATCGACGATGCGCACTTCCTTTCTCGTGGAACTGCGCAGGCAGCAATCGGTCCCGAAGAGCAGTTTGTCCTGGAACTTCTCCATGAACGCCGGGCCGAAGGAGGGGTCGCGCGACAGGGCGCCGTAACCGCTGCCGGCGGAAATGTCCGCCCAGAGGTTGGGATACTTCGCCATCAGCCGCGGCACCGCGCCGCCGGGGCGCACCGGTCCCGTGGGGTAGCCGAGGCGCTCGACGACGGAGACTCCGCCGGATATCTCCGCCCAGAAGGTGGGGCCATGCCCGACAATCACCGTCTCCGGGCATTGCTGCAGCGTCCGCTCCAGGCGCGGCAGGCCCGGGTCGTCGCGCAAACCGTAGTAAATGGGATTGTCGTTCATGTCAATAATGATCGGCATTCCGAACTTGCCGACCTGCCGGAAAAGGTTGAGGCAGCGCGGGTCGTCTATCGGAAGCTTGGGCAGCATCTCTCCCATGCCGCGGCAGCCGCGCGCCACATATTCTTCGAGCAGCCAGCCGAAGTCCATCTTGGGATCGTTCAGCCCGAAGCGCGGATCGATCAGGCAGAAGGGGATCAGCCGCGTCGGAAAGTGCGAGCATTCGCGGATCACGTCATCCGTGTCGGACTCCATGTACTCCGCTTCCGGAGTTTCGCTCAGACCGAGCACGCAGGTCCGGTCGATCCCCCACTCATCCATCTTCTTGACGAGTTCGGGGCCGTCCAGCATCTCCTTGCGGTCCTTGACGACCCGCCCGATATGCCCGTGCACGTCAATCAGCATGAGAGATCCCCTTTCAGATGTCCTTCATCACCGAGCGGACGTAAGCCAGGTCCTGGCGGGCGAACCACTCGCGGTCGCCGGGGCGGGGGGCCTCGACGCAGACCGGCCCGCTGAAGCCCGCGTCCTTGAGGAGGCGGAGGAACTGCCGGTTGTTGACCTCGCCCTCTTCGAGCGCCGTGGCGAATTTGCCTGCGCCGGGAACGGAGATGCAGTTCTTGAGATGGACGTAGTACAGCCGGTCTCCCGCCAGGGCAACCGCCTCCTTCAAAGTCGGAAACGTGGGGAAGTACACCTGGTTCACATAGTCGATGTTGATGCCGACGGCCGGGCTGCCGATGCGGTCCACAAGCTGGCGGGCGGCCTGGACGGTGTCGTGCAGGTAATTCATGTGCGTCTCGAATGCGAGGCGCACGCCCAGTTTCTCCACTTCGCTCGCGATGATCCGGTACCCCTCGACCGCCCACTCCCATTGCTGGGGCGTGGCGCAGCCGGAGCCGTGCTTGTCGTACGCGTCCGATGCGACCTTCTTGTCCGGGTTCATCATTGGCCCGGCGAAGCAATTGGAGCAGGCGAACCGGGCGCCGAGCCGCTCCTTGGCCAGGCGGTAGAAGCGGACGCTCCGCGCCGCCTCCTCCGCGCGGGCGGCGGCATCCGGCACGTTGAAATTCGACAGCGGGTGGCCGAAGAGGGCGAACTTCAGCCCCGCCGCTTTCATGGAGCTGGTGATCACGTCGAGGTACTCCTCGGCCGACTGCTTCACGCCGTCGAGGCGCGCGCCGCGGAACTCGATGCCGTCGAATCCCCACGCCGCCGCCTTTTTGCAGAGCTCGGGGAAGCTCTGCCCTTGTTCACAGTAGTTGATGTGCATAATGACCGGATTGTTCATGAAGATTCTTCTTTCTTTACCGGTGTGCGAAGAAATGCCATCCACCGAGCGACGGCCCGTCTCCCTTGTCGCCCTTCAGAAGCGCCTTGTAATTCTCGGCGACCTTGCGGAAAGCGTTGGCGTGTTCCTCGATCACGTTGGGGTAGAACTTCTTGAACCAGGGAATGCTGTAGCTGTGCGACATGATCTTCTCGCTGGCCGGCAGGCTTCCTTCCGGCTGGCGCAGATCGCGGTCGCTGAAGGCGATGCGCGTGGGACGGTGGTCGCCGTAGATGTCGGCGCTGTTGAACAACGCGTGCAGATGCAGCGGCTTGTTGGCGCCCGGTGTGCAGGGGAAGCCTTCGGCGGTGACCGCTTCGGCGAAGCGCGTCACGGACAACCCGCCCAACTCCTCGGGGACGTACAGCCCGTGCGGAGCGTACCAGCCGCCCATCGTCATCTTAGGGTTCTTGGGGTCGGGGCGATGGGCCCGGATGCCCGGCACTCCTTCCAGCAGGTCCCAGAAGTGGTTCATCGACTTGAGGATCTCGCGGCAGCGCTCGTCGTAATGCTTCAACTGAACGCGCCCCACGGCGGAACTCAACTGGTGCATCCGGTACTTGTGCCCGCCCAGGGGCAGGCCCGCCAGCGGCTTGAGGTCGGCGGCTTCCACGGAAGCCGGATTCGAGAAACGCTCGTAGTGTCCCCACGCGGCGCAGCGGTCGAATATCTCGCGGTCGTCGGTGACCAGGATGCCCGCCTCACCGATGGCGAGGGACTTGCCGCTCATGAGGGACATGGCCGCGACGTCGCCGAAGGTGCCGACCTTGCGCCCCTTGTACAGGCCTCCCTGGGCGTGCGAAACGTCCTCGATCACCTTGATCTTGCGCTTCTTCGCGATGGCCATGATCGGGTCCATGTCCGCCGGGTAGCCGAGGTAATGCACCACCATGATCGCCTTCGTGCGCGGGGAGATGCGCTTCTCGATGTCCGCCGGGTCGATGCAGAGCGTTTGCGGGTCCACCTCGGCAAACACCACGGTCCCGCCCAGATTGTAGACCTGCAGGCAGGAGGCCCAGTAGGTGACGCTGGGGCAGATGATCTCGTCGCCGCGGCGCACGCCGCACGCGTACATGGCCGCTTCCAGCGCGGCCGTGCCGGTGCTGTGAGCGAGGGCGTATCGCCGGCCCTGCCATTCGGCGAACTCCTTCTCGAATGCCTTCGTCACGTCCAGGTCGGACATGGCGCCGCGCCGAAGCACATCCAGCACCGCCTCTTCATCCTCGCGCGTGATGATGGGCCACTTGAAGGCGTCCTTGGGGTCGCTCTGGATGGCTTTCGGCCCGCCCAGAAGGGCCGGGGAGAGAGTGGACTTTTTCACGATTTCCTCCAATTCCTGAATTCTGCCAATGTTACAGACGCACCTTTACAGTTCTTCCATTCTTCATCGAGCTTTCCATCGCGGCGAGCACCGCTATTGGGGCCAGCATGCGTTCCTGGCTGAACGCGCTCTTTTTCTCTTCCACGAAGCGCACTATCAATTGGGCGCTGGTTGTGTAGGGGTCGCTGTCGCGCACGTCGGCGTGTGTCATGGCCTTCTTCTCCGTGCAGGCCATCCAGTAGAAGGCTGCAGGGCCGGCGAGGCAGTTGAGCGTGGCCCATCGGTTGCCGCTGTACCGCACGACGACGATGCCGTTCGGCCCCCGGCGCTCCATCGTGACGCTCTCCACCTCGGTCCCCATCAGTTCCACCATGGCGTCCACTTGGTGGATCCCGTAGAAGAAAATGCCGCCGTACGGGCTGTCGATGTCGGCAGGGCCGGTCGAGTTCAGCGTCCGCACCCCGCCCTCCTTCGCCACGTCCGCTTTGAACGCCTGAAAGGCCGTTTGCATCGGGATGGAACTGAAAGTCGTCACCGGCGCCTTCTTCGATTCGCCGAGCTTCAGCAGCCGCTTCGCGTCCTTGACGGTCGCGGTCATGGGCTTGTCCACGAAGGTCGGCACACCGTTCTTGATGAAGAACTCCGCCGGCTCGTAATGGTACTTGGCATCGCGATGGTCGATCATGACCACGTCCACCTGGCCGAGCAACTCGCGCCAGTCCTGGACTATCTTGGGGATGGAGCCTTTCTCGGCGGCAACCTTGGCGAATTCCGCCGTCTCCCCCCAGATGGCCGTCACGCTCATCGGGACAGCCTTTTTAACGTTGCATAAGTTGCCCATTGAGTAACTGTGTGAATTCTCCGCGCCGATAATTCCCAAACGAATCATCTGTGCTCCTCCATTGGGTCTCAAGAAAGTTGCAGCAAAGCCATGGCATTATACCCCATGATCTTCCCGTACGCTCGCTCACTGATGCGCTTGGCTTTCACGGCTTCGCGCAGGTAGCCCACCAGTTCGCAGGCGTCGTTGGTGGGGACGCAAATATCGAGCCCCATGAGCAGGCGGTCCTGGAACTCTTCCAGGAAGCGATAGCCCCACTCCGGGTCGCGGCTGACGGCGTTGAACCCGCTCCCCGCGGAGAGATCTCCCCAGAGGTTCTTGTGGCGGCGCATCAACTCCGTTACGCGGCCCCCGGGCAGTACGGGGCCCTTGGGGTATCCGTCCCGGTCCTCCAGCGAGGGGTTCGCCCCCACCTCGGCCCACCACGTCTGGGAATGGGCCAGGAATTGCAGGCGCGGGTACTTCTGCAGCGCCTGCTCCAACTCGATCAGCCCCGCGCTGGTCACCAGGCCGTAGCTGTGGTCGGGGCGCACTCCGAGGTGGAACAGGAAGGGCAGTTCCGCCTTTTCGCAGGCGGCCAGGAGTCGCTGCACGCGCAGTTCTTCCCATCGCAGGGGGGCGGTGACTTCCCCGATGCCGCAGGCGCCAAGGCCCTTGTAGTACTCGAGCGCCGGGGCGAAGTCATATTCAATCGTATGCGCCTCCGTCCGCGGGTCGATGTTGCAGAACTTGATGAACCGCTCCGGGTATTGATCGCATGCCTCGAACGCCTCCTCCACGGACTGGGAGTAGAAAGGCTCGGGCGAGCAGATGGGCAGGGCGACCATCCGGTCGATCCCCTGCTTGTCCATGATGGCGACCAGCTCCGACGCGGTGGTGCAGCCCGCTTTGCGGACGGGATGAACGAATCCGCGCCGGGGAATCACATGCTCGTGGATGTCTATGACGGGCGGCTTCTTCATGTCACTCTGTCCTTTGGTCAAAATGTGGGGGGGATGCCGGTCCGGCCTATAGCGCGGCCTTATCCGGGGAGGCCTCCCCCATGTCATGGTAGGGGCCGGATTGGTTTAGCAGGGCGATCACGCTGCTGGGGTGTTCATCCACTCGCACGCGCGGTGGGAACAGGTCACTGCTCCGCAGGAGGGTGACGCGGCGGAAGGGGGCCTGGAGCGTAATATGCCCGAACGGCTCGCGTCGGGCGCGCTCCAGAGCGCGCTGGCTGCCGGCGCGGATGCGGCGGCGCGCCTCCTCCGGCACCAGGTGGATGGCGGAGGCGTTGTGGCGCTGGTACGCCATTTCAGGGAGGTGGTGCCCCGGCTTGGTCTGCTGGCCGCGCTTGACGGCAACCGTCTCGATCCCGGGCAGGAGCGCCTGAGCCTCGCGCGTGAAAGCCTCGCATCCGGCGGCGAAGATGACCCGCGTCCCCAGTTCCGAGCCACACAGGCATATCTCGCCGAACTCGCCGACGGAAAGGCCGTTGATGGAGACGTCGCGCACGATCATCGAGCCGGTGTGGCAGAGGTGCCCGCCCAACGTGCCGGCCTTGGGGTGCTGGCCGATGGAGCACATGAAGTCGAAACGCCGACTGTCGAGCGAGAAGGGGTACGCGCTGCCGGCGGGCCAGTGGCGGGCCAGTTCGGCGGCGGAGTGGAGCAGTGCGGGATTGATGCCGCCGTAGCCATGCCCGTCGGCCACCAATATCTCGGTGGCACCGGCGGCGAGGAAGCCTTCCACGGCGGCGTTCACCTCCCGCGTCAGGAACTCCCTCCCCAAATCGTAATACCGCGACGCCGGCTCGCACCAGTCCTCGAAGTTCAGGATGCCGGCGACCCCTTCCATATCCGTCATAATGTACACGCGCATAAGCGTTACTCCATTGCCATCAGGCAAGATAGGCCTGTTCCACTTTCTTGATCGCGTTCAGCGCCTGGCGCGCCACGACCGGGGTGACGCGCTCGTTCCAGAAAAGCTGGAAGCTGTACTTGTCCGTAGCGCGGACGTTGGGAATCGGATACTCGCGCGTCGGATCACCCTTGTACAGCGGGGCGGTCCAGGGATACGTGGTCCCTTCGAAGACGTTGCGGTTCCTGTACCAGTCATGGTCCGCAAAGACGTGAAGATAGGTCGTTCCGCAGGGCAGTCCTTCGGCGGACAGCGCCTTCACGAATGTCTCCTTGTTCACGCGCAACTTCGTCAGGTCAAGCTGGCCAATCAGGAACCAGTAGACCCCTTCGCTTCCGTGGGCCGCGTCCACGATCCGCACCGACTTCAATTTCTCACGGCAGGAGGCGATGAGCCAACGGGCCGACTTCTGCCGCGCGGCGACGATCCGGGGGAGCTTCCTGAGCTGGACCCGCCCAATGCAGGCGGACAATTCGTTGAGGTTCATGTTGTGCGCGGCGAGCACATTCCCGTGCGTCCCGGTCAGGTTGAAGGGCTTGCCGCGATCCGCGCAGCGGCGGATCTGCCAGTAGGTCTCTTCGCTCTTGCTGAACACCACGCCTCCCTGGCCGCCGGTGCAATGGTGTTTGCCGGACATGGTCGAAAAGGCGCCGATATCCCCGAGCGAGCCGACACGCTTCCCCCGATAAAGGGCGCCGTGGGCCTGGGCGCAATCCTCGATGACCGGAATTCCCTTGGCTTTGGCCAGGTCCAGGATCGGTTCCATCTCCGCAGGCAGGCCGGCGATATGCGTGACGACGATGGCGCCGGTGTGTTTGGTGATCCGCTGGGCAAGCGACTTTGGGCTCATATTAAAGGAACCGGGCTCCGCATCGGCGGGCACCGGAATGCAGCCGGCCAGTGCGATAGGCATGAACCCGCCCGGATCGGAGATCGGGCCACAGATGACTTCCGAAAACGCCTTGACCTTCATCGCGCGCAGCGCGACATAGACGGCGCTCGATCCGGAGTTCACGCCATCGGCGTAACCGCCCCCCATGAATGCGGAGAACTCCTTGCAGTAGTTCTCTTCTTCCGCTCCGTTGTAGCCGATCGCATTGCCGGACTCAATGGCCTGATCGAACAGCGCCACAACCGCCTGCTTTTCCTTTGCGTCAATCAAGCCGCGGGTCGGCCACTTGGGGACTGCCTTCGCTCCTCCATCCAACGCAAGAGTTGAGAGCTTCTTGAGAGCCATCTTCTTCTCTCCTTCGTCAAATATGAGACGGTTACAGGGAAACGAACCCGCCACTTCTTTCCACACATCCGCAGGCGTGAGGACTACAATTGGACTATCATTATCCTGAGACATTATATCAGTTGAGCCAGCAATGTCAAACCATGCAACGCATCAACTTGACAATCCACGGTAGTATGGACTATTATATCCGTGCGATAGTCCACCTTGCTTTTTCCCGTGAGACAGTGGTTATGGCGAGCAAGAAGCCGGTAGCCGGCCCGGTTGTGCAGCGGTTGGCGCATCTGCTGCGGCAGCGGGTCATTCACGGTCAATACCCGCCAGGGGAGTTCCTGCCCTCCGAGCGCGCACTGGCGGAGGAACTGCGGGTCAGCCGTATGTCCATCTCGCGGGCGCTGGAGCAGTTGGCGCGCGAAGGGGTCGTCAAGCAGCACCTCGGGACGGGGACGCGCGTCCTGCCCGATGCGGGAAAGCGCCTTCCTCCGGGAACTATTGCAATCCTGCACCGCGTCTTCGAAGGGGCGCCTGCGCCCGAACCTGAACTGATTCTTCAGGGGATCGTGGACGCCCTGGCGCGCGAGCGCTTTGCGTACGAGATGTTCCCCGTCCTGTCCGGCGATTACGTGGGCCTGGTCGAGAAGGCGGTCAAGGTCGGGGAGATTCTTTCATTGCGCGACCGCTACGGCGGATGGCTCTTTGTCGAGACCTGCGCTCCCGAGCAGACCGTGGCACTCCATCGCCTGCACGCGCCGGTGGTGGTCGCGAACCTTGAATCCGAACTGGAAGTGAGCGCCACCTGGGTGGATCACAAGCGCATCGCCGGCGCAGCGGTCCAGATCCTTGCCGCGCTGGGGCATCGCCGCATCGGCCTGGTGGCCACGCAGGCCAATAGCGCCTTCTACAAGAAGACGATTGAGGGATACCGGGAATCCATGACGCGGCTCAATCTGCCCATGGACGCCCGCTGGATTTCGCTCTGCGCGAGCAGCAACTCGCTGGACGCGTACGCGGCGGCGAGAACTCTTCTGCGCGTGGAGCCGCGGCCCACCGCCATTGTCGCCGGGCGCGACCTGCATGCCGAGGCGGTCTGCCGCGTGGCGTCGGAAACGGGGCTGGAGATCGGCCGCGACCTGTCCGTCATCGGCTTCGACAACGTCACCTGGCGTCGGGAGCCATCTGTTCTGACGACGTTCCACGAGCCCTGTTACGAGTTGGGCGCGGAGGCCGCGCGGATGCTGATCGAGCGGATGCACAAGGGAAGCGACGAGATCGAGAAGCGGGAGATCGCCGCCCCCCTGATCCTGCGTCGTTCCGCCGGCCCGCCCGCCGGCGTCGAGCCGGATTCGCAGTCCATTTCGGTGCGGCTGCGCGCGGAGGTGTGAGGCGTCCCGCCTGCCCCGCGGCCCAACGTCATATGGACAACCACGACAGGCCCGCACTCCATCGATAGCCCCCTTGGAATTCGCCATTCGTCATTTCTGGAAAAGTTGTCTTGACAACTTACGCGCGCCGAGGTATGGTACAGGGGCTTAGCTTCAAGGTCCCTGGAGAGCCGTCGTGACGCCACTCGCACGAGCGCCGAAGCATGCGCAAATCGCCGAGAATATCCGGCGTTTGATCCGTCAGGGGAAGGTGCCCGTCGGCGAGGCGATCCCCACGGAACACGCCCTTTGCAAGATGTTCAATTGCAGCCGGGGCACCGTGCGGCGCGCGCTGGACACGCTGGTGCAGGAGGGGATCGTCCGACGGAAGCACGGCTCGGGGCATTATGCGGCCAAGCGCACCGGCTCGCGTCAGATGCTCCTGGGGCTGATCGTCCCGAACATCCTCAATGCCGAAGTGCTGCGCATCGCGCAACTGCTCACCCTCGAAGCGGGGCGCATGGGGTACGGCATCGTCCTGAGCATGACCAATGAGCAGTCCGCCGTCGAGCGCCAGTTCATCCGCGAGCTTTCCCGGCTGAAGGCCGCCGGGGTGATCAAGTTCCCCACGCTGCCGGAGACCGCCGGCTTCGAATCGGATATCCGGTCGCAATTGCGCACCCTCGCGCTGCCGTGCGTCATCATCAACGACTTCTGGACCGACACCGCCCACGATCATCACGTTGCCTTCGACGAAGGAGCGGCGCTGGAGATGGCCGTGGAGCACCTCACGGCGCTGGGGCACAAGCGGATCGGGTGGGTGGACGGTTCGGACGGTCCGCGGCGCTCGGCGTTGCGCGCCCTGCGCGAGGCGCTCGCAAGGCGGAAGCTGACTCTTCCGGACAAGCAGGTCCTCTTCTGCCCGCCGTATGACACGCCTCCCGTCGAGCGGCTCTGGCCCGGCAAACAGCCCGGGCCGACCGCCCTCATCACCCCGTACGACGGAATGGCCGTGCGCCTCGTTGAAACGCTTCCGCGGACCGGGCGCAGGGTGCCCCAGGATGTCTCGGTAGTCAACCTGAACGGCCAATCGTTCTATTCCACGCAGGGACTCGACCTGACCACGGCGGTTCCGCCGTACGACCGGATTGTCGAGAAGGCGCTGGAGATCCTTACACAGGGAGATCGCGACCTGGGGGTCTGTCATTGCATTTTCCGTCCGAGCTTCCACGCCGGAAGCAGCAGCGGGCCGGCGCGGCGGCAGGACCTTAGGCAAACGTAGAGGTGGAATTATGCTGAAATCATCGGCGGTTGAAGCGCTGTCGTCGAAAGTGTTGAAGCTCTTGTCTGAAGTGGGGGTGTTGGTTGAGAACGACGAGATGGTCAAGCTCTGCCTGGCCAAAGGATGCACGGCCGGCCCGGACCATCGCCTGCGCATCCCGCCGCAGCTGATCGCCGAAATGGTGGCGTTCCAGCAGAAAAGCCAGAAGCAGGAGGCGCGCGACGAGGAACTGGTCGAGACCTGCGGCCCCGACTGGGCGCACCACCTGGCCTGGACCGGCACAGGCGAGAAGTTCCGCAAGACGCTCAAGAAGAAGTTCCTCATGCAGGCGTTCGATTGCGGCCCGACCACTTTCTACGATTACCAGGCCGGCAAGGTCCGTCCGGTGAACACGGAAGTGTTCGACAATATGATGAAATTCGCCGAGGCGACCCCCGAGATCGGCTACACCAGCATGTGGTACCGGCAGGACATGCCGCCCCAGATCGAGCGCATCGCCTCGCTTCGCCGCAGCATGGACCTCACCTCGAAGTTCGCCGGCATCGAAGCGATCTACCCGGAGGTGATCAAGTACCTCAAGGAAGCCAGCGTGGTGCTCACCGGCGACCCGAATTCCTCCGCCTACCTGGCCGGCTCCGAGTGCATGACGATGCCGCTGATCCTGGAGAAGCGCTCGGCCGAGGACATCCTCGAGCGCAAGCGCTGCGGCGTGCGTCGCTACCACGTCGCCAGCATGCCGACGATGGGCGTCAGCACTCCCTCGACGCTGGCCGGCTCGATCGTCATGGGCGCCGCCGAACTGCTCGGCGGCATGGCCGTCTGCTGGTGCGTGGACCCGGAGAGCGACATCACGGCGCGCATGATCACCCTCATCGCCGACATGCGCAACGGCAACTCCACCACCTTCGGCCCCTATTACTGCCAGTACGATAACGCCGTGCGCCAGATGTTCGACAAGCTGTGGGGCGGGCACTGCATGGTGGAGGTGTTCTTCAGCCCCACCAGCCGCAAGCCGGGCTTGCAGACGGTGTTCGAGAACTACTACGGAACCACCTGCCGGCGGCGCTGGGACAAGGACGCGGACATTCCCTACGCGGGGATGGGGACGCTCTTCAACGGCGGCGTCGGCTCGCCGACGCAGTTCATGCTGGACATGGAAATCCGCAAGGCGGAGTGGGCCTATGGCAGGCCCATTCAGGTCAACGACGAGACGCTGAATTTCGATGAAATCGTCTCCGTCACGAAAGCGCACAGCAACTTCTTCATGAGCGACCACACCGTGCGGCATTGCCGCGGGATGTGGAACAGCGAATACTTCCGCTCCGACGATCCGTACAGCGGCCAGGCGTGGGACGGCTCCGAGAAGGCGATTCTCGACCGCTGCGACGAGGCATGGCGTGCGAACCTGGCGAAGTGGCAGCCGCCGACTTTCCCGGCGGAGCAGATTCGGGCGATTGACCAGTTGGTGGCGCGGGCCAAAAAAGAATTTGGAATTCAGTAACAGGAGCTCCGGCTATGGCGAAATCGAACGCATGGGTGGAGGAGTGCAACGATCTGGCGCTGAAGGTGCGCGAACACTGCCTGCGGATGACGCACCGCGGCAAGAGCGGGCACGTCGGCAGCATGTTGAGCATGGCGGAGATTCTCTCCGTGCTTTACAAGCGCGTCCTCAAAGTGGACCCGAAGCAGCCGAAATGGGCGGGTCGCGACCGCTTCATCCTCAGCAAGGGGCATGGCGGCGGCGCGGTGTACGCGGTCCTCACCGAACTGGGCTTCTTCCCCGAGGACTGGCTTCAGGGCTATTACCGCGATGAGGGGCGGCTGATGGGCCACATCAGCCATTACGTCCCCGGCGTGGAGTTCTCGACCGGCTCGCTCGGCCACGGCCTGCCCGTTGCGGTCGGCATGGCCCTGGCCGCCAAGGTCGCCGGCAAGAAGCACCGCGTGATCTGCCTGATGAGCGACGGCGATTGCGACGAAGGATCGAGCTGGGAGGCGCTGATGTTCGCCGCGCAGCACCACCTCGACAACCTCACCGTCGTGGTGGACTACAACAAGGTGCAGGCGCTGGGGCATTCCAAGGATGTGATCGACCTCGAACCGTTCGCCAAGAAGATGGAGGACTTCCACTGGGCGGCGAAGGAAGTGGACGGCCACGACGTGGTGGCCATCGACGCGGCGCTCAAGAAGCTGCCCTTCGAGAAGGGCAAGCCCTCCTGGCTGATCTGCCACACCATCAAGGGGAAGGGAGTCAGTTGGATGGAGGACACCGTTTCCTGCCACTACGGTTGCGTCAACGACGCCCAGTTGGCGAAGGCCCTGAAAGAATTGGGGGTGGAATAACATGAGAACACTCTTCAACAAAGTGCTGGTCGAGCGCGCGAAGAAAGACAAGCGGATCTACATGATCCTGGCGGACATCGGCTACGGGGAGATCGAGCCGTTCCGCGAGGCCTTCCCGGAGCGCTGGTACAACTGCGGCGTGGCCGAGCAGAACATGACGGGGGTGGCCTGCGGCGTGGCGATGGAGGGAAACATCGCGATCACGTACAGCATCGCCAATTTCCCCACCCTGCGCTGCCTGGAGCAGATCCGCAACGACGTCTGCTACCACAACGTCAACGTCAAGGTGGTCATCATCGGCGGTGGCCTGGCCTACGGCGCGCTGGGCGTCAGCCATCAGGCCACGGAGGACATCGCGATCATGCGCGCCCTGCCGAACATGGTGGTCTTCTGCCCCTGCGACTTCGCCGAAGCCGAAGCGGGCGTCCACGCCATGCTCGACTACGACGGGCCGTTCTATTACCGCTGCGGCTACAAGAAGGAGCCGCCTGTCCACGATGGGCCGATCAAGCTCAAGCTGGGCAAGTCCATCCAGGTGCGCGATGGGAACGACGCGACCATCATCTTCGCCGGCACCATCGGCAACCAGGTCACCCCGGCCGCCGAAGCGCTGGCGCTCCAGGGGATCAACTGCCGCGTGATCAGCATGCACACCGTCAAGCCGATTGACCGCAAGGCGATTGTCGCCGCCGCGAAGGAGACCGGCGCCATCATCACCGTCGAAGAGCACCAGCTCAACGGCGGCCTCGGCGGCGCTGTGTCGGAAGTGCTGTGCGACGAATGCGTCGCCCCGGGGAAATTCCTGCGCCTCGGTCTGCCCGATAAGTACATCAGCAAGGTCGGCGGCCACGAGTGGCTCCTCGATCAGTACGGGCTTTCCGCGCCGAAGATCGAGAAGACCGTGCGGAATCTGCTGACGAAATAGCGGAGGGTGGTCTGAGGCGTCCGCGCTTTGACCGCGGGCAGGGGCAAGGCATGCCTTGCCCCTACAACGGACGTAGGTTCCGAGCCTGCTTCTCGAATAGCTCGACTTTTTCGGAGTGCCTTGATATGAACTCACGCGAACGCGTCCTTGCGACGTTGAGCCACCGCCAGGCCGACCGTGTGCCGATCGCGGAGATGTGGATCGACCCGAAGATCGTCCGGGCGATCCTTCCGGGGGCGACCAACTCGAATGAGCTGGTCGAGCATCTGGGGACGGACATGGTCACCGTCCTCACCATGATCTACGACGCCGACGAGGTGGAGTGGGTGGACCGGGAGAAGCGCATCTTCCGCGATAAGTGGGGCGCGTTGCAGCACCTCACGCAGGAGGCCATCCCCGTCCCGACCACCCCGGCGCGCATCGAGTCGCCGGAGGACCTGGCCCGCTACACCCCGCCCGACCCGGCCAAGTCGCCGGTGATCGAGAAGGTGCGGCGGTTGAAGGCGCGTTACCCGGATAAAGCCGTGGCGGTGGTGGGGGAATCCGGTTGGGCCCCCGCGGCCTTCATGCGCGGCGGCATCGAGCATCTCTTCCTCGATCTCGCGATGCGCCCGGAATTCGCCAAGGACCTGATGGGCGTCGGCGCGGACTATTACGCCGGCCTCTTCCCGCTGGTCGTCAAAGCCGGCGCTGATGTGATCTTCCTCGGCGACGACTACTCCGACAAGAACGGCCCCATGATGTCCCCCAAGATGTTCGAGGAGATTATCCTTCCGCACGACACCAAGGTCGTCGCCTCCATCAAGAAAGCGGGGGCGTTCTGCATCAAGCACACCGACGGCGACATCCGCAAAATCATGGACTGGTTGGTGGGCACGGGGCTCGACGCCTTCGGCCCGCTGGAGGATGTGCCGGGGATGGAGTTGGAGAAGATATTCGCCAGGTATCCCGGGAAGATCACCGTGATGGGCAACCTCAGCGTGGACCTGCTCGGGCGCGGCTCGGTCGAAGAGGTGATCGCCGGCACCAAGCACCTCCTGCGCACAGTTTCCTCCAAAGGGCCGCACATCATGTCCTCCGGCAACACCATCGCCTCCTGCGTGAAGCCGGAGAACTACGTGGCTATGGTGCGCACCGTCCAGGAGTTCGGCAAGTACCCGATTGATCTGGCGAGGCT
This sequence comes from uncultured Planctomycetota bacterium, assembly GCA_903901045.1. Taxonomy (GTDB): domain Bacteria; phylum Planctomycetota; class Brocadiia; order CAIUPP01; family CAIUPP01; genus CAIUPP01. The sequence continues at coordinate 31,528 of CAIUPP010000120.1, forward strand.
GAAGTAACCCGAGTCACGGAGACAGGATATGCGACTCAAAGGCAAAGTGGCCGTCATCACCGGCGCGGGCCGGGGCATCGGCTTCTCCGGTGCGGAGGCCTTCGTCCGCGAGGGGGCCAAGGTCGTGATCGCCGAAGTCTCCGAGGAGTCCGGGCGGGCAGCCGAAGCGAAGCTGCGCGCCGCCGGCGGCGATGCGATGTTCGTCAGGACGGACTGCTCCCGCAGCGCGGACGTCCAGGCGCTCATGGCCGCCGTCGAAAAGCGCTACGGCGCGCTTCACGTCCTGTACAATAACGCCGCGATTTTTCTTCCCCGCGCCGATGGCCCGGTGACGGAACTTGCCGAGGAAACTTGGACGAGAATCCTGTCGATCAACCTGACCGGGGTTTTCCTCTGCTGCAAGTATGGAATCCCCCTCATCGTCAAGAGCGGCGGCGGAGCCGTCATCAACACCGGATCGAGCGCCAGCGTGATGGGCATCCCCGGCTGCGACGCCTACACCGCCACGAAGGGGGCCGCGGTCTCCCTCACGCGCTCCATGGCCGTGGAATATGGCAAGAAGGGAGTGCGGGTGAACTGCATCTGCCCCGCGGGGATCGAGACGGAGATGGTCAAGGCCAGCAGCACGGACAATGCGGACTTCGACGCGGCGTACTTCTTCAAGCGCGCGCCGCTGAGCCGCCTCGGCCGCCCCGAGGAGGTGGCCAACCTGGCCGTCTTCCTGGCCTCCGACGAGTCCTCCTATATCAACGGTGCGATCATCCGCGCGGACGGCGGGATCACCGTGACGCCCATTTCCTGAGCGAACAAGGGAACGCGCATGGCTTACAAAGGCGTGGCAAAGGACTTCAGAGCCTGCATCGAATTGCGCCCGCCGGGGCGGCTGCCGGTGTTCGCCCTCGGGCTGGAACTCGACATGCGCGTGTCGGGTTTGAACCACGAGGAGCAGCGCACGGACGTCGGCAAGGCCGTCCGGGGAATTGTGGACGCCGTGCGCCGGTTCGACTACGACTGGGGCATGGTCTTCCCGGACGACTACATCGAATTTGAGCCCCTCGGGATGAAGATGCGCCTGCAGTCGGACGGTCCGGCCATGGTGGCGGAGTACCTGCCGCTGACGCGCGACACTCTGCGGAAGTTCCGCATTCCCGACGCGGGCAGGGAAATGCGCCTGCCGATCCACCTGGAGATGATCCGCTGCCTCAAGGAAGCCCTCGGCGACACCGTCTGCATCACGGGGCGCATCGCCGCTCCCTTTACCGCCCCGGCGCTGATCTATGGCATTGACAAGTGGCTGATGGCGATGCTGGAGGAGCCGGGGTTGGTGCGCGACAACGTCGAGTTCTTCGTGGACCACCAGAGCGCCTTCGGCAAAGCGCAGCTCGACGCGGGCGCGGACACTCTCTGGCTGGGCGATTGCGTCGCGGATTCGCATTTCATGCGGACGGAACATTACATGAAGTTCGCCTACGAGCCGGCCGCCCGGGTCATCGAGTCGATGAACAAGGCGGGGGGGATGATCATTTACCACAGCGGGGAGACCTCGCTGCCGCACCTGAAGCAGCAGGCTCAATTGCCCCCGTGCGCCATCAACGTCGGCGAAGGCCCGAGCATCGCCGCAGTTCAAAGGGGCCTTGGCGTGAAGAAGTGCCTGACGGGGAACTTCGACCCGAAGTTCCTCCGCGATTCCGAGGCGGAGCAGGTCGCCGACGCGACGGAAGAGATGATCCGCGAGAACACCCCGGGGGGCAGTTACATCTTCAATACCGGCGAGGGGGTCATGTACACCACCCCGCCCGAGAACGTGGAAGCGATGATGCGCGCCGCCAGGAAGACGGTGGCCTCGATGACGGCGTCCGGACGCTGAGACGCCGGCTTGCCGTTCTTTGTGTCTGCCCCTGCTCGTTCGTGCTGAAAGGGTGAGGCCTCACATGGCAAAGAAGAATCAATCGCCGAACGCCGGCGTCGTGGCGGCTGAAGTTCCCAAAGAGCTCAAGCTCCACATGCTGCGGCAGATGATCAGCCTCCGCCGCTTCGAGGAGGAGGTCAAGCGCCTCTACTGCGCTGGTGAGATCACCGGGGCGATCCATCTCTACGTCGGGCAGGAGGCCGTTGCCGTCGGCGCGTGCGCTTGCCTGCGCGACGACGATTACGCCACGAGCGGCCACCGCCCGCATGGCCATTGCCTGGCGAAGGTCTTCGACCTGAACCGCACCATGGCCGAGATGATGGGGCGCGAGACCGGTCTGTCGCGCGGGCGCGGCGGCTCCATGCACCAGTTCGACAAGGCCAAGGGCTTCCTCGGGGGCAATGGGATCGTCGCCGGCGGCGTCGGCATCGCCCTGGGCGCGGCCTTTGCCTCGAAGTACCGCGGGACGGACCAGGTGACCGTCTGCTTCTTCAGCGACGGCGCATCCAACCAGGGGGTCGTGCATGAGGCGATGAACATCGCGTCGCTCTGGAAGCTCCCCGTGATCTGGCTCTGCGAGAACAACCAGATCGCCGCTACGACCACCGTCGCCCGAAGCACCTGCACCCCCGACATCGCCCCGCGCGCCGAGGCGTACTGCATCCCCTGGGCGATCTGCGACGGCAACGCCGTCCTGGACGTCTATCGCACCGTGGGGGAGGCCGTCGCGCGCGCCCGGCGCGGCGAAGGCAGCACGTTCATCGAGTGCAAGACCTACCGGCTTGAACCGCATTGCGGCATCATCGCCGACCAGCGGCCCAAGGAGGAGCTGGCCCTCTGGCGCAGTCCGAAGAAGGACTGCATCAAGCGCTTCGAAGCGCTCCTCGTTGGCGACAAGACCTTCACGCCTCAGGAGATCGAAGCGATGCACCGCCGGGTGGAGCAGGAGATCGCCGGAGCGGTCGAGTTCGCGCGCAAGAGTTCCTTCCCCGCGCCGGAGACCCTCTACGACAACGTTTGGGCGGAGGGAGCGAAGTCATGAGAAAACTGACCTACGCGGCGGCCATCTGCGAAGCGCAATGCGAGGAAATGGCGCGAGACGACCGCGTCTTCGTCGTCGGCGAGGATGTGGACATCGCCGGCGGCGTGTACAAGCTCACCTGCGGCATCCGGGAGAAATTCGGCGAGAAGCGGCTCGTCGGCACGCCGATCTCCGAGGAGGCTTTCTGCGGCCTGGCCGTCGGCGCTGCGATGGCCGGCCTGCGCCCCATCGTCGAGATCATGTACATCGATTTCATCCTGATGGCGATGGACCCCGTCGTGAACCAGATGGCGAAAGTCCAGTTCATGTCCGGCGGGCAGTTCCGAATGCCCGTGACCATCCGCGCTCAGGCCGGCGCGGGCACCGCCGAGGCGGCGCAGCACTCGCAGAGCTTTGAGGCCTGGTTCGCCCACACTCCGGGGTTCAAGGTCTGCATGCCCGCTACCGTCTACGACGCTAAGGGGCTTCTCAAGTCCGCCATCCGCGACGACAACCCCGTGCTCGTCATCGAGAACCGCGTGCTGTTCTTCGATGAGGAGGAGGTTCCGGAAGGGGAGTGGACCGTGCCGCTGGGCAAGGCGGATGTCGCGCGCGAAGGAAAGGACATCACCCTGGTCGCCACCGGCATCATGCGGCGGAAGGCGCTGGCGGCCGCGAAGGCGCTCGAAGGGAAGGTCAGCGTCGAAGTGATCGACCCGCGCACCATCGTGCCGCTCGACATGGAAACGATCCTCGCCTCGGTTGGCAAGACCGGGCGGCTGCTCGTCGTGCACGAGTCGCCGACGCGCAACGGCATCGGCGCGGAGATCGTGCGCCGCGTCGTCGCGGAGGGGTTCGATTATCTGGACGCGCCGCCGAAGGTGTTCGCCGGCTCCGACACGCCGATCCCCTTCAGCAGCACGCTGGAGAAAGCCGCGCTGCCGCAGGAAGAGACCATCGTTCGCGCCGTGAAGGAAATGGTGGGCGCATAGAATGGCCGAAATGGTGAATGGCGTTGCCTCTTATTGCGACCACGTGGGCCTCTGGCGCGACGAGCTGCGCCGGTGGGTTCCCCGCCGGCTCTTCGATGCCCACGTGCATCTCCATCCACCGGCGGCGATGGGCCCGCTCAGCCCGGAGCGCCTCCGCGAAGCGCTGGGCACCTTCACCAGCCTGGAATGGGAAACCTGCGTCGCGCTGTACGGGCAACTCTTCAGCGGCAAGGAGATTGCAGGGCTGTTCGCTTTTCCACTCCCATTGCGGGAGGCCCGGCAGATCGCCGCGAACGACTACCTCATCGAGATCATGAAGCGCGACCGGCGCGTCCATGGCTTCTTCCTGGCCCATCCGACCGACCCGCGCCCCTCCATCGCCGCGTACGAGCGCTCGCTGGCGACCGGCGTGCCGTTCGTTGGCGCCAAACCGTATTCCGACCTCATCGGAAAGAACAACTTCAAATGCGTTATGACGGAGTTCATCCCCGAGGGGCTCCTGGAGTTCATGGAGGCGAAAAAGCTGATTCTGATGCTCCACACCTCCGGCATGGGCGTGGGCGATGCGGAGGTGCGGCGGTACCTGCGATGGATGGCCGGACGCTTCCCGAGCGTCAAGGTGGTCCTCGCGCACATGGGCCGCTACGTGCGGGCCGAGCAGTTCTTCGATTTTCTGGACTCCGGCCTGTTGGAGGAGTTCCCGAACTTCTTTCTCGACATCTCCTCGGCCAGCGCGCCGGAAGTCCACGAGCGCTTCCTGCGTCGCGAGAGCCTCTGGCCGCGCCTCCTCTTCGCCTCCGATCTTCCCTTCGGCCTCATCACCGGAGTCGAGCGCTGGTCGGAGACGCACGGGGCGATTTTCGTTTCGCGCGACCACTACCCCTGGTCGGACCCCGCGATGGAAGCGCAGTTCGCCGAGGAGCGCCGGCGCCTCACCTACAACGTTTACCACTGCATCAAGGCTCTCAAAGAGGCCGTCGAGCGCCTGGGAATTTCCGGCGCGCAGGCTGAGCGACTGAAGGAAGACATTTTTTCCCGCAACGCCCTGAGCGGGGTACTCGGGCAACCTGAACAGAAAGGAGCCGCCGCATGAGCACCAAGGGACTCAGCGAAAAGGAAATCGCCAGACTCAAGGAGGACGCGGTCAAATACATCATTCCGCATTTCGCCAGCAACGCGGAACTGGCCAAGGATCCCAAAATCTTCGAGCGCGGCGAAGGCTGCTTCGTCTACGACGTCCACGGGCGGAAGTACTTCGACTCCTTCGCGACGCTGCTCACGACGGTCTGCGGCCACTGCCGGCCGGAAGTCACCAAAGCGGTGACGGAGCAGATGGAGCGGCTGGAGTTCTTCCCGAACTACGTGGACAGCTTCACCGTTCCGCTGATTCAACTGGCGCGGAAACTGGTCGAGATCATGCCGGGGGACCTTTCGGTGAGCTTCTTCGTCAACAGCGGTTCCGAAGCGAATGAAACGGCGCTGAAGATGGCGCGGCAGTACCACATCGAGCGCGGGCAGCGCACGCGGTTCAAGTTCATCGCCCGGCGCGACTCCTACCATGCCACCACGCTCGGCGGCGGGGCGGTGACGGGACTGAAATGGTTCCGCGAGTATTTCGAGCCGCTGATGCCCGGCTGCCTCTTCGTCAGCGCGGCGCGCGACTGCGACCGGCCCAAGGGCGTCTCCTCGCGCGCCTACACCGCGCAACTTTTGAAGGAGATCGAGGCCCTCATCCGCGACGAAGGCGCCGAAAGCATCGCGGGCTTCATCATGGACCCGCTTCCCGGCTCCAACACCGGCTATCCTCTCCCGCCCGAAGGCTACCTCCAGGGGGTGCGCGACCTCTGCGACAAGCATGGCATCCTGCTCATCTTCGACGAAGTGCAGACCGGCTTCGGCAAGACCGGCAAATGGTTCTTCTGCGACCACTACAAGGTCGTGCCGGACATCATGACCATCGGCAAGGGGTTCACCGGCGGCTTCATCCCGCTGGGCGCGGCTGTCACCACCCCGAAGGTCGCTCAGGTCTTCCAGCAGGGGCCCGGCCACGAATTCCGCTCCGGCAGCACCTACGGCGGGCACACCGTCGCTTGCGCCGCCACGCTGGCCAACATCGGCATCATCGAACGCGAGAACCTGGTTGAGAACGCCCGCGTGATGGGCGCGTACATCCGCAAGCGCATCGAAACCATGCACAACCCGCTGATCGACAAAGTCAGCGGCGTCGGCCTGCTCCTGGCCGTCACGCTCAAGGCGGACGCCAAGGTCGGCACCTGGATTCGCCAGTGGTGCTGGGAGAACGGCATGATCCTGCGCAACAACGGGAACATCCTCGTGCTGGCGCCGTCGCTGATCATCACGAAGAAGGAAGCGGACTTCATGCTCGACCTGATCGAACGCGCGCTGGCCGGTGCGGCAAAACAGTTCAAACTGTGACCCACGAACCTCTTGACGGCAAGGAGAACATCGATGGCGGCGGTGAAACAGAAGAAGATACGTCTGGGGCTCGTGCGTTGCAGCGACATCCACGGCTATTACTACGGCGTGATGATCGCCCCCTGCGACCCGATGCTGCTGCTGGAGAAGTACTACATCGTCCATTACTACGCGAGCAACATCTACGACCCGCGGAAACTCACCATCCCGAAGGTGGACGGCTTCGAACTGGTGAACGTCTGGGACCCCGACGTCAGCCGGGCGAAGACCTTCGCTGAAGTGTTCATGAACAAGCCGCGCGTCTGCGAACGGCTTGAAGACGTGGCCGAGGGGGTGGACGCCATCTTCATCTCGAACGGCGAGCGGGACGGCTCGGATCATCTGAAACTGGCGGCCCCCTTCCTGAAGAAGGGCCTTCCCACCTTCGTGGACAAGCCTTTCTCCTCCAACGTCAAGGACGCGCAGGAGATCGTGAGGCTGGCCGAGAAGCACAAGGCGCTGCTCTTCAACGCCTCCATCCTGACCCACGTGCCGATGGCGGAATGCTTCAAGAAGCGCTTCGCGGAGATCGACCACACGTACTACCCGGTGCCCGACGACGTGCCGATCATCCCCGTGGGGCTGGGCGTGGTCAAGGGGGTCGGCGGTACCTTCTCGCAGGAACTGGCCGGGAAGGGGGTCTCCGGCGGCCTGGAGGATCGCATGGCGTATCTCATTCACGGCGTCTCGCTCGCGGTCAATCTCTTCGGCGGGGACGTGGAATCGGTCGAGGCGATGGGGGATGCGCCGCTGGAGTACGTGCATCTGCACATGAAGAGCGGACGGGAAGTCATGATCATCAACACCTCGACGAAGATCTTCCCCGAAGCCTGCAACTTTTACGCCTCGGCCTTCAGCAAGTACGGCGCGGTCCACTCGGAAGCGATCGGCGACCCGCAGTTCATCGGCGGCGGGAAGCGAATCCTGGAAATCTTCCGGGACATGGTTCTCACCGGCAAGCCGCCGACGCCGTATCGCGAGTTCGTGCGGAACATCGCCGTGATCGAGGCGGGCGTGCTCGCGCAGAAGAGCCGGAAGCCGGTGAAGCTGGCGGAAGTCTGGAACGGCTGAAACGGCACAAGGCGGCAAACCGGGAAGGGGAGAGAACGTGATACGAATCGGGATAGCGGGGACCGGCGGCATGGCCGGCCAGCGGGCGCGCGCCTTCGCCGGCATGCCCGAGGCTGGTGTGGCGGCCATCTGTTCGCGGTCCAGAGAGCGCTCGCAGCCCTTGTGCGCTGAAGTGGGAGCGCAGCCTTGCGAGGACTATGAGGCCATGCTTCAAGGGGTGGATGCCGTCCTCCTCTGCCTGCCCAACCACCTTCACGCATCCTTCGCGCAGAAGGCGCTTGAGCGCGGGAAGCACGTCCTGGTGGAGTATCCCCTCTGCCTGACCGAACAGGAGGCGTCGGCGCTCTCGCGCGCGGCGGAACGCGCCAATCGCGTGCTCATGGTCGGCAACACGATCATCCGGGAGCGCATGTTCACATACGTGACCGAGCATCTCAGCCGGCTCGGCAGCCGCGTGAGCGCCGCTTCGCGCGTGGCTTTCTACGATCCGAACATCGCAGGCGCGTGGTACATGGACCGCGCGCAGAGCGGCTCCTGCTTCACGGCGTTCCATTACCACCACATTGAGTACTATCGCCGTCTGCTCGGCGAGGTGACCTGGGTGCTTGCCAGGGATGAGAGCCGGTCCGACGCGGGCCGTCCCGGTTTCCTCTCGCTCGCCGGCGGTACGCTGACGATGGGCCACCAGGGCGGGGCGACCAGTTGCATTCAATGGTACCTTGTCGCCGCCGGGCAGGGATTGGCGCGCGGCTTCTGGCTGAACGGCGCTGAGGGGACCCTCGCCATTTTCTCCGCTTCCGGGGCCGAGGATGCCTCCACCGCCCTCTGGAACGGGGGAGGCGCGGAGAACACCGAGCGCTTTGCGAATGAGTGGGGGGTGGGGGGCTCTTGCGCGGACTTCCTGGACGCCGTCGCAGGTCGCCTCGATCACCGTGAACGCCTGGCATCGGACATGGCTACGCTGCGAGTTGGATTCGCCGCTGCGCGATCCGCACTCTCCGGCCGGCCGGAATCACTTTAGGAAAGAGGAGAACTGTGCGGTATCGCTATCCGGAGTACAACGTCGATTTGACCCCCGAGTTGCTTGGGAAATGCCGTGATGTCGCCCAGCGCCTCCTGGAGGAGGTCGGGCTGAAAGTGCGGAATCCCGGTTTCGTCAAGACTCTGCAAGGCCAGAAGGGCGTCCGAGTGGAGGGAGAGCGCGTCCACTTGTCGCGTCCGCTGACCGACAGGTTCATGGAGGAGTATATCGGGCAGACCCGCGCGGCGTTGATCAAGAGCGACGGCGAGCAAAAGCCCGGCCTGGAGTGGACGCTTCGGTGCAACGGCTTCTCCATCATGGTCATTGACGTGGAGACGGACGAGGCGCGTCCCGCCACCTGCCGCGACCTGCGCGACCTGATCCGCCTCGTGCGCTCTTTCGGCATGAGCGGTTCATATCCCTGCACCCCGCAGGATGTTCCTCCGCTCATGCGCGCGCTGGCCTGTTTCAAAATCTGCTGGCAGGAGAGCGACAACATCCGCCCCTTCGATTACATGGACGTCCGCCAGACCCCGTATCTGCTCGAAATGCACCGCGTCATGGGGAAGCCCTTCACGATCAACGTCAACGTCCCGCAGGCCATGACCGTCTCCGAGCATGACATCGACATCTTCATGAAGTACTACCCGGTCTGGAAGCGCAACCACTCGGAGATAGCGTTCTACAGCATCTGCGACTATCCGATGCTCGGCGTGAGCAAGCCGATCACGGCCACCGGGTCGCTGACCTCCTACCTTTCGCAGTCCTTCGGGACATACATGCTGTTCAAACTCTTCGATCCGGACGTGGAGATGCTGCCGCGCCTCTCGGCGGGCTTCCCGGTCGACTTGCAGACCCTGTGCTGGGCGTACGGCTCGCCGCGCAGGCATCTTTACGATTTCCTCAATTCGCGCGCGCTGCCGGCGCTTTGCGGCTTGCGCCCGGAGGAGTACGCGCCGTCCGCCGGCTCGCTGGATACCGGCTCCTGCGCCGTGGACGTTCGCGCCGGGATTGAGAAAACCTCCTCGGCCCTGGTGAGCGCGCTGCAGGGCGCTCGGTATTTCACCGGCGCGGGCAACCTGGCGGTGGACGACCTTTTCAGCGGCGTCCAACTGGTCATCGACGTCGAGATATTCGAGTACGTCAAAGAGCTCGTGCAATCCTTCTCGCCCCACCCGGACCTCGTGACCATGGACGGGGTGTACGAGGTGCTCCAGGATGTGGCGATGGGAACGGACGAGTTCTATTCCCATCCCGACACGGCCGCGAAAGTGCGGCATCTGCTGCCGGTCTCCAAGCGACGCCCTGCGGAAAAACTCCGGGCTTGGATGGCCCATCGTCAGAACCTCAAGGAACGCGCCCGCGAAGAATGCATCGAGCGCATCCGAACGCAGCCACCGTTCCAGCTGGCCGCCAAACAAAGCGCGGAACTGGAAACTATTTATGCCCGCGCGGAACGTGAACTGGCCGGGTAATTGGAGAAGACATGAAGACGATTCGAGTCGGACTGATGCGTTGCGACACGCACGGAGCCTACTACGCCGCGTTGATGGACAAGCATGACCCGCTTCTCCTGCGCGACCCCTCCAGCCTCGGCCTCACCGACCGGGGGGACAGTTGGATGCGCGGCGGCGCTTACTTCTACCATTACACGCATTACTCCGACTCCCGGCTGATGACCGTCCCCTTTGTGAACGGCTTCCGCATCACGAAGATGTGGGACCCGAACCCGGTCGCCTCCACCATGCTGTCGAAAATCTTCTACGGCAAAGCCCAGGTCTGCAAGCGGCCGGAGGAGGCCTCCGACGACGTGGACATGGTCTTCCTTGCCGACTGCAACGGCGATGGCTCGGACCATCGGAAGCTGGCCGAGCCGGGGCTGCGCAAGGGAGTGCCGACGTTCGTCGACAAGCCCTTCGCCTGCGACGTCAAGGACGCCGTGGCGATGGTGGACCTTGCGCGCAAGCGCAGGACGCCTCTGATGTCCCTCTCGATCCTGCGGACAGTTCCCCATTTCACCCGCTTCCGGGCGCGCTTCGCTGAATTGGGCGCACTGCATTTCGGCAGCGTCGAAGGGGGCGGAACCACATTCGCCGGCCAGATCCACACCATCAACATAGCGCAGCACCTCTTCGGCTCCGGGGTAGTCTCAGTCCAAAGCATGGGGAAGGAGCCGATGTCTTACATGCATCTGGACTACGGCGGGCGCAAGGATCGCCCACTCCAGGGCGTAACGCTCAACTGTCTCATCGGGACCACCCCGCACTGCGCGTTTTACGCGAGCGCCTATGGCCCCGAAGGGGCCGTGCATTCCCCGCCCATCGGAGATTTCCAGTTCCCCTGGGGCGCTGCGCGGAACCTCGAACTGGCCCGCCAGATGGTTCAGACCAGGAAGCCGGTCGTCCCCTACGAGGAGATGATCGAGAACGTGGCCGTCGCCACGGCGGCGCGGCTCTCCCACAAGCGGGGCCGGGCGGTCAAACTCAGCGAAGTGTGGCGCGGGGCGAAGCGATAGCGGCTCACTCGCGCGTATCGTCATTGCGAGGAGCGCAGCGACGAAGCAAGGCTACGTCGAAGCGAACCGCGGCCGGCGGAGCGGAAAACGAAGCGGCGCCCGTAACGACGGGCGCCGCTTGCGTTAACAGCCCAACGGTGCGAACTCAGAGATCGAGACCCGCCATGGTGTCGAAGAGATGCCAGAGAAGGAACCCCTCGGTGCCGGTGTTGTTGTTCGAAACGCTGGGGCAGCAATGCCCCATGCTCTGCATCGCCGTAACCGCGCCTAAGGACCAGTTGTCGTCCGAGGCGAGGCTGGCGCTGCAATAGGCGTCATCCTTGGCAACGGAGGGGCTGTCCCCCGTGGCGGCGTTCCAATACATCACGCTCTGCTGCGGGTCGCCCTGGAACTTCGCATGCCAGTCGCCGTACAGAACGTTGTATCCGTCGCGATGCGCATAGAAGCCGAAACCGCGGCTGACCTCGGCGGTGACGGAGCCGCCTATCGGATGGTCATACTTGGAGAAGGTGTCCGCCGCGATGGCGCGGTCTCCCAACAACTTGCCCGACTTGAACTGCGGGCAGCCGACTTTGACGCTCACGCCCGGCTTGGTGATGGGCGCGATGCTGGGGCTGAACACGTCCGTCATGCCGTCCATCAGGTTGCTGCACAGCAGGGGAACGGAGCGGTAGTTGTAATGCGACTGAAAACCGTAAGTGTTCGTGACGCCCATCCAGGTCTTGCCCAGAGCGGCCCAGTTCCCCTGGGTCATGGACTTGGCGTCGAACCCGCCCAATAGCTTGAGGTCGGCGGCGCTGCAGGCCGCGCCAATGGCGCCGTAATCGGCGCGCATATTGCTGGCCGACGGGCACAGCAGCGTCTTGGTATCCGCCAGATAGCCGCTGGTCACTAGGCTGCCCAGACCGACCGGGCCGACCTTCAGCGCCGTCGTGCTGCCGGTTCCGAAGAAGGCGGTGCGATAGAAGCTGACGCCCTCCGGTCCCCAATCGCCGCTGGTTGTCGTGTCGGGCGCGTCCTTCTTCGACGCCGTGCCGGGGATGGCGAGATTCATCTGGATCTGCGCCAGGGTCCCGGCGACCATTTCCTTGTACAGCACAGGCGTCTTGGCGGTGGCATTATGCGGATTCACGCCGTAACCGGGATAGGAGAAGAAGTAGCCGGAGTAGTCGCCGGTGTAGCTCTCCAGCGCCTTGGCGAACTGATTGAGGTTGTTGATGCAGGCGGTGCGCCGCGCCTTCTCGCGCGCCGCGGCCAGCGCCGGCAGGAGCATCCCGGCGAGAATGGCTATGATGGCTATCACCACCAGAAGCTCGATCAACGTAAAGGCTTTGAACCGCCGCAGAAGACGTTTGGTAAGACGTTTCATGATTGACCTGCCTTTGTATAATGTGAGCGTCAGGAAACACTGGATTCCCGCAGTATGAAACGGTCTGGCGGGATCACCCCGCTGCGACGATGGGGGCGGGAGGGGCGCGTTCACGCGGGGTCCCTTTCGCCGGGTTCTCCCGCGCGCGTTCCGATGACGTTCCATGGAACAAGCTCACCGGACCGGTGAAGGGGAAGCCGGGGCCCTTGCCGATGTCGGCCAGGCCCGGCCGCTCGTTGCCCGGAACGCAGGCGCAGGGATGCGCGACCTGTATGACGGGGGGCGTGGAGATGGGGGGGGCGTCCTTCAGATGGACGCGCTTGCGCTCCATCTCCTTCATGTACTTCTCGGTGTTCGCGAGAAACGTCTTGGCGCATTCATTGCAGCAGAAGAAAATGCGCTTCCCCTGAAAGTCCACGAAGCAGTCGGCATTGGGAGCCATCCCCATGACGGGACAGCTCTCCTGGGGCGGCTCCGAAGCCGACGGACTTTTCGGCCCGCAGCCGGCGAGCGTGAGCGCTGCCAACGCCAGCCAGACCACTATGTGCGCGCTTCTCATCGCCCCCGCTCCCTTGAGACTGTTCACAACCATCCTCTTGTCGATGATATGCAGGCTGAAACGTATCCAACTCAACTTACCTTTTCTAACCCGAACTAGGTTCGTAAACCATCGGGCCTACTCCCGCACTGGGCCTAGGGGAGAGGCCTGAGGCGTAAACGAAGCAAAGCAATAGCGAATAGGGAATGGGCAATAGCGAATTGAGAATGAACGGAAACTGCATTTACGCGCGTGACGCGGTCAGGTCCTTTGCAGGGGCGCAGCATGCTGCGCCCACATTGCCAATTGGCAATTGCTCATTGTCCATTGACCATTGCGCCGTTCCTTGACGCCGCGTCGAACAGGCGGTATTGTGACGCCAGAAGGTGGACTCATAGGCAGGAGGGGATGTCATGCGGCGGATGCGAGGGCTGACGCGGATAGAAGCAGTTGTGCTCGTCGCGATCGTGGTGATCGCCGTCGGCGTTCTTGTGCCTTTGATTGTCCAAACCCACGAGCCTGCGAGGCAAAGGCAGTGTAACTCGTACCTTGGCCCAATTGTCAAGGCATGCACGACCTATCAGGAACCAAACGGGGATTTCTTTCCCGCGCAATCGCAATACATCGCTGGGACAATGGATACTTTTCTCCCGATGCCGTCGCTGGCGATACTCTATCCGGAGTTCGTTGATGATCCCCATGTGTTTGGATGCCCGCACACTGAGGATCGCCCGATGATAACCATCCAGTATCTCCCAGTCGGTGGAAATCCCAAGGCCATTCGGCACGTGGACTTCGGCCCTGTCAGCGGCAACGCGAAGTGCAGTTATTTCTACGATGAGCGCTCCAACTTCCACACCATCGCTCCGGGGCAGGCGATGGCCTGCGATGCGGATGGGATGTTCTGGCTCGACGCAAAGGACAAGTATCCGGCCTACGATGCCAACTGGACGCGCCAGCCGCGCAAGCCGAACCACGAAAACGGCATGAACGTCATGTACTTCGACGGCCACGTGCGGTGGGCCGACATGGTCTACGCCAGCGATAACCCGAAGGACAACATCTTCTGCCCCAACGGCGGCTCCGCGGATGGCTCCGGTCAGTGGGGCGCGGATACCGATGCGTACCTCTGGGACGGCGTCAACGCGCGCGCAACGCAACTGGACGCCCCGTAGGGGCGCAGCATGCTGCGCCCTCGTTGCCAATTGGCAATTGCCCATTGTCCATTGACCATTGATTCCTCCCCGCCTATAATGTTTTCACTGTCAAGGTACGTCCCGGTTCACATAGGTCTGAGGAGGTTTAATGGCGCACACCTACGAAGAGCTCAAGGGCATGACGGTCGCCCAGCTTCGCGAAATCGCCCAGGGGGTCCAGAGCGACGCCGTGCAGGGCTACAGCACCATGCACAAGGACCACCTGCTGCCGGCGCTGTGCAAGGCGCTGGGGATCGAGGCGCACGTCCACCACGTCGCCGCCCTTGCCGCGAAGACCGAAGTCAAGAAACAGATTCGCGCCCTCAAGGCCAAGCGAGACGAAATGGTGAAGGCGCATGACCATAAGAACCTCACAGACGTCCGCCACCAGATTCGCAGCCTCAAACGCAAACTGCGCAAGGCGGCGAGATAGTTCAACCTTCGCAATGGACGTTGAATAGAGCGGGCGGCGCCAACGCGTCGCCCGCTGATATTTAAGCCGTTGTTTCTTTCGTCATTCGTCATTCGGGTTTCGTCATTATTCCTCTATTGATTGCCCCCGCCTCCGCCCTTAGAATCGAACGGGATGGAAGAGATGACGCAGGGACTCTTTCACCCGCAGCGCTTCACATTTCAAGGGAAGGGAGTCTGACATGACCAGAGTCCAGGTCATCTTCTACAGCATGTACGGCCACGTGTACCAGATGGCGGAGGCGGTGGCGGCGGGGGCGCGCGAAACGCCCGGCGCGGAAGTGAAGCTGTTCCAGGTCCCGGAACTGGTGCCCGAGGAGGCGCTGGTCAAGAGCGGCGCGAAAGCGGCGCGGGACGTCTTCAAGAATATCCCCTTCGCCGTGCCCGAGCAGATGGCCGAAGCGGACGCGATTCTCTTCGGCACCCCCACGCGCTTCGGGAACATGTGCGCCCAGATGCGCAACTTCATGGACCGCACCACCAAGCTCTGGCTCGCCGGCGCGCTGGCCGGCAAGGTTGGCAGCGTCTTCGTCTCCACCGCTACTCAGCATGGCGGGCAGGAGACCACCGTCACGAGTTTCCACAGCACGCTCCTGCACCACGGAATGGTCATCGTCGGGGTCCCTTACACCGAGGCGCGGCTGATGAATATGAAGGAGATCACCGGCGGCAGTCCCTACGGCGCGTCCACGCTGGCGGATGTGGACGGCTCGCGCAAGCCCTCGGAGAATGAACTGGCCATCGCCCGTTTCCAGGGACGGCACGTCGCGGACATCGCCCGGAGGCTCTTCGGAAGGTGAGCCGGGCGGGCTGTTGTCGGCGGAAGTTCGAGCGGATTCCTTTCGTCAGACACTCTTCCCGGCATAATGCGGAAAAGCAACCGGGGGGGAGTTTTGCATTTTCTTGTCAGCGTGAGGCCGTGAGATTATGGACTCCAGTGAGTACGTCACCCGCTTTGCGCCGCCGGAGCGCGCGCAGGCGGATCTTCTCGAGCGTCAAGTGCGGCTGTTCGCCGAGAATTCCGTGCTGACGCAGTTGTACGACGCCGTCACGGAGATCGTGCTCATCCTCAACGCGCAGCGGCAGATCGTCTTCTGCAACCGCCACTTTGCGGAAATGCTCGGGCGCGGCGGTCGGGAGTCCGTCTATGGGCTGCGCCCCGGCGAGGCGCTCGGCTGCGTGCACGCCGCCCAGACCCCCGGCGGGTGCGGGACGACGGAGTTCTGCGCCACCTGCGGCGCGGTGAACGCATTGCTTCACGCCGGGCAGGGGAGGGTGGATACCCAGGAATGCAGTATTCTCCGCGAGGCGGACGCGGACGCCCTGGAACTCATGGTGCGATCGAGCCCGCTCATGCTGGATGGCAAGCTCTTCACCATCGTGGCGCTCGTCGACATCAGCCATGAGAAGCGGCGGCGCGTCCTGGAACGCATCTTCTTCCACGACCTGATGAACACGGCCATCGGGCTGCAAATCCTGTCGCGCGCGCTGGCGAAGACGACGGGGGAGCGCGCCGCGGCGATGGGGGGCAATATCGCTCGGGGGCTGAATACGCTCGTGGATGAGATCGAGGGGCAGCGCGACCTGCTGGCCGCCGAGACGCACGAATTGCGCGTCCATCCCGGCCCGGCGGACTCCGCCGAATTGCTCGAAGAACTGCGCGCGGGGTATGCGCACTTCGCGCAGGAGCGGGACTGCTCGCTCCTCATGGACCCGGCCTCGGACCGCGTGAGTTTCGTCAGCGACCGGAAGATTCTCCTGCGCGTCCTGCGCAATATGCTGAAGAACGCCATCGAGGCCTCCTATCATGACGAAACCGTCACCCTGGGCTGCCGCCAGGAGGATGGCCGCGTCCAATTCTGGGTTCACAACTGCGCGTTCATCCCCCGCACGCAGCAGCTTCAGATATTTCAGCGCTCCTTCTCGACACACGGGGCCGGGCGCGGCCTGGGCACCTACAGCGTGAAGCTGCTCACCGAGCGATACCTGAAGGGCTCGGTATCCTTTAGCTCCTCCGAGTCCGCCGGAACCAGGTTTGTCGTCAGCGTGCCCTGCGCGCTCTGACCATTCCGCCCACCCACCGCATATTTGCCGGGCGGGCGCGGCCGGTGGTAAGATAATCAGCCACAGCAATGAGCGCCCCGATCATCCCTTGGACGGTCACTATGCGAAGGCTTGCTGACGGACAGTTGTCATATATTTCACGTGCCCTGCTGGTTGTGGTCCTGTTCGCATGCGCGGCGGCGCTGGTCCTGCCGTTTGATCATGCCGTATCGGGGAGCATCAACAAGGACAGCTTGGAGGAGATGGACTCTCCAATGCGCGTCATCACCGGCCTGGGCGAGGGGGTGGTTCCGGTCCTGCTATTCCTGCTGCTGGTGGTCTTCCTGGACGAGCAGCGGCTTGCGGTGGTTGGTTGTTCCACGCTGGCGGCGACGGGGCTGCTCGTGCAAGCCGGCAAGTTCCTGGCGCACCGCGCCCGCCCGAACATGGGCGATTACGCTTCTTTCCCCTCGGGGCATGCGGCCGTTGCCTTTGCGGCGGCGGTGTTGCTTGCCCGCCGCTATCCTCGCTGGAAGTGGCTCTTCTACGGGTGCGCGGCTCTCATCAGCGCGTCGCGCGTTCCGCTGAGAATGCACTATCCGTCGGACGTTCTTGCGGGGGCGGGGCTGGGAATACTGACAGCCTCCGCCGCGTGCTTGATTGCGGGGCGTCTTGAAACGGTACACCCGCAGAAATGGGCCGGGGCGGGGGCGATCGTCTGCGCGGTCGGGATATGCGTCGGAATGATTGCGGCGCTTCCGAATGACAATCTGATGGCCGTCGGCGGACCCGTGCTGCTGCTGGTCGTTGCGCGTCTGACGTACATCCGCACCGCCTCGTTCTGGGAGGGGTTGTCGGGGCGAAGCCGGCAAATGGCCGCCGCGGCGCTCGTGACGGGGTGCGCCCTCCTCGCGTTCCTTCCGGGTCTCGGGCGCGTCGTGCTCTTCGACCGCGATGAGCCGCGCTTCGCCGAAGCCGCCCGCCAGATGATGCTGCGCGGCGACTACCTCGTCCCCTATTTCAACGATGAACCGCGCCTGCACAAACCCCCTCTGAGCAACTGGATCGCGACGGCCGCCTACCGGGTGGTCGGGGTCAATGAGTGGGGGGCGCGCCTCGGTTCCGCGCTGGCCGGCGTTCTGACCTGCCTGCTGGTATTCCTGTTTGCCCGCTCCGCCTTCAACCTGCGCACCGGCCTCCTCGCGGGGATTATCACGGCCACGACGCTGCAAATCGTTGTGATGGGCCGAACCGGAACGGCGGACTCCATGCAATTGCTGACGGTGGTCGCCTGTTTCTTCGGAGTCTGGAAAGTCCTTGAAGGAGACCGACGGTTTCGCTGGTACGCGCTCATCTATGGCAGCGTGCTGGCGGGGGGGCTGCTCAAGGGGCCCGTTGTGGCGGCAATCCTGATCCTGGCGGCGCTCCTCCTTGCCCTGCTACGGCGAGACCGCCAGGTGCTCACGCGGCTCCATCTGGTCGGCGGCATGCTGGCGGCGATTGCGCTTGCCTGCATCTGGTTCATCCCCGCCAACCGGGCAACGCATGGGGCTTTTCTGGAGGTCGGAATCGGCCACCACATTATCGAACGCGCGTTCTCCACCGCCATGGACGGGCATAAGGGTCCCTTCTTCTACTACCTTGCGCTCCTGCCGGTCGCCTTCTTCCCATGGATTGCGCTGCTCCCCTCGTCGGCCGTGGCGCTATGGCGCGAGCGGGAAGAGTGGCGGCGCAGCGCCTTCTTCATCGCCTGGGCGCTGGCACCCTTCCTCCTGTTCTCGTTCTTGAAAACCAAACTACCGCACTATGTCCTGCCGGCATATCCGGCGCTGGCGATCATTGCAGCCTGGGGCCTTGACCGAGCGATGACCGGGGCGGAGCGCATGAGCCGCTCGTGGGCGAAATGGCTCGGCATCGGCCTGTTCGGCCTCGTGGCGCTTGCGATAATAACGGCGCTCGCCGTGGTGGTCCCGTACCGCGATTTCGAGAAGATGGAGGTGAGCGCCCTGTCGGCGGCGACGCTGCTCTTCGTCATGGGCTGGTTTGCGATTGCCGACATAGTGAATCGAAAAGAGAATCTGCTAGTGGTGAACTTCGGCTGCGGCATGCTCCTGTTCACGCTGGTGGTTGGCTTGTTCTGCCTGCCGGAGTTCAACCGCTACTCCATCACTCCCGCATTGGCGAAGGCGGTGCGACAGGCCGCGCCGGAGGGAGAAGAGGTCCTGGCGCTCGGCTACCAGGAGCCCTCTCTGGTATTCTATTCGCGCCGCCACGTGGAAATCATCCCGAGGTGGGGCGTCGTGGCCGAGCGCCTGAAAGCGGGCCGGCCCTTCCTCTGCGTCGTGGATGAGAAGCATGTCGGCAAGATGCCGGAGGATATCAAGGCGGAGCTGTACGAGGTCGGGACGGTCGACGGAGTCATGCCGTCGAATGCGCAGTGGGGCGAGTTGAAGCTTTTCGTGCCCAGGGAGGAGCGGGGCGCGCCGGCGGATGCGCCGCCCGCGCACGCCGGCCCCTCGTGAACTTCTCGCACAGGAGGAAAGGCCGTGATGATCCAGGAGTTCAAGAAATTCATCGCTCGCGGCAACGTCATTGACCTGGCGGTGGCCGTCATCATTGGCGCGGCGTTCGGGAAGATCGTCAACTCCCTGGTCGAGGGCGTCATCCTGCCCCCGCTCGGGCTCGTGCTGGGGAAAGTGGACTTCTCCAGCCTCTTCTACACCCTGGACCGCAGCCACGGCCTCCCCGGCTCGCTGGTCGAGGCCAGGGCCAAGGGGATCCCGGTCCTCGCCTACGGCGCGTTCATCAACGACGTGGTCAACTTCGTGATCATCGCCGCCGTCGTGTTCCTCCTGGTGCGGATGGTGAACCGCATCGAGCACCGGAAGGAAATGGCCCCGCCGCCCCCGGCGACGAAAGAGTGCCCCTATTGCCTCTCCGCGATTCCCGTGAAAGCCACCCGTTGCGCGCATTGCACCTCGAACCTGCCGGGGGTGGGTTGAGGCGGCGCCTGTCAGATTGATGGAGGAAAACGCCATGTTCCGAAAACTGTCTTGCCGAAGGATGCTCGGGTTCGGGCTCATCGAGGTCATGGCCGTCAGCGCCATCATGACCAGCCTGAGCAGTCAGGGGGGGTATCAGTATGCCATCAACCAGGCGAACGAGACCAAGGGGGTCAACAACCTCAAGCAGATTTACCAGTTGCTGCTGATGGAGGACATGGGAGGCGGGTTGCCCAAGGCGGCCTTCTATCCCGACGGGGATCCGAAGAAGAACCCCAAGTCCATACTGAACCTGCTTCCCGGCTCCGAAAGCGCGCTGTTCGTCTCTCCTTTCGCGCCGGAGGGACTGAAGAGCAAAGGGCTGACCTTCGCCTGGAACGACGCCGTGAACGGCAAGACGATAGACAGCCTCCCCAAGGACACCTGGCTGCTCGTGGACCTTGCCGCCTTCATCGCGGACCCCTCCATCCCGAAGCCGACGCGCTACCTGATCCTCTATTCAGACGGGCGCGCGCTTGCCGTGGCCGAACTCCCGGGGGATATCAAGAAGGCCGTCGCCGACGCGCAGGCGAAATCGAAGGCGCAGGAACAGAAATAGAAGTTGTCTTGCCGGGGCAAAGAGTCGTGCGGCCGCGTTGGATTGGCCCTCTTGGCGAAGGAGGCGCAAACGGGCATTCCATCCCTCACTCCGCCGCGTCGGCTTCCTCTCTCCTGCGATTTCGCGCGCGGTAGAGTATCCGCAGCGGAATCTCCGGGAAGGGGAGGTTGCGGCGCAGGAAATTCGCCAGGAACCGCGTGTACTGATCGGAGATCAGGTGGGGGTGGCTGGCGAAGATAAGGAACGTGGGGGGGGCCACGGCGATCTGCGTCCCGTACAGCAGGTTGGGGCGCTTGCCGCGCGCGACATCCGGCGACCGCGTCTGCGCCGCAAGCTGGATGATCGCATTCAACTGCGCCGTCGGCACCTGGTGGCGCGCCTGATTCTGAAGCGACTGCGCCAGTTGCAGCGTCTCGTCGACGTTCATCTCCTCCTGCGCGCAGATGAAGCTGACCGGCGCGAAGGAAAGCCCGGACAGGTGGGCGTTCAGGTACTTGATGTACTCCTCGGTCGTGAACTTCCCGTTCGCCAGGTCCCACTTGTTGACGGTGATGATGCACGGCTTGCAGTCCGCCTCGATGGTCGAGGCCAGTTGCTTGTCCACGCGCGAGATCTCGGCGGTCACGTCCACCATGAGCAGCGCCACGTCGCACCGCTTGATGGCGCGCGCCGCGCGGGCCAGCGCATAGAATTCCACCGAATCGGCCAGCTTGGACTTCCGCTTCAACCCCGCGGTGTCCACCGCCAGATAGCTCTTGCCGTTGCGCTCGAACCGCACGTCCACCGCATCGCGCGTGGTGCCGGGCAAAGCGCTGACGATCACCCGCTTCTCGCCCACCAGCGTGTTGGTCAGCGTGGACTTGCCGACGTTCTGCCGCCCCACGATCGCCAGCCGCAGCAGCGGCTCCGCAGGCGCGGTGACTTCCCCCGCCGGCAGCAGCGACACGAGAAGGTCCATCAGGTCCGTGCGCCCGTAGCTGTTCTTGGCGCTGACGTTCGCCACATTCTCGAAGCCGAGCTTCCCGAACTCCGCCGCGATCAGCGCGTGCTTCGCGTGCTCCACCTTGTTGGCGACCAGCACCACGGGGCGGCCGATCCGGCGCAGACGGTTGGCGATTTCGCCATCCAGCGGCACCATCCCCTGCTGGGCGTCCACCACAAAAAGGACCAGGTCCGCGCGCACGATGGCGGTTTCGATCTGCGTTTCCACCTCGGCGGCCAGGTCGTCGGGCGTGCCGATTCCGCCGGTATCCCAAAGCTCGATCAGGTGCGTTCCGTACTGGACCAGCGCGCTGATGCGGTCGCGCGTCACCCCGGCCATGGGGTCCACGATGGAGATGCGCTTGCGCGCCAGGCAATTGAGCAACGAGGACTTGCCGACGTTCGGCCGGCCGACGATGACCACCGACGGAATGGTCCCGGCTGGGCGTTCACCCAGCCCGGATATCTCAGGAAAAGCAATGTCGCGACGCGCCACGGGAACGTCTCCTGAATAAGAGCGGAGAAAAAGGGAGGGAACGGACGATTTGCGATCACTGATTTGCGATTAGCAATTTCTGAATCTGCGAAATTCCGGCGCGCCGGTGCGTCGTTCAAATCGCCAATCAGTCGTTCTTCTCGGCCTCCGGCAGATACGCCTCGCTCATGTCCGTGCCGTCCACGTCGCGGCGGATGATGGCATAAATCACGGTGTACGCCGAAATCTTGAGGCTCACAATGTACCCCAGGAACAGCCCGCCGGCCAGGATCAGCAGCGTCCGCACCAGCACCATGGCGAACAGCATGGAGGCCTGCGTGCCATCCGGCGGAATGCCCGTGCAAATGAAATCGTTCAGCGCCTTGAAGTCCGCTGGCGCCATCCCGGCGCCCACGCTCACTCGGGCGATCCGCAACATGCAGAGCAGGAAGCAAGCCACGAAAACGGTCGTCACCGTCCCGTAAACCAGCCCGACCAGCCAGCACCAGATCGTCTTCCAGGGGCGGGCGAAGAGGTAGTTGAAGGAACGGCTCACGGCATCGAAGGCGTCGGTCCCTTCCATGGCGATCGTCGGCCACAGGAAGAGGCCCCCGAACAGCGTTCCGATCAGCAGAATGAGGACGAAGAAACTGCTCAGCACCGCCAGGAAGAAGAAGATCCCCAGCAGAATGGGCCCGACCCACGGGATGCACCCGGCCAGGCCGAGCACGTAGTTGCACAGAAGGAAGAGCGCGGCAAAGAAGAGCGGCGCGATCGGCGCCCAGAAGAAGGAGCCGAATTTCCGGCAGGCGAAGTTCGTAGCGTCGGCGATGTCGATGCGCTTGCCCTTGGTGAACTCAACCGCCGCCAGGCGCGCGATGGCCCCGCCGAAGAAGGACCAGATGGAGAGCATAAGGACCAGGGCGACCCCCAGGAAGGCCGCATGGCGGAACGTCATACCGCAATGCGCTTTGCACCAGTCGGTTGTCGTCACATGGCTCCACAGCGCGTGCGCGCTCTGGGCGGGGTTGCGCAGCGCATCCTGAAACGCCAGTTGGGTCTCCGGCGCGCAGGAGGAGGCCAGGAGCAGCAGGTAGATCACCAGAAGGGAGACGTACACCCCCAGCGTGCCCAGGACGATCTTGCGCGCATCAAGCGCCAACCGGAAGCAGGAGAAGATGTCCCGCCAGCTCTGTTTGTGTTCCAGCATGATTCTTAGCCTCCGTGAAGGGAGTGGAGGGGGCAAAAGCGCGTCCGCAACAATGAGTCCGAGTATAGGGGCGCAACCCCGCTTGTGTCAAGGCGTTTCGCGCGGTGGAACGGATTCAACGTTCAACATCCAACGTCCTACGTCCAACCTTCCACTAACGACAATGGCCAACTATCGCGCATGACGTCCATCCGTTGTTCTTTGAACGTTGAAAGTTGGACGTCGGATGTCGAACGTTGAATCCGTTAGATCACTCGCGATGGGGCGGCGCTCCGTCGTTGGCCTCATCCTCTTCAGCCGGCTTCTCTCCGGGCATGCGGTGCTCCTCGTTGAACCATTTCCCCAGGTCGACCAGTTTGCAGCGTTTGCTGCAGAAGGGGAAATAGGGCAGGTCCTTGATCTGCTCGTACTGAAGCGCCTTTCCGCAGCGCCGGCATGCGATGATGGGCATATGCGGCTCAGTCCTTCTTGGCGTTCGGGCAGCCCTTGCACTTCGACTCGCACGGAGTGCTGCTCGACTCCGCCTTCGCCTTGTCGGAGCTGTAGCTCTTCGAGCGGTAATCGGTCTGGTAGAAACCGTTCCCCTTGAACAGCACGGCCCCGCCGCTGCCGATCTTCCGCCGCAGCTTGCGCTTCTTGCACTTCGGGCAGGTGCGCAGGGGGGCATCGTTCATCTGCTGGAACTCTTCGAATTCGTGATGGCACGCCTCGCACTCGTACTCATAAGTCGGCACGACGCTCTCCTTTACTCTGGCTTACCGGCCGGGTCCTCCGGCTTCTTGCTGATGACGACGCGCACCGGGCGCAGCAGCCGGTTGTGGATCGTGTATCCCTTCTGCGTCTGGTGCAGCACCTTGTCGGGCTCATGCTCCTGGGACTCCATGATCGAGATTGCTTCATGGACATCCGTGTCGAACGGCTCACCGGCGCGCGCCTCGATCTGCCGGATGCCATGCTTGGCGAAGATATCGCGGATCTGCTTCTCGACCTGCTCAACCCCCACGATGATCTTCTCGAACGCCTCATGCTCTCTGGCGGCGCGGAGGGCCGCTTCCAGGTTGTCCGCCACCGGGAGAAGCTCGCGGGCGAAACCTTCCAGCGTGTACTGGGCGCGCTCCTGCATGTCGCGCTCCATGCGCTTCTGCGAGTTGATGAAATCGGCCGTCACGCGCTTCAGACGGTCCATCAGCGCGTCGTATTCCGCTGCCTTGCGCCGCAGGTCGGCCAGTTCCGCCGGCGCGGGAGAGGGCGCGGCGGCCTCGGGCGTCCTCCCTTCCTCCGTCGGTTGCTCGACCTGTGAAGGGGCGTCCTTCGGGCTGTTCGATTCGTTCGTCATGGTCACTCCTTTCCCGCCAGCTCATCCAGGTACGTCTTGGCCTTTTCGAAGAAGGACTTGCGGCGGGGGGTGACGTTCCGGTCCTCCGTCGCCGCGAACTGGTGCATCAACTCCTCCTGCTCGCGCGTCAGCGTTCGAGGGACTTCGATCACCACGCGCACCATCTGGCTGCCGCGTCCGCGCCCGGCGAGGCTGGGAAAACCCTTGCCCGCGAGGCGGAAAACGCGCCCGCTCTGCGTGCCGCGCGGGACGTGCAGCGAAGCTTTCCCTTGCAGCGTGGGCACCTCGATCTCTGTTCCCAGCGCGGCCTGCGCGAAGCCGATCGGCACCTCGCACAGCACGTCATCCCCCTCGCGCTCGAAAATCGAATGCGGCTTGAGGCGGATATCGCAATACAGGTCGCCGCGCGGCGTGCCGTTGGGCCCTGCGTCCCCTTCGCCGCGCGCAATCAGCCGCTGGCCGTCCGCCACCCCGGCGGGGATGCGCAGCGGCACCTTCACCCGCGCGTTCTCGCGCCCGGAGCCGGAGCATTTCGCGCAGGGATCGCGCACCACCTGCCCCGCCCCGCGGCAGTTGGGGCAGGTCTGGCGCATGACGAACATCCCGCGCCGCTGCTCCACCTCGCCATGCCCGTGGCAGTAGGGGCAGGCGACCGGGCCCGTGCCGCGCTTGGCCCCCGTGCCGCGGCATTCCGCGCACAACTCGTTGCGGTTGATCTCAATCGTCTGCTCCACCCCGCGCATCGCCTCTTCGAACGTGAGTTCGATCTGGATGCGCCGGTGCGCCCCGCCGCGCTGCGCGCCGCGGCCGAACGCATCCTCGAAGACGCTTCCCCCGAAGATGTCCGCGAAGTGGCTGAAAATATCATCCACGCCGGTGAAGTGGGGGCCGCCGGCCGCGCCGGAGGACATCCCCGCATGCCCGAACTGGTCGTACCGCGCCTTCTGCTGCGGGTCGCTGAGCACCTCGTAGGCCTCGGCGGCCTCCTTGAACTTCTGCTCCGCCTCCTTATCGTCCGGGTTGCGGTCGGGATGGTGCTTCAGCGCCGCCTTGCGAAACGCCTTCTTCATCTCATCCGCCGAGGCGTTCCGGTCCACGCCCAGAACCTCATAGTAGTCGCGTTTCGACATGCCGTCTCTCTAGGTCAAGCCAGCCGCGTGCTGTAAAGTTTCGGGGCGCGCCGGGGGAGGAAGCTATGCTCCACGACCCTTCATAATATCATCCCTGTCCAAATCCGGCAACAAACACGGCCCGCGTCCAGTCGCGGCGTTCCGCCGGGGCGGGCGCACAGACGTTCCCGGAAGCACGAACGGCCAGCACCCGACTTTGGATGCTGGCCGTCCTGCGTGAGTCCTCGATAACTGCCTACCGCACAACTCCTTCGGCAGGAATGGCTTCCTTGTCCTCGTCGGTCTTGATCTCGGTGATGATCGTCTCGGTCGTCAGGAGCAGACCGGCCAGGCTTGCGGCGTTGGCCAGCGCCTGCTTGGCGACCTTGGTCGGGTCGATGATGCCGGCCTTGATCATGTCCACATACTCGCCGGTCGCGGCGTTGAAGCCCATGGAACCGGTCATCTCCTTGACTTCATTGGCGATGACGGAGCCATCCACGCCGCTGTTGTCGGCCAACTGGCGGATCGGGGCTTCGAGCGCGCTGTGAATGATGTCGGCGCCCGCCTTCTCATCTCCGCGCAGCTTGCCGCGAAGCTCATCCACCGCTGCCTGCACGCGCAGGTAGGCGACGCCGCCGCCGGGGATGATCCCTTCCTGAACGGCTGCCCGCGTGGCATGCAGTGCGTCTTCCACGCGCGCCTTCTTCTCCAGCATCGATGCCTCCGTTGCCGCGCCGACGCGGATGATCGCCACCCCGCCGGAAAGCTTGGCCAGGCGCTCCTGGAGCTTCTCGCGGTCGTAATCGCTCGTGGTGGTGTCGATCTGCTTGCGGATCTGGGAAATGCGGTCCTGGATGGCCGCCTTCTTGCCGGCCCCCTGGATAATGGTTGTGTTGTCCTTGTCCACGCTCACCTTGCCCGCGCGGCCCAGGTCGCTGAGTTCCACGTTCTCCAGCTTGATGCCCAGTTCCTCGCTGATGAACTGGCCGCCGGTGACGGTTGCGATATCCTGCAGCATGGCCTTGCGGCGGTCGCCGAAGCCCGGCGCCTTGACGGCGCAGATATTCAGCACGCCGCGCAGCCGGTTGATCACCAGCGCCGCCAGCGCTTCGCTCTCGACGTCCTCGGCGATGATCAGCAGCGGCTTGCCGCCCGCCGCGACCTTCTCCAGCAGTGGCACCAGCTCGCGCAGACTGCTGAGCTTCTTCTCGTGGAGGAGGATCAGGCAGTCTTCCAGCACACACTCGCGCGTGGCCGGCTTGTTCATGAAGTAGGGGCTGATGAAGCCGCGGTCGAATTGCAATCCCTCGACCACGTCCACTTCGGTCTCGATCCCCTTGCTCTCCTCGATCGTGATGACCCCGTCCTTGCCGACCTTTTCCATGGCGTCAGCCAGAAGCTGGCCGATGGTCGCGTCGTTGTTGGCCGAGATGGCGCCGACCTTGGCGATGTCATCCGCGCCCTTCACCGGGCGGCTGAGCTTGTCCAGCGCTTCCACCGCGACGATGACGGCTTTGTCCACGCCGCGCTTGAGCGACATGGGGTTCATCCCCGCCGCGACGAGCTTGAAGCCTTCCTCCACGATCGCCTCAGCCAGCACGGTGGCCGTCGTGGTCCCGTCGCCGGCCTTGTCGCTCGTGCGCGAGGCCACTTCCTTGATGAGCTTCGCGCCCATGTTCTCGAACGGGTCCTTCAACTCCACTTCCTTCGCCACGGTGACGCCGTCCTTCGTCACGCGCGGTGAGCCGTAGGACCGCTCGAAGATCACGTTGTGGCCGGTCGGCCCCAACGTCACCTTGACGGTCTCGGCCATCTGGTGGACCCCCTTGAGCAGCTTCTTCCGGGCGTCCTCTCCGTACATCAGTTGCTTGGCCGCCATTGATCTCTCCTTATTCGTTGCAAGCATATCAGGCGCGCGAACGACTGCACGCCTGACGCATTATTATGAACCGCCGAACGGCCGGCAGCTCATTCGGAGCCGCGGAACTTCGCGACTCCGGCGGCGTCATTACTCGACCTTGGCCAGGACGTCGGACTCCCGCATGATCAGGAGTTCTTTGCCGTCCACCTTGATCTCCGTGCCGCCGTAGCGGGCGTAGAGGATCATGTCGCCTTTCTTGACGCTCATCGGGGCGCGCTTGCCGTCGTCCAGCAGCTTGCCTTCGCCGATAGCGACCACTTTGCCCTTCTGCGGCTTTTCCTTGGCGGTATCGGGCAGCACAATGCCGCCGGCCGTCTTGGTTTCAGCTTCCACCGGCTCGACCACGATTCGATCATCAAGGGGACGCACGTTCATTGGTAAGACCTCCTATATCTGTTATCTATTACTATACTTGTGCCAAATTGGGTTCGTTTTGCAGCGGGCTTACATGCCCATTCCCATGCCACCCATTCCGCCCATGCCGCCCATTCCGCCCATCCCACCCATGCCACCCATCCCGCCCATGCCGCCGCCCATGCCACCGCCGGGGCCTCCGGCCGGGGCTTCCTTCTTCTCGGGGATGTCGCTGACCATGCAGCCGGTCGTCAGCAGCAACCCGGCGACGCTCACGGCGTTCTGCAGCGCGCTGCGGGTGACCTTCATCGGGTCCACGATCCCTGCGGCGATCATATCGCAGTACTTTTCCTTGTCGGCGTCGAAACCGTACGACTCCTCCTTGGAGGCGAGAATCTTCTTGACCACCACCGCGCCTTCGATCCCGGCGTTGTTGGCGATGGTTGCGCAGGGGATGGCGAGCACCTTGCGGACGATGCCGACTCCCACCGCTTCGTCGCCGGTGGCCTTGAGGTTGTTGAGCGCGCGACCGGCCCTCAGCAGAGCCACGCCGCCGCCCGCAACGATCCCTTCCTCAACCGCCGCGCGTGTGGCATGCAGAGCGTCTTCCACACGGGCCTTCTTCTCCTTCATCTCCGTCTCGGTCGCGGCCCCGACGCTGATCTGCGCCACGCCGCCTGCCAGCTTGGCTAGGCGCTCCTGGAGCTTCTCGCGGTCGTAGTCGCTCGTCGTCGCCTCGATCTCGCGGCGGATCTGGTCGACGCGACCGTTCACCGCGCTGCGGTTCCCCGCACCCTTGAGGATCGTGGCGTTCTCGGAATCGATCGTCACCTTCTCGGCGCGGCCCAGGTCGGAGGTGGTCACGCTCTCCAGCTTGATCCCGAGGTCCTTGAAGATGGCGCGCCCGCCGGTGAGCAGGGCGATATCCTCCATCATGGCCTTGCGGCGGTCGCCGTAGCCCGGCGCCTTCACCGCGCAGCAGCGCAGCGTGCCGCGAAGCTTGTTCACCACCAGCGTAGCCAGCGCCTCGCCCTCGACATCCTCGGCGATGATCAGCAGCGGCCGGTTCTCCTTCACGCACTGCTCCATGAGCGGAACCAGTTCCTTCACGGCGCTGATCTTGTCCTCATGGATGAGAATGTACGGCTTCTCCATCTCGGCGGTCATCTCTTCCTGGTTCGTCACGAAGTGCGGGCTGAGGTAGCCGCGGTCGAACTGCATCCCTTCCACGACCTCCACGGTCGTAGCGGTGCCCTTGCCTTCCTCGACCTCGATGACGCCATCCTTCCCCACCTTCTCCATCGCCTCGGCGATCATCTCGCCGACTTCCGTCTCGCCGTTCGCGGCGATCGTGCCGATCTGGGCGATCTCGCTCTTTTGCTTGATCGGGCGGGCCACCTTCTTCAGGTCGGCCACCACCGCGTCGCAGGCCATCTGCATCCCGCGCTGAAGGGCCATCGGGTCGGCCCCGGCGGTCACATTCTTCAGCCCTTCCAGGTAGATCGCCTCGGCCAGCACCGTCGCCGTCGTGGTGCCGTCGCCCGCGATATCGCTGGTTTTGGAGGCGGCTTCCTTCACCAACTGCGCCCCCATGTTCTCGTTCGGATCGGCCAGCTCGATCTCCTCAGCCACCGACACGCCATCCTTCGTCACAGTCGGGCTGCCCCAACTCTTGTCCAGCACGGCATTGCGGCCCTTGGGTCCGAGGGTCACCTTGACGGCGGCGGCCAGTTTCTCCACGCCGCGGCGCAAAGCATCCCGCGCGTCCTCGTTGAAGGCCAACTTTTTCGCCATTACGATTCCTCCAATTGCGTTAGACTCACAGAGACAACAGAGTTCATTCGCGATTCACAGACAACACCCCGCGCTCCGCCTGGAACGGGGGCTTGGTCATGACATTCGCAAAGCGTATGCCGAACCGCCGCAACGCGTAAGCCTAATTGCTGCAATAAGATAAGTTATGGGCAGCAGGGCGCTTGGGTTGCCAGAATGGCAGCGGCGTCTGTCCGGCAGGGGGGGAGGCTGTCAATATGACAGGATGAAGCGGGAGGGGGGAAGAAGCCCGAATGACGAAGCGGGAATGACGAATTGCTCTGGTGAAATCATTCCGCTGCGTTTGTCAGGCCGCGAAGCGGCCGTCGGACTATAGCCCCCGGCGAGCGAAGCGAGTCGGGGGAGTGAGTGCCGTACCCGTTTTCCGAGTCCCCGAAGGGGGCGACGGAACGTCCCGCCACGGTTCCGTCGCCCCCTTCGGGGGCTCTCTTCACTCCCATGCATCAGAGGTTGGCGCAGATATCACTGACCGGCAGCACCTTGGCGAACGCGCCATTCAGCGCCGAAAGGAATGCGGCCTGCACATTCCCGGCAGAGACGACCGCATCGCCAAAGACCAGAGACCGCGTGGCGCACGCGTCATGAGCCAGGAGGCACTGAAAACCAAGGTCGGCGGCGGCGCGAGTGGTCGTATCGATGCACATGTGGGTCATCATGCCGGCGGTCACCAACTGCCCGATTTCGCGTTGGCGCAGGCACTCAAGAAGCGGCGTCCCGCGAAAGCTGTTCGGATAGTTCTTCTGGAAGACAGGTTCGCCTTTAATGGGGGCTGCGCTTTCATGGATTTCGACTCCCCGAGTGTTCGGCAGGAAGAAGGTGGCTCCCTGATGTGTCGAAATATGTTGAATGTGAATGACCAGCAGTGACTTCTTGCGGAAAGCCTGCAACAGCTTCCCTCCCTGAACCCCCGCCTCCGTGCTTCCGGCCAGTTCCATGGCGCCGCCGGGGAAATAGTCGTTCTGAATGTCGACGAGCACGAGCGCCTGATTCATCGATGACTTCTCCTCCAATATCCGGGACGTTCCGGATCGTTGTCCCCCGGAACCGACACTGTGACTAAATAGGTTTATGTCCCCGGAATATCTCCGGAATATCTGTCCCCGGAATATCCGGAATATCACGGAATATCCGCAATATGAATCCCTTCAGGGCAGACGGCTCTCGCAAGCGCCTCTCCTTCGGGTTCTGTCAACGGTGTAGTCCATCCGAGGCGCGCAGGCGTGATCGTGAAGTAACGCGCTGCTTCTGCGATCAGTCGTCGAGCGAATCCCATCCTACGCTTGCTTCGAGCGACCCAAGCAAAATTGACTGCCCACTCCGTGGGCGGGTTGGCAATGTCCCTAAACTCGTGCTCCCTGTATTCCTGCCACGTGCATTCCCATCTCTGCGGCAGTTTGCCGAGTACTACAAGGCCGATGATGAACGTGCCCTGATATAGCAGAAACATGTGTATGTCGCTGTTGTCGGGACAATCCGATGGTACGTATGCCGGGAAGTCAAAGTGGGTATCGCGGTTGGCGACTGATGAGACAAGGTTGGCGCGCGCTTTCTGTGCACGGTGTGACCTGAAGTTCACGGCGGTAATTCGTTCGTTGCCCTCTTGCCATACGATCCTGTCTGTCTTAAGCGGTCTGGCAGGAAAACGAAGAGTCTGTTTGTTGTGATGCCGACGATGCGAGCGCCTATCTTCCGGGGATTCGGAGACGTAACGCATTCCGCACGCAGGGCATAATGCTGTGCACACCATGAGATAATGAGACCAATTCTACGGAAAAGGATATCCGGATATCTGGGGGCACACGACCTATTTCCCCTCCACCGAGAATGGGCCGTGTGTCCCAGTATTTCCGAGAACTCCCGGAACTCTCCAGAACTCGAATGCCGTGTCGAGCTATTTCGCCCAGGTCACCTTGAGGATCGGTCCGCCCTTATCGGCCGCCTCGCGGCTGGCCCAGCGGCAGATGTTGATCTGGTCGTTCGTGCTGCGCAGCAACCAGCCGACCGTCTTCTGCTGCGCCTTGCGCGCGGCCTGCACGTGCGCCGTCACGTCCAGTCCCTTCTCCAACGTGCCTGTTGCGCTCGTGCCGGGGAGTTTAATCGCGTCGCCCGCGGCGCTGTCTTCCGCGCCCAGCGCGCCGGGCAACTGCCAGGCGACCGCCGCGCCATTCGCTTTGTAGTAACGGGCGGTCCAGCTTGCGCCGGAAGACACCCCCTCCGCCACGCGGTCCTTTCCGCCTTCCACCCAGTCGTTGCGCAGCAAGCGGCGCACTTCCACGCTCGCGATGGTGCCGACCTCGGGGCTGAGCGGCGTTCCCATCACCAACTCCGCCTTCTGGATGACCGCATCGGCGGGGATGGTGCTCAGGTCGAACTCCATCAGAATGTGGCTCTTCTCTCCGTTGTACTGGGTGTCGATGCTCAGGTAGGGCAAGTCGCCGAAATTGCGCTCGGAGCGGTCGCCGGGCACACCAGCGTTTTCGTTGGTGATACTGGCGTCCTTCGTCGCCTTGAGGCTATCCGTCGTCGGTTGGGCGGCGGCCTGCCATGCCACCAGCGCAAGCATCACCAGTCCTGCGGTCATTGCATGCAGCTTCTTCATCGCATAATCCTTTTCATGGAGCCATAGCATCCGGGAGTTCCCGGTAGTGCATCACTTGCGCGCGATGTCATTCTGAGCGTGGCGAAGAATCTTTCGGCAGATCAACCTCCAGCGCTTCGAAAGACCCTTCGCTGCGCTCAGGGTGACAATTTGCAGGCCCTTCCCGCGCGTAAGTGATGCACTACCAAGTTCCGGGACAACCTGCGGTTCACGACCACCGTGAACCTGCTTATCAGTATCATACCTTCCGCGGGTGCAGGAGCAAGAGGCCCTTCGGCAGATTTTGCCGCGATGGCGCGAAAACTCGTCAAGGCAACCGGCGGCTGAATTGTGGAATTCCGGCGACATACGGCCGATTTCCCCTCTACCGAAGAGGAGTCCTCTGCCCCAGAATCCTGTGGGGGGGGGGGCGAGGTGGGGACAAAACTTTCCTTTGAAAAGTTTTGTGTCCCTACCGGCCCGGCCTGCCAACCGGGATGGTTTCAACAGAGCAAGACAGCTTCGAGTCAAACCGCAGTCATGTGGATGCGGATGGGATGGCACGCGCCGCATTGTCCGTGCGCACCATGCTGCTGGCAACGAGCATGATGACGGCCACTCCCGCGGCGCAGATGAACACCCACTGATACCCCCAGGCAATCCATAGCAATCCGCCCAGCGCCGGCACCGACATGGAGATGGCGTGATTGATCGATACCCCCAGCGAAAGCGACGGCGCGACGTGCTCGGGTTTGAGCGCGATCTTGGAAAGATACGTGTCGCGCGCCATGTTCACCCCGAAGAGCAACTGGTCGGCCACCATGCAGGCATACAGCAGCCAGATGGCGTACTGCACGTTGCCCGATTTCTGCGCAAACCCGTATCCGATGCAGATGCTGAAGATCAGGAGAGAGTCCGCCATCAGCACCTTGCGCTCACCGAACCGGTCTATAGCGCGGCCCAGCGCCGGCTGAAAAAGCACCCCCAGCGTCGCCGAAACGATCCACAGCTTGGCGAATATGATGGCGTCCTGGTGGAATATTTTGACCAGCACCCAGGGGCCGAAGGTGATGAATATCTGCTTGCGCGCGCCAAAGAGCAGTGCGAGAACGTAGTAGAGCCGGTATTCCCGCCGCCAGATGAACTTCGGCCGCCGCAGGTGCGCGTAGGGCATCTTCATCATCAAGAACAGCGCCGCCGCGCAGATGGCGATGGCTCCGCCGATGATGTACACGACGGCATAGTTCCTGGGCATCAGCCCCATGATGATCCACACCAGCGCGCAGCCCAGGACGCTGGCGGCGATGGTCGCGCCCTGAATCTGCCCCAGCCGGCGTCCCTTCTGTCCCTCCGACGCCAGTTCCATGCTTACGGAGGAGCGCACCGGCATGAGCATGTGCGAGCCCGAACTCCAGACCGTCAGCAGCACGATCATCAGCCACCAGCTTCCGCCCCAGATGCCGATGCCGATCATCCCCACGCCCACGCAAACCGCCGCGATCGCCGCGATGTAGGTCTCCGCCACGAAGAAGAGCGCGCCGGCGAAAAGCGCCGTCAGAAAGCCGGGAAGCTCGCGCGGGAACTCCAGAAACCCGCGCGAGTCTGCCGCCAGGCTGAAACGGTCGGAAAGGAAGTTATTGAAGGTCGTGTCGAACATGCTCCCCGCGACGCCAAGCAGCGCCATCCCCGCCACGAACAGCAGCAGGTTCGGGTGCGCGTTCCTTATGCGCTCGCGCAAGGAGTCCATCATCCGCATGTTGAAGTCATCCAGTGCCGTTCGGAAGGGGGCAGAAGAGTCACGCCGTGGATTTCCGCCGAAGTTCCTATCGACAAATGCTACCGGGAGGCGGGGGAGGCGTCAAGTCAATGGGCTTGCGGAGAACTCATGGGAGTGGGAGGAAGCTCGAATGACGAAGCACGAATGACGAACCAAACGGAGGAAACGGAGGAAATCGGAAAGTCCTTGCGCGCGTAGGGCGCAGGGGGCGGGCCGATCCGAAATGGGGTTTATGTCCCCGGAATCCCCCGGAATCCCCCGGAATCCCACGGAATCCCCTGCCGGTCGCTCCCTTCCTTTCCGCAATACACAATTCCCTGGGCGGCTATCTTCATCGAACCCCTCCTGAATCAATACGTGCGTCAGTTGGGGACGCCATCCGCCCGGTGTCTCCCAGCCGCGCGTTGCGCGTTATGACGAGGTTCCCTTGTGCCCGCAAGCGAGCGTCACTCCAGGTTCGCGTGATGCTTCCAGAGAGCCTTGGTGTCCAGGTTGCGACGACGGCTGATCATCATGCACAGCGCGTCCCCGAACAGCAGCAGGGACTGGTCGAACAGAGTGGTCATGGGCTGCTGCGACTGAATCTCGTCCGGCCGCTCCAGCTTGGTGCAGGTGGGAATGCGGACGAAGATGTCGGTGATCGGCCGGAGGCTGCTTGCGGGGTTGGAGCCGATGTGGGCAATCCGTGCGCCGAGGCTCTTGGCCTTGCGGGCGATGGCGACCGGAACGAGCGATTCGCCGCTGCCGGAGCCGATGATGAGGAGGTCGCGCGGGCCGATGGCAGGCTCGGTGATCTGGCCGACGAGGTAGACGCGGACGCCCAGGTGTGCGAGGCGCTTCGCGAACCCCTGCAAGGCCAGGAAGACGCGCCCGACGCCGATGACGAACACCTGGTCGGCGGCGAGGATGGCTTCCAGAAGTTCCTCCGCGCTGGTCGGATCGACCTTGTTGAGGGCGAAGCGGACCTCGTCCGCGATGAGATTGGCGGTGTCGTGGAATTCATCGGTCTTTTTCGGCTTGCGTTTGGGTTGCTCAGTCATGTTTCTCCCTCCTCATCTCCAATCCGCGCTGGATGGCGTCGCGCATTTTCGCGGCATTCTGCGCGAGGCTTCCCGATTTGTCGAACAGGCTGGTGCTGCCGGCGACCAGGATATCCGCTCCGGCGGCGACCAGTCCCGGAATCGTGGCGAAAGATACTCTGCCGTCGACTTGAATGGGAATAGCCCTGCCCCGTTCATCGAGGTAGCGGCGGCAGTCGGCGACTTTTCGGACGGCATAGGGCACCTGGGCGCCGCTCTTGCTGTTGGCGAAGCCGGGGCTGATCAGCGAGAGCGTCACGAAATCAAGCTGTTCGACGATGTAATCGAGGGCGCACAGTGGCGTGGCCGGCATGAGCGCCACACCGGCGAGTATCCCCTGTTCCCGGATGAGATTCAGTATCCGGTCGATATGGAAAGCGGACTCGACGTGGAAGCAGAGCCGTTGCGCGCCGATGGGGGTGAATTCGCGGACGAAGAACTCGTTGTCTTTGACCATCAGATGGACGTCGAACGGCAGCTTCGTTTTCCTGCGCAGTTGCGCCACCGTTTCAATGCCGATGGGCATGCAGGGGCTGAATTGCGCATCGATCACATCCACGTGGAGAAGGTCCACGCCGACGGCTTCGAACTCCTGTATGGCTCTTTCGAGGTTGCACAGGTCCGCGCAGATCAATGACGGGGCGATGAGCACGTCGCGCGGCGTCGGCCTCTTTCGCAACGTTCGTTTGCCGGATTCCGAGGTGGGCATGGGACTTCGCTCCAAGAAAGACATCACGACCCGAACGGTTCGCGAGTGCCGCCGCGCGGTTGTTCGCGGCAGAGACGAATATCCACCCCGACTTCGATGAGGTCGAGAAGGATGTCACGGACCGTCCCGCAGATGCACCAGCGCCGGCTCTAAATGAACTCACGCTCGCGTTCGATTGCGGCGTCGATTCGCATGCGGTCGGCGTCGGTAATGACGTAATGCATGTGCGTGAACTCGGTGCTGAAGATACCCAGCCGATGGAGAGCGTACTTGAGACCGCCCATCCAGATGCTGATATCGTGCGCGAACAAGTCCCAGAGGAACTCGTTGGAGCGTTTCTGCCATGCGTCGGCGGCGGCGCGGTCGCCGGCGGCGAAGGCGTCGAGCGCCCGGCGGATGAACCCTCCGATGAGAATGCCGCTGCCGAGAAGGTATCCGTCGTAGCCGTTGGCTGCGTAGCTCATCACGTCGAACTCGTACCCGGTCTCCAGCAGCAGTTCCGGGCGCTTTGCCTTGATCTGGGCGAACGCGTTCATGTATTCGGGCGACATCGAGGAGTCCTTGACGTAGGATACCCCGGGGTGCGCGATGATCTCCTTCCACAGCGACAGGTCGAGCGCGGAGTCGGCCGGCTGCTTCAAGACGTAGATGCCGACCGGGACGCGCGCTGCCTCCAGCGGCTCAGTGAAATAGCGTTGGCAGAAGCCTTTCACCGCGAAACGGGCCAGCCAGGGAGGGGCGATGACGATGGAATCGGCTCCGGCGTCCTGCGCGCGCAGGATGTTCTCTTTCACGCGAATGGCGGAGGTGTCGGAGACCTGCACTGCCAGGTGCAGCTTGCCGGCGGAGAGGCACTTCATCGCCCGGACAAGCTCGATGCGCTGATCGTTGAGCATGAGCGGCCCTTCGCCGCAACTGCCGGCGAGGAAAAGGCCGGTGATTCCAAGACGCAGATGCTGTTCCACCACGCGCTCAAGGGAGGCATGGTCGATCTGTCCGTCGGACAGGAACGGCGTCGGCGTGGCCGACCAGATGAGCTTCACTTTGGGGTTCGTCTTTATCGCGGACGTTTTAGACAAGAGATTCTCCTTTAATTCAGCGGGCCACACCCAAAAGCCTGGCCGCGTTTTCCCTGGCGATCTTGTTGAAAACTGCGTCGCTGATTTTCCCCTTGCTGCGCAGATCGAGCAGAAGATCCACCAGGGGGGTCGGCGTATCGGGCGCGCAGATGTCGAGGCCGAAGAACAACTGATCCTGGAACTCCGCGAGGAACTGCACGGCATAGTCGCGATCCCGGGCCAGTGCGTTATGCCCGCTGCCTGCGGAAAGGTCCCCCAGGAGATTGCGGTAACGGCGCATCAACTTGGGCACGACGCCTTCGGCCCGAATGGGATACCTCGGATAGCCATAGCGATCCGCTGGCGTTTCGAGGGGGGCCATTTCCGCCCAGAATGTCGTCGAGTGCGCCAGGAAGGGGAGTTTGGGGAAACGCCGCAGCGACATCTCCAGTTGCGGCATGCCCGGCTCGTCGTAAAGTCCGTACGTGCTGCCAATCCGGGGGGCCATGTGGAACAGCACCGGCAGGCCGGCCGCCTCGGCGTGCTTGAAGAGGTTCTGCACCATGTCGTTCGAGAACGGCAGATTCGCCGTCACTTCACCGATCCCCTTGCATCCCTGCTCCTGGTAGTAGCGAAGCATTTGCCCCAGCGGAGCGTCCACGCTGTACGTCATGAACCGGGGGTCCACGTTGCAAAAGGGGATAAAGCGGTCCGGATGCCTGCGGCTCATCTCGATGATGTCTTCGTTGGCCTGCGTGAAATAAGCGCTCTCGCTGCTCACTATCGGCAGCAGAACGGCCCGTTCCACGCCGATGGCCTCATGGCGCGCAAGCAGTTGGTCCGTCGTGACCATGTACGGCTTGCCTCCGGAGGGGAAGCCCGGGATGCGGCAAGCGTGCGCGTGAATATCAATGAACATATCAGACTCTTCCTTTTCAGCAGGCGGCAGGATATCTCAGCGCCCCGGTTCTTCTGTCAATGTCTCCGGGCAGCGCGCCGCCGGCTTGGGGGGGCGATTCAGCGGAGCCGAGAGACGCTCCCGCGATCTGGGATGCGCGGGAGCGTCTCCGCTGGCGCAAAGGGTTCTGCAACCGTTCAGGGCTTCACGAAGAAGCGCATGTCATCCACGTACTGGACGCCCGCCACGTTGCCGTCCGCCCAGCCGCACTGCATGTCCACGTCCGTGTAATTGGTATTCGGATCGAGCA
The DNA here is from genome assembly GCA_903901045.1 of uncultured Planctomycetota bacterium. Taxonomy (GTDB): domain Bacteria; phylum Planctomycetota; class Brocadiia; order CAIUPP01; family CAIUPP01; genus CAIUPP01. Next base: position 69,380 of record CAIUPP010000120.1, read on the forward strand.
TGCCCGTGACTTCGACCTGCGTCCATTCGCCCACTTTCGGAGTGAAGCCAATGTCAATGGGCGCAAACACGACGGAGCCTTCTCCCTTTTCGTTCGGATGCCAGGCCCGGATGCGCAGGATCAGGCGCGACGGCTTGGCAACGCCCGGCTCCGCATAAACCCACGCCGTGAAGCAGAGGGGCTTGCCCTTTTCCTGGAGGACGTCCCTTGAAACACCCGTGGCGAAGAAGTAGCAGGCGTCGACCTTTGCGCCATTCGCGTCCTTGGGAGGGTCTTTCAAGTTGAGTTTCAGGGACCACTGACCGTCCTTGGCTTTGTCCATCGAGGGAGCAAGAAAGGAGGCTACATCTTCGCGCGCCGGTATCATGGTCATGGACCAGCCCACCGCCTTGCCATCCACCTGGTCCTCCAGGGACCCGTTGACGATGAAGTTCTTCGGTGTCTTGTCCTGGGCCAAAGCGCCCGTCGCCAGGCTTGCAGCGCATACCATGCCGAGAAGCAGGGACGTAAACCGAGTGCCCATATGAGACCTCCTTGTCAAAAGAACAGGACCGTTTTGAGGAAGAGATGCCCCGGCAACGTGCCGTTGCCCTAGTTCGCCATGAGTCCGACTATATCTTCGCCTTGGGAGGAATAGGCCCCTTCGGCAGTTTCATCGCAGGCGCCTCAAGCCGCCGGATGCGAACATCCTTGATCTCGGCGGCGCCGTCTTCGATGAAGAAACCTACGCTCCCGTCGCGTTTGTACATATTGAAAGTGGCCAGCCGAACGCTGCCGTCGATGCTGATTTCGATGTACGGCCCGTACGCCGAAATGCGAACGCGGAAAGCCTTCCCCGTTGCGAAGTTTACATGCCGCGTCTGGAGGCATTCAAAGCCGCGGCCAATGGCATTGAAGTTAATCCTTTCGTACAGCCGGTGCAACTCCACCGTCTGCCGCCCCTGAATGCAGGAGAGGCGCATGCACTGGTCTGCCGTGTCGTCGCTGCGGAAGACGATGCCGAACTCCGGCGCGTCCGCGGATGAGATGGTGGCCTCGAAATCGAAGTCGGCCCACGTGCCATCCAATAATTGCAGCCCCATGCCGGGGTGGCTTTGGCCTGAGAGATTGTTTCCGGCTGCCCGCCAATCGCCTCGATAAGCGCGTCCTTTGGAGAGAATCTCCTTCGTCGAAACGGCGCGCCACGGTTCCGTCGCGACGGCGTCCCATCCCGCGTCAAAGGGGGTCAGGCGCAGGGCGCCGTCCGGGGCCGCCTGGACTATTTTGGGGGCCGCAAACATGCGCACCGGGTCGCCGGAGTCATCCCATTTGCCCACGCCGATCCAGTTGAAGACCATCATCTTCCCCCGCCATTCGCAGGGATGGAAATCATGGTTCGGAGCCGGCAGGAGCGTGTCATCCATCGGGCGGCGCCAGGGGCCGGCGAGTTGGTCGGCGATGCGGTAGACGTCGATCTGCGGGTAGACGATATGGCCGAACAGATAGTAGCGGCCATTCAACTTGAAGACGGAGGGGACTTCAAAATCGGTGCTGATGCGAGGGGTGTAGAAGGGGGGCTCGACGGTCCAATGCAGGGCGTCCTTGCTGGTGAGGTGCGCCACGCAGCCCCGGCGGTTGAACGGGCCATCCTTTTCATGCGCGCAAACAAAGCTGTGGATGGTATCCCCTTCAATCCATATGGACGGGTCGCGCCAGTCGGCGCGGCCGCTGCTGCAGAGGTCGGCCTCGTACCAGCGCGCGTCGGGCGCGGCGACGGGATTGTGGGGGACTTTCATCCAATGGATGAGGTCGTCGGATATCGCTAGCCCGGTCTTCTGCAGGCGGCCGTCGTCGGCCTGGGCCAGGCAGGTATAGAGCATGTAGAAACGCCCCTTCCAAGGGAAGGTGTGCATGGTCCATATCTGGTCGTCGTCGGCCTCCCCCGGATCGCCCGTTCGCAGCGCGCTAGGCAACTGCTTCCAGTGCATGCCATCTTCACTGACGATATGGCTGACGACATCGTGTCCGGTGATGTTCAAGTAAAAGAGATGGAGTTTGTCCTCGTGGACGATGACGTCAATGTCCCCAAGCTCAACCGGGTACATTCCCCTGGCAATGAACACGGAACAACCCTCCTTTGTGCCTTTTTCTGCGCTGGGGATACGATACCCGCCTGCGCACAATTGGGCGCAAACCGCTTGCAGTTGCTTGGTATACCTCGTATACTAGGTTACAGGTCAAGGGGGCAATTGTCAACTATCCGCACAGGGAAATTGCAGAATGAAGATCGGAACCATCCCCGTGCCGCTTTGGAGGAGTGCCCATGCTTATTGACGTGCATGGTCATATAGGGCGCGTGCTCTTCGACCGGCGGGAGTATATCGATGCGGCCAACCTGATCGCCAGAATGGATGCGTGGGGAATTGATGTTTGCTGCGTGCTGGCGCTGTGCGAACACTCCGAGGCGCCGTATCTGGAAGCGACCACGGAGGATGTCATCGCCGCGTGCTCGCGCTATCCCAAGCGACTGATTCCTTTCTGTACGATAGACCCTCGCTTCGCCGGCAACATTCCGACCGCCGATTTCCGCTGGCTCCTGGAGGAGTACAAATCGCGGGGGTGCAGAGGGATTGGCGAGATGCTGCCCAAGATGAACTTCGATGACCCGCGGTGCATCAACCTTTTCAGACAGGCGGGCGAGTCTGAGCTGCCCGTGCTGTTTGACGCCATGGACGGCGAAACCAGTTATGGCCTGGTGGCAGGGCCGGGGCTGCATCGTTTGGAGAAGACATTGCAGGAATGCCCCGGGACCATCTTCATCGGACATGGCCCGACCTTCTGGGCGGAAATCTCGGCCGACGTGCCCTCCGGGCAGCGGTCGGGCTATCCCAGGGGGCCCATTGCGCCGGGGGGCGCGGTGTCGCGATTGTTGCGCCAGTACCGGAATCTGTGGATTGATATCTCGGCGGGGAGCGGACATAACGCGTTGACCCGCGATCCGCAGTTCGGGCTGGCTTTCCTGCAGGAGTTCCAGGACCGTGCTCTCTTCGGAACCGACGCCTGCAAGCGGACCGACCTGGAGCGCGGCTGCCCGAATGTCACCTTCTTCCATGGGCTGCGGGAGGGATGGAAGATTCCCGAGTCGGCATGGGAAAAGATCGCGTGGCGGAACGCCGTCCGCCTGCTCAAGCTCCCCCTTTCGGAGGCGCGTTCATGAAACCTGGAACATTCGCGCTGGAGAATAGATATCTCCGGGCAACCTTTGCGGGAGACACGGGCAACCTGCTCGCACTGGAGGCGCAGGGGAGAGAGGGCTCCTTGATTGATCGCGTATTTTGCAGGTTCTCCATCGGAAAGGATACCTTTTCGGAAGACCTACAGGATTATCAGTGTTTCCGAACGGAGACTGTGCGGCTGGAAACAGGCCGCGATTGGGTTGAAGCGACTGTCAACATGCAGCACGTATCGGTGACGAGGAGATTCCGTCTGCGTCCGAATCATCCGCTGCTTGAAGTCAGCTACGCCATCCACGGCACCTCGCCTCAAGCAAAGCTTCAGCGGCTGGCGTTTCCCTGCGTTCTGTTTGCGGAAGATATCAACGACATCACTGAGGATGACCACATCCTCGATTTCGACGGCGCGGAGTTGGGCAACGAACTCCAACTGCCCTGCTGGCGCGTGTTCTTCCGAAAAGGGCACCGTGACGGGCTGCTTCTGGCGGCGCGCAGCAAGGACCAGATGAGCCATGTGGAGACCTACCGGAAGGGGCTCGAAGTCCGTCCGCATGTTATGGCCTCGTACAGCTCGGATAATGCGTATGTGGATTCGCCGCTGGCGGCGGACCGCACGTACACGGCGGATTTTGAAATCGGCCCGTGGCGCAAGTCGGAGCACAACGCCATTCTCCGACAGGCCGGCCTGCTGAAGCCGGCCAAGGTCGGCCCTGCGCTTCGCCGCGACTCCCGGGGCGCGGCAAAGTTGAATGGGGTGGTGTTCCGCGTCGAAGACCTGGCGCCGCGTTCGCAAGTGGCGAAAGGTTTCCACCCCTCCAAGTGGCTGATTGCCCGCGCGGCAGGCCCGGGAAACCCGAAAGTGCTCCTGGCCAACGCACATTGTTGCCCGCCCCCGCTGGCGCTCAAGCCGAAGTTGAAGGGGGTCTACCGCATTCTGGTCGGGACGCCTGGGGCCGCGTTGACGCTCCGCCTCAGCGGCAACCCCGCCGGAATTCAGCGCTATAACGCGCCGTCTCCTTTTCACTGTCTTCTCTCAAAACCGCCGGCCGCAGCGGGGAGTACCGGGATTGCCGAAATGTCGGGCCAGCCGAAAACGGAACTGGACTTCGGCATTGCGGAAATGGACGGCAGATCTTTGCGGCTGGAAACCACGCGGAATCCCTACTGGGCGAGCCGGATCGACTACATCCGCTTTGAGAAGCTCAGCCCCGCCCAGGAAGCGGCATGGCGCCGCCGCGAAAGAACGGCCTCAAGCGTTGACTTGACCGGGTTCGCCGACACCTACGACATCGCATATGTCTGGAGCGGCTTCCGGCGTCCCAGCCCGGAGCCCTTCCGCGATAGCATTTGGAACCACAAGCGCGCCGGCTACAAACGAATCTATTGGCGCATCCATGGCGAGTGCACCGACTTCCCCACGAAGATCGGCACGATGCGCCCGATAGTGGGGCGCGCACACAATGTTTTTGAACCCGCGGCTAAAGCGTACAGCCTCGCGCTGCAACGCTTCGACTTGTTGAAGACGGCTGTGGCCGCCGCGAAAGAGTTCAACGTCGAGCTTTACGGCTGGATCCGCATTGCGTCCTACCAGAGCGGCCTCAAGCCGGAGTTTTTCGAGAAGCACCTGGAGTACGGAGAGGTAACCGAGAGCGGCTACGATTGGGGCATCAAGATGTGCTACGCCATCCCCGAGGTCCGGCGGTATACCGTCGGGATTCTGACGGATGCCGCCGCGTACGGATTGCAGGGGCTAAGCCTTGGCTTCCTGCGGCACCCGCCCTTTGTGCACTATCACCCCGTTCTGGTGGACGGCTACCGGCGCAAGTACGGCCGCCTGCCGCCGCGCGACATGCATGGCCGCCTGCCGGCGAAGTATGATCTCGGACACGATCATACGTTGCCGGAAATGACTCGGGAGTGGGTGCGCTGGTACCAGTACCGGGCGGATTTCGTCACGCAATTCGGCCGGGAACTGCGCGCGTCGCTGAATCGGGCCGGTCTGCGACACGTCCAGGTCTCTTTGTGGCTGCGGCCCAATCAATGCCTCTTTGACGGCATAGACATGAAGGCGTGGCTTGCCGAGGGACTCTGCAATGAAGTGGTGGCCGATCGCTACATCGCGACGGAAGACCCCGCGCTGATTACCGAGCCTCGCCCGAACTGGCGGCGGATGGTGCAGGCCAAAGCGCGGCTGATCCGCGGCGCGGGTTACGACCTGGCGTATGCGCAGAAGAATGCCCGCCGCTTTGCCGCGGAAGGCTATGACGGTTTCTCCACCTACGAGTCGAATGACGCGGTCGTCAACCCGGAGTGGCTGAACGTCTATGAAGGCCTGCGCCGATAGGGCCCATGCGCAGACGGCGCGGTGTCGATCTGCCCGCGAGGTGAAGCCATGAGCAATCCGCTGAAGCGGCGAGTGAACGCGCTCCCGAGTGCGTTCACCTTGATCGAGCTGCTCGTCGTCATAGCCATCATCGCCATTCTGGCGGCTCTATTGCTGCCGGCGCTGGCCGCGGCGCGAGAGAAGGCGCGGCGCACCGCCTGCCTGAACAATCTCAACCAGCAGGGCAAGGCGCTGGAGATGTATTACGGCGACTATGGCGGCTATGTCCCCTCCAACCCGAACTGGTCCAACATCAGCGGCCCGCCGCCGCAGGCCATCGGCGTGGGCTGGTCGCCGGACACGGGGCTGATCAGCGATTCGCGGACCGGCGAAGAAATCCTCACGAACAGCTACATCAATTCCACTCCCGCCGTCGGCAGCTTCGTGGATTGCTTCACGCGCGGGTTCAAGATGATCGGCTCGGAGTGGGGGGCAGGCCACTTCACCCAGGCCCCCTGGGGGCTGTCCTACCTGGTCTGGTGCGGCTATTCGCCGGACGCGCGCATCTTCTTCTGCCCGACGCTGAACGGCACGGGAGGGGACTATCGCAAGCCGATGATCTCGACCAATTGGGACATGTTCGTGCGCCAGATGCCCTCCGGCTGCACACAGGAGGAGATCGCCGCGTGCCGGACGGGGCAGAGCCAGCGCGCCGGCGGGGGCTTCACCCGCGAGGCGATCTTCTTCGGCGACTTGAGCGCGCTGAAGACCAACATGCGCGTCGGCACCGTTTCCGGGGTGACGGTCCTCGACGGGTTCGGCGAGGGCAATATGGAGTTCTGCGGCTACGCCTACCGCAATATGCCGAACAACATGGGCAATGTGGATGCGCCGCTCTACCCCGCCGTGAAGCCGCAACTGCCGTACAACATCACCATCGGAAAGCCCACTTTTCGCACGGAGAAGCTGCTCGGTTCCCGGTCGGTGGTGTGCGACACGTTCATGCTGGACCATGGCGGGTATGGCATCGGCAACCCCGGCGGGCCGTGGTTCGGCAACGAGCCGATCCCCGGCCTGGGGTACTGGGGACATCGCGAAGGGTGCAACGTCCTCTATGGCGACCAGCATGCCGCGTGGTTCGGCGACCCGCAGCAGCGCATCATCTGGTACGACGAGGGCGCGGGACGCGTGGAAGGTTACGTGTACGATATCGGCCATTGCACCAACGGCCACTCCGATCCCTCCAGCGGGCTCGGGCCGGGGGACAAGGTTATCTGGCAGATCTTCGACAACGCCGCGGGGCTGGACCTGTAAGCGATTCGGCAATCCCTCACGTCGCTCAGCACAGTTTCTTCCATTCATCCACCATCGCCAGCACGTTCTCCCATGGGAATGTGGCTTTGGCTGAGGAACAGGGCGTGATGAGGAGCCCCGTCTTGCCGAAGGCCTCGAACACGTGGCGAACAGCCCCGCGAACTTCCTCCGGCCTCTCATAGGGCATATGAACCGTGTCGCTGGGGCCGGTCCAGAAACTGGTCGTTGCGCCCAGCGTGGCGGCCAACAACCGCGCGTTCCCATCGCGCAGGAAGACATCCGGACAGACAAGGCTGTCAATCCGCAGCGAAGCCAGCCAGTCCAGGATCGGGACATAACCGGTCAGCAGGGTGTAGCTGAACAGCTTCCCTGCGGAGTGCGTCAGGGCGGCCTCGCGTTTCAGCCGGTCCCCGAGAAAGCGCTTCAGAACGGCCGGGCTGTAGAGATCGCAGGATTCGTAGAAGCCGTTGCGACGGACCCCATCCGCCCCCATGTCCAGGCCGAGCTCCATAATCTTCAAGTTGTACTGGTGGTTCACCTCCAGGTATGCATCGATCAGGTCCGGTTCCGTCACGCAGAGGATGGAAGCCTCTTCCGGTCCAAACATGTTCACGGCGCCGGTAAGGCCCATGCCGGCGGAAAGGAAAAGGGCCACACGATAACGTTCCGCCAACCGCTTGGCTTGCTGGAACCGGAAGCGGATTCGCGCCAAATCATCAATCTCGCGCGGAGGCAGCAGGATGTGGCGCAAGCAGTCCACGTCCTGCATGCTCTTGATCCACGGTTCGACGAAATGGGATGGGTTGTAGTCGTGGAGGAAAGGGACATCGAGACCCGGCAGCCAGTGTTCATCGAATCGCACGGATGAGCGCAGTTCGCCGGAGGGCGTCGTCCAGACCTTGTGGATGATGTCGCCTTCCATCCAGACGCGCGAACTGACTCCAGGTCCCGGATAGTAACCGATTGTGGTCTGCAGGACTTGGTCCACCCCCAACTCGCCCGTCATGTACTCCAGCATTTCACGGTCGGATGGGCCGAATGGGAATTGCCAACGTTTGCCCCAACGCTGGTCTTCCGGCTGAAAGTTCATGAACGGCGCGCAGGGGACGTGGTCCACCGATTGTCGCCGCATGGCCGCCAGCACGCGTTCCCCTGAAGTCATACCCGTCTTCATAAAGTGTTTTGCATCGGCCGCTACCGGCGCCGGACCTCCATCAGAGAAATACCCCAGGGCTTTCCCCCCTCGACAGGCTCGAACTTGAACGTCAGGCCGTCCTTTCCCACGGTCGTCCCCATGTGACCCCTTCCCAATTCTTGTACCAGGCGCTATGAGAGAATCGGGTGATAGTAACCGATTGGCCGTGACGGAGGAAGGGGCGCGTCGCAGGCGCAAGGATCGCCATGCGGGAGTTCTCCAGGTCAAGGGTCATTCGGAGGATGCGGCGTAGTACATGCTATTGCGGAAGAGTTGGCGCATGACGTAGCGTGTGCGGTCGCTGGGCTTCCACCATGCCCAGCCGGAAAGCTCGGGATGCTGCGCCCACACCAGTCCCCGGCGCGCGCCGTAGTGGAAACTGCCCGAGATGGACAGCGCGGGAGCCATACCCAGGGTGGTGACCGAAACCATGTCGGCTCCCGGCGCGCCTGTGCGCAGGGGACTGCCGCACATATGCACGAAGCGCACGGCGGGCCGACCCTCTTCATCGCGGAAAGCGCCGGTGATGCCCGCCATGGCGGGATGACCGCCGCCGAGGCAAACGTCGGCGAGTTGCGTTCCGTTGAAGGTTGCGGGTGCGGTCTGGAACAGGCAGAGGTGCTGGGCCGGGTCGCCGGGGCCGCCCTCGTTCAAGCCGGCGCAAATGCCGACGAAGCCGCAACTGCTTCGGAGAACGCTGCGTATCCGGTTGCGCATGGCGAGAGGGTCCTTGTACTGCGGTGGGCCGCCCCCCGGCGCCCAGAAAACGGAGTACCCACCCTCTTCCAGTCTCCCATCAAGCAGCTCCTTCTCCATGAGCACGTCGAATGAGAGGCCGTATTGATCGAACGTTTTGAAGTTCTTCCAATGATTGCGATGCGTCTCGCCAAGCAGCGCCAGTCGGTGCGTGCGCATGAAATCTTCCAGTTTCGTGCGATCCTCCGGTGAGTCCTCCCATGAGATCGGCGGGGCGGCCTGTTCGCGAAGGACCGCCAGGTTCAGCGCGGATTCAGCGCCGATGGAGAAGCCGCGCAACTCCATCTCCAGTCCCTTCATGCCCGGCAGTGCGCCGAGGAGCATCCGGGTCAGAGGGTGCGTCGGGAGAGGGATGCCCCCCGCGGCGGCCAACTGGCCATCAATGTAGAGTTCCACCGCCGCGTCGCCGGTGTCCGTCGCCCGCCAGGTGAGGCCGATATGCCGCCAGGTATCCCGCGTCCAGGTCGTTCGCTCATTAGCGTAAAGGACGCTCTCCTCGTTGGGGGAGAAACTCCGCAGGATGAGGAACTGGTCGCGCGGATCATAGTAGAGTTGCCACGTGTTCTCGCCGCCGTCCGACAACCAGACGAGGTTGTGGGGATCGGGCGCGTCAATACTCAGGGTGTCCGTCTTCATCCAGAAACTCAGAGACCCCTTTGCGCCAAGATGGACGACGTTCCCGGGCTTCGCGATAGATCCGGTCTTACCGAGCGCCGATGGGCCAACGGGGATGCCGACCGCCTCCTGCAACGGGCCGGCGGAGTTTGCCGGGATGGAAACGCCGGCAGCGTGGTAAAGCAGCGCCTTGAAGAATGCGTAGCGCGCCGCGTTCTCGGCTGCGCCATTCACGCTTTCAAATGTCGGGTGCCAGAAGTACCAGCCGAAGGGCGCCGCGGCGGTCAGAACAACGCGTCCTTTGCCGGCCTTCGCGGCGACGGCGCATGGCAGGCCGGTCAGTGGCTCCGTTGCGGCTACCGATACGATGTCCGATGGCGGCGCGTCGTACAGCGGTCCGCGCCGCGTCAGCAACTCCAGACGACCGTTGCACCCCGCCATCCAGTTCCCAGGAACCGCCTTCAAGATAGTGGAATCGAGGTTCAATCGGATTTCCGTGGACCCTTCGCAGCCGGCGTTGCGCAGCCCGAACTTGACCAGGCCCAGGTCGCGCACCAGCGTGGCCGACTTGCCGACGGCCAGCAGGCCGCCCCCCTTGAGAACGTATTCGGCGATGGCCTTGTCACGCGCGGGGTTCGGCGGCCAGAAGTCGTTATCCGGCAGGATCAGGGCCGCTGTCCCCCCCAGCGCGGCGGGGAGTTCGGCGTCGTTGACAACTCGGAAGTGCGCCAGCCCCATCGTTCTGAGTCCGCACGGCAACGAATACGTCAGCGCCCCCTCCGGCACGAGAAGGAGCACGCCGCCATCGGCGTCGATGGCGCCCTGCTCGGCTTCCGTGATGAACCCGAGCCGCCGGGCGGCGTCCACTTCGGGCTTCACCTGCGGCGCGCGGTTGACGTGGGGATACGCTGCGGCCGGGATCGGTCGATCATAGAAAGCCACCTCGCGGAGGTTCACATTTTCCGGGCCCACCAGAAAATTCAGCCGCCCCGCGGGAAAGGCGGGCACGATAGCGCGGTCGTAGGGCCGGTCGTTGATGGAGGTGCGCAGGTACATCCGCCCGTCGTCAAGGCGCTCCCATGAGAGCAGGACGCGCAGCCAGGAGCCTTCCGCTTCGTTGAGATACAGGTCGATGCCAAACTCATGCGGCGGCCGGGCGACTTTGAAGAACACTCTCCCAATCGTCACGCGCAGGACCGTCTGCCCAGTCGCATCCGTCACCCACAGGACCGGCTCGTCTTTCTCGTAGGAAGTCCGGGTCGAATAGGTGAACTCCAGCAGAATCGAGCCGCCGCTCGGGCGGAGCAGATCATCGCTCTCCCACGCGATGCGGCCGCCGGGACCGAAGGCCAGCATCTCCGGGGGGCGGTCGCCGCATGCCTCACAGCGGACCTCGCCGGAAAGTGCGGGGGAAATCCCGGTTGCTTGGATGACGGAGGCTTTATCGGGCAGGATACGCGCCAGAACAACGGGAGGCATCTTCGCTCCTTTCATCTCGGATGACGTTTCACGGAGAGCCGAGCATCCGGAGGGCAGGGCCCACGCGCTCAATACGGCGATGGATAATATCAGGCATTTTCGCATCTGGAACGTTACCTCTCAACCAGAATATTGCGGAGGAAGGCCCCCTCTGTTCGAGGCAATCCAACGATTCTGTCATTTGTCGGACCTTGTGGCGCGCGGCCCCGGGAGGTTGCCGGCGCCGTCAGCCGCTATCCCGGTCCATGCCCATCGTAATCGGATCCTGATAGGGGAAGATATCAGTCAAGTAGCTGCTATACGTCTGAATGGATTCTATGCGCGCCGAGTTCATTGTCTTCTTGAACTCGTCATAGTCCATCCCGTCGCCGGCCAGAATCGTGAGTATGGAGTTGCACCCCGAAGAGACCAAGGCGGTGAACCCGTCCTTGGTGACCTGGTGCATCCCTTCGCCGGTCCTGACCAGCCGCACTCTATGCGGGTCAACGGCTACGGTTGCGGTATGTTCGGGCTCCCAAACCGCGCGCAGGCCATCCATGAAATGGGCCATTGGCCGACCGGTCGGGGTCTTGAAAAGGAACAGAAATACATTCCGGTCGAGTGAGAGGCGCTCCGTGAACGTTGCCTTTGCCGGCCATCCGGACTGGGGAGAGAAATCCGCTCGGATATCGGCTGGACGCGCCAACCCCAGGCAAATGGGGATGAAGTTCGAGTACTTGGTCAGGCAGCCGCACCACTGCGTCCCGCAGGAGACCACTTGCAGTTGTTGGGGATCCCAGACAAAGCTGATCGCCGGAAGCGCTCGCTTCAGGCCCTCGCTCCACAGACGCGCATTTTTGAATGACCACATTTCATAAGCCGACCATGCTTGAATCACGCTCGTGACGGCTCCGCCGGGCTGGCGGCCCCGCTCGGACATCGTGCGCAGCAAATCCCTTCCGAGCAAGGCCACGGTTTCCGGGCTTGAGTCATACGGGTCGATGATACAGCGTTCCCCGAAATGCTTCAGGCCCAGAGTCTTCAGCTCATCCTTCTCCTTGGGCGCAAGGGACAGGATGCAGAGGGCGCTTTCCTGGTTCGGCGCTTCCTGCTGCATCCACTGCTCCCATTTGCCGAGATACTCCGTTCGTTCTTCAGCAATGCGAGGCAGGGCGTGGACAAAGAGCAACAACTTGGATAGCACTCTCATAAGCCAATCCCTTCCTGCCTTGTGCGATGTCGATAGCTGGGCGCATTTCCCCAAATGGCCAACGATCCGCGATCCTCACAGGCCAAACAGCCGGCGTCTTGCCTTTCAAGTTTGGCAACGCCGGCCGAGCTTCATCTTATTGATCTGCCCCCACAACGTGCGGGGCCTTGCGCCATGCGCGTGATATTTTCCTCAGTGTGGCGAGCCGCACCGGCGGGGCGACCGGCTCCGCGTCGAACGAGCGGACGAAGCGCTCGGAGTAGAAGAGGCAGGGCACGCCGATCCTGTGGCTGTTGGAGGTGTACCTAAGCCACTTGCCGAAGTCATACGGTATCCAGTCGTCCGCATCAACCAGATGGTGGGGCAATGTCGCGCGAGCGAGGTCTGCGCGCGCTTTCATTGCGGCGATCACGTCCCCTTTCACCGCGCCGGTGTCGTGCAGGCGGACCATGTCGAACGTGTCATGGAAGTAGGGGTGGACGGAACTGCTGGTGACCAGCGCGTCGGACTTCGCGGCCTTGGCGGCCCGGTAGAGGGTCTTCTGCAGGAGGTAAAGCAATTCGCAACCCCAGGCGCGGACGTGGAGGCGGATGAGGGGGTGGGGGTCCGCAATTGCCCGGTTGCGGCCGAAATGCTCGTAGGAGCGGGCGCCGCGTTCGCAGGGAATGCAGGAGAGCATGTCCACCTTGAAACCATCCGCGTCGAACCCGTCCGGGGAGAGCAGATGGCGCACCTGGGCGGCGAGGAACCGCCGGTAGGCCGGGTGCGTCGGATCCGCCGCCAGGCGTTTCTTGCCTGCAAAGGCGCACCAGGCGTCGGGCAAGCCATCGTGGTACCAGAGCGGCGTCCAGAGCAGAACGCGCCGCCCCTTCTCATGCTGCCCAGCGATGAATCCTTTCAGATCAGGCCATTGCGCCGGGTGCGGTTTCCATACGCCGCCGGGAGACCAGCCGCCATCAACGATCACCGTGCCGAACGGAACACCCGCTTCGTCCAGACGGCGGATCCAACGCTCGTAAAGCCCCTGAATGCAGTAGGCCAGGCACCGGGATTCGAGGCCCGGTCCCTCCAACGCCAGCGACATGCCGACCTGGTCCCCCCAGCCGCAATAGGTCGGGCGGCTCCACCAGGCAGGCGTTTTCCGGGCACGGGCTTTGTACGCCGCGGGATATAGACGAGCCAGTCCGCGTCGAAGGAGCGCGTAGCGATCTTCTCCGGCTGCGCCCGCGATGACGCGCGCGCGAATGTGCTTCGCGGCTGCGGGAAGGGGAGTGTGGCCTTCGAGATCCACCCGCACGCGGACGCCCCTTGAAGTCACGTCGAACGCGGCGTAGTTCCATCGATGCCAGCCGGCTTCAGCCTGCACTCCGATGAAGGCGCGGTGCGTCCCACTCTCCACCACCACGGCATACGGCGATGGGCTGAAACGCGCCCCCGCCTCCGCGGTGTCTTTCGTGCCGATGCGGATTGTTCCCGGCGCGGGATAGGGCGCGGTGCGGTGCTCGATGGAGGGCGCAGGGCACCAGACGCGCTTCGGCGCGAATCCGATGGCGGCTGCGAAAATGTTCAACACCAATTCATCGTCCCGTTTGCGACGGACGGCGCCTGTCAAGGTTCATCCTCCGTTAAGGTTGGCTCATCAAGGAGCGGCGGGCTCGGCCGGTTGAACGACAAAGCGCGTTTCGGCCTTCACGCCGGAGGCCGCGTCGGTGACGGCGCACTTCCATTCCCCCGCTGCGGCGTCGAGCGCCAGGGGAACGGCAACCGTCGCGGACCCCTTGGGCGCGTTGACATTCATGGTATGGACCAGCACAAGCGCGCCCTTGGGGTCCATCACCTCGACGTGATATACCCGGCGCTGCGCTTTTGCCGCAGGGGTGGCGTTGCTCATGGAGAGCAAAAGCACGGTCCCCGGTTTCACTGTGGTCTTGTCAAACGCGGCCGCGATCTTCTCGACCTTGTCGGGGAGCAAAGCCAGGATCGCCGGTTCTCCTTCGGTCAGCGTCATCTTGATTGCATCCGTTCGCCCGGCATACTTGCCCTGGCGGACGTCATAGACGTGGCCGGTCGCCGGGAGATGAACCGTGACCTCATTGGACGCACGTTCTTTGGAGTCGAGCGCCTGCGACAGCCCGGTCCAGAGCATGACATACTCGCCCTCGCCGTCGGAGTAGCGAATGACCTCCGCGTTGACCTGCCTCTGGTTCGGAGGCGTGGCGTTCTCGATGACGATAACCGGTTTCAGGCCCGCCAGGGAAAGAATCCCCTGGTAGAGGGATTGGCTGTTGATGCGCCGCTCCCCCTTGGCGCGCGTGACCGTGCCCACCTCGCCATTGGCGCCGCCGGCGCGGAAGATATCGTAATCCGTGAAGAGCAGATTGGTGAAGAGGGCCTGTCCTTTTCCATCGGCCTTTCGGATGAGAGCCGGCTTGTCGGGACCGAAGTGCGCCAGCGCTTCGCCGCCAGCGATGACGATGCCGCTCTCGGCGTGGATGGCCTGCTGCTCGCCGAAGGTCCGTCCGGTGAGTTTGACCCTTTCTGGAAGAGTGATCGGCAATAATGAGAGGTCGGAGGCGGGCTTGTCGCGCGCGATGCCGAAGAGATCGTCCAGCACTCCCTTGCCGCGCGGCTTTCCATGGCCGTCAAAGAGTCCGGTCCAGGCGTCCCCCATCACCGTTCCGCCCGCGGCCACAAAGGCCCGAATCTGTTCGGCTTCCTTGTCCGAGATTGCTGTGGACATCGGGAGAATGAGCAGATGGAAGCCCTCCTTTTGCAAAACGCCCTTCTCGATCTCCTCGTAGGAGACATAGCGGAACTCGTAACCGCAATCGGTGAGCAGGCTGGTCAGGCCGGTCTGGTTCGCCTCAAAGAGGTTCAAGTCGAGCTTCGGCACGAGGCCGAGAGTCGCCACATGGGCGCTGACCTGCGAGTAGTGAATGGCGATGGGGTCGCTCAGGCGTTTGGCCCCTTTGAGCAGCGTGGAGAGTCCGCGCTGCGTTTCCCGGTAGACCCGCGCCATATCGCGCGCTCCCGGCGCTTCGGTGTAGTCCGGCATGAAGGGGCCGAAGTCGGCGTAGTACGCGTAGTTCGCGTAAGCGTCGAAATCGCTTGCGAGCGCCTCCCAGACAAGCTCGCCGGCGGGTTCGCGAAAATTCGAGGTGTAGCCGCGCCACATCGTGACGAAGTCCTGCGGCGTCTGGAAGGACTGACTCTGGCGCGGCATGACTCCGCCGTAGTTGGCGATCATGTGGCTGGCATTCATGAGGCGCCAATAATCGTAGGCGGTATAGCCGTTTGCGGAGCGCGTGCCGGACATGCCGACGCGCGCGCCGGGGAACTGCTTTCGAGCGGACTGCTCACAGAACGTCAGGTAGTCCGCCAGCTTCCACTCGTTGAACCGCCATGCGTCGACGAGCGGCGACTTGTTTGTGCGAGCGGCCGCGTCTTTCGCCAGGATCGGCTCCACTTCGCTCCAGGCCTTGTAGGTCGTTTCCCATTCGCGGTTCAATGCTTCAATTATGGCGTAATCCCTCTTCAGGAATTCCCGGAAGCCGGCCAGGCAGGTGGGGGAGTGGCAGAGGTCCTCACCCGGCTCCTTGGCCCACAGGTAGGACATGTACTCCCATTCGTCCGTCGCGATGATGCCGAACGGTTCCTCCTGGCGGCAGAGGGGGCCGATCTGCGCGAAGTATTCCTCCGCCTTGGCGCGTGTTGCGGGGTCCGTCAGGCAGGGCTGGCGCACCTTCACCTGGCGTGGGGCGTGGGAATTGAAGCCGGGGACGTCGCACCAGAAGAACATGTCAATGTCGGAGGCCTCCATGCGCGCCTCGTTGCCGGGCCACGCTCCGGAAATGACCCCCGTCATCCCCAGTTCCGCATCGAGCCAGGGGATGCCGCCGTAAAGCAGATAGGAGAAATCGCGGTTGCGGTGCAGCGCGACCATCAGAGGCTTGCGAACGGTCTGAACGACGTCGTTGCCGCGCACGGTCTTGAGCGTCAACTCCAGAACGCGCGTCAGGGCGTTGGCGACAGGTGCTTCCACCCGCGCGCTCTTGGCGTTCGCCTCCAGGGGCACGGAGCCGCGGGCCAGGAGCCGGCTGAACAGGTCGCGGAGTTCCCAATCGATACGCGCGTTCTGTGTCTCGCCATCCACGGTGGCCGTGCAGACCGCCGTGTTCCCGTTCTCATAGGAATCCTTGTCCAGAGCCATGCCGCGAATCGTCGGATTGGAGATGACGCGGACAAAGGCGCTATCCCATTCGATGGCTCGGTTCTGCTCATCGTAGAGCTGGGCGTCCACAGAATAATATCCACGCGGCAGCCCCGGGAGTTTCACGGAGACCTTGTTGACGCCCGGCGCCAGGGTGACGCGCTGAGTACTGCGGGTCAACTCAGGGTAGGTGGCGCGGCCTATTTCCACCGTGCCGAGACGTTTATTCTCGAACATATCCCAGGCGGCGGAGGTGTCCCGCACGACCACGTCCAGGCGGGCGTTGAAAGGGGCCTCCCGTTTCGAGGTGATCATGATGTCCGCCGGCCTGTCCGCATGCATGGCGGGGATACCATCCCCATCCGCCAGCGCCACGACACTGACGTCCGGCTCCTTCTTCGCGGCCCAGAGGACCATGCGTGTCAGGAGCGCAAAATGGAACTCCTCGTCGCCGGCATAATATATGGGAATGAGAGCGGAGTAGCGGCGATGGTGGTCATTGCAGGAGGTGCCAATCACTCGCCCCTGTCCGTTGGTCGCCATCGAGTACACGTTGCTGTAGCTGCCGCCCAACATGGAGGAGAGCGGCGTAAGCGGTGGGCCGTTGCGCAGGAAGGGAGGGGGATCCACCCGCTGTTTGAGCAGTTCGACCAGCCGTTCCTCCTTGGGATCCATCCCGGGCCACACCAGCCCCATCCCTCCGGCCACCTTGTCGGAGAGGAGCTTCCATGTGTCGTCGGGGAACCACTTGGAGGAGAGCGCACCGAGGATGACGACCTCAGGATTCTTCGCCAGCTTGGCGGCGATCATCTCCTTCTCGTAATCGGCCATCTTGCCGAAGCTCCCGCGCGTGTCGCCGCCGGTGGTGAGCGGCACGACGTCGTATTCCACGTCCAGCCGCTGCGCCAGTTCGACCGTCTCCCGCAGGCGGGTCCAGTCCTCCAGCACGAGGATCCTCGTCTTGCCGCGATAGTACGGGTTGGCCCAGGGGATGTGCGGCGTCACCACCTGGCGGGTGGGGACGTAATCGCTGCGCGGGCCGTCTCCGTATGAAGACAGAATCGTCGGTTCAGCGGCCGGCGGCGTGAACGTTGCGGCGCGGAAATTGTCCGAGATGCGGAACTCGTCCAGCAGCACGGTGGACTTGTTGGCGAACTCCGAGCCCAGCATCAGTTGAAGCGGGGGACATGCCTCGATAAGGCTCTTCAACGCCTTGATGTCCTCCGGCTTGTACGTGGTGCGAACGGACTCGCGCCCGTCATACAGCAGGCGGGCATCTCCGGCCTCCACATCCCAACTCGCCACGACGTGAAGCCACTTGCCGGCCGGAACATGTCCGCCCCACAGTAAGACGCCCCCGTTGACTCCCGCATCAGTATACAACTGACGCCAAATCAACAAGTCCTTCTCCAGAATCAGCTCGATGCACCACGATCTCCCGGCCTCCCAGCCGCCGGAGTGGAACAGATAGCGGCGGCCGCCCCAACTGGAGTGGTCAAAGTCGGCATCCATGAGCCAGAAATCCAGCGTGCCCTTGAGCGGGTTGATGTTGCCTGTGGGGGAGTAGTAGACGATCGGCCCCGGTATCATCAGCGCGCTGCCGAACTTGCCGTCAGTGAAGACCGGCTTCGAGCCATCGAACTTGGCTGGCTTCGGATTGCCCTTGGCGAAGTCCGCGTCCATGCCCGGGCCGTTCAGGTGAGCCAGGAAGAGCGTGTGATCATCCTGCGGCGTCGGCCCGGCGGGAATCGTTTCTGCGGCGGCCGGTGAGGCCATCCAGACGGCGAGGAGCAGAAGGGCGATCCAGGAACGTTGCATGTCCTCTCCTTCAAGGTTCAGCATGAGAAGAAATTGTCATTGCTCGTTTGACGGCATTCAGCGATTCATTCATCCGCCCCAGTAGGGCGGAAAGCGCGCGTCCAATCGGTGTTCACCCAGGCGCCGGATACTCCGAAACACCGGTTTGGAAGGTTTCAGACTCAAACGTGCCCTGAGTTCATCGAGATGTCCGAAGCGCGAGATGATCTTCCAGTACTCATGGGGTGCTTCATCATTGGCGTTCACGACCGCAGGGTCCCAGAAGCCCACTCCGGCGGCCCCCTTCTCATAGCATTCGATTCCTTTGAGCAGGAATGTGGGGTAGGGCCAATAGTTGGCGTTGGGGTGGCCGACGTGCGCAAAATCGATCATCGGAATTACCCGCACTCCCTCGCGGGCGCACGCCTCCATGAAGAAGTCCATGTCCCACACGCGCTTGACGCCGCCGAACGTGAATTTATGTATGGCGGGATAGACCTCGTCAATCAACTGCTCCCTGGCGAGCCGCCGCAGGTCGAGTCCGTAGCGAAGGTTGTCCTCTTCGCAGTTCAGCGTAGTCATGCTGATTTCGAGCCGTCGGCCGTTCACCCGCCGCTTCGCCTCCTCATTCAGCACGGTCCGCAATTCGCGGACGAATGTGGTGATGATGTCGGCACGCAGCGTGGCTATTCGCGGGTCTGATTCTTCCAGCCGTCGAGGGTCCTCGCCGAACCGCGCCTGGAAAAGTGCGCAGAACGAAGGCTCGTATAATGTGACGGGGAACCCGCGCGTGAACACGATGTGTGCGCCGTCGGCGCCGAGGGCCACCGCCTCCCCCAGCACGTCGAGCAAGTGCTTCCTGACCTCCGGCACGGCCCAACTCATCCGAGCCACCTGCGTCCCGTCCCGATCCACCGTCCGCCATTCCGGGTGTTGCCCAAAGAAAGGGGACTCGAAGAAGTCTGTGAAAGGCTCGTGGTACGACCAGAGGGCGGGACGGAACCCTATGTGCACTTTCATACCCAAGGCGTGAGCCCCGTCAATCAGCACTTTCGTCGGGTTGATACCCTTGCGCGCCAGTTCCCTGCAGGATTCGGCCTGCCAGCACTGACCCTTATCGGCGAAACTGTTCTGCGCCTGCCCCCACATTGTGCCGTGCCGGGAAGGATAGCAGACTTGGTCCGCGCCGCCAATATGGAGCAGGAGAGTACTGAAATCCGTGTCCCTGAAGATCTCCAATTCGGACAACAATGATTCGACCGTGGTCGGACGCCTGGCCGCCATGAAACTGAAATGGTCGCACGTGGTGGCAAGACGCCTGGGCTTCGCATCATCTCGATCGGCGCAGAAGCCCGCTATCTCTGCGGCATGTAGGGGGATCATCTTCACATACGCCACGCCGCAGCCGGCGGCGGCATTGTCCGACAACGGCACGTGCTGGATGTGCAGGCACTGGTCCGGTTTCAACTCGGCCACTTTCCAAAAGACCTCCTGCATCCACCAGTAGCCGGGACCTTTTGAGCTGGCTATCGGTGTCGGCGCCGTTTCGCCGTCCAGCTTCAGCCATGCATGACTCGGTGTGGCGTTAGTGGCATAGAGGCCGATGAACAGCGCATGCCAGCCGCTGACGCACAACGGAAGCCGGAGAGGCGCGACATCGGCGTCACCCGAGGCCCAGACCATGTTGCCGGTCAATTCCTCCGCTTCATAGAGGATAACCTTCCAACAGCCCTTGGCGAGTCGTGATGTCAGCGCAGAGGGAGGCAGACAGCGGCGCATGTCGGCCACGACTACGGCCTTCGATGCATTCGCCCACGCCGCTGCGGAGACGGCAGCCCACGGTTGGATTACCTCTGCTTGCATCGCAACCTTCCAGCGGAGCCGATAGCCGTCAAGAGATGCTGCGAGGTGCCGGACAAACAGGCAGCGCTTGACAGGCCGATAATCACTTACTAGAATAACTGGTATTCGTGGTATACCATAGTCTCCGTGCAAAGTAAAGAGGCCCAATTCCCTTCCCTCTGGAGAAGCGCGCGATGATTTGCCGACACCTATTTCCATGTCTGTTCGCTGCGGTCATGACCGTCGGTTTGGTCTCTGCCTCTTGGGCGCAGGAAGGGATCAGTCTGGTGCGTGACGGAAAGGCGACCGCCACGGTGGTGGTGCCGGATGAGAACAATGCGCTGGCAAAGTCCGCGGCGAACTTCCTGGTCAGCACTCTGGAGAAATCCACCGGCGTTCGCCTCCCCATCGTCGAGGAAGCCAAAGCGCCCGCCGGAACCAAAGTGTTCATCGGCGCAACCAAGGCAGCGCAGAAGATCGGTCTGGACGTCGATAAGCTTTCGGGTCTGAGTTGCGTCCTCCGCGTATCCGGCGGCGACCTGTATCTCGCCGGCAACGACCAGAGCAAGAACATCAAGGACAACCCGGTGTGCGTCACGGCGGCCAGCCGGAAAGCGGTTCACATCTTCCTTCACGACTACGCAGGGGCGCGGTGGCTGGTGCCCAACGCGCAAGAGCTCGGAACGGAGATTCCCAAGCGCAGTTCGATTGCCGCGCCCGCCAACCTGAATCGCTCATGGACGCCCGCTTTCGACTGGGTGGCGGCCTTCAATCCATCGGAAGGATACGAGTTCAACTCGATCTTCCTTAGCAGCGCAGCCTACAAGTCCTACGGCGGACATTCCTACTATGACGCGGTGCCGGCCGCGAAGTATGCCAAGGACCATCCGGAGTACTTCGCAATGCTCGGCGGCGTCCGCAACAGCGCGTCCAATCATCTGTGCATCGGCAACCCCGAAGTGCAGAATCTGATCTACGCCGAAATGCTCCGCTGGCTGGACGCCGGGTTCAACATGGTGCAACTGGCCCAGACCGACGGCTACAGGCCCTGCGAATGCGACAAGTGCGTGGCTATTCATGCCGACCCCAACGAACGCGTCTGGATCGTCCACAATATGCTGGCGCAGCGCCTGGCGAAGGACCGCCCGGGGAAGAAGGTGGTCATCCTTGCCTATGGTCCGACCTATGATCCGCCGAAGACTATCTCCCATTTCGGGCCGAACGTCGTCATCGAGCTTTGCCATTACGATTACGGCGCTTTCGCGGCGTGGCAGGGGAAAGCCGACCAGTTCTTCGTCTACCTCTATAACTGGGGGGAATATCACGCGCTGGGCTTCGCGCCGAAGTCCACGCCGCGGATGATCGCTCAGCAGACCAAGTTCTTCCGCGACCAGCATGTGCGCGGCGTGTACTGCTGCGGACTCGGCGAAAGCTGGGGGCTGGAAGGCCCGGTCTACTATGTCTACAACGCCTGCCTCGATAATCCGGACTGCGATTGGCAGGCCGAACTGGACAACTACTACCGCGCGGCGTTCGGCAAAGCGTATGTGCCGATGAAGCAGTTCTTCGATTCGTTGTATGCGCGGCTGGAGCTGAACGGGGCGGACTCTTCCTGGACGCCCGTGCTGCCGCCCTATGGTCTGCCCACCATGCCGGGATCTCCGGAGACGCAGTATTCCTATTTCTTCCCGCCCGACTTGCTCAAGAAGATGGAGGCCAAGCTGGCGCGCGCGAAAGAACTGGAGCCCAGCGGCGCGGTGAACGCCCGCCTTCACCTGGTGGAGCGCTCCTTCCTTTATGTGCAGGATATCGCGAACATCTTCCATCTCTATCATGCGTACCAGATCGAACCGAACTGGCAGACCTTCGAGCCGCTGGCTCGGGCGATCAAGCAGCGCGATGCGCGGGTGAAGGAGTTGTTCGTCAAGGGCGGGCCGCGCGCGCTGTTCGACGGCTTCCCGCCGATGTTCGCCTACGGCAGCCAGACCAGCGCGCTCGCGGGGGGGACCTTGAGTGCGGCATTGTCCGCGCCGGTGAACTGGGATGTGGATGCGTTGCGGGAGAAGAAAGTGTTGCCGGGCGTGGGCCGCAAAAAGATCGTGGTGCGCCGCGCCACGGCGCCGGTCAAGCTTGACGGCCTTCTGGACGAAGCCGACTGGGCCGCCGCCGATACGGGAGAGTTCGTCGAGATCGG
Organism: uncultured Planctomycetota bacterium; assembly: GCA_903901045.1. Taxonomy (GTDB): domain Bacteria; phylum Planctomycetota; class Brocadiia; order CAIUPP01; family CAIUPP01; genus CAIUPP01. Next base: position 91,506 of record CAIUPP010000120.1, read on the forward strand.
CATGGGGCGGCTCGACGCGCCAACGCGCGTGAAGCTGCTGTATGACGACAAGAATTTGTACGCCTCCTTTGAATGCGAGGAGCCGCTCATTGAGAAACTGAAGGCCACGCTGAAGTCCCACGGACGGGATTCGGGCGTGTACAGCCAGGACTGCGTGGAGGTCTTCATCGACCCGCTCGGGAATGCGGACCGCTACTACCATTTCATCTGCAGCGCCCTTCCCAATTCCACCTTTGACGGGGCCCTCGGGCTTCGAACCGACCCGGTGGACCCGCTCTTTGGCCAGGAAGATGCTTCATGGAACGGGGAATGGAGTTACGCCGGGCGGATGGATGTTGAAGGGAAGCGCTGGACGGTGGAGATCGCCATGCCATTCAAGACGCTGGGCGTTACGCCGGCGACTCAGGGGACGATGTGGAAGATGAACCTGGGCCGCGAGCGTTATGTGCAAGTCTCCGTTCCGGGTGCACCGGAGGAATTGTCGCTCTGGTCGCCCAACCTGGAGCAACGCCGGTTCGGCTCCTTCGAGGCCATGGGAGACGTGGTCTTTCAGTAGAGCGAGAGCGTATGTGCCATTTGGCCTTTGCGCGCAGGCTTGTGAAACGCAATGCCGGCCGCTGCAATCGTACGCCGCGGTTGCAGGTGGATGCCGGCTGCCCGGTCACCGCGCGCGATATTAAGCACAAGACGATTGAAACCGGGAGCGCGGGGCTGCTCGTCCTGGCCTGTTTCCTGTCCCTCAGTGTGGCGTCCGGATGCGCCTCAAAAGAGGGAACGGTTACTCGTGAAGGTCGAGATGCGCACGTTGTTGAGATCGGCCCTGAACAGATTGTCCTGACGGACGGCTTGCAAGTGTACATGTTCCAGACGTCAAAGGGCACGCTGGTTGCCATGGCGCAATTGAGCCTTCCGCCGGGGTATCAATTGCCGGAGAGGAACGTCTTCCCCTCCATCCCCGGGTGGATCATTTCGCGCAACCAAGGGAAGAGCTGGCAGCGATGGTCGCCCAAGGGAGTCGTGCCGTCCAGCGCTTATGAACCCGTGGCGCCCGGACCCAGGTTCGAGGGCACGGCGACGGAATTGAAAGACGGAACCGTGATGCTTCTGGAGTGGATCGCCGACGGGCCGCTACCCGACGGCAATTGGACCGGGAGCCTCTGGGAATCGCGCGACGATTGCGGGACACTCCAAGGCCCGATCCCGGTGACGGTCCATCTTCCCCAGGCGAAGACCGGCTACGACGATTCCGGCCGCCCGGGCAGCAGCATCTGCTTCCACCGCCCGCTGGTGGAACTTCCGGGGGGCGACCTGATCACCCCGGTGTACTGCCTGTTCAAGGGAGACAATACCCCGGTCGCCTACCAACCCACGATGCTCAAGATGCGTTGCGTGCTGCTGCGCTCGGCGGATCGAGGGCGCTCCTGGGGATATCTCTCAACGATTGCCGTGAATCCCGCCGTGGGGCAGGAGGGTTTCGACGAGCCGGTGATGATTCGCCTGTCCGCCGGACCGAAGGCCGGCCGCCTGATTTGCGTGATGCGGACGGGGCGTGATACCCACCTGTACCAGACCCACAGCGATGACGACGGCGCGACATGGTCCGAACCGCATTCTATCGGCCTCTTCGGGGTCGATCCGGACATGATCGAGCTGTCTGATGGCGCGCTTGTCTGCGGCTTCCTGTGGCGAACGGGAGGCGACAGCTTTAACCCAAGGGCTCCGGTGTACCTGGCGGTCAGCAAGGACCAGGGCGACACATGGGAAGATCTGATCAAATTTCCGCAAGGTCAGGATCCCCGTTTCCGCCGCTGGAGTGAATATGGCGGCATTCGAGAGATTGCCCCAGGCCGACTCATCGTTCTGTACGACGTCATTCCCGATGGATGGACCGGGACGGTTCGCTATGTTGCGAGCCGCGAGATACGGTTGCCCGCGCCGGGGGACTGGCGGGCGGATGCGTCCCTCGAAAAGAACGTTCTTCCGACAGTGGGACGTAAGACGATGCGGGTGCGCCGCGCCACGGCGCCGCTCAAGCTTGACGGCCTGCTGGCCGAAGCTGACTGGGCCGCGGCCGACACGGGGGAGTTCGTTGAGATCGGCATGGGCCGGCTCGAAGCGCCGACGCTCGTCAGGTTGCTGTACGACGACCAGAATATCTATGTCGCCTTCGAGTGCGTGGAACCGCTCATCGAGAAGCTGGAGAGTTCTCTCAGGCCGCACGGACGCGATGGCGACGTGTATGCCCAGGACTGCGTGGAGGTCTTCGCCGACCCGATGGGGCATGGGGACCGGTATTATCACTTCATCTGCAGTGCCTTGCCCGATTCCACTTTTGACGGAGCGCTTGGGTTGTGCGCTGGCCCGGCGGACCCGCTCGCCGGCAAGGAAGATGCCTCGTGGAACGGCGACTGGAGTTACGTGGGGCGGATGGACCGCGAGGAGAAGCGCTGGTCCGTGGAGATGGCCATTCCTTTCAAAACGCTCGGCGTCCCGCCTCCGACGCAAGGCACGCGGTGGAAGATGAACCTGGGCCGGGAGCGCTTCGTTCATAACCTCACCGCCTCGGAGCAGCCGGAGTTGTCCCTCTGGTCGCCCAACATGGAGCAAAGATCGTTCCACTCTTTCGAGGCCATGGGAGACGTGGTGTTTCAATAGCGCCGTTTGGCCGGAATGAGAGGACGCATGGACCATTTCGATTTTGCGCGGAGCTTTCTGAAGTTCACCACGGACCACTCCAACCACACGCCGCGGCTGCAGGTGGATGCGAGTTGCACGCTCACGCCCCGCGGCGGGCCGGGCACAACGTATTACCTGACCGCGTCATGCATTTCGGAATCCATGTATGCGCCGGCGAACCTAGTGCATCAGCCGGCGTCGGAATTCGTCATGATCGCCTCCCCCGGGGAAGAGTACATGATCATCAAGTGCTTCGCCGCCGCGCGCCCGGACCTGTGCGAGGCGCACCGCGTCGGGCAGAAGATGTCCACGCACTGCGGCCAGAGCTCCACCATGCTGAAAGTGGAGGTGGACATGGCGCTCGCCGCGCGCGTGCGCAAGCTGGTGGAGTACGACGAAATCCGCAGCGCGATCCTGGGGAACCGCTGCCTCAACGGAAGGACGGCGTTCCGCGACGAGGAGGGGACGGAGGTGGTCATGGACTACCCCATACGCATTTGCAACATCCCGCATGACCAGCGGCGGTGGCAGGTGGATACCGGGCGCGTCCTGCTGCCGAGCCGGCCGGGGAACCTGGGCCTGACCGTCTCCCGCCTGTCCCCGGCTTACATCGTTTTCAATGATTGGGATTGGGCCGAGGTGGCTATTCTGAGCCTCGCCACGTCCGATCAAAAGAAGCTCAGCGCCGCGCAGTACTGCGATATCCGCCGCTTGACGACGAAGAATGAGATCTTCTGTTTGGAGGGATGACCCTTGCTGGCCTGCCGATCCTCGGAATTTGTGTACCGAAACCCGAAGCCGCACCTGCGCAGCCGGCAGGCTTATCATCCAACCCTGCTGCGCCGCCCCGATGGGGAGTTGCTGTGCAGCTTCGATCTTTGCGATGCGGTGGAGAGCCTGGACTACCGCACACACCTGTCGCGCTCTTCCGACGAAGGACGGAACTGGCAGTTTCAGGGGCAGCTTCCCACGGATGAAGCGCAATGCGCCTTGCCCGTCAGCCTTCGCCTTTGCCAGATGAGAGATGGCTCGATTGTCGGTTTCGGAGGACGCTGGCGCCGCGACAACCCGGAGGAAGGGCAGGTGAACCGCGAGACACAGGGCATGGCGCCGATGGAACTCATCCTCCTGAAGTCGGCGGATGGGGGACGTCGTTGGGGAAAGCCGAAGGTCATTGCCCCGCCCCTTGTGGGGCCCGGGTTCGAGATATGTCATCGCATCGTGGAACTTCCCGGCGGGCGCTGGCTGGCCCCGACGGGCACCTGGCGCGGGTGGAACGGCGAGCATCCCTCCGGGGACATGGCTATCGTGCTTATCAGCGATGACCAAGGCAAGAGTTGGCTGCGCTTCGGGGTCAGTTTTGACGGGCGCAAGACGGGAACCATTCACTTTGAGCAATCGGTGGCTCCGTTGCCCGATGGGCGGCTGCTGGCGGTTTCCTGGGCGTATGACCCGCTCACCGGTCGCACGCTTCCCACCCCTTATTGTTTCAGCGCGGACAAGGGCGAGACGTTCGGCGCGCCGCGTCCGACGGGGTTCCTCGGGCAGACCTGCAAGCTTCTTCCGCTGGCGGATGGCCGCCTCCTGTGCGTGTACCGCCGCGATGACAGCCCCGGGCTCTGGGGCACTTTGTCGCACCTGGAGGGGGATGACTGGATCATCGACGAGTCCGCCCTGCTGTGGGGAAAGGGGTTGTCCAACTCCGGGATGGACGGCACCTCCAGCGTCGCCGACGGGCTGAGCGACCTGAAGTTCGGCTATCCGTCGCTCCTGCAATTGCCCTCAGGAGAGGTTCTGGTCGCTTTCTGGTGTTTTGAGAACTGGTCAACCAATATCCGCCTGCTGCGGCTGGATATTCGCTGAGAATTTCAGAAGGGAATACTTCCCATGGCTCGCAAGTCTTCCGAAGAGGTCAAGGCGCTTCTGGACGGTCCGGTCAACTCCATCTTCACCAGCTTTCTTCCGGACGGCGCGATTGACTGGGTGGGGGTGCGCAATCAGATTGAAGTCGGCATTGCCGGCGGCAGCAAGGTGAGCCTGCTGACCGCTGGCGACAGCCAGTTGTGGTACATGAGCGAGTCGGAGGTGGCCGAATTGACGCGCGTGCTGGTGGATCAGACGCGCGGCCGCGCGCTGACGGTGGCCGCTACCAGCACCTGGTGGACGGGGCAGGCGGTGAAGTTCGCCGAGTTCTGCCGCGACCTCGGCGTGGACGTCCTCATGAACCTTCCCGCCATCAACGCCATGACCTCCCCGGCGCTGGTTTCGCACTACAAGGCCGTTGCGAAGATCATGCCGATCATGCTGGTCGGCGTCCCCTCGCGTGAAGTGCTCGACGCGCTGCTGGAGACGCCGAACATCTGCTGCTTCAAGGAGGATGGCACCGAGGACTATGGGATTGATGTCAGCTGGCGCTACGGCAAGCGCTTGAAGCTCATGACCGGCGGGTTGCTCTGGCGGCATTACACGCAATGGCCCTATGGCTGCCGGGCGTTCTTCTCCTGGCCCACCTGCTTCAAGCCGGAGATCGGCGCGCGCTACTGGGCTGCGGTGCAGGCCGGCGATGAGCCGGTTGTGCAGGACGTTCTTCGGAACGTCGACAAACCGTACTTCGACCGGTGCGCCGGATTCCCCTGCGGGAATCAGGGGGTGCAACGCGCGATCCTGGAGCTTCACGGGGTCGCCCGGCGCTACCTGCGTTCTCCGCTCGCGAGCGTTTCGGATGCGGACATGGACAAAGTGAGGCAATTGATGTCGGACCTCGGGCTTGAATAGCCGGAGTCCGGCGCAAGGGGGCCGCCATGAAGACGCGAAAGAAACCGCTGAACGGCTGTTTTTATCGAATCCTCTGGGACTGCGACCACCCCGGTTTCGTCAAGCTGTTCAATAAACTGGAGCCGCAGCGGTTCATGCGGCAGGTGAAAGAGGGCGGGTTCGGGAGCGTGGGGCTCTTCGCGAAGGATTCGCTCGGCCAAAGCCTTTATCCGACGGAGATCGGGCATCGGCATCCGGGACTTTCTCGCGATTTCCTTGGGGAGATGACGGCAGCGGCAAAGGCCGAAGGGCTCGTCGTAGTCGCGTATTACAACTGCACACAGGACCCTTACCACGCCCAGACGCACCCGGAATGGCGCGAGCGCAGCCAGGCGCAAGGTGAGATGATGGCCGCCGAGAGCACCGCATCCACCCCCTTCGTTTGTCTCCACGGCGGCTTTGCGGAGAAGATACTGATTCCTCAGTTGCTCGAGATTGCCGAGCGCTACCCGATCGACGGCATCTTCCTGGACATCGGCGCCGAGCCCCATACCCGGCGGCTGTGCGCATGCGAAACGTGCCGGTCGGACTACCGGCGTGAATTCGGGCGCGAACTGCCCGCGCCCGGCGCTCCGCGGGAGGAGTGGATGGAGTATGCGTTGTGGCGCAAGGCGCGGCACCATGCGGCGCAGACAGGGATTCTCCACGCCGTGCGAACGCTTCACCCCGAGCTTTCGCTGGCGGTCAACTACGCCCATTCCGCGCGGCAGCCGGAGCCGCCGGAGGGGGTGGACTATCTCTCACTGGACGTGGAGGAGCACACCAATCCGCTGCTGGGCGCGCCGACCTACCTGCGCCATGCGAACGCGGTGGGGCTGCCGGTCGAAATGTTCCTGTCGCACATGCAGCACTGGTGGTGGGACTGGGACTTGCGCCCGCAGCCGGCGATGCGGCTTCAAGCGGCGGAGATAGTGGCCAACGGCGGGACGGTGTGCGTGGGATCGAACCTGCACCCGACCGGACGCCTGGACAACCGAGTCATGGCGCAGTTGAAACAGCTCAACGCATTTCTCCGCGAACGCGAGCCTCTTTGTCGCGATGCAAAGCCCCTCGCGAATGTCGCCGTTCTGCACTCGGCCGCCACGCTGACGGCGCAGAGCGCCGTGGGCTATTCGCACGGCTCCCTTGTGAAGGCCATGATCCCTTTTCGCGGTGCGGCGCGAATCTTGATGGAGGGGCATGTCCCTTTTCAGTTCCTCAACGAGGCGGATCTGGGGCAGAAGGTCGGGGCGTATGACCTGCTCATTCTCCCGGAGCAATCGGCGTTGTCCGATGCGACCGTGCGCGCGGTGGCGGAGTTCGTGGCGGGGGGCGGACGCCTGCTGGCCGTCGGGGAAACGGCTTCGCAGGATGAGGCCGGACGCGTTCGGAAAGAGGCGGCGCTGGACGAACTGCTGGGCATCCGAACCCTTGGCGTCGTGCCGCACGCCTGCGCGTATGGCCGATTCCGCGAGGAGTACGGAGCCGTTCCCGGCGTGCCGCTGCTGCTGGAAGGGAGTTGGATGCGCGTCGAGGCGAACGGGGCGACCGTGCTGGCGGAACTGATAGAACCGTATCACGGCGTCGGCGCGGATCAGGAGTATCAGGCGATGGGGGTCGGCTTGCCACCGCCCGGGGAGAAGGTCATCGGAGCTGCCGCCACGATCTGCGACGCCGGAAAGGGGTGCGCAGCGTACATCGCGGGACCGGTCTGCACCCAGTACGGACTCAAGACGCAGTTGGAATGGCGCGACGCCATGCTCTGGATTATTCGCAAGATGTCGCCAAATAGCCTTTTGGAAACGGATGCTCCCCCCACGGTGGAGATTGCGCTGGCCAGCCAGGAGGGTCGCATACTCTGCCACGTCATAAACTACGGAAACGAAAAGGGATACTCTCTCCGCCAGTTGCCGGAATACGTCGCCCCGATATTCAATATCGGTATCACGCTACGCCTAAATCGTGTAAGCGAAGTGACTTGCTATCCCGGCGGGGAGATGCTGGAGTTCTCCCAGCGTACAGGTGCCGTATTCTTCCGCCTGCCGCGGCTGGATATTCACTCGATTGTGGCCTTGGAACTCGGCGCCTAAAGACAGAATCTTTCTTGACATTTTATCTTTCCCGGCCTATATTATATCTGGTATACACGGAATTCCGCAGGTAGTTGCGGTCGTTATTTAGTTCTGGCAAAGAGGGGGAAGGCATTCATGGCGATATCGGAACTGACCAAGTATAACGTGCAACATCGGTCCGGCAACGCATATGCCGAGATACGGGATGCGATTCTTGACGGGCAGTTCACGCCCGGGACGCAGCTCAACGAACGGCAGCTTGCTGAGGAGTATGGCGTCAGCCGGACGCCGGTGCGCGACGCTCTGACGCGGCTGGCGTCGGAAGGGCTCGTCAAGCAGATTCCGCACATCGGCGTGTTCGTGCGAAGGCTGGACGTGGAAGAGGCGCTCGAATTGCTGGAGTTGCGCCGGGCTCTGGAGGCCGCCGCCGCCGAGTCCGCCTCCAGGCGCTTGAGCCTTGATCAGGCCGATGAGTTGCTGAAGCTTGGCGAGGAGGTGGACGCCAGCATCAACGAATCCGACGACAGCGACAAGACAAGGGCATTGGAACTCAAGTTCCACCGCGCCATCGCCGATCTGTGTGCAAACCGGGAACTGGTGCGCGTTCTGGCGAACATCAAGGCCGTTTACCTGACGTTGTTTCCTCAGGCCATCCGGCCCGTCATTCGCGGTCAAAAGCGCATCACGGCGGTCACGCACGTGGAGATCGCGCGCGCCATTGCATCGGGCGATGTGAAGAAAGCGCATGAGGTCATGTGGGAGCATTTTGAACCGACACTCGGTGAACTCCGCAAGAACTTTGCTGAGGAGGGAAACGGAAAGACAGAGACGGCCTGAATCGGGAGGTCGGAGTCGGTTGTTGGAAAAGGCATTTGAATGAAAGGGATGGGTATGAAGACAATACGAAGCTTCTTAAGCGCGTTCACGCTCATTGAACTGCTTGTCGTCATTGCAATCATCGCCATTCTGGCTGGGATGCTTCTGCCGGCGCTGGCGGCGGCGCGCGAAAAGGCGCGGCGCACGGCCTGCCTGAACAACCTCAGCCAGTTCTCCAAGGCTCTGGAAAGCTATAGCAGCGACTACGCCCAGTACTTCCCCTGCTCCACCGCCTACGGCGTGGACCCGAAGTGCAAGACTTTTGACTATTCGAATGCGGGCAACTGGCCCGGCTATTATGCCGCGGACTTCTATGATAACGACGTGAAGCAAAATAAGGGCCTCTGGGTGCGCGGGACGGACACCACTCACCCGGTTCAGACCGTTGGGTATTCGGGGAATGTCAACGGAAGCTGGAGCTCCGGTCCTGAGAAGTACTGGCGCACGATAGCCGTCGGTTTCGGCGGCGGCAGTGGGGCGGGCGCGACGGTCCTCGGCCCCTCCGGCCTCGGTTTCCTTGCCAGCAGCAGCTACGTCGCCGACATTCGCACCTTCTACTGCCCCAGCAGCACGAACATGGGGGTCAGTTGGTGGAACAGCCAGAACATGGTCGCCTGGGCCTGGAACTCCGACACGATTCGCTCCTATATGCGCGGCAGAACGGACTCGCAGGTCATGTTTGCCCCGCCGCAGGACACGGGCGGCGCCACGAGTTACGGGAGTTTCGTCCAATCCACCTACTGCTACCGGAACGTTCCGTTCGTTGGGACGGAGGGCTACAGCCGCGGCTGCTGCTTCCCCTGTGCGATCCCCTGGACCACTCCGCGTCTGCAGATCGCGGAGAATTGGGCGCCGCTGTTTAAGACTCAGAAACAGTTGGCCGGCCGCGCGATCATCAGCGACGCGTGGACAAAGAGCATGGCCGATAAGGGGCAGGCGGCTGATGTGGCGGACGGATGGGAAGCGCACCGCGACGGCTACAACGTCCTCTATGGCGACTGGAGCGCCAAGTGGTACGGCGACCCGCAGCAGCAGGAGATCTGGGCGTACGCCGCGCTGGACGTTGATGGCGGCTCGGCCGGATACGACAAATATATCGGCGCCAGCGCCAACATGACCGCCGATGGCAACCGGTTGGTGTACGCCAGCATCAACCGCTGCTCGAACGGCGGCACACATGGCTGGCCGTATGGTTGGACCGACTGGAACCATGGCGGCACCAACAGTTTCAGCGCCGTCTGGACACCCGGCTCAAGCGACACCGCCAGACTCTGGCTGCCGAATTCGAGCGGCATGTCCACCTGGCACCGTTTCGACGTGACCGCAGGAATGGATACGAAGGGCAACCAGCCGTAAGGTTGTTCCGCGGTTAGTGTGCTTTCACGACCCGCCAACGCGAGTTGGCGGGTCGTGTTGCTTCGGCGGCAGGAGAATGGGCCGTGCGGCTCCCCGCCTCTCCGCCGGGACAACGCCACGCCGGTCCCGGACGTCCTCTGCAGCGTGACACCCGTTTCCATGGATGGGGAATCCCGCATTACCGATCTGAAGGACTTGTCGGAACGTAACGCACTTGAGGGCAGGCTCGTGGCCCGCCCTCAGTTTGTGGGCCAGGCGTCCCGCGCGCGTGGCGGACGCGATGCGGGGTCAACTGAGGCGCAGCAGATGCGCCTCGACCTGCAGGTTCACGACGATTATGGCCCGTCAGTCATCTGAGAAATTCCGGACAAACGTGCTCTCGGATTGTGCGCACGACTTGGCTGGACGGACAGGAAACTGACGGTTTTTTGTGAGGGAGGGCGTCTGATGCGTTTCGGCATGCTGGCTCGGGTATTGCTTGTCGTTTGCGCGGGTTCCCTGGGCATAACGGCTGTTGAGGGGCAGACTAACCTGGTTGCGAACCCGGGCGTCGAGGAACTGGGAAAGGACGGCCAGATGCCTGCCTCCTGGCCGGTGCGCGTCCGGCCGAACACGCGCTTCTTCGTTGACCGACAGGAAAAGCACTCCGGCAACGCCTCACTTTCCGCTGTCGCGCTGGAAGGCGCGAGCGGAAAGGACTTCGAGTCCTTGGGCAGCGTGGCTATGAACCTCTCCCCCGCCAGCGTCGTGGCGCACCCTGGCGAGACATTCGAGTACGGTCTCTGGTACCGATCCAAGGGCTGGGCCACAGTGTTCATCCAGCCCTATCTCAAAGGGCCCACGGGGTTCAATCCCGACAACGGCGCGGAATACATCAACTACGTCACGGCCGCCGAGGCCAAGGACGTCTCGGAATGGAAGCGCCTGGAGGGGACCTTCGTGGCGCCGAACAAGACCGAGCAACTGTACACGCTGGTTGTCGGCGCCTGGCTCCACGAGGCCGGCGCGCAGGTCTGGTTTGACGACGTGACGTTGGCGAAGAAGTCGGTCATGGCCGTGCAGGAGACCAAGGTTCCGCCGTCCACCGGCGGTCAACAGGCCAAGCCGGTATCTCTGGCCCGCATGCCGCTCACTACGTGGGCCGCCGTCAAGACCGGGCCCTGGCACTTCACCAGCGCCGTTGCGTTCCCGCAAGGCGCCATTGTGGACCCGGCCAATGTCCGATTGGTGGATGAACAGGGGAAGGAACTCCCCGCCGAGTTCTCGGCGCTCGATCGCTGGGGACCGTCGCCCCAGGATTTCGTCCGCTGGATGCGAATTGAGTTCCCGGCTGAGGTGCAGGCCGGGAAGGCGGGACAGTACTCCATTGAATACGGCACACAAGTCAGACGCGCGGTGATTGCCCGGCCTGTGGAGGTGAAGGAGTCGGCGGACGCCATCGAAGTCGACGCGGGGCGGCTGGTCTTCACTGTCCGAAAGCGCGGCACGAACTTTCTCGACAAAGTTCTGCTGGACGGCCAGACGGTACTCTCCGGCACGCCCGAAAGCGGCCCCTTCATGCTGGACCATCAGCAGCGTGAGTACCGTGCGTCGCTCGATCCGGCGCCTGAGGTCGTCGTGCATGAGCGAAACGCCCTGCGGGTGGTCATCCGAATCACGGGCCGCCACTATCCCGTCCAGGCCGTGCAGGTCGACAAGCGCGACCGCTGGCCGGCCGTGCTGGGCAAGTACCATACCTACATCGTGGCCTATGCCGGCCAGCCATACCTCAGGATTTATCACACCTTCGTGATTACGGAGGATACCACGCAGGTCAGGTACCGCGACATCGGTCTGCGCATTCCCGCCAATGGACAGGCCGCCGCATTCGGGGTGGACGGCCAGGTGATTGAGCAGCCGGCCGCAGCGAATCCTTACTTGCTCCAGCGCGACATAGATGACCTGGCCCTCTATGCGCTGCCCAAAGAAGGGCAGAAGGTCGAACAGGCCAGGAAACAGAAATCCGACGGTTGGTTTTCGCTCGGCTCCACGGCGGTGGTCGTGCGCGACCTCTGGCAGAATTACCCGAAGGAACTGGAGGTCGTGCCCGGTCCGGCGCAGTCCCAATTGGTGATCCACTTCTGGCCCCGTCATGGGGAGAAGACGCCCGACCGTAAATTGACCCGGAACAACGTCGGGCTGCTCTGGTTCTGCCACGAGGGGGAGGAATTGAGCTTTACGCCGCCCAAGGAGTACGTTGATTTCGTCCCGTCCAGCGAGAGTCCGGAATGGGGCCAGATGGCGGCCTCGCCCGGCGCCAACGCCATGGGCTTGGCCAAGACGCACGAGTTCCTCCTCATCTTTGGGGAGACAGCGGCCTCGCGGCCCAAGTTGGGCGATCTGGCCGCGCTCTACCAACAAGACCCTCATGCGCTACAGTCCCCCGAGAGCCTTTGCGCAAGCGGCGCTTTCGGCCGGATCCATCCCTATGACATCAAACGATTTCCGATCGAGGAAGATTCCATCCGTGCTCCGTTTGAGTTCTTCATGCGCACGGCGGAGCGGTTGCGCGATTATGGCATGTTTAATTTCGGAGACCTCCACGAAGGCCTTCAGTATGGCAAGGCGGATGTGTACGCCATGCACCGGCATTGGAACGGGGCGCACCATGAAGAGCCGCGGATGCCGTGGATCCTCTACGCGCGCTCTGGCGATCCCCTCTACTTGACGATGGCGCGACGCAACGCTCAGCACGTCATGGACGTGGACACGGTGCATTATGGGGACGAGCGTTTCGCCGAGTTCAAGGCTGTTACCGGACAAACCTTTCCGCACTTCTTGCACTGGATGGGCGGATCCGGGCCCTCGTACTTCGAGGCAAATGTGGAGAACAAGTTCTGGTGGTACTATTTCACGGGCAACCCGCGCGGTCTGGACACTGCTCGCGAGTGGATTGAGGCGATCATTGCGCGGCCCACGCCCAGCACGGGACGGGAGGGGAGCGGCACGTTTTCCGCCATCATTGAGGCGTATGAGGCCACGTGGGACCCCCGCCTGCTGAAGCCGATGGAGGCTTTCAAGCGCTCGCAGTTCTCTGTCGAACCATGGGAAGGACATTTTCAGGGATATGCGCCTTCTTTGGAGAAGTACAACATACTGACGCGCAGTAAGGAGAGCGCTGATCGTTTGGTCCGCTGGGCACGACATGGCGGAGCCGGATACGGCAGCGAATTACGCATTGACTCTCATGCTTACTGGCTGACGCGTGATCCGGCGCTGCTTCAGGCGTCGGTCACCTCGGCTTACAGCCGCAGTCTGAGCGTCTATCATGAACCCGGTTCCAAGCTCGACGGGTTTGGCGGGGACAGTTCACTGCTTGCCTACACATACTACATGAACGGCATGCCCTTCGTCCTGGCCGCTCTCGTCGATGCCGGCGAGAAGGCGCCCAAGCCGAACCTGCGAGGATGGCAAGGCAACGTGATCTCCCTGCAAGGGCTGGGCGCGTTCCATTTCATGAAGGAGGCGGGCAAACCCGTCACCGTGGACTGCGCGGGATCCTACGCGTCGAGCAAGGGCGACCTGATCGGCCCGGATGGGAAGATCATCAAGCAGTACGTCTTCGGGACCGAGAAGATCGCTCTGCCCGCGGCGGCCGCGGCGGGCGAGTACATGATCCGGTTCACCGACCCGGACGGCTGGCGCGGCATGAACGTAACGACCGACGCACCCAAGGCCGTCTTCCAGATGACGAACAACTGGGGATTCAACTCCGGCATCCTGGCGATGTATTTTTGGGTTCCGAAGGAGACGACATCCTTTAGCGTCGGTTTCAAGACCCGCACGATTGCCGGTGTGGGCCGGGTGTTTGATCCGGAGGGGGCTGAAGCGGGTGTGGTCTACTATCCTCAGGAGCAGCCTGCGCTGTTGGAGATCAAGCCGAAACCAGAGCAGACGGGCAAGCTCTGGCGGCTGTTCATGTCCGAAGGGGATAACAGCAACCATTTCACGCTCACCGGTGTGCCGCCTTTTGTTTGCGGCGATCCAGACCGCTTCTTCCTGCCTCAGTTGAAAGCACAGACTCCGTGATTGCCCTTGGGAAATTCTGGTTTACATGGTTTGAATGAAACGAGGTTGTATGAAAGACGCGTCTTCCACCCCCGCCCTTCTGGGCGGGGCCAAGGCTGTTCAATGCGATGCCAAGGATGTCAGGGACGCATTCACCTGGCCCATCATCACCCAGGAGGATGAAGCGGCTGTGCTGGATGTGCTCCGGCGCGGGGCCATGTCCGGGCTGGATGTTACCTATGCCTTCGAGAAGGAATTTGCGGCGTGGCAGGGGCGGCGTTACGCCCTGGCGCACAGCACCGGCACGGCGGCGTTGGAGGCGGCGATGTTCGCCTGCGGCGTCGGACGCGGCGACGAGATCATCTGCCCCAGCGTCACCTATTGGGCTTCCTGCCTGCAGGTTTTCTGCCTGGGCGGGACGGTGGTGTTCGCCGAAGTGCAGCCGCATTCCCTCTGCATCGACCCCGCCGATATCGAGAAGCGCATCACGCCGCGAACGAAGGCGATCATGGTCGTCCACTACCTCGGCCACCCCGCCGACATGGACCCGATCATGGCGATTGCGCGGAAGCACAAGATCAAGGTGATCGAGGACGTCTCCCATGCGCAGGGGGGGCTGTACAAGGGGCGCAAGGTGGGGACGTTCGGGGATGTCGCGGCCATGTCGCTCATGAGCGGCAAGTCGCTGGCCATCGGCGAAGCGGGCATTCTGGTGACGGACGACCGCGGGATGTTCGAGCGCGCGGTTGCCTGGGGTCATTATGAACGCTTCGCGACTCCGGAGTCGGTGGAGAGCCCGGAGCTCAAGCCGCTGGCGGGGCTGCCGTTGGGAGGGCACAAGTACCGCATCCACCAACTCAGTTCCGCGGTGGGGCGGGTTCAACTGAAACATTATGACGCGCGCGCCCAGGAGATTCGGAAGGCGATGAATTATTTCTGGGACCTGCTGGAGGGCGTGCCGGGCATTCGGGCGCATCGCACCGACCCCAAAGACCCTTCAACGACGATGGGCGGTTGGTATTCCGCGCACGGTCTCTACGCGCCGGAAGAACTGGGCGGGCTCTCCGTGACGCGTTTCGCCGAGGCGGTGCGCGCGGAGGGATGCTCCTGCACGCCGGGCGCGAACAAGCCGTTGCATCTGCACGCGCTGTTCAACACGGCGGATATCTACGGCGACCATCGCCCGACGCGCATCGCGTTCAGTGACCGGGATATCCGCCAGCCGGAAGGAAGCCTGCCGGTCAGCGAGAAGATCATGTCGCGCACGTACAGCGTCCCCTGGTTCAAGAAGTTCTACCCTGAAGTGATCGAAATGTACGCCGGCGCTTTCCGCAAGGTTGCCGAGAACTACAAGGCGCTTCTGCCCGGCGATCCCGGCGACGGACCGACGCTCGGCGGCTGGCATTTCTTTGCGCACCGTTAGAAGGAAAGCGAGAAGAGAATGAGGATCTTCATCCTGGTGGACATGGAAGGGATCAGCGGCATCTGCCGGAGCACGCAAGTCACTCCGGGCACGGCGGACTATGCGGCGGCGCGCACGTTTCTGACGCGCGACGTGAACGCGTGTGTGCAGGGATGCTTCGAAGGGGGCGCGACGGAGGTCGTCGTGCGCGACGCGCATTGGGCGGGGTTCAATCTTCTCTGGGATGACCTCGACCCTCGCGCTCGCTATGTGCAGGGACGGTCGCTCAGGGAGCGCATTCCCGGAATCGCCGATTGCAGCGGGCTGATCCTTCTGGGCTATCACGCCATGGCGGGGACAGCCGCGGCCATTCTCGAACATACGATGAGCTCGGCCCAGTGGCAGAATCTCTGGATGAACGGAAAGAAGGCGGGGGAGGTGGCGCTCGACGCAGGCATGGCGGGGGACCGTGGCGTGCCGACGATCATGGTCAGCGGCGACGACAAGCTCTGCCGTGAAGCGCGGGCGCTGCTGCCCGGCGTCGTTGCCGTGCAGGTGAAAGAGGGACTCGACGTGGAGGGGGGCATCCTGCTGACTGCCGACGAAGCGCACCGGCGGATCCGCAACGGCGCGGCCCGGGCGGTCCGCAAGTGCCGCGCGATCAAGCCGCACAAGGTCCGCAAGCCTGTCACCCTGCGCCTGGAACTCGTTTCGCGCGGCGTCGTTCCCGTCGCCCGGGAGAATATCAAAGTCATCGACGGCCGGACTTTTGAGGTCAAGGCCCGGACGGTGGAGGAAGCGCTGAATATGTTGCTCTGAGGCGGCGGGCGGATGGTTCGGGGCCTGCCTGGGACCACCTGTAGCGATTGAACTCAATAGGAAGAGACCCATGAATATTGCGCACTACTGGCGACGCGCGGTCGCAATTGCCGTGATGGCCGTCGTTCCACTCACGAGCCTCGGGGCGGAGGATGCAGTCAGGCCGACGGTGATGAAGTTCGATTTCGGTCCGAAAGGGCAGCAGGTCCTCGCGGGTTTCACCGGCGTCGATCCCGAAACCGCTTACACGCCCCAGCGGGGGTACGGGTTCACCATCAAGCCCAAGACGGCTGTGGCCGGGGGCATTGCCGATCCGCTGGCTAACGACTCGGTTCTGGAGGCCACGTTCCAGGTGGACCTTCCCAATGGATCGTACGAGGTGGGAATCTGGACCGGCTACCTGCAATGGGGGGGGAACTATGCGTACACCTGGGCGAACCCGCAGATCGTCACGGCCAACGGCGTCAGCCTTGTGAACCTCACCATTACGCCGGAAATTTATCAGCGCGACTTCTTCTTCAAGTGCAGCGATACGGACGTTACGCCGGGAACGGACCTGTGGAAGACGTTCGTCGACGACTGGTTCCCGTACAAGCAGGCCACCGTGGAAGTGAAGGATGGCAAGCTGAAGGTGCAGAACAGCGGCAACGCCTATCTGAACGGCCTGGTCATCGCGCCGAGCGCGAAGAAGGAGGAACTGGCCGGCGACTTGGCCGCCGCAGCCGCCGCGCGGAGGAAGGTGTTTGAACAGGGCTGGCTGCCCGGCAAATGGGCCCCGGCAACTCCTCCGCCGCCGACGGCTGACGAACAGCGGTTGGGATACATCCTGTTCCAGCCCGACACCGTGAACCTTGCCCAACCGTCCGTCGCACCGCGCCCGGAGCAGAGGGCGGGCGAGGTGCGCGTTTTCGCCGCGCGCGGAGAGTATGAGCCGGCCACGCTGGGCATCTTCCCGCTCAATGACGCCGCCTCTCTCTCTGTGTCCGTGAGCGACATGATGGGGCCCGACGGGGCGGTGCTGCCAGCCGGCGAAGTGGAGGTGCGCCTCGTGCGCATGTACGCGACTCCGGGGCCGACCTTTACCCCCTTCTACATGGTTCCGGCCGCGAAGGTGGCGTTGCTCAAGGGGTTGCCGAGGCAGTTCTGGTTCACGCTGCATGTTCCGGAGGGGGCCAAGCCCGGCTTCTATCGCGGAAGCATCGAGTTCTCTTCGGAACGCGGCAGCAGGCGCGTCGGGCTGCTCTTGAACGTGCTGGACCTGAGCCTGCCGGATGTCACGAAGAAGGAGACCGGCGCGCCACTGTTTGAAGTCCCGTACTACGGCCCCACGTGGTACAGCTGGCTCGGCACGGCGGAGACGGCCGCCTTCGGCAAGGCGAAAGGGCTGGCGTACCTGAAGGCAGACCTGCAGTTCATGCGCGAGCGCGGGCTCTCGCCCTCCGCCACGCTGCACGGGACTTCCATCACTGATTTCTACAAGTTGACGCGCGAGATGGGATATACCATCCCGATCAGCGATTATGGCCTGGTGGGAGGGCCGGTCCTCCTGGGCTGGGACACAAACGTGTGCCCGCTGGAGAAGGAAACGGGCTTTGCGCCGGGCACGGCGGAGTTCAACAAGGTGCTGTTCGCGTACCTGGACAAGGTGCTGGCCGGATGGGAGAAGGAGGGGGTCCCGCCGGGGGATATTCTGTTCAACGTGACCGATGAAATCGGGAGCCATCAGGGTGCTCGGGGGGCGGAGAAAGCGAGAAAGATTCTCCAGGCAATTCATGACTACGGCAAGGTGCACACCATCGTCTTTGCCGATGGGCCCGTGGAGTTGCAGAATCTCCCCGTGTCGGACTGGTTCGTCATGTCGTACTACGCCATGCCCTTCGACCAGCCGCTCTTCGATCAGGTTCGCGCGAGCAAGGCGCATCTTGGGGTGTACACCCTCGGCCTGACGCGCATGGGGTACGGCTTCTACCTCTGGCGCACGGGCGCGCAGATGCACTGGTGCTGGCACTACTTTATCTGGGGCGGGGCCCCCTACAACACCGTCGGCAGCAACACGATGGGCTATCTCACCGTGCCGGGGGTGGACGGGCCGCTCCCCACGATTCAGTCCGAGGCGGTGCGCGAGGGAATTGATGACTACCGATACGTCCTCTGCCTCGACAAGCTCATGGCCCAAGCCGAGAAATCGAAGAACGAGAAGGTCGTCGCGCAGCTGGGCGCAGCGCGCCAGGCGCGGGGGGAAACGTGGGATTTCGTCGATCCCAACTGGAACCGATTGAATGGCGCGGGAACTTGGACGCCGGAAGTGTACGGGAAGCTGCGTTGGCGAATCGCGCGCGCTGCGCTCGAATTGCAGACGGCGCTGCGCGATGCCGGCGATGCCAAGTGAGCAGGGAAGCCCGGAAAGTAGGAAAGGAATGACCCCGATGAAGAGACGCATGCAGTCCGTTGCGCTCCTGGCGGTCGGTTTTTGGGGGCTGGCTGTTTCCTCCGCGCCGGCTGCCGACCCGGCCAGCGTATCGCTCATCTTGACGGCTCGCGAATTGCAGCGCGCCGGCAAGGAGCTTTGCGTTCGGCTCGACGCGCAGACGATCCTCGCCTCCGCCGGCATCCAGGGCAAGCCGGAGGCCAATGCCATTACATTGAAGACTTTCTCCGGCGCGGACGCGGTGGGTGTGGAGACCCCCTGCGCCGTTTTCGACGACATTGACTCGGCGGTGCCGCCCGGGTCGCAGTTCTACGTCGTCTGGAGCGCTCCGTCCAAAGTGCAGGGGGACCTTCGCGCGGAGATCAGTGTGGACGCTCTCGGCACAAAACCCCGAGCCGAGCCGCCGCGCAACGCTGCTGTCAGCGGGCCGAACTGGGTGAAGAATGCCGGCTTTGAATTGCCTCCCAGCGCGGCCATGCTCGCGGGCAAGGAGGTGCCCATGAACTGGTCAAGCTACCTGTACAAGCCCGATACAATTCGGCTTTCGGCGCAGGAGGCGCATTCCGGAAAGTACTCCATGCAATTGGACAACCCCAACGGCGTCATGGTCATCTTCGGGCAGGGGTGGCAGGTTCCGAGGGAACTGGCCGACCGCAAGGCGAAGATGTTCTATCGTTCATACGAGAAAGTCGCGGGCGCCGGCCAGAAGGGGGGCTGCATGTACTCTATCCGGTGCTTCGGCGCGGCCAGCAACTACCTCGGGAGCCTTGGCAAGGCCATGCCGACGAGCACCGACGCCCGCGGTTGGACGTTAGTGCAAGGAATCGGGAGCCTGATCGCCGACACTCATGATGTGGACTTCCAGTTCTACATCCCCGACAACGCCCCGAAGCAGACAACCTACGTGGATGATTTCCAGTTCCAGCCGGAAGCGCAATGGCTAGCGGCATTGACTCTGCGGCCGACCATGCTATCGGCGGCTGAAGGGAACCTGTCCGCATACTCCACCATCAGTCCGGGGGAAGGCGTTTTTGTCGGGAAGGATGCGATGCTTTTCCGAGGCAAGGAAACGCGCGGGTCCGTTCCGCTGCTGTTGCGACAGGATTTCGCCGCCGCGCAGTTGGCAGGCGCGCAGATACGGGCCACGCTGGTCCCGGCCGCCAATCCGATGAAGGAGCCGCTGGTTCAGGCCGCAGCGCCGCTGCAGATGAGTAAAGAGCAGACGTTGGCGCTCTCTGTCAAGGACCTGAAACCGGGGAGCTACGAAGTGCGTCTGGAGGTTCTCCTGCCCGACAGCAGCCGGGTTGAGGCCGCGCGCGGAACCGTCAAAATTGAGGATGACCCGTTCTCCGGCGCGCCACCGGCGCCATAGATGAGGGCCTGATTGTTATGAACCGATCTTGAGGCGGTGGTTTTGATGGTGATTGCGGGGGAATGACATCCCGGTGGCCCAGCCAACGTGAGACCTTGAAAATGCTCACCCCTGCCTGCACCAGGAGGCTTGCGAACGTGTGCCGAAGGACGTGCGGGGTGATGCCGGAGAGCCCGGCGCGTGTCGCTGTCCGATTCAGTTGGCGCCGAAGTTTGTTGACCGAGCGTAGGGCAATGCAGACGCCGCTCTCCTTGCGATGGGCAACGAGCAGGGTCTTGAGGCGTGCGCACAGAGGAATGGTGCGGTTGCGCCGGCTCTTGGTGTTGAAGCCTTCCTTGTTGCGCACGTGGAGCAGGCCGCGCTCAAAGTCGATGTCGGGCCACTCCAGATGAAACGACTCCGATAGGCGCAGTCCG
>CAIUPP010000121.1 GCA_903901045.1 uncultured Planctomycetota bacterium
AAGGGCCCACTGGAATCACAAGCCATACCCTTACTTGCGGAATCGGGGAAAGCAAGTGTCCAAGATATGGCAGAGCGAACCCCCTTGGGGCAGAAGAACATGGGCTGGACTACAGGCTGTGGCATTATTCTGGCCATATTTGCTGCCGCGTTCATCGTTTTCTCCGCTTTGGCGATTGCGCATGGTGGAATCGGGAGTAAGAACGACACCCTGACGTCGCTCTGGTATCTGGCGAACAGGAGCGGTGATTTTTCTATGCACCACCCCGCTCTGACGGCTTGCGTGATGGCAGTGTGTTTTCTATTATTTGGCGTAAGCATTGTAGTCCGGGACCTCAAGCGGAATAGGCGCGCTGCACATGGCAAGGCGTTGCCAACGCCACAAGTGGAGCAGTCATGTGCGAATGCGGCGGCCAGCCCGAAAAAGAAGGGGGCTACCTCCAAGGACGCGCTTTTTGTGTGTCTCCTCTTACTCGTTTCGTTGGTGGCCTGGCATGTGGTAAGGGCGTACAGGACCAAGGGGACGAAGTCGGAGAGCAAGATTGGGGTCTCATACGATACCAAGGGGACAAAGTCGGAGTACACGATTGGGGTCTCATACGATCAGGTGATGGCGTATTTGGACAAGTTCGTGAGCATGGAGAAGATCGGTCCGTTCCGCGGGGATACGTGTGACAAGTACGTAGGCAGTACGTCTGACCACTTGGCAATATTGAGCGTAAGCGGCAGCAAGCGCAACATATCCCGAGCATCTTTCTCTTTTTTCTTAACCACCGATCTTGAGGCTTCCGAGAGAAACTGTCTCCTGCTTTGTAGGTTTCGCAAGAACATTGCTCCAGAGTGGAACGATGATTGGTTGTTGGCCGCCCTCAACCGTGCTATATCTGCGGATGCGCTTTCAAGGACCCCGCCCAAAACCACAGAACCCAAAGAGAGAACCATAGTGGGAGACAAGTTAGTTGAGTTCTCGACGGTCGCTAGTCCAAACATTTTTATGGTTACAGTGAGCGTAAAGCACAAGCTCGATTCCACGCAGTGAACAGGTAAGGTATCGGTCGATTTCAAGTTGCGGCAACGCCCTTTGAATGTCGTGGCATGACATTCCCCGCACGACAGGGAAAAATCGTTGGGGTCAGGGGCGTTCCGCGCATTATAATTCACAAAGGATGTTGCCGATGAAAAAGTCCTCCTAATAATGGGGGACAGCCACCTATTCTTGTAAGCCTCTCCCTGGCTTCCATGAACCCACTTCCGTGCTAGATACTCTTCGGCGTCATCGTCATTCACATCGACGTGAAAAGAGGGTAGCAATGAATCGCAGGAAGATTGTCTTGACGCCCAGAAACGCACGGCTAGAATGAAAAGGTAATAGCCCCGACCATTCGGCATTTCTTGCTAAGGAGATATCACGATGTGCAAGTGCCTATGGGGTTGTGTCCTGGTGTTAGTGCTCGCGCCGTCCGGTTTCGGCGGGACCACCCCGCCACAAAAGTCCCTGACTCTCCCCTTCGCCACGGACGCTGACTTGGCCGCTTTGAATGGCAGGCAGGACCTGCGTGAACTCAATCTTAAGATGGGCGGGGTGACAGACGCCGGGTTGGAGTACCTGAAGGAGATGAAGGGCTTGCAGTCGCTCAATCTGTCGGACTGCTTCGACGTAACAGACGCCGGGTTGGAGCACCTGAAGGAGATGAAGGATCTTCGGTCGCTCAACCTGTTGAATACCCATGTGACAGACGCCGGATTGGCTTACCTGAGAAAGATGAAAGACTTACAGGAACTTGTTCTTACAAACACCCAAGTGACGGACGACGGGTTGGAGTATCTGAAGGGGATGAAAAGCTTGAAGACGCTCCAGCTGTTCAAAACCAAAGTTACGCGTGGCGGGGCGGCAGCCTTGAGAGCAGATCTGCCCCACGCAAAGGTTTGGAGATAGCCTCACCCTAACATTGGAGCAGCAAGGGCGTTGATGGCAATAGTGTGTGCGGCGCATTCGGCACAAAGGGAGGCAAGATGATTGAAACCTTCGTTGCAAGTGTTGGGGATGGTTTGGCTATGGGCATAAAGACGGTAGACTTCTCGACAATCCAGATTGATTGTGGGACGCAGCAGGACGCTCAGACTGCAGTAAATGTGAGCTTGTGTCGCCTCAGGCCGCGAGTGTTCATTCTGTCACATTTCCACCTGGACCACTACAATGGCCTCTTCGCGTGGGGACCAGAGAACCCGCCTCTGAGTATCCAAGACGTCTATTTCCCTCGTCTTCCTGACATGGCCGATCAGAAGGAATATGCCAATTGCATTCTAGCCTTGAACCGCAGACTTATGGGCGATGATAGCGGTGTTATGGAAGTCGATTTCCGCCGAGCCATAAAGCGCATCAACGGGGGGCGACCATTCCGCTACTGCCCTTTGAGCAAGGGCGACTCTTTCACGGTTGGCAGCTCAGTCTTTAACGTGCTGTGGCCGCCACCCAAGGTGACTTTAGATGGCGGCGCGAATGGAGTATCCAGAGCCATCCAGCTGTTCCACGAAGCGCTGCAAGTGGATGAGCGTCTCAAGCAAGCCTATGAGCAGATTACCTCGTCCGACTTTCATAATCCCTATCTCATTCAGGAGGAGGAAGAAGCATGTGGGCAGGTCGAGCCGATTGAGCATGGTGCCGTCATGAAGCCGGTGCACAATGCTCATGAGAGACTGCCCCTGAAGCTGAAAGCTGCAAATGAAGCACTGAGAAGTGCCGCCAACAAAATGAGCCTCTGCTTTATTGAGGACAACCGATTTCTGTTTATGGGCGACCTTACCAAAGCGGAAATCCCGTTGTTGGTTCAGGAATTGAAGGTGCTGGGCAGGACTCACTTCTCTGTACTGATCACACCGCACCACGGAACACATTGGCATAATAGTCTCAACAACCTTCATTGTCGCTGGGCGTTAAGTTCGGTAGGCCCAAAACTGGTTGGGAAGACTTGGCCGGACTTTAGAAATATTGCGCATGAACATCTTGTAACCCATTTTACCGGCCACATTTGTCTCTCCGCTACCGCGAGGAGAATGTGCCATCCTGGCGAGTCGTGGTCTTGCGGCCGGGAATGGTGACCAGCGTCGGCCCGTTCTCACGGTCGTTCCTCACGCCATTGGCAAGAACAGTTCATGTATTCGGTTATTGAGCATGTGTAGACGAGGAAGCCCGACGCGTTTATATAGTGCATTCAACCCTTTTTTCGCCACTCCGCCTCATCGATGGGGCAGCACTCGCTTCCGTAGCCGCAACCGATTCTTGCCATGATGTTGTTCCTTTCAATTTACCTATCATTGCTCCAGCTTTCGTTAGTCGACATTAATCATCAGGTAGTTCGTAAACAACGTCAAATCGTCTGAACTATAGGGAAAGCCGATGGGTGTTACCCAGCATGCACAGTAATTTCCCCACAGGCGAACCGTTATGCAGAACCGCCCCTCAGTTGCGGAGTGTTTAGCCATACCCGATTTATGGCGTTCATCAGGAGAGCGTGCATTCCAATCGCTCATGGCCATTTCCTGCACTTCCTCTGCCTTCTTCTCAACGGAGGTTCCGCAGGCGACATCGAAGGCGGGTTCGGTAAGAGGCCACGTTCCTCCTGTTGCATCATCGTTGTCGTCCGGACGCTGGCGAACAAAATATGCAAAAGCCAAATAGTCATTTCCGAATAGATAGCTTTGCTCTTCCACAACTTGTCCCACCCTGTTCTTCCGGGCGTAGGTCTCGTACCTTATTGGCTCTCCCTTGTAAATGGCAAAAACGTAACTGCCATTCTTGTAGTCACGAATCGGGACATTGCCACTGGATACCTGCACAAACCCGTATTTCTTCATGGAAGCTCTCACAGACCACATGTTGACCTCACCCAATCCCTTGTTCATCCCTATGTTGACCAAAACAACAAGAACCACCAGGATAACAACGGTAATCGAGCAACCTATCAGAAGCCTTCTCCGTCGCTGAGATTTTTTCTTTGGCGGGGGAGTGGGGGGATTGGATGGTTCTTGGGTCTCAAGCCGTTGTGGTGGCTTCGACTGCCCTATTTGCTCCTCCTTTACGTAGCCTTTAGCCATAGGAGATGCCCTTTGATCATTTCCGCTGCGAGTGCTTGACCTGAGCTGGGGATAAGAATAGCATTTCTGCCAAGGCAGTGAAACAAGCTTTCAGAACGAATGAAGAGTGTGAGGTGATCGTCTTATGTCAACGAAGACCATAGCGCTTGTGGCGATCGGCGTAATTGTTCTGGTATTAGGGGCTTTTTGGGCTGGCAGCCAGTGGTCGACGCAAAGAGAGAAAGAATTGCGCCGAGCACCTGAGAGTCCAGAGAAAAGCCAAACGAATCGTCTGAGTATAGAGTCCGCTGCAAAGGAACTCAAAGCGGTTAGTCAGGCTCCAGAAACGGCCACACGCATTCAGGTTGACGCCCCCCACGAAGAAGCGCCTATCGCAGAACGAGATACGAAGGCAAGGGACCCCCTCTTTGCCGAAAACACTAACCTGCAACGCCAGGTGGATGACTGCGAAATACGCATTCTAGAACTTCGCAAGGAGCACAAGCTTTTCGAAGTCCTCGGCGAGATAACGGACAGGAGCGAGGATAGCCTTATGGTCTGGGGGACAGCCATTCCTGATGACCGTAATGTCAAAGCCTTCGGAACTCTACTTAACAAATCTAGCATATGTATTATGAAGCCTTCTGACGCCGGAATCGTTGGTATGGGTACGTACTATCATGACGAGTGCTACTTCCTGCATAAGTCAAGCGGGGAGAATGCCTTTGGGGCGCAAGTTCCCGTGTGGGTCTATGGGCGAGATGAACCAGCCGAACTTCGGCGCTGCCAGGAGCAACTCGATGAGATGTTCCCAAAGATTGAAGCGCTTCGCCATGATTATGTATCCGAAATTGTGAAAGCAAATGGCAGTCTCCCAAAGAATGAACAAGATGCTGTAGCCTCGCTCGAAGCGTTCGGTCACGCGTTGCGTCGTCTAAGATCAAATCTTTTCCGAGACATCGCCGTTGGAGCATCTCGGACAGCCGCTGAGGAACAAGCGCCACTGGTGGCGACGCTTGGGAAATACCTTCTTTTCGCTTTTCCCAAGGACGGAGTCCTAGTGTTGACGGATGACGCCAAAGTGTTGTCGCTGACTTTTATCGTTCGAGCTGACGTCGCATGTGAGTATTTTTCATTTCTGAAACAAGCGGGAATGAGGTCGTTCACAACTACACTATCATTGGATGCCCCTCTCGCTCGATACGCTTCAGCCCAATACCAATCCGGGTGGTCCGGCACATCGTTGCTTTCGTGGTGCACACCAGAACTCAGCGAGGCAACCTATGCAGGAGATGCAGCTGACCCTGATGGGTTCAATATCCTTTTCCGCACAGACGGCGAAAGAACCGAAATCATGGCTATATCTGTTTTTGACAAGAGCATATCTAACCTAACCATCGCGCCATACGCACACCTCCTGCCGTTGTCCTATGGCTGGCCTGACATCGACCCGATGACGGGCACACACTGGTCTGACAGCCGTGTACATGTTCAGTTTCTTCGTCGTAAAAATACTGACCCAGATGCCAAAGCGAAGGCCGACGCGGAAGCCAAGGCAAAGGCCGACGCCAAGGCCAAAGCCGACGCAGATGCGAAAGTGAAGGAGCCTGTCCCATCTGCACCTGATAAAGGGCGGCAGATGGTCCCCATTCCCAAGCGAGAACCACCCGTAAAGGATGATCAGCAAAAGAAGCCGGACAACGATGCTTCGGGAGGTATTGGGGCATGAGAGAGTAACAGAGTTAGGACCCAGGCGGCCTTCCCCTTCTCTTGGGTGAACTGCGCAGCCAGGCATAGAACAGGTCGCGGTCAATTCGAGCATGCATGTGACCACCGGCTTTGAGGATGAAGTTGGGGCTCTTGCCGGTCTTGCATCTGATCACACTGACGGTGTCTTGGAGCGTCTTGTGGCTCATCCCAATCAGGGTAGCTGCCTCCCTGACCGTCAAGATGGGCTTGGTGTACGTGCCCATCTGATCGAGGCGTTCTGTAAGATGCTGTAGCATGCCGATGATCTGCTGAAGCGACTCCTGAACCTTGGCTAAGTCTTCAGACATGGGGGACTCCTCCTGATGGGATCTGATCCGACAATGGACGGCAAACAGCGATCTGCCATTCTACCCGGAGTTCGGGTTCAGGTTGTGCAGAAACAGGATCAGAGGTCTGGGAAGCTGACTGAAGGAATCGTTCAGGATGTTCTCACCCGTTCCGCAAGTCACCCTCACGGCATCAAAGTGCGGCTGGTGGGCGGGGTGATCGGCCGTGTAAAGAACGTCGTGTAGTAGGGCATGCCCTGAAGCTGGCAATTCAACCCCGGAATAGCCATAATGCCATCGTCCAGTCCCCCTCTCTGAAAGGAGCCTCTCATGCCGAACGTTGCCCAGGTGCTAAGAGAAGAGATCAATCGCCTCGCCAAGAAGCAGGTGAAGGTGGAGCTGAACGGATACTGAGGCGGCACTGCACCACCATCTTCGAGAATGAGCTTGAGGGCTGGTGTACCGACCCAGAGACGTGGCCTCAGAATCTGACCTATGCCGAGTTCAAGAAATGGTTCGACGTGGAGATTCATTCGTTGGTGTTGGACTTGGGGGAGGACGAGATTGAACTCGATTGACGCAGTTCGGCCACAGGCATAGAATCGGACGAGGATTCAGTTCGGTGTTGTCCATTCGCGGCGCAATCAGTTTGAAAGGCACGGGAAAACCGCTATGAAGAACGTGGACATGAAGGTTGAGGGCAACATCCTGACGATCAAGGTGGACCTGACCAAGGAGTTCGGCCCATCGTCCTCAGGCAAGACGATCATCATCGCCTCCACCGAGGGCAATGTGTCCGTCCCCGAGCGGGATGAGAAGGTCGGCCTGAACGTCTATCGCAAGAAGCCCTGATGCCGCCGGTGCGGGGGATCGGAATGGACACCGTTTCAGAGCAAGAGCCATGCCCCGGACAGCCAAGACGAAACCGGTAGAGACGGACCTCTATCCATGCGACGGCTCAGGCTTCTGGGGAGCACTGAGACTTGCGCATCCCTAGGATGCTAGCTGACCAACGCCTCGGCGCCGTGATCGGACGCGCCCCGCCAACTTCTTTCGATATTTGGCTGAAAGACTACATCGGTGACAGCCTCACGTCAGCCTTGTTCCTTCGGATGAAGCTGGTCCCGGACTGGATCGAACAGCGGCAGGGCCTTCTCCAAGTTCTCCTTCGTCTTCTAGCGCCTCCTTGTGCTAATGCCGCGCCCGCGGACTTCTGCCTTCCGAGTACATGGATTCTCGGGGCGGGCAGACAGGGTTAGAGCTTTTCAGCCGAGACATACAGTCAGTGGAGCGGTGTATTCGGACGCTCATTCAAGCCGCATGAATCGAGTGGAAGCTGAACGTCAGTGCTGAGGATCGGCGAAGTTGCGATCCGTATCCTCCGGCACTTTGTTCGCCCTCTTCAATTCCTTTGGAAGAAACACATCGATCTCCTCGTCAGTAAACGTCATGTCCTCCAGTCTCTTCAAAGCATCCTGTGCCCGCCGGTAGGCGTCAACGGTCGTACTGGGCGCGCCGCTGTAGACTTTGTGTAGGACTTCAATCAACTCATCCCGTTGGTTCTGGAGCGACTCCAGAGGCTTTTCGCACATGCGCAAATCTGCCAGTAGTGACAGGTACTTCTCTCGGACGATCCAGAGGTCGTTCGCAGCCTGCTTATGCTTTTGGGCCAGTTCTCCGAGATCGTAGTTCTTGGTGTAGGCGTTGAGCGCCAAGAGAACCGTCGAGACGATGATCCCTGCAAGCGCGCCATACTTGCCTGCACCAAATACAGCCGCCACAAATCCTCCCGTCGTTATTGCCGAAAGGATGATCTGCCACAGTTTCACAGTGCGCAGGCGTGCAAGAAGGATGTCGGCACATTTCTCATGCGTCTTGTGCGAATAGACCACTCTCCCATAGCATTCTCGCAACTGACCTTCGAGAATTCGGCGGGAATCGGGTGTGTCATCAGTCTGCGAATGTGGGTCCATCTATATCCCTTTCTTCCGTATCAGCATACTGCGTCGCCTTTCGTGTCCTCTTCCTCATTGTCCCGCATTCAAGCGTTCGCATTTATTGGCACATGGATGCGATCCTTTGCAACCACCACGCCATCCTTGATCGCGTAACATTCGACTATGTGGTCGCCCTTGAATTGGGTCGTTTCAGTCTTCCTGTGGCGCCCTTCATCGGGTACGATCTGTCCTCGAATCTTATTGCGCTTGCGGGCCTCTTCTCCTCTGTTGAGCACCTTCCATTCGATTGAGTAATCGCCCGGCACGTCGATGTAGACAATCTCAAATTCGAGGGTCTTTTTCGCCAGAAGAGGAATCATCCTAGTTATCATCTCGGTCAAGCGATGCTCCCTAAACCCGTTCTGCTTGACATCACAGTCAATCTTGAGCGTGTACCGGATATCAACAGGGTATCGGTCTTCAATGAACTCCTCTGTATCGTCCCATGTCGCTGCGTTGTCAGCAGCGGCGCTCTCCTTGACAATCGCTGTGCTCGACGGGAAGGCCCGCCCATATATCTTCTTCCATCTATCGTTGACCCCTTTTTGCTCTTCCGCCTCAATTGCCTCAAGAGAGAGACTATATGCCTTCTTTGCCTTGCGTTGGAACGGCTTCTTGACTTTGACATGCTGTTCACTTCCGGGGGCATCGTAGCGGTCTTGCTCAGGGAGTTCAGACAGATACCCAAAGAGGTCCCGACTGAGATAGTCGTAGTAGAGGAAGCTCTTCGTGTCGTACTCCGTTGTCGAACCCATGAAGTTATAGCATAGCGTATCGATCAGAAGTCCGCCCATTCCTACGCCGTGTTTGTTCTTCCAAGCACGGGCCATTTTGCACAGTCGTTTCAGGTTCGAGTTTTTCTCCGAATCAAGTTTCGAGACAGCTTCCATCTCGGCGCGTGGCTTGGTGATCTTCCAGCTTCCGTCATTCTTCGTATCGGGGTACTTGAAGGAGCCATCGTCTTGTTCAAAGACGGGTTGGACCTCTACGTGAAAGTCTGTGTAAGCAACGGCAACGACGAGCCTGTCAACGAGGACTTCAGTTTTTGGATAGCGATTGAGGATCGCCGCCCTGACATCCTGGAGGAGTTTCAGTTGTTTGCCGTTCTCATAGGTGTCCCATTGGGATTTCGGCATGATATAGAGCATATCCAAGTCAGAAATTCCGTTGATACCGGTGGCTCTTCCAAAGGACCCAACCTGGAGAGTGTTGGCTGTCTTGGACTCCGTGTCTCGGAATGCCTTATTCAACGCTGCAGTTAGTTCACCGTATCGCATACTGATTGTCTCAGTGTTTGCAATCGCGAGATTATCGATGAACTCGGCAAACATTTCTGCTACCGACACCTGTGACCTCCTTCAGCGTGATGCATCGTCCACATGATCCGGCGAACGTGTTAGGAAGCGCTGAACTTATCCAGCTTTAGGCCCTCAACTATTGAAGGAAATAGCGTTCAATACGATGGAATTATGCCTAAGCGTATTGCCAATGTCAATTGGGAAACAAGCAGCCGCCCTTGGGGTGCTGCCGGGGGGAAGTGGAAGAGGATCGCAAGGGGAAACCGCTGGGGCCTCTGCGGTTTCCCCTTCAAGATTGATCGGGCCGCTTTTGTCCCTTTTCGCCTGTGCGTTGTCCCGCCCTTACCGATGCCCACGCCGACACTCTGCAAGCCGTGAAGCCACATGTCAGACCCGTGTGGTACCAGTTGCCTGAACTCATCCGCTGTCTCTTTCCCCGCGCACAGACATTGGCCGCGGTCAGGCGCTCTGAAGACTATTGACCCGCATTCGGGGAGTGGCTATGATGAGCTTGTTTTTAGCCGAACCTATTGGACAGCGGCGGTGGGTTCTCCAGTGAGTCTACGGGTCCAGCGTGGCGTGGCATCGGCCCCACGCGAACGCCTGGGTGGATGGCAACCATATGGATGACAGATGGCTGTCGGTGGACGAGATCGCTGCCTATCTGGGGGTCAAGCGCGATACAGTCTACAAGTGGATTGACCGCAAAAGGATGCCTGCGCACAAAGCGGGCCGCTTGTGGAAGTTCAAGATGGCTGAGATTGACGCGTGGGTGAGATCCGGCAAGGCCGGTCAAATGGAGCACGAGGAGACTGCAAGATGAGCTATGCACAACATCTGATACCACGCCCGGAGGTCCTATCAGAGGACGGGATCGAGGGAATCATTGACCTGCGTAATCTTGATGACCGACGCCGGCGAAAGCTCGAATCCCGGCCTGACGCCTTCTTGAGTCTCACCTATCCCACAGCGGACATCAAACGGGTTGTTCAGCAGCTGAACGATCGGTTTTCACGCCGTCCTGACTCTTCGGCCCTGTTTCTGTTCGAAGGGCTCAAGGGAAGCGGTAAGTCACACCTTCTCGTCTTGATGTACCACCTGCTCAAGAATCCCACGGAAGCAAGTCGCTGGCTCGCACGGCATGGTCTTACCCTCACTCCTCCTCCGAATGCCACAGTTGTTGCGCACAAGTACACCGACCGACCACTGCTGCGGGTGTGGGAGTTCATCTTCCAGGCAGCTGGCCTGACGATACGCGGAGACTTCGAGGTGTATCCCGATGATAGACAGGTCCTGCAAGCACTCGGTGACAGACATCTCGTAGTCATTCTCGACGAGCTCGAACAAGGCATCCAGATGATCACGAACGACGCCTTGCGCCGGCAGAACATCGCTTTCCTTCAAATGCTCTCTGAACTGGGCAACCGTTGCCCTCAGGTTACAATTTTCGCCAGTGTCTACGACGCAGGCAAGGAACCAGGTGCGACTTTGATCCGGGTTCCAAACGTCCGCATTCAGTTCGCTCGCGCCACCGCAGCGGACCGCGCCAAGGTTGTGCTTCACAGGCTATTTGAAAACTTCCTTGACTTCGACCCTTTGACCGTGTCTGCCACGGTGGAGAGCATGTTAAACACTTGGCGGCGCTTCATACCAAGTCTCGACTCCGAAGCATTTCGCCGACGAATGCAGGAAAGCTATCCGTTCCAACCGGAGCTTCTGACTCTGATTCTGGAACGCGTGCCTCAACGGGGCGGGTTTCAGAACATCAGAGGCTCACTTGGGTTTCTCGCCAACATGGTCAGGGTGACGCACTCATCTGAGGACGTCATTACAGCCGCGCACGCATTACTCGCAGACCGCGAGACGGCCACCCGCCTACAGGATCTGGATCCGGGTGGGGACTTGATCAACCGCGCCAAAGTCAACGCAGAGGAGCTTGCAGAGTATCCACTGAGCGACCGGATCGCCGCAGCGACCATGCTCTATACGCTCACGGGGGAAGGACGGACGCGGGGCATTACGCGCGAAGAACTTATACGCCACGTCATGTTGCCAGGCGCGGACATCAACGACTTCGAGAGAACCCTTCTGGCGTTCGGGAAGTATGCCTCGCACTTCCACTCCGCTGATGGTCGTTACTTCTTCGACGTTGAGGAAAATGCCGACGCAAAGGTCGAGTTCCGTAGTCTAACCATTGACCCTGATGGTTCGAAGTCACGAGCCCTGCTTCGCCAGATCTGGATGGCTGAAGTCTTTCGCGAGACAGAGACCGCTGTTGTGTTCGCAACTCCCGAAGACACCAAGGCTGCCTTGGAGAGCATGCGGAAGGATCGCCTCCGCATCGTGCTATGCCCGCGTCAGTTGAGGCCGGAGGAAAGGCACGACCTGTATCATGGTCTCTCTGTCCGGAACCAAGTGTTGCTGCTGGAGCCCCGAACAGGTGATTTCTCACTTGACGCCAATGCCGATCTCGTCAAGTGGGCGCAGCGTTGCCTAGCGGCTAAGGAACTCCGCGACCAGGCTGAACGCAGCGGTGATACAGGACGCCGGGATGAATACGACCGCATTGGACGCGAGGACCGCAAGCACATCACGGATGCGATACGTCGGGCGGGGCTTCGCTATGCCCGATTTGATGTGTTCGGCGCCTCGCCTCAGGCGGACCGCGTTGAACCCGAGCCCCTCCCTGGCGCCGCCAAGGAGGACATGATCAAACACCTAGCTGAACAGCTGTACCCGGATATGAGATTCCAAGAGCATATGTCTGAGCGTCTGGACCAAATAAGGGGCCGGCTGGTCAAGGAGGTGGACCGCCAATACCGCGAAACACTAACGTACCCGGTTCCGGTGTCGGCGCAAAACATTACGCGGGCAATTCGGCAGCTCTGCTTGGCAGGGAGAATAGGCATCTACCATGCCAAGGGCAACTACTCGCGCCAGAATCCTGACTTGAACGACGTCGAACTCATGGATGCTCAGATTGGCGATCCGGTTGGTGCGACTCCTCCTCCGCCACCGGAGGTTCCTCCACCGCCTGTTGAGCTTGTTCGCTTAGAAACGTCCCCTGCTGGTCCGACCGCATGTTTTCTCGGTGACCTCCGCCAGCTGACCGTTGAGGGCTATGATGGCCGTGGCAGGACCATCCCCAATGTGGTTGTCGCCTGGAGTTCTAGTAACCCTACGGTTCTGGAAGTCTCAGCGACTGGCGAAGTGACGGCCGTTGCGACCGGTCGAGCTCAGGTGACAGCCCGTGCCGGAAGCATCGTCAGCAACCCCGCCGCCTTTGACATCGGCGCCGGGCCAACAGAGCAAGTCAGTATACCATTCAAGCCATCCAGGGGCGCTCTCCGTCAGGAGATTGCCGCTCGATTAGCGCAAGTTCCTGAGGCCAGGATTGTGTGCGCTCGGTTCCAACTGTTTCAGACAGAGCACGAAGTGGAGTTGTCGGGCCTTCCGGCAGGGCTGCGTGGCAGCCTGTCTGGCTCGGGCAGCCTCGGTTTCGAGATTACGATCACCAAACGGGGTGAGATGAGCAAGGCACAGGTGGAACAGGCATGTGAGCAACTCCCGGACTTCAGGGGCGCTCAATATTCGGCAAGGCTGGACGTCGTAGGGCAAGGCAGGCAGGAGTAGACCATGGGAGTCCTCACGTCAGACATGTTGGGCAAGCTCACACAAAGCGGTCCTCGGTTGCCGTGGCTCACCCGATGGTTGACCGAAGAGGTATGGTCTGAGGAGAACTACCGCTCCAAGCCGCCTGTCGAGTACCTGCAAACAGGTGAGAAGACCGTCAACGATCTGGAGGAAGTCATCGCTGGCGCCGCGTCCAGAATCTACGATGAACTGCTCCAGGCGCCACCCCCCGAGCGAAATTTGAAGGAATTCCTGACATCGGAGCAATCCTGTGCAGCCGTGGTCTTTGACGGTTTATCGTTGCGCGAAGTGCCTCTCATCAATCGCTTGGCGCGCGAATCCGGTCTGCGCGTTGTGGACGCAGGCTGGACGCTGGCTGCGACCCCAAGTGACACTGTGGATTTCATTGCGAACCGTCTCGGAGTAGGTTCCATCAGCCCGTCGCAACTTCCGAACTGCGCGACTCTCAGAAGCGCAGGCGTTGCATGCTACCACTTGGAGCAGGTGACCCAGAGGCGTGTCATTGATGGTGCCGCAAGAGCGATCCTCGTTTGGTCTGCGTTCCCTGACTACCGATACAAGGAACGCGATGCCCGTTTCCCGGAGCTCTTCGAAAACCTCCACAATATGATGACGACCGCCTGGCAGAACAGCGTCCAGGACATCGTGCTCAGTGCTCCGGGCAGGAAAATCCTCGTCACAAGCGACCACGGTTACGTGTTCCTTGGAGCAGGTTGCTCTTTCCCACTGGACAACAGGGACGTAGCGCCACTGACAGCATACTTCGGAGGTG
Source organism: uncultured Planctomycetota bacterium (assembly GCA_903901045.1). Lineage (GTDB taxonomy): Bacteria > Planctomycetota > Brocadiia > CAIUPP01 > CAIUPP01 > CAIUPP01. Next base: position 13,831 of record CAIUPP010000121.1, read on the forward strand.
AACGATTCGCCCGTTTGGAGGACAAACCCGACCCGCCGGAGCATCGGGGTCTGGCAATGCTGAGTGACCGCGGCTTAGCCATGATACGCGGGAGAATTCAGACCCACCCACGTGGCGAGCCGGCTAGGAAGCTTTACAAGCACGGAGGTCTGTCTCTTATGGAGATGCTCGTGCCTTGGCTGGTGTTGGAGCAGTAACGATGAACGGAAACCTCATGAAACAGCTTGCGCGCTACTTTTCGAGGTACGAGGAGTATCTCGCTGGGGAAAAGCAGTCGCTCTGCCTGCCTTCATGGGACGCCTTGCGCACGGACTGGTGGATCGGCCTTCGCTTCTTCCTCAATCGAGCTTTCATGCAAGGACGGCGTGACAGTGTCTCGTTCGCTTTCCTTGAGGCAACGAACGCGGCACTTGCTGAACTCCTGCCCCCTGACCTGAGCGCTCAAGAGCGAGATGGTCGTGTACTTCAATGGTCAGCTGCGGGCTTTTTCCATAAAGCAAACTGGAACAGTGACGACAACCCCGTCCGACAAGCCCTCAACCGGGCCCATACCATCGAAGTAGATGGGAAAACTCGGATATCCAGCACCGGCAAGGCCCGTGACCGGGAGATGGTCCTCGACATTCTGCGGTTCATCTGTGAGCATCCCGCTGCAGGCGGCCAGGTTCTGAACATTGCCAAATACGCTGCGGAACGGATCGAGTTGGGCGAGACGGCCGTCGTGTTCACAGAGTTGGATGACATCAGGCAGGTCGGCCCCAAGATCGCGGCATTCTTCCTCCGTGACCTTGTTGCCGTCTTGGAATTGCAGTCCCGGCTGAGTCCGGCGGACTATCGCCTTCTCATGCCCGTGGACACGTGGATAGAGAAGATCGCCGGCAAGCTGGGCATCCAGCCGGGACCGGATGGGCTCGCCGCAGCAATAGCCGACACCTGCCATCAGGAAGGAGTCGATCCGATCCACTTCAATCAGGGAGCGTGGTACTTGGGGGCGCATAGTTTCGACCTGCTCCTTGAGAACCTTGAGCGCATAAAGCCATGAGTAGGCAGCAGAAGTGGGCTATCGAAGACTCGTTCCCCATTGTGGAAATAAACCGCTTGGCGGTACCGGAGCGCAACTCCTTCAAGCCCATCTACCAGATGCACAAGTGGTTTGCGCGACGGGCGTCGTGTGTCTTCCGCGCCATCCTCCTGGGCTGTCTAAAGCCGCTGCCGGTTGATGCCGACGGCAACCCTACCAAAAGCGGTGCGCAGGTCATTATGGACGAGTTCTATAAGGACCACACGCGCGACCCCCACACGAATGGCAAGGTGGTCCTCGACCCATTCATGGGCGGCGGGACCACCGTCGTTGAGGCCCTGCGCCTCGGCTGCAAGGTCATCGGGATTGACCTCAATCCTGTCGCCTGGTTCATCGTCAAGACCGAGACAACGCCTGTGGACGTTGACGTCCTCCAGCGGGCCTTTGACGATCTGGCGAACCGCACCGTGCCCTGGTCCGGCAAGACGGTGAAGCAGACTCTCCTGGACCTTTACAAGACCACCTGCCCGTGTTGCGGGAACGCGGATGCGGACATCATCTATGCCTTCTGGGCTAAATCAGCCATTTGCACGGATCCGACCTGCCGCAAGCAGGTTCGGCTCGTCTCTGATTATGTGGTCGCCGCCAAACAGCCGTCCATTCGCTATGTTCAGGATGTGACCTGTCCCAAGTGCAGCAAGACTTTCGACTGGGAAATCGAGCCGGCTAGTCTGATCGCCGAGTCGTCGCTAACGGTCGTCAACAATACCGACGGAGCCGGGGTCGGGCGCGGAAACAAGCGTTGGGCATTCTCGGCCGAAGAGCCGGTGGACTGTCCCTGGTGTAGCGCGTCCGTTAAGCCGCGTCTATCACATGGCAGGGCAAGGGCCGTTCGAAAAAAAGTGCCCCTCACGGTTCTTTTCTGTCCCCACTGCCAAGTGGTTTGGCAGTATCGTGGAACCGTGCCTGATCGCGTGTCCTGCCCAACATGCATGCAAGCGTACGAGCCCGCCAAAGGCAACGTACTGGAGAATGGCAAGTTTGTGTGTCCGCATTGTGGCAAGAAGGACGCGATCCTGAATTCCATCCGGTCACTTCCATCTGATGATCTCTTGCCGACGTCTATGTACGCGATTCAAGGCTACTGCCCAACCTGTGGCAATGGCGACGAAAATGGTGAGGACGACAAGGAAAGCACCGTAGAGACCGACCTTTGGGCGACTGCCGTCGTGTCGCGTACTGCTTCCAAACCAGACGCTGGCGAGAGCCATCGTTGTCGCCTGGCAAAGTCTGGGGGCAAGTTCTTCAAACGCATTGCCCCAGCCGATTTGGACCTTTACGCCCATGCCTCCGGCACTTGGGAACAGCACAAAGGTCATTTGTCCCACCCGAAGTCGGAAATACCTGACGGCCAGGAAACGCACCGCCTCCTAGAGCACCACTACCGTCGTTGGCATCAGCTGTTCGGTCCTCGTCAACTTCTGGCCGCCTCAACGGTGCTCCGTGGCATTGAGCAGGAGTCATGTGCCCCCGTTCGTGATCTGCTATTGTGCGCCTTCAGCAACATGCTTGAGGCCAATAACGTATTCACGCGAAATCGCCCCACACGCAACTCACCTGGAGGAACAGCGGCCGCTGGCATTTTCAGCCGACATGACTACCAGCCGAAAGCGACGTTCAGCGAGCAGAACGTCTGGGGTGGCGTCTCAGGCAGCAACACGATAGTGAATCGTATGACTATTCTCTATGAAGGACTAAGGCACGCAAGTCACCCATGGGACACCAAGATTGTTGGTGACGATCAGCGCCGCGAACGGGTGGTCACCAATGAAACTGTCGGACGGGGAAATCAGCCGATTCTCATTGCTGGAGATTCACGGGAGGCATTGGCCGCCGAGGCGATACCGTGTGCTGCGGTGATTACTGACCCTCCGTATTCAGACAATGTGAACTACGCAGAGCTCTCAGACTTTTTCTACGTGTGGCTCCGCTTAATTCTTGCTAAGGAATCCCCGGCCTTCGCACCTGAGTATACGCCCAAGACTCAAGAGATCATTACGAATCGCACCCGAGGATTGTCCGATGACGACTTCCGGCGCGGACTGCAAACAGTATTTCAGCTTTCGGCGCAGGGATTAAGCGCAGATGGCTTACTGATCTTTACGTTCCACCATTCGGCGGGTTCGACGTGGGAGGTACTACTTCAGGCTCTCTGTGATGGAGGGTGGGGAATCGAGGCGGTTTACCCGATCCACGCGGAATCCGAAGTTTCCCTCCACCTCATGGATAAGGGCGGTGCAATCTCGTACGACTTGATCCACGTCTGCCGCAGACAGCAGAACGCTGCCGTGGAGAGCAGGAGTTGGGCGGGCATCCGCCAAGAGATTCGCCGACGCGCGCGGCAGGAGATTGAGACCATTGAGCGTGGTCGCTACGGCAACGAGCCGCTCTCACCCGCCGACGTGAACATCATCCTCATTGGCAAGTGCCTGGAACTCTACAGCCGGCACTACGGTCACGTCCTTGACCATCAAGGGAACAACGTTCCCCTCCACGACGCCCTTGAGGCCATTCGGATGGAGGTGGACCAGCTTGTCAGCCGGGAACAGCCGCTACCCAGCGAATTGGCCGACATTGACCCGCTAAGCTACGTCTATCTCGTCTGCTTATCGAGTTATACATCCGAAATCAAGAGCGATGAGCTTCACAAGTTTACGCGTGGCGTGATCGAGCCCGCTGAGCTTCTCGATGCAGGCCTGATTATCAAGGGACGAGTCGGTAGAGGCCGGTCTTATGAAATCAAATCGCCGGCAGAACGATTTGCCGAACTCCAAGAAAAGTTTACCCAGCCGGCCGGCCTGGCGCAGGCGACAATCCCTGGCTTGGAAGTGGCGGCACATGCCCAAGCAGGCAATATCCTCTTCATTGACTACGTCCACTTCCTACTTGGTCTCGTAGAGGGCGGCGAGAACCTCCGTCCTTGGATGGAACGTTTCCGGGGCATGACGCCGCAGATTCGCGCAGCGTGTGAATTCCTCAGTGCGAGACAGCCGCGTTTTGCCGATGGTTGTCAAAAGATTTTGAAGTATATCGAGGTAACGCCGTTGTTCGGATAGGGAGAGACCCATGCCGGGTTACATGCTGATGGAACTGGCTAACATGAAGCCGCACAAGCCAATGGGAATTGTGCCAGCGGAAAACGTGATCGGCATTCTCGATTTCCTGCGGGAACTTGAGGAAGAGCCCTTTCCATTTTCCCGACTATCGAAATGGCAGGTGCTTGGCCTGGAGGAAGTCCTATTTGCCGCCCATCCCCAAGAAGAAATCGCCGTGGAGATTCACACGCGCCTGAACAAGGCCGCCAGTGACCTGGAGAGGCGTTTGCTAGAGGTGCAAGTCGTCTTTACGGGTGAAATTGTCCGTGGGGCGGACACCACGGTCCGATATCGTGGTAGTACGCTGCCAGTTCACCTCATATTCAACCATCCGCCGCGCAGAGAGGATTCTCACGGCAATTCGTTCTATCCGATGGAGTTCCATCTGAGTAGTCCATGACGAAACAGTATGAAGTCTCCGAAAACCAGTGGGTTCGCGTGACCGGACGAGACGATCTCGGCACGGGTGAGGTACTCCGCGTTCGCCAAGCCGGCAGGATCGCCGAAGCTGATGTCGCCTTTGAAAGTATGGACGGACGGCGGCTGACGACATTCCCTCTAAACCGTCTGGAGCCCGTGCCGGACATCTGGACGCGACTCGAACACGGTCCGTACGACGCGCCAGGCGATTTTCTGCTGAAGCAGTTGGCACTTCAGCTTCCTTTACACAACAGCGGCGGGGAACTATCGAACAGCCGGACGGACCTTTTGCCCCATCAGATCCTCCTGACTCACGACGTAGTCGCTGCCGACCGGCGCCGCCTCTTGATCGCCGACGATGTGGGTCTCGGCAAGACCATCGAAACGGGTATGGTCATCCGGGAGTTGATAAGCCGCAACCTGGCGCAACGTGTGTTGATTGTCTGCCCCGCCGGACTCGTGAAGAACTGGCAACGTGAACTCCGGGACTGCTTCCGCATGGTCTTCGAGATTCTTGGCATTGACTTCCAGGACAGCACGATGTCCTGGGAAACCCGTCATCGTGTGATTGCTTCCATTGACACCCTGAAGCAGCCTCGAAGGATGGAGCGTTTGTTGAGCGGTCCAAACTGGGATGTGGTCGTGTTCGATGAAGCACACCACTTGACCAGGAAGCGATACGGGCGGAAGACAGAGACAACGCAGAATTATAAGCTGTCGGAGGCGATCCGCGGCCACACGCGTGACCTGCTGTTCTTGTCGGCCACTCCACACCAAGGCGATGCATTCCAGTTCTGGTCGCTGATTCAACTCTTGGATGATAGCCTGTTTGAGTCCCCGGAAGCGATGTTGGACCATCGGGGGTTGCTCAACCGAGTGATGATCCGGCGAATTAAGCGTGAAGTTACATACGCAGACGGTACGCCTGTGTTCATGCGTCGGCAGGTCACTTCCGAACGATTCCAGCTTGCGGCAAGGGAGCGGGTATTCTATGAACGTCTGACCGAATACTTGCGCGAGGGATACGGCGTGGCCGGCGTGGGACAGAACCGCACAACCTCCGGCCAGCGGGCGGTTGGATTCGTAATGACTGCCTTCCAGAAAATCATGTCCAGTAGTCCGCGAGCAATAAGACAAGCCCTGCGGCGGCGCCTGCTCGTGTTGCTGCTGCATGAGCAGATGGCGCTGGAGTTAAGACGCGCTCATGGTCGGAGCGACGAGGCGCTTCCCAGGAGAATTATGGAATTTCAGGACGAGATGCGCTCGTTGGCGGCGCAGATATTGTCCTTGCCCGTTGGCCAGGCACAGTGGGTCGAGGCGGACGCCTACATTGCCCAGATGAAGCAGAAACTGGCAAGGAAAGCTAATGGAACGGAACAGACCTCCTGGGCGCTGGACGGCGACGAAGATGCAGAGGACGCCGTCCTGGCCGAGGCCAACATTCCAAATGAATCGAAAATTGTGAGAGAACTGCTGCGCATTGTGCCGGATGGGACGGACCGTAAGTTCGACACACTGGTGCGAGCCATTGAACAACTCCGAGGCGGCAGTCAAGATGAGCGATTTGTCATCTTCACGCAGTATCGAGAGACGCTCGAATTCCTGCGGGAGGAGTTGGGGAAACTATACGGCGGACAGAACATCGCAACGATCAAAGGAGGGCCGCTCGAAGATAAGATCGCATCCGTCGAGGAGTTCTGGCGACCTGACGGAGCGCGATTTCTCGTCAGTACTTCAGCGGGCGGTGAAGGCATCAATCTCCAAGTCTGCCACATCCTGTTCAACTACGACTTGCCCTGGAACCCGATGGCCATCGAACAGCGAATCGGGCGTATTCATCGGTACGGTCAGCAGGACACCGTACAAGTCTACAATCTTGTGGCCGAGGATACGGTCGAGCAACGCATCTATGACCTGCTCGAGGAGAAGCTTCTGGACATTGCCCGCACTATAGGGAAGGTGGATCCGGTGTCAGGCAACGTGGTCGAAGACTTCCGAAGTGATATCCTCGGATTCCTTGGTTCTGCCCCGAATTACCAGGATCTATACAAGCGGGCCGTACTGGATCGCGACTACCAGCGGACGGCTGAAGAGCTCGAGAAAATGATCCAGACTGCTACTGTGGCGAGCCAGGCACTGCAGAACCTGTCGCAGGATCTGACCGCCTTCAACCTGGAGTACTATCGGAAGCTCCAGGGCGAGTTGACGTTGCAAGACCTAAGGACGTTCGCGGAAAACGGTATCCTGCGCCTCGGAGGCAGTTTCATCACGGATGGCGATTTTGTGCGCATCGAGACGCCGCAAGCGTTGCGAAGATACCCGAACGTGGCCGCAAGATACGACACGGCCTGTTTCCGCCGGGATGTCGCCATGCGGAGGAAGAATGCCGACCTGATAGGCATCGGTCATCCGCTTGTAGATGCGCTGATCGCCCACTTCTCAGGCGCGGCTTGGCCCGGTGAGGTTTCAGTCATGTATCCGGAGGAGCCGACGCAAGCAGTCTCCATTCGGTATGTGTTGGAAGCCAGCATGGAAGACGGCACCACGCGGCGCAGATACGAATCGGTTCTGACCGGCACGGATGGCTCTTGGCGAACCAGCAACGCGAAGCAGGATGTGGCGGCCTTGTCGGAGCCGAAGGCGTCTTCGCCAAGACCCATCGGCCCGAACGTGGAAGCGATCCGCGTGCGGGTGGAGAGTGCCATCAGCGACGCCGAGTCCCAGTTCCGCGCCGAACACAACGGCGTGCAGTCTATTCGAAGCCGTGTTACGGGCGTTGCAGGCATGGGAGCCTAGTCGCTGTGGGCCACATTTGCTGAGAGCACCATACGGACGACACGGAGGAGGGTGACGAAATGGCAGACGCGGTGACTACAGGCCAAGAAGGCAAACAGAAGACCAAGCTAGAAGAGGTATTGGAGAAACTTACGCTTTCAGCAGACAACCCCTTACACAAGCGCCTGATCCAAGCTTACAAGGGCAGTGATCCCCAGAGTGCCGTCGTTAGCGAGTTCTCAAAAAGTGTCAGTGAGGTTGCGCGCGGTGAAACTTAGGCAACTGACAGTCCAAGGCTTTCGCGGCTTCAACGAAGCCCAGACGGTCTTCCTCAACGAGAAACTCACACTCATTTACGCCCCAAACAGTTACGGAAAGACCAGCATTTCCGAGGCTCTTGAATGGCTTCTGTACAAGATTACGTCCCGCGTCGAGAGAGCGGATTATTCCAAAGACGAATACAAGGACTGCTATCGCAATCGACACTTCCCGGAGACAGGTGCGCCCTACGTCGAGGCCATAATCAGCCACGACGGCAAAGACTTTTTGTGCCGGGCTGAACTCTCAGCGGACAACACAGCCATCCTTTACCTCGACGGGAAAGGGATTGAATACTGGCCCTTCCTGAAGGGATATGCTGCCGCACAGAAGCCATTCATACTGCAACACGCCCTAAAGAACCTGCTGCTGGCAACTCCAGACGAACGCTTTCAGGGTTTCGCCGCACTTCTGGGTCTTAAAGATCTGGATAAACTCCAGTCAGACTTTACGTCGTTCTGCACCAAGCCGGAAGTACACCTCCCCCCCGAAGCTGTGTCACTTTGCAGGACTGCCGAGGCCACACTTGGGCGAGCAAATGCCCAAACAGGGCTCACGCAAATAACGAAAGCGTTCAAGAAGGGGCTCCCTGGGCTCAAGGATGCCTTTGCGGAAATCCGGCGCGAGTGTCGCGATCGTGTACCTGCGGGCACCACTGAGGATGCGATCCTCCCATCCCTGTTGAAGATCCGCGAGGATGCTACTGCAAAGCTCTTTTCAGGGAAGGTCTCCGTTGAGGTGTTCGAAGAAAAGGAATTGGCGGCCTTCGTAACAGCTGACAAGCTCCTTGTAACCACCATTGTGAATACCTTCACCAAGGACTACCTCAGCCTCGCCGGGCTGAAGACAGTCAGCAACATCCAAGAGAAGGCAAAGTTCTTTGACATCGGGTCCCAACTGTTGCAGTCTTCAGCTGAAACCTGTCCCTTCTGCGGCCAACGAATTGACGCAAGCAGAAGAAGGTACATTGAGGCCGAGAAAACCAGGGCGCTTGCAGATGGGCATGCTTGCTCGGACCTTCTGAGCAAGCGCGATGTAGTCCTCAAAACGCTGCGTGCTGTGAAAGCGAACGCTGCTGATCATCTCGAACGGCACATCGCGAAGTGTTCAAGCGTCTTGTGGGCGGAACAGAATCTCCCGAAACTGAGAGAGATTTTTGGCACAAAGCATGTTGCTCATTACGAGGCGGTTGCATCCGCACTCCCAAAGATCAAAGCTGTTCGTTCCCAGGCAACGTGCGCCCACGAGACAGTTCGGGCGGCAATCAGGGCGACTGAGGAGACCATTGAGCAAGGGACACATGACCTGCGCACTGTTGAAGAAGTCGGAAAAGCGCTTGTCACGCTGGCCGCGGCCTGCCGCGAGATGCGCTCCCTTCTTACATCGGTCTCGCCGGCCTTGCGTGACGCACAACTAGTCCTTCAGCACGAACTCGATGTCTTGGCCGGGACGGAAGATGTTGCCGTGCTGATCGACCTCATCGAGAAGCCGCATATCATCGAGAAGCACTTCCGGATCAGAAGCATGCTCGACAGCACCAAAGACCTGCGGAAACTAGTCGACCAAACGATAGCGCAGATCGTCCTTGATGCAATCAGTTCCGAACTAACAGCTGATGTCATGTCTTGGTATGAGCAGATTCGCACAACTGGCGATCCAGATGTTCACTTCTCCGGCTTCGACATGGAGCGTACGGCGGCAGGCACGCTCAAGGCGCGACGGGTTCGTGTGAATGCCCAGTCTTACGGAAAGGACTTGGCAAGTGCAGTGTCCTCTCTGAGTGAGTCAAAGCTTAATGCTTTGGGGTTGTGCGTCAGTATCGCCGCCAACCTGAAAGGTCAGTCGCCTTATGAATTCCTAGTCATAGATGACCCGATCCAGTCCTGGGATGCCGAGCACGAGACACAGTTCATCAGCGTGCTGCGCAACCTAATCGAACGAGGCAAGCAAATCGTACTGCTTTCACATAACCAACGCTGGCTGGAACAAGTTCGCGCTGGATTGCGCTCCGTGAACGGATGGTACTACGAGATCACCGGTTACGACGCCAAGGGACCGCACATGATACAGATTCCTTGGGCCAAGATTGATGAACGCCTGAAGGAAGTCGACGCGATCACAAAGGACATCAGTGCCAATAGCATAAGGATTCAGCAGGGCGAGGAAGAGATCAGGATTCTCGTATGTGAGGTAGCTGCGGAGATATGCCAGAAAGTGAAGGCTGAGCGGAAGGACCCCAACAATCTGAACGCTGACAAGGTGCGCAAGATGCTCACAGAATGTGGCGTAGATGTCGGCCTTATCGATCGCATCCACAAGACCTTCTCAACGACCGACGATTCGCATCATGCAGCCCCCGCATATGCTCCGAATAGAGAACGACTGCGACAATACCAAGGCTATGTCAACGAACTGCTCCTCGTCCTGAAGCGCCACAATGAGTCCTCTGGCCCGGAAAAACGCCTCTGAAGAACACGCCTTCGGCGCAGTGATGGCACACCGTGCCCTCATGCTCCCCAACAACGGGAGAACCTTCCTAGGTCTTATACCGTTTCACACCATATCAACCGCTCTTCGGTGTTCTATAATCACGGAGCCCCCCCCGGGATTCACTCGCGTTCGCCCGTCCGGTCTTCCCTTCGCTCTGGGTCAGAGCCGTGTCGGCCTTTCCCTTGAGCTTCATCCCTCGCTTCACACCTCGCCGTTGCCGGCGACGCATGGAAGGATCAGGGACAACTTCGGGCAGAAAGTTGGCCTCGCAGCGCTCAACATGCAACCTCACATCGCGGCGAAAAGCTTATAAGAAAGACTCAACTCTCACTTCTCCCCCCGAACCGAAAGATTTTTATATTGTCGCTTATTCACATTTGGACCCAAGTGTGAAAAAAATGACGGAAAATGCCTTTGCCCCAAGCGTAGAACAACCGCCCGAAGCGGCCAAAACGACGAATGTGAAATCTTCTCGAAAATACGACCGTTTTGGCGAGACGATACGGTACCTGACCTTACAGGAACTCCAGCAACTCTTCGACTGCGCGGACAAGTATCGCGAGAAACTCATGTTTCAGATGATCTACGAACTCGGATGCCGGGTCGGCGAGTTCGTCCGAATCCAACTCAAACACCTCAACTTCTCCCGTTCCACGATCCTTTTTCCGGAAGAGAACACCAAGACACGGCACCGGCGGTTCAGTTGCCTTCCGGTGGGATTGATGAACGAGGTGAAGAGCATGCTCAAAGCGGATGGATGGATGTCGAAGCGGGATGAGAAGCTCAAGGATGAGGAACTGTATCTTTTCCATCCGCCCGGCCATCCCAACTCTCACTATTCCGAAAACCGCATCCGCCAGATCTTCCTGAAGTACGCACGAAAGGCGGGGCTGGACCGGGAGTATGGACGCGACGCGAAGGGGCGGCGGCTACATCAGTTCACGGTCCACAGTTTGAGACATTCACATTGCTCTTTGTACGTCCATATCTACAAGGTGCCCCTGTCCATCGTCCAGAAGCAGGTCGGCCATCGCAGCCTGAAGACAACCAGCGTCTACCTCAATCCGTCGGACGAACTCATCGCGCAAGCCTACTCCGAGGCGCGTCAGGCCCCGAGACCCGAAAGGAAGCCTACCGGCAGCTTTATAAAGGGCCGATCCGTCCCCATTGCAGAATGACAGCAGACGAATACGCCATCAACGGCGAACTTGAAGGGATCATCGAGAAGATGGAGGAGGTCCGCGATACCGTCGAGGAGGTTCTGGGTGACTTGGTGGAAATCGAGGAAGCGCAGCGGCTGTACCGAGACCCGGATGCCTACGACCATTCGTCCTATCTGGAAGGCAACGGGAACGAATGAGCACAAAGCTTATATACCCCCGCTGCTTTCTTTTTTGATGAATCACGAACTGACGAATGCTCTTCAGGAAGCTGAGCACTCGTTGAAGGAGACCGAGACGCTTCTGGCTTGGCGCGAGTTGGAGATCAGCGAGCGACGCGCGGGGTGCGATTTCTGGCTTGCAGCCGGCGGCGCGACGCCCCAAGAGTTGAAAGTGCAGTTGGGCAGATTCTTCGCTCTTTTTTTCTCCATCCACGAATACATACAGACGCGCCCGCGCACGACGCGCAGGAAACCCAACGAGCGCCTTCAAGAATTATGGAAGCGGTTCCGGGCTTTGGAGCTTCGCATGGTCAAGCCCGGCGTCATCCCGTCGGGCGCGTAGACTACGACCGCACGTGTCCAGCCGTGGCGGCAGACGGATTCCGGCCCGCATGACCGAAAGCTTTATAAGGACAGGGCGCGCTTTAAGCGTGCAGTGGAGTTTGCACGAACATGGACATTCAGGACTACGTTGCCCGGCGGGAGCAGGAACTCAGCCAGGCGACCGGCAATATTCGTGACTTCAAGGTCTTCGATTTCAACTACATCCCCGAAAAGCCGCTCATGCGGGACGAAGTCAAACCGATCGCCGACGCGCTCCTGCGATATGAGAAGACCGGCATCGCCAACAATCTCCTTGTGTTCGGCAGCAGGGGGAGCGGAAAAACACTCACCGTCAAATATCTGACGCGACTTCTCGGACAGAATGGGCTACATAGCATCTACATCAACTGTCGAAGCCACAACACCAGTTTCAAGATTCTGGCCGAGTGTCTCGGAGTCAAACCAAGGGGTTGCTCATTGTCCGAGCTCTGGCAGCGTTTCTGTCAGGAGCATGGCCAAAGGACTGTGCTGGTCCTGGATGAAGTGGATCTTCTTTCCGACAAGGACAAGCACAAGGATATTCTCTACCTGATCAGTCGTTCCCCCGAAAACTACATGGCGATTCTTCTGAGCAACAACCCGAAGCTGCTGAACCTGCTCGACGAGAGCGTGCGCAGCACATTGCAGCCGGAGGTGGTCCACTTCCACAACTACACGGCGCCGCAGATCGTCGATATCCTGAAAGAGCGGGCAGCGGTGGGGCTATCTCGGCATGATGACGTCATGCTACAGCAGATCGCTGCCATGACGGCCAGAAACACCAGTTCCGATGTCCGAGTCGCGATCAAGACGCTGTACTACATGGCCATCGAGCCCATCCAGGACTTGCAGGCCAACTTCGAGCGGGCGCGCCGTGACATTCTCGGCGACGTCATTCAGGACCTGAACGACAGGACGCTGCTCATCCTGCGCGCCGCGGTCGATGACCGTGACCAGCATGCACGGTCCGTCTATGAAACCTATTGCGCTGTCAGCGGACAGGCGCATGAGGAGCCATTCTCCTACGTGCATTTTTACTCGACCCTCTCCTACCTCCAGAGTCTCGGGTTGATTCTGCTCATTTCTACCAAGGTGGGGAAAACCTACACCAACCGGATTCAGCCGTTATTTGACCAGGGCCTGTTTGAAGCAGTCTGGCAGGCGCGGTTCGGGTAAATCTCTGCGATGTCGCGGCGGGATTACCGTGGAGAGTATATGTGGAGTTTATGCGTTGATGCCCGCAGGGGGAGTCCTCTGTTCGCCCATGCGAACCACTGTGGAGTGGCATCGAAAGATTTATCAAGCCCATGCGCGTGGTCAGCGCAGAGAAGGCCATTATCATCGGTCTTCACGGATCACGGTACGCAGAACGATCACCGGACTTCTTAGCGGACGCTTTCTCATGTCGATGTTTCAGAACCTACCGGCAGCCCAGCATGTCCGGAGGCAATGCACGCATAAACTGCACATACTCTTCTCGAAACAGATTGTTGTCTCGGACCGCCAGGGAACCTACACTGTCAGGGGATTCGCCGCGTGCGCCCGGCGCCGCGTGCAGGACAAAGCATCTTTCTGATTCCTGTGAGAGATTCGGACGATGGTCAAGACAAAATGCGTCCGTGACCCGCCGGCTGATTCCGATGGAGAACGAATCCTGGTCACCCGCTACTGGCCTCGCGGCATGGGCCGAGAACGCCTTCGGATCATGGGGCGGATGAGATCGGACCTTGCTCCAAGCGCAGAGTTACTGAAGGCATGGAAGTCAGGAACGGTCACGTGGGCGGAGTATGTCGAACGCTACCACCTGGAGATGGCCGTGCGTTCAGTAGAAATCGCGGCACTGGCCGCAAAGGCACGCGGCGGGACCATCACGCTGCTTTGCCATGAGCGCGAAGGCGACCCCCATTGTCACAGGCATCTGTTGAAGGAGATGATCGTGCAGAGCATGTCATCCGCCTGAGCGCCTGGCCATGGTGCGCAGTGGCCCCTGTGCGATGCGATTACCTGAAGAAGGCGCGCGCCCGTTGCCACCACCGAGCAATCCAGTTGACGTGCGCCACTGCCGAGACGTGGGTGTTTGCCAGTCCTTGGCATGTCGAATCTGTAACCAGACCGTAGCACGAGGCATTTCCCAGAGAAACCGCTTCGACATCCCTCACGATGGCCCGCTTCCCGTCCGGCGTCACAAACAGATCTCCCACCCTCAGGGCCTCCGCCGGAACCCATGTCCCATTGACCCAGAAGCGCATGTCATGGCTGGCGACCACTTCTGCCGCGCGAGCTGGCGCTGCCGACGAGAGAATCATGCATGCCAGGACCAGGAAGACCGCCGTTTTCATTGCGGACCAAAGGGAAGACCCCTTTATAAGTTTTACTATGCCACCGAGGTTCATTGCGGCGCCGGATGGTTCGACCCGAATGTTGCGACGAAATGCCGTCCCTTTTCCGTCAGCTGGATTCTGCGTATCCTGCCGGTGCGGGTCAGTTCCTCACGGTCTTCAATCATGCCTGCCTCCAGAAGTCGGAATTTCAGTTTCTGTCCTTGTCTTACGCTGATACTGAGTCGCTTGTACCGTTCCGCAATGCCGCTTTCAGGGTGAGCGGCCACATCATTGAGAAAAGCCGCCATGAGATCATCCGTGCCAGACCTGCTTGGTGGGACCGAAGCCGGAGAAGGCACCGGTAGCTTGTGCTCCTGGTTCGTGATTCTCTGTGGCGCGGGATTCTCTTCTATCCCCATTTGCGCTCGGACCATCTCATCCGTGACCGCACCCTTCACGATCTGGAACTGGGGAATGCGGATCAGGAACGGCCTTTGGACTCTTCCTTGCAGCTTGACTACGGCCTGCCCTACTTCCAGACTGCCGAGAATATCTTTTTCCTCATTTTCAAGAAGCATGCACTGGGCCATGGCGCTTACGTCTTTAGTAGTCTTGAGATTCAGCGATATAGTCGCGAATGTGTTCCCAAGAGCCGACAGGGAGATTTGACTCGGGTGTTGATCGAGAATTACGACCGCCTCCCCAAATTCACGGATCTCCCTAAATGTAATGTCCATAACGCTTTGCCCACCTACCAAGCTCTTTCGTTCATCGGCGAGGAGGTGATGTGCCTCCTCGATTACGATCGCGTGTTTGAACTGCTCCCTTGTCGGTTCGACCATCCTTCGGTGATGGATCCAGAGCAAAAGCGCCGAGGCTACGAACACCTTGTCAGATTGCGAGAGGGCGTCCAATTCGAGAATGACGGTCTGATCGAGAAGTCCTTCGGGGCTGCCCGCTGACGGATGATTCACCAGGTCGCCCATGTCGCCAAAGCAGATGCTAGCCAGAGCCCTCAGAGTCGAAGACAGCCAACCGGCCTCTCTTCCTCGCACATCGAGCTTTCTTGCCTTGTCCAGGACATCCTGGAATGTCGGCCACCGTTGCACGGTGCCATCGTAGACGCCGAATTCCTGGTAGAGTTGATCGAGAGTCTGCTGTAGGAGGTAGAGGACACCGTTGCCCAGCATGTACGAGCTTGCAATGACTTCATCTAATTTCTTAAGCCACGTCTTCGGACTAGTTCCAGGCGGTGGAATCAGCGGATTGAACGTGAATGGCGCAACGGACCTTCCGATAGTGTAGACCTTCGCGTCCTTGAAGAGGGGGTTAGTCAGAAGGTCCCGGTAGTTCCTCTTCCAGTCGAGGATCAACACCGGCTTGCCATGCTTCACGAGTTCCTCCACGATCTTGAACCCCAGGTTTGTCTTGCCGGCGCCCGTCCTGCCGAAGATGCCGACATGCTGAATCCACTCATTTTCGCGGAGGCCAAAGGCGCCGCGATCCTTCCCGCCATAGAGGATTGTGCCCAGTTCATATTCACCCTGGGCTTGCGCGGGATTCGGGGGAACGAGTTGAGTGGCAACAGCATCGAGCCGCACGGGCATGTGCTTTGCCTGAAGCAGTTCCAGATAGGCCTCCAACTGCTGCTTTCCTGTTTCGTCCTCAGCCAAATACGCCTGGAATACCTGCTCCATCTTTTCTCCAAGAATGGGCTTGAGCTGTCGGCAGAGTTCTCGGACACGGTCTGGGCTGGCGCTATGCTTGATCGGCATCGCCCGCCTCCAAGTCCTTGAAGATTGTTGCTCTCTGCCTTGCAGACTGGTATTCCCGGACTCCGGTAAACATCTCCTGTCTGACTTTCAGTGTGTCTTTCCAGAAGGCCAGGCGTTCATCGTTCTCCTGGGACTCCAGGTTGATCAGAAGCTTCTCCAAATCGATCAGCTGTTTTGATTGCCCCCAGGGGTCGAGCATCTTCGCGATGCTGATCCGCTCTTGCAGGCCGGAAAGCCGATGGTTGATATCATTGAGAACGCGGTGGTGAAGCTCATATCGGGCCGAGATCAAAGAGGCTTCGTGCATGACCTGGAGCTTCTGCCCGCGAACTTGCGTGCCAAACACCTGCTCGGCCAGCGTCTTGACTTCTGTATCTGGCTGAGTGAGCGCCTCGGAGAGAACATATCTCTCTCGGTCCCAGGAATTTCCATAACGTCTGCCCTGCCATTGAAGAAGGTAATCCGCAGCATACTTCCGAGGAGAGTAGGCACTGTCCAGGTCGACTGGATACCTGCTCTTGATGCGTGCGAGTGTGTAAATGTCCATGTGTAGTAACTCCCTAGTGACATCGTGAGTGAACGGCCATTTATAAACCTTCCGATGGCCAGTCGCTCTTGCGCGCGAGTCCGGGAAACGGTGTAATGCTCTCCATGTGAGGGGGAGCGCCCCGTGCTGCTTCCGACGATACACGCACACATGCAAGCAACGTCCGGCACCATGCGGGTGACTGCAGCCGGAGATTCATGAGGGAATGATGAGCCTGATTGCTGTCGGTGTAGCGACCTGCCTGTTTTATGTGTGGCTGCTATGGCGGTTGGCTCTGCTACGAAAAGCGCCTCGGCTCTCTCGCGCCGGAACCGCCATTGGGCCGGAAGACTTTGTCAGCGTCGTCATTGCCGCTCGAAACGAGGCGAACACCATCGAGGGCACACTGCGCGGGCTGCTTGCGCAGGAAGGAGTCCAGCGCATCATTCTCGTTGACGATCATTCAAGCGATCACACGATGCTCATTGCAGGCAACCTTGCGGAGGGCGACCCTCGTCTTTGCGTATGCCAAGCCCCGCCTCTGCCCGGCAACTGGGTTGGGAAGAATCATGCCCTTCACTACGGCGCACAGCAGGCCACGAGCGCCTACATCCTGTTTGCGGATGCCGACGTGATTCTCTCGCCGGACACCGTGGCGATGGCTGTGCGCGCGATGAAGGCCGAACAATTGGATCATCTCAGCGGGTATTTCTGCATTCAGTGTAAAACGGTTGGAGAGGAAATATGCGCACCGGTCCAGTCCGCTGGCGCAGCCCTCACTTTGTTCACGACCGCCAAGACGCGCGGGGCCGCAACGGGGGCGTTCAACCTCATTCGCACCGAGTTCTATCGCCGCATGGGCGGCCATGAACAGATCAAGGGCGCCATTGTGGATGACGTGTTTCTGGCTCGGTTGGTGAAGACGACGGGGGGGAGGAGCAGTTTTGTCGACCTGGCCGACAGGGTGCATGTCCGCCTTTTCAATGGTTTCCGCGGATTTACATCGGCAGTCGCACGATCAGCCTTTGCGTTCATGAAGAGGAGGTGTATCCTGTTGATGCTGGCAGGAGCGGGGCTGTGCTCTTTGGGCATCATTTCCGTTGCCCTTCCAGTTGCCGGAGTGACACGGGCCGCGAACTCCGGTTTCAGCCCGGTGGGTGTCGTTGCTGCTGTCTTGGGATGCATGTCGTATACCCTGGGCTTGGTTTGCATTTGCTCCGTTCGAAGGTATCATACTGGCAGAATGCTTTGGGGGATTGTATATCCTCTGCCCATCGTCCTCCTGGGTGCCGCGACATTCTGGGCGGGGCTGATGGGGTTGCTCGGATGCCGAATTCACTGGCGAGGTCGGCAGTACGGGCCGGCATAGAGACATAGCCGACGGCTGCTCGACGGGTTTTTCCTTGAGGCGCCGAGGAGGCAAGTGGCCATGAAGATGGTGATTCAGCGTGGCAAACACGTGAACGCGAGCTTCACGTGGGTGGACTTTCTTCTGACCAATGAAGACATATGGCTGAGTCTTTGTTCAAGCCCGCTACGACTCACTAGGACGAGTCCCGGCAATTATACGGGACAGATCTTCAGCGTCAAGCTTCAGATCAGGCAAGTAAGCCACGAGAGCGCCGGCGGGCGCGGACACTTGGAAATCCTGGCCGATGCGCGCATGCCTTGGGGGTTCCTGGGGAAAACATATACCGTGGCCACGCACACCTACTGCGCCATCGACAAGCAGCGCACATCACTCGATCTGAACCTGATGGTTGAGTTGACCGGCGTCATGGCTCTGTATGTCTGGTTTAAGCGCAACCGCGTCGACGATTTCCTGAATCAACTCTGTGATTACATTCAAAAAGCGGCGACTATGCTGGAATCCCGTGATCCGTTGTTGGCAACCCAACTCGGTGCTGACCAGTTGAAGCGAGTTGAGGATTGGAGAGAGGCCCTATTGCCTGATCCTGGCCCCGAGCCGAGACGTGAGGAGCTTCTTGAAGGGGCCGTCCGAATCTCCCTGGCGCAGAACATCATGATGATCAAGGCGGAAGCCCTGATGCCGGACAAGCACCTGATTACGGCGCAGCGGCAACTGCCGTTTGGCGACGACCACTGCGCCGACCTCCGTGCTCAAGCTCGCGAGCTCGCTCAAATCAATAATCCGGCGATGGTTACTCGCGGCGGGCGGTCCTTCACCGGGCGCAATGTGGAATTCCGTCAGGTTGCTTTCGAATTCGGCCACAAGCTGTACCGGGACTGCCTCGGCGGCGAATTGGCAAGTGTGATTCCACTCTTGCTGCACCATCGCCATCAGGCCATGATGAGGCTGGAAGTCAACGCGGCAGTCGAGGAACTGCCTTGGGAAGCGATGCACGATGGCGAGGATTTCCTCGCGCTCAAGGTGCAGTTCAGCCGTACACTGGGAGGAGTTGGCGTCACCTCCGGGATCGAGGAATGCGGACGATCTGGAGGCATTCTTCTCGTGGGGGCGGACGCTCGCGGTGATCTGCCCGGCGTGGAAACGGAGGTGCAGAGCGTCGGCTCGATCCTTTCAAGCGCCGGTGTTCCCCGCGTGGAAGTGCTCACGCGCGCCCAAGCCAGTCGGCAACGGGTTATCGAGCTTCTAAATAGCGGCGACTTCCACGTATTCCACTACTCAGGGCATTCCGTCTTTGACGCCGCCTATCCTTACCAGAGCTATCTGGAGCTGGCACAGGGCACGCGGTTGTTCTTGCACGAACTGACTTACCTGACACGGCCTCAGCCGGACGGGTGTGCGCTCAAGCTGGTCTTCCTCAACTCCTGCGAGAGCGGGAGGGTGGGACAGGACGAGACTACCGGCCGAAACCTGAGCCTTTGCAGAGTGCTGCGCGAAGCGGGCGTCGGCTATGTTATCGGGATGGCCTGGAACGTCGCCGACGACGCGGCAACGCAAGTGGGATCGGTGTTCTACAGACTGCTCATGACCGGGCCAAGGCTCAACCCCATCGCCGCAATGCGCGAGACGCGTCGGAAAGTCGCCATCGATCGGTCATGGGCGGACGGAAGCTGGCTGGCGCCCGTGCTATATACGTAAATGCAGCCAAGCACCGCTGAATGCTTACGTCTCTCCGGAAGTTGTGTCATCCGCACCAAGATACGGATGCGCCTCCAGGAATAGGGCTTCGCTGTGCGTGAATTGCGGCGGTGGCAGACGCAATCCGCAGGAATTGAGGGTCTTTGCCACACAGAGGATTTCCGTTTCCAGTGCAGCGTGGACCTTCTCCACCACGCGCCATTCCGGCGGATAGATATAGCGCACCCGCAGCTGCACCTGAATTCTCCCCTTGCTGTCAATCGAAACATCCTCCACGATCTCGTGCTTCAGGTAATCAAGCAACTCCGCCGGGCCAATCGACCGGCTTGCAAGGCAGTCGACCGGAGGCAGTCGGTTCGGATGGCAGTCCAAGGCGTTCGCGATGCGCAAAATAGCCGCCAGCGCCAATGGCGACACCATGCTCGACTGGCCATCCAGGAACAACGGTTGTGATACGGGCATACGGCGTAGGTCTTCGTCCTGCGTCTGTTGATGGACTGAGCACACTCGCGCGATCACCGCCGCTTCCTGTTCACTCCCAAATCCCATCGCGCGCCATGCCGATGGTATCCCCAGTGCCCGGTCACCCACAATGGTTTCGCTCGTTCGGGATCCGTGGGTTTCCCTGATTTTGGAGAGAACCCCGGCGTCTCCTGCATCCTCACCTTGGCGCAACATCATCCCCAAATCGTGGCAATAGGCCGCAACATATATGGTGTAATAGGGGAACGCATCGGAGAAACTTCCCTCAAACGCGTGGAGCAGATCGGCGCTGAGTCGAAGGACGCGCTTGGAGTGCCCGATGCCGCTACTAATGCCACACCGGCTCATCGCCTGGGCATGCAGAATTTCCAGCCGCTCTTCGCAGTAGTCACGAACGCGCGCGGCCCGTTCGCGAAGGGGTGGCGTCAGCCTCTCGAAGAACCACCTCTCCGGATCGCCGTGTTGGCGGTTTTCCCTTTCCAGCTCGGGCTGTAGGAGCGTCAGTTGACGCTCCGCCTCTTCACCGAGGCGGGATGCAAGCGCCTTGACGGCTTCGTCAGGCACGGGTGTAGTCGAGGTCGGGGACTCAGCGCCCCTCACGCTGACGTCGAAGACCGGCACTTTGGATTTCAGACGATCAAGGAACTCATCCATGGCCGCGAGAATAGTGTCGGAGTCTATGTCCTCGACCACTTGCCGACACAACTCCTGCAATCGGCGACAGAGGCAGACGGAATCCGAACGGGCGAGTTTCCTGGCGAGTCCCGGCAACGCCTGACGCATTGCCCTAAGCATGGCTACCACGCCAGCAGTTCTATCCTTTTCCGGCGCAGCGTTCGTCTCGTGCCTAATGAAAGTGCCCCAGAAAACCGGATCCTCCTTCACGCCCTCTTCCCACAGCGGTTCCGGACAAGCAATCAGTACCTCGACCTCATGGCCTTGGGCGAGCAGCCCCTCGACGGCTCTCCTCAATAGATGGGTTCTTTCGATGTCGTCAATCCAGGAACATGACAAAAGAATCTTGGAGTTGATGTTCGCATCCAGTATTCCATCTACGTCTTCATCCGTGAACTCCACGTCCAAACGAATGTCCAGATCGGCGGCAAGCGTTCTCTGTTGCAGGATGTGCAGGTACAGCCGTTGTACCGTATCAGGGCTTCTTCCAGTAATGAGAAGGCGGTTTCCACACTGAAGCGCTGCCTCTACCTTTCCTTCATCAGCCGGAACATCGCTTTGGGGATGGCCCGGTGGACGGATGCAGCGCGTTATGCAGAAGCGCCTTTTCACCGCACCGACCATCTCACCGATGCTTTGCCACTCTTCTTCGGGGTGATCTTCGTTCGGCGCTCCATCATATAGCTCTTTGAGCTTCTTCAACCGGGCGGGTGTTCTGAACCAATCGGGTTTGGCCTGCAGCAAGTGCTGAACCCATCCTGTCTCGGGCAGGCCCAGTGAGGCCGCAAAGCGCCTCATCCGATCCGGGGCGAGGCAGGGTAGTCTCAGCACGACGATGTCGGCGGGAAGACCCGAGCAACGCCATGACTGCGCGGTGCCTGTAACGGCTGCCGCGGACTCCCCCAACAGATCCCTGCGGCTCAAGAGCTTTCCCAGTTGCCCTTCGTAGTCGAGTTCAGCCCCGTCGAGCAGGAAAAGAATATCCGCACGGGCCTGGGCCAGCAGGGCGCGGGCGCGCCCAACGGGCATTCCCTGAGGACGATTCCAGTGCGTGACGTAACGCACAACGTCATCAAAGGACCGCCAGTACCGCCATTCGTCATGTGCGGCCAATACGGGCACAAGGTCTCCGGGGTTCTCCTGCCTCGACATTTCCCTCGCGATTTGCGCCAGAATCACAGTCTTTCCGACCTTGGGTGGTCCGATGACGGCAAGTCGGGGCATATCCTGCGCCCGAATCCAGTGCATGAGTCCCTCGAAGGAGTTGTCGTCCGGGCAAATCTCCCCGAAGTCAAAGGGCGGCTCCACGAATCTTCCCAGAGATGTGATCCTCCCGTCCGTAATTGGATTGTCACAAATGGGCTTTAAGAGCGCCCCCGCGGGGCCGTCAAGGGCGCTTCGTCCGTTGCGACCTTCCACGGGCTTCCGACCAGCGCAAAGTGATTCCAGAATCACTTCGCGCATGGGCAAGAGGAATTCGGACTCTTCAAGAATGCTGCCCCATATTCGTCTGGCTGTTGCTGCCGCCTCCTCTGCGGAGAGGGTCCGCTGCTCTCCCGTATGATCTACGTGGCTGAACTGAATGTCGGTACCTGGATTGAGATTCAAGATCCATGCACGATGAAATGGCGGATTTCTCGTGAAAGTGCCCCCCAAGCAACAGACGTACAGGGTGATCTTCTCCTGTTTCCTTTCGGCATCGCCCCAGATCTGCCGAAAACTATCATGGAAATTGTTGTTGGTTTTGATCCCGTAGTTCTGACGGAAACGGCGGTATTCAGCCTCCAATAGAATTCCCGTATACTTGTCCTGAGTATCCTTCAGAACGTCCACATAGGCTTTGAGCGCCAATAGAACCACAAGCCTCGGCAGTCCGCGAGCCGGATCGGTGGCCGCGTTGTGGCCTCCGGCTTGAATCGCGTTCATCGGCGGCAAATCCCATATCAATCGCCATTCTTCCTTCGTCCCCTCATCGCCCCGCCAGCCGCTCAGGACCACTTTCCTGATGTCGTTTATGGTCGCGGGCGTCTGTGATTCGAAAAGGATTTCGACACCCAGCCTCCGGCACTGAACGGGTGACTCCGACAGCTCGGATCCGGCGTCACGCGTATGATGCTTTTGCCATCTCTTGCAAAGCGCATCCCGCACAGAACCGTCCGTCATGGAATCACCTCATTTATCTATTGCGACCAATAGATACCCGTGTAGGCAGAAGCATGCACGATGTTCACCCGTCAATTTGGGGCCGTTGATTCCGCTTTCGCCATCCATACGAAATCCCCTCTTGATAGGGGCGCCTGATGATGGAAAATCAGCGTATCTCGGGCCACGGAACGCCGACGCGGTTCTACCCCGACGGCTGAAAGGAATTCTAGCCGTGGAACAAGCGTGGGTCAAGGATGTGAAGGGCAGTTCAAGGGAAGTCCAGCCGTTGGCCCATGATGAGGACTGCGAAGGTATCGGGCCCCGATATTCGATGGCGCGAACGGAGGAGAAGGAGGCATGCGATCATGACTGACAGTTTGCCCCGGAAAGAGATGGTGGGTGAAGTGCCGGTGGCCGCCGACATTCAACCGGCAACGCCCCCGCACCCCGAAGTTCGTCAATTGCCGGTAGAGAAGCTTCGCATCAGCGAGTTCTGCGAACGCAGTCCCGAGGACGACGACCTCGGGGACCTTGCTGAGAGCCTTCGCATGCACGGCATGCTCCACCCGGTCAGCGTCATGGAAGAGAAGGACGGCCTGTACAGCGTCATCGCCGGACGCCGGCGTGTTCTGGCGGCGCGGGAATTGGGGTGGGTGACTCTGCGGTGCCAAGTCCTGAACGTGACGCCCGAGGAGGGCGCCTGTCTGGCGTTCGCCGAGAACGCAAAGCGGCGGCCGCCGACTCCCGTAGATGAGGCGAGGTTCTTCAGGCGCATGCAGGATCGTTTCGGCATGACGGAGGAGCAAATCGCCGAAAGCGTTCAACTTCCGCAAAGCACCATCAGCGAGAGGCTCAGCCTTTTGCGCCTGCCTGAGGACCTCCAGACATGTATCGGCGCAAAATCGGCGACGCCGTTCAACTACTCGCACGCGGTATCCCTTGCGCGCCTGATGGACAACGACCGATTTGGCGGCGAGGAGATGGCGCGGAAGCTCCACCAGAAGATCGCCAGCGGGAAAGTGCCTGCGTCGGAAAGTCGTGCCATTGTGAAGCTCATTACCGACGGCGACTTCGAAAGACTCCCGGACATTCTGCGGCATCTCCTGTTGACCGATCCGCGCATGAATACTGAACTACTGCCCTTCTTCTGTAATCCCGCAGGGTTGATTGAGGCGGACGGAGCCGTCGGGGAGGCCGTGAAGAAGGCGGCCGGAAGCTGGACCCCAGTCGCGTCCGTGAAGTTCATCCAGGAATGCGTGGGCCGAGGTCTGTCCTTCGCAGATGCCAAGAAGCTCTGGTTCAAGAGGCTTGAGCGGTTGGCGGACGCCGAAGCGACGAAAGCCGGACCCGACATGATGGGGAAGACGCCCGCCCAAAAACTGTCCGTCGTCATGTCCGACCTGATGGACGCCGCCGAAACCCTGAAATACTTGCGCTCCGCGTTGGAAGACTGCGGTCCGCAGGAACTAGACCGGCTTCAGGAGCAGACCGCAGTCAGCCACAAGGGTCTTGAAGAGTTCGAGGCGGCGCTCGTGTCGGCAGTCAACCGGCGCCAGGAGAAGGTCCCGATGGTCGCAACAGATATGGAGGTGGCCAATGATACCGTTAGCCGGAATTGAGGAGCGGTCATTCAGCGACTTGGACGAGGTGCGCGAACATTTAAGCAAACGGAATCGGTTTGACCTTGAATTGCCGCTGAAGAATGTTTCGATCGACGACCTTGGCGCGTTTCGCGCCGGCAAGGCCGAGGGGCGATTGACGGAACCGGCCATGAGGGGCCTGGCGCGGCAGTTGAGGATTCCCGAAGGATTCGTGCGCGACATGCCGGCCGACCTCTTCACGTACACGGTGGGGCGGCTTGTCCGGGATAGAGACGACATGGTGCGAATTCATACTGAGGATGACTTGGTGACCGGGATCATGCCCGGCAACTACCTGCCCGTCCGCCATGAGCTTGTGGCCCAGTGGCTGAAGGGACGCCGCTCCGGAGTCCATGCCACCCTCAGCCCTACGTACATGCGCGTCACCTTGCCGAATCAGGAATCCGCGCCCGTGCTTCCGGGGGACATGTATCAGAGCGGGTCGGAAATCGTCAATCACGAGAACGGACTTGGAGCGCTCGAAGTCCGCCAGTACGTTCTGCGACTCGTTTGCCTGAACGGGTTGGTTACTCCACAGACGACCGCCTCCTACTCCCGCCAGCCCCATGGCGACGATCCCGTGTCAAGAGCGCTGGAAGAGATGGCTCGGGTTGTGAATGAGCCCCAAAATCCAACCGAACTCGAAAAGCCGGTGCGTTGGGCCGCCGACCGCGCCGTCGGTGGGGACCTTGCAAAAGTAGTCCGCTTCCTGGCGGCCCGGCTCGAAGGGGAGACAACACGCAGCGCCTTGAATGAGATCAACGAGGACAGCACTTGGTACGCCCTTCTCAACAGCGTGACGGCATTCGCCCGATCTCGTCCGGCCGAGACTCGTAGGCGGTATGAAGTGATCGGAGGACTGTTGCTCGGCTGGTTCATGCGGGAAGGGCGTGGCCACGCCCCGTGGCGCCGCCGGCCCTGCGAGCACTGCACACGCGCCGACGAAATCGCCAACTGACAGACCAACGGCATCTTCCTTATGAACGTTCATCAATAGAGGTTGATCGGAAATGCAGCGCATCCAGCACAGGCCAAGCCGGGACGAGGTCCGCAGGGCGTTGCGCTCTGCGATGGCCGGCGTCCTGGATGATCTCATGCGGGAGAAGCGCTGCACCCAAATCAATCTGGCGGGCGTGACCGGCCTCTCAAGGACGACCATCGGCAGCGTGCTCGCCGGCGGAGGGACGAAAGGAACATCCGCTCGTTGTGACACCGTGGCCGACATGATCTGGGGGATGGGAGTATCGGTGGAGGACCTTACCTTCCAATTGATGATGAAAGCGTCGTCCGCCCGATCGGCCGGCGCGCCGGGCGGCGAAAACGACGAGTTTGCGATCCGTCTGGGGGAGTTTGCTCTTTGCGTACGGCTTCGTCGCCTTGATGAAACGAAAATGCCCAATAAACTGGACAGAACCGCCCCAGAATGAACTCCTTTCTGATCACATGGGATCTCCCACGTGGCGTAGGATTGTGCAAGGAAATGAAGCGCTTGAACCGGCATTGAGGAAACAGGTATGGCTTTCAGAGAGACGCCCGGACAGTTCCTGGCGAATGTCCTGCGAGCGGCCTTTCGCGCGGCCGCAGGGCTGATTGCACTGGTGTGGATCGTGTTCGCGCTGTGGGGCTCATGGAAACTCGCGACCTTCACGGTTGCGTATTTCGGACGCACGGTCTTCTCGAAACCTTGGTGAGGAATTGTCATGGCACAACAGTTCGAGCCTCAGAACATCATCGACTCCATCCTGAGTCGCGCCCAAGGGCCGGTCCGGAGTGTGCGTAACTTCTTCTTTGTACGAGAAGCGGGCCGTCCGAGCGTTCTCGAGGACGCCAGCGACAACACCGACATCGGACAGGCAGGCGAAGTGAAGACCGTCATCGCGCGCGAGGCCCATGTCCACAGCGGATGCCGACACTACGCGCATGATAACAATTTGGGTGGACTGTGCGAGTGTGGCGCGAGCGTCTGCGACAGGTGTTTGGTGCTTTGTTCCGCCTGCGGCGCCGCCACATGCCCGAAACACCGCTCGCCCGACCCCGAAGATGCGCATCTGATCTACTGCGTGAGTTGTGCGGCCGAGATTTTCCGTGCTCGCCGGATTCGGCGGGTCTTCGGTTTCGTCGCGTCGTTCTTTGTGGAACGCGAGGAAAAGTGATGGCTCAGGACGAACTCCAATTCCTCAAGGTACTTAATGATGCGGTCGCCGCCGGCCTGCTAGCCAATGACCGTGCGGTCGTCACGCTGTACGCCCTGGCGGCGCGGCCGAACGACGAACGGCTCCTGCGCAGCGTCCAGTACCAGACGGCCATGGCGAACCTCGTCGGGCCGCTGCGCCGGACGCTCTTCGTTACGCCCCACAGGATGCGCGGCGATTTCACGCTGGGCAAGCACCCTGGCGGTCCGGCACTGATTGACTTTGAGGAGATCCTTGGGAATTTGTTGCTCTTGGGCGGAAGCGGCGCCGGCAAGACGGTGACTTACTATTACTTGCTGCCACAAGCGCTGTTTCGCCCTGACGTTGGAACGTGGATCTTTGATATGGCTAAGCGCGAATTCCGCCACCTGCTGCCCGTGGCCACTCTGGCGCGCAGGGAACTTTACCTTCTGAGATGGCGATTCTTCCCCTTCAACCCCCTGGAAGTTCCTCGCGGCGTTCATCCAACCGAATGGGCCAATGCCATCGCCGACAACTTCACTTCCACCCTGGGCGTTCCGCCGGTGGCGCGCAATCACCTGCGCGTGGCGCTCACGAAGTTGTACAGGCGCAACGGGGTGTACGAGGGATCCCGCAACTGGCCGACGCTGCGCGAACTCGCCGACGAGATTCGGGTCATGAAGGGCAACGAGGCGGCCAAGCAGGCGATCCTCGACCGTCTTGATACGCTTCTGGCCGTCGCCGGCGAGATGCTGGACCATCGGCAAGGCTTGTCTCTCGAATCCCTGGAGCGATACGCCGTGGTTTTCGAACTCGATGGGTTAGGACTCATCTACCAGTGCTTCCTGGCCGCCTGCATGCTGTCGGCCACATTCTCTCGGCGGGTGGCGACGCGCGACAGCAAGAGAATCCTCGTCGTGTCACTTGACGAAGGGCAACAGCTTTACTCCCAGCGCGCGCAGGCGAGCGCGGAGGGACCCTCGTACATCTCCCTTATGACCTCTCAGGTCAGAGCCATGCGCATCATCTTGATCGTCGGCGTGCAGACAGTCCACGACCTGTCCCGGTCGCTCTTGAGCAACACGGCTACGAAGATTCTTGGGCGATGCGGCGATGCCGACGACTATGCCGTCCTTTCGCGTTCAATGGGGCTCACGACCGAGCAACAAGCATGGCTGCCGCTTCACCTGGCCCCGGGCCTGTTTGTCGCGAAGCTGAGCTACGGTGACAACCAACACCCGTTTCTGCTTCGCGTTCCGTACATCGGCCTGCCGCAGACCGTCTCCGACGCCGAGGTGGAGGCCAGCGGCCACAGGCTGCTGTCGGCATTGAACTGGAGGCCGGAACCGCCTGTGACGGTTTCTTCGCCCGCAGACCCCGCGACGGTGGCGGCATCGCCCGTGTCCGCACGCATGGCCCTGACTCCCGACGAGCAGCGGCTCTACGACGATGTGGTCCGTAAGCCGTTCCTGCCCTTTAGCAAGCGAGCGGCCCGACTCGGGATTTCAGCGCGCAAAGCAATCCTGCTGCGCAGAGGCCTGTGCGAGAAGGGGCATGCCCAAGAATGGGGCATCGACGCCGTTCGCGGGGGGCAGAAGATCGTGCTACTGGTTCCCCTGGGGACATCTTCGGACAGTGAGAGCCGCGACGGAGATCGTAAAGGGCGTGGTAAACCCCAGCACCGTTTTGCCATCAGGTGTATTGAAGCCTCCTTGGCCTTCGACTGTTGGGAAGGTGAGTTGGAGGTTGCCCGTCCAGCAGGCACGGAGACCACATTCGTGGACCTTCTGATGCGTCGAGGCAACGAGGAACTCTTCATCGAGTTTGAACAGCGCCCTGATTACGCCCAGACCAACATCCGCAAGGCGTTGGCCGCCGGTGCGCAGAAGATATTGGTCGTCACCCCCACGCGCAAAGTGGAGGAGGAGATTCGAAGGGTCTTTGAGAAGTCGGCCACAGCGGCGGAAACCATCCGCGTGGGGTTTTCCCTGCTAAGTGCCTTTCTGGAAGAAGGTTCGGTTGTTTTCCGCCCCCCAAATGGCCTGGGCGGAAAAGCGGAAAACAGGGAAATCAAGGGTGGAGGAGACATGACATGAGGATTCGGTGGGAGAACATCTTTGCCGTCGGTTTGTTGGTGTTCCTGATCGTACTGCTCGTGCGGTGGGGCCGGCCGGTCCAGGCACTCGTTAAGGAGGCGTTCGATCCGCCGGCATGGGAACCGAGGAACCAGGTCGTCAGCTTAATGGTGTTCGGCATGATTGTAATCCTGATTGTCGCGCTTGTCAGGATCGTAATTTCCCGGAAGGAGTAATCGTATGTCCAATCTACACAGTATCCGGCAGATGGCCCGCGGTCCGCCTGCCGGCAGACCGTGCCGGTCCCGACATCGTCACGTTCGTTATGTTGAAAAGACGGAAACATTCAAACTTAAACGGAGGAAAGTCATGAAGAAGTGGCTCTTGAAACTCTTGGTCGTCGTTCTCGTTGCGGTACTGGGTCCTGCCGCCGTAGCACAGGAGGTCGACGCCCCCAAGGCCGGCCTTCGACTATGGCTCGTTTTCGATACATCGTCCAACTGCAAGGGCCAGTGGACCGAACTTCAGAGCATCGCGAGGGCGGCAGTTCAGGCCCTTGAGCCTGGAGACCGTGTACGGGTGGAAGCGGCCACAATCGCGGAGCCGCGCCTTGTGGCCCTCGAACAACTGCCGGCGGGTGACGCCGTAAGGAAGGAACTCCTGCGCGCCATCACGGAGTTGCCGTGCGAGGAGGATACGGAGGTAGTCGCCGTGCCGCGGCGGTCGTTCGTCAACAAGCTGCTCGGCCAGGAAGGGCGCACCGAGTTCGAGACGCGGCCTCGCAACGTTCAAGCGGATGTCATCAAGGCCCTGGGGGTTCCGTTGTCCGTCGTGAAAGCCGAGCGCCCCCAGGAAACCGGGAAAGACCTGGTCGTCCTCCTGACGTGCGCGCGCTGGAGCGACGAGGTGACGGAGCAGTGTCTCGCGATTTACGAGGAGTTGAAGGCCCATGGCGTCACGCTGATCATCACCGGCGCCAACGACGCCAACCGCCGCCTTGTCCTTGCCGCCACGCGCGGCCTCTTGAACTTGAACTGGCATGAGATCGTTTACTGTACCCCGGACGCATGGGTTGCGGAAGCGAGGAAGAGAGCAAAGCCGTCGCCCAACGCTTCTCCCAAGCCGGAGAAGCCGGAAACGCAGGGGTTGGGAACCATCCCGCTGCGCGACGACGCAGGCAAGACCACGATCACCGTTTCCCCTCCATCCAGCCCACCGGCCAGGGAGGCGTCGAAAACCGCGCCCGTGCCCACCGCCAGCGAAGGGAGTCTCTCCCAGCCCAAACGAGTATTTGAGATGAGTATCTCTGTCACCACGCCGGAGGATAAGGCGGCGGGCGCCGTCACGGTCGCTCCGGCCGGTGTACCCGGCGCTTCATCCTTACCCCAGGGTTCTATGGCCCCAATTCAGGTCAAGGTTCCTCTGTCGCCGGCCCAACCTCAGCCGGTCATCTCCTCGTCCATCCAGGATCCCGAGAAAGCGCTCGCGTCGGAGATCCCCGGCGCTTCCGAGACGCCGGTGATACCGGCAGCACCGGAGCCCGCCCCCAGCCCACCCACGTGGGTGGGCCGGTGGGCCTACTGGCTCATCGGCGCGCTGGCGGCGCTGTTCCTCATCATTCTCGGCGGTCTTGCCTTCCGCGACCTGCGGCGGGCACGGCGCGCAACGAGGCCAACCGCTGCAACCACGGAGACGAATCAGCACCCCAGCGAGGTCGTGGCGCGGTTCAACGGCGCCGAGCGTGTTCTGGGGCGTCCGGAGGCCCTTCAGCACTTCCATGTCGGTTCCGGTGCCTCCAACGCCCTGCGGATTTCGGAGACCGGCGTGGAAGAGCAACATGTGCTGTTCCGCAGGGACCGCCTGGGAATATGGTCAGCCAGAAACCTGTCATCCAAGCCCATGGATGCCAACGGGACACCCATAAACCCCGGCAAGACGGTCGAGGTTGATTTCCCCGTGGCGGTGCGGCTCACCGACCAAGTCTGCTTCAACCTGTTCACCCGTCCGGTCTCCCACGGCCAGGAATCTTCCGAGGTCTCGGAGCCGAACACAATCAGGAGCGCCACAAGTGGATAAGGAAAGGAAGCACAGCGTCACAACGATGCCCTTCCTGCTCGTCATCGCCCTGGGCAGCGAGGGTATCCAGACGTTTATGAAGTACCTGAAAGTCGCCGAGAGATATGGGGTTGGACTGGTCCAGGGTATGCATCTCTGGGCGGTACTCATTGACGACCACTTCACGCCGCCGCGGGACATGGAGAGCAATCCGCTCAGGAACTATGACGCGCAGGCGCTTCACGTGTCATTCATCCCCGCCACCTTGGTGGACAAGGAATCTCGCCTACATCTTCGTGATAAGGGCCGGCTATGGATGTTGGATGAGCAGTCCATCCTTGAACCGGGCGTGCGCGCGGAGAAGGTTGGCACCGGCAATCAACCGGTCTGGGGCCGGGCGCTGGTCAGGATGAACGAGCCGGCGGTCACCCGCGCAGTGGACCAGGGCCTGCATGCCTTTAGCGACCAACTGAGGCAACTCGAGGAGGCTCGGCAAGGTGGCGGGCCGGTCCCGGATAGCGTGCTCCGCAGCCTGGTGTTCTACAGCCCCGTCGGCGGCTTCGGCGGCGGCGCGCTCCACGAAATGCTGCGGATTCTGAAGAACCGCGCAGCCCTGGCCCATGTGCCACTGAAGACCTATCTTCGGATGCTCGACCTCGGCACGCTGTATCCGGCCAACTGGGAAGTGGCCGTTGTGAACCGCAACTCGGCCATGAACTTCCTGCGCATCCTGTCAACCGGGGCCTACCGCGATCTGGAAGGGCTCGACGGCGCCCAGGACGGCCGGCTGTTCGACTCCCTGCTGGTCTGCCCGAACGCCGGTCCCCATGGCGAGATCGGTACGCTCACCGGGCAGGAATGGCTCTCCGGGCAGCAGACGTTTCTCGAGTTCAACTCCCCGCTGAGCGCGCGCCTGCGGGAGGACGCGGTGGACGTGGAGGCCAAGCGGGACATGGACGAAACCGGCGCGGTGTGCGCCGGTAATGCCATGGGCGTATCAGTCATCTCCCTCGACCGCGACGCCTACCGGCAGTATTGCGCCAAGGCGACCGTCGCGCGGTTCAACAGGGCTATTCTCGGATGTCCCGCGGGCGATGCCGTGGCGCAGGGCGAGCAGGCCGCCGCGGAGTCCGGCCTCATCGAGTCCTACGCCGAGAGCCTGACGGTTCGTCGCATCACGCAGGCCGCCGGGAGCGATCCGGACATGTTCCAGGAATCCCTCGGCGTGTACTCGGACCGTGTCGGGAACCTGTCGGGGTTGGCGGCCCTGCGGGCCATTGACGCGGGGTATAGCGCAGTGGTTTCGGAGGTCATCCCTCGGGTGCTCCAACCTCGCGTTCAGCAGCGGTCTCGCACGATCGTGGAGGACGTGGGGAAACGGTGCGCAAAAGAGAAGGCGGCGTATGCCAACGACCTCTTTGGGCCGCGTCGCCTGCGCGGATGGGACGAAGGCCTCCTTAACTCCGTGGAGTCATCCATGCGGGTCAACGACGAGAAACGCAACGCCCTGACCCAGCACGGCGAATCGATCTTCCAGGGGATCGACGACTGCCGCACCGGGCTGAACGCATTTTCCCGGATGGGTTGGTTCAACCGGGCGCTCCATTTCTTCTCCATCCGCTCCACAGCCCGGCGGTACGACGGCCTCGCCCGTCGTGGCGTCCGGTTGGAGTGCGAGCAGATGGTGCGCACGATGGTTCAAGAGGAGGTCTTCCTCCCGGCCCGGCAGACATTGAGGGGGGAACTGGCGGAGCGGACGCTTGTGGAGGGCAAACTGGAGGCGCTGGCGGAGGCGTCCGACCGCGACGCGCTGGCCACGTTGACAGCCAAGCCCTCTCCCGACCGGGTTCCCGTGGGCCTGGAGCTGGCCGATGATGTTTCGCTTCGGAGGTTCCTGGCCAGAGCCATCGAGGCCAAGGGCGGCGCGGCGAAGGTAGCCGACCACCTCTGCGCCATGGTCACTCAGAAGGAGAAGTCGCTCTTCGCGCTCCTCGACAGGCCGTCCGAAGACCTCGCGCAACGGCTGTTGACCTCCGCCGGGGAGCTCTACGAAGCCGAGATCCGTTCCCTGAGCCTCCAGACCGTGTTCCAGGAGCGTTATAAGGAGGCTGTTATCGGCCTGATCGCAAAGGGCGTCCAGGATAGCCAGCCCTGGGTGCGCACGTCCGGGGAGGCCACCCGCCATATCCCCAAGGTCAAACTCATCGGCTTGCCTCCGGGCTGTGATGAGAAGTGGTTCATGGACCAACTCAAGAAAGCCGACCACAGCGAGGGGGAGTGGGAAGTTGTCAAGCTGGGAGGCGGCCCGTACGACGACGTCGTGATCTTCCTGACTTTTAGGGCCAATGTATCCCTGACCATGCTCATCAACCAGCAGGTCCCCGGGTCCGGGAAGGAGAATATCGCCTCGCGCGTTCGCACCGCCGCCGATCCGATGGCCGCCCGCATCCCACAGGGTGAACTGACTTCGACGGACACGGGAGTTGTGACCCTGTATGCCGTTCTGTGCGGCCTCCTGCGCCGTGACGCCGAGCGCGGATGGCTCTTCCAGGCCGGCAACGACAATGCCGTCGAGGTCGGCAATACCCCGTCGGCAGTCCGCAGTTTCTTCCGGAAGAGCTTCACCGAGGTGGTAAGCGTCTACTCCGCGTTGGGCGCCGCTCTGCGGGCGAACGCCGAAGGCGTCGAAGCACAACTCCGCACGTTCGAAAAGACGTGGTTCCAGGATGACGCGCTGCTCTCTTTGCTGAGCGATGAGACGGTCAAACGCGCGCTCGTCGAGGTTCGCCTGTTGTCGCCGTTTGTAAGGGCCATGGTTGCACAGGAAACGAGGGAGTGATGGCCGATAGCATTAGAAAGCTTCGGATGGGTGATGGGAGCTATCTCCCGCTGCCGCAGCGCCGCCCTGCGCCGCCGAGGCAACCGCCGCCCGTGACCGGCGGCGCGGAAGGATCACGAGCGCCTGAGCGCCAGGAGACCGGCATGTCCGCTGTCCGCCGGTCTCCTGCCAGCCAGGGCCAGGTGACGATTTTCGGCATCGGCTCGGTGGGAAGCAATAGCGCCACGTCGCTGGCCCAGATGAATTATAGGTTGATTGTCGCTGATGGGGACCGAGTGTCCGAATCCAACCTGGAGGGAGGCCGTTCGGCCTTTCTTCCTGAAACCCTGGGCATGTACAAGGCCAGCGCTTTGGAGCATACGCTTCTCCGGCTTGGTCTGAAGGTGGAGATCGCGACCTTCCGACGAATGGTGCAGGAGTTCAGCGACCAGGAGATACGGTCGCTGGGCGCTCAGTCCGACGCAGTCCTTGCCTCGTTCGACGAGTCGGAGCAGCTTCTCAGACTCAACGGGCTGCTCTACGAGGTCTGCCCGGTAGTCTATCCAGGCTTCCATCAGGGCGCTCGAACCGGCCATGTCATCACGACGATCCCCGGCGTCACGGCATGCCTGCGGTGTTCGATGGGAATTCGGTCTGCCGATCAACTTCGGACGCTCCACGCCGAGCCGGGCTTTCCGCCCGATATCCGCCGTGTGGCGGATACCGTCGTGCGTGTGATTTCCTGGCTCTGCGCCGAACAGGGCAGCGAAACGGACCGGCTGCTTGACCCGGCGCGCAACATCATTTTCCTTGACAATCGGCCTTCCGGAACGTTGGACCGCTCATTGTCCGTGCATCTGTTGTCGGCCGACCGAAATCAGGACTGTGCTGTGTGTGGACGTGGTTTTGGGAATACGGAAAGGAGGTGAAAATACCATGAGGGAGAGCTTGTTGCAGACAGGGACGCAGGCGCCGCGCCGCAATTTTCTGCGCTTTATGCAGAAGGGCGGCAACGAGCCCGCAGCCGTCCCCGCCGTTGCCGAGGTGGGCCGCGAGGAGTTCCAGATGCTCCGCCAGGACATGACGGAGATGAAGAACTCGATCCGGCAGCTTGTTCAGCAGCGGCAGGCCGCGCCGGCAACGCCGCCGGAGGAGGACCCCCGGCGCCGCCGGATGCGTGAGATGGCTGACTGAGGTCTCGGAAAGGAGTTGGGTGTGCTCCTTTCCGAGGGAGATCCGTGGGAGGGATCAAGGCTCGGGGGCGTCCACGAGGACGCCCCCAGCCCCGACCGCCATAAACGGTGCGCGAAGAGGTGAGAAAATGGGAGTGTCGCTAATGGACAAGACCGAACTGAACGTTACAGCCCATCTCGGAAGCACATCCCAACCATCGGCAGCCCCGTTGGCGCGGAGTGTGCAGGCAAGTGAGGGAGGACCAACCATGAAGGAACACGTATGGCCGTTGACGGCGGGTATCAATCGTTCGCGGGAATTCGCGCGCAAGAAGCTGGCGACGCATACCGCCAATGTCGGTCTCATCTGCGGGCATGGCTGTCTGTACTGCTCGTCGCGGTCCGTCCTGAGGTGTCATCGTGCCTTCAAGGTGCTTGGCCTGAACCCTTTCGATGAGGGGTACTGCATCGTGGATCCCCAGACGCCGCTGCGCCTCATGAACGATGTCCACAAGACCTACGCGTCGGATGTGATTATGTTTTGCTCGACTTCCGATGGATGGGCGCCGGAGGCGCAGTCGCTCAACCTTGGCGAACAGTGCCTGCGCGTTCTGCTTGAGCACGGGCGCTCCGTTGTACGCGTACTAACCAAGAACGCGGCCGTTACGGGGGCCTATGACCTGATGGCACGCTATCGCAACCGCGTGCGGCTGGGCCTGAGCCTGACCGCCCCGAAGTCCGCCGAGGCGCTCATGAAGGTGTTGGAGCCTCATGCGTCCACCATTTCGGAACGCTTCGCAGCTCTGAAGGAGGCTCACGAGCGTGGATTGAGGACGTACGGGATGTTTTGCCCCTGCCTGCCGGGGATTGCCGACAGCCCCGAGGCGTTGGAGGAGATGTTTGCGGCGGCGGTGGAGTGCGGCACCGAGGATATCTGGTTGGAGCCTGTCAATGCGCGCGGCAAAGGGATCGTGCGCTGCGCCGAGGCACTCGCTCAAGCAGGTTTCACCGCCGCGGCGCACGCCGCGGACGCAGTTCGCCATGAAGCGGCCTGGAATGAATACGCCATCAATCTGGTCAAAGCAGCCCAGGTGGTTGCCGTGGGCAGCGGCGTCATCGACCGGTTGCATGTCTTGCTGTATGCGAACCGATTCACGTCGGACGCCCAGGAGACGTTGAATACAGACCCGCGTGGAATTGTGTGGCTGAAAAAACAGTAAGCGAGGCATGAACATGCCAGAGTCAACCAACGACCGACCGCATAAGGTCGTCCTCTACGCGAGGGTCAGCACGCACGATCAATCTGTGGACATGCAGATCGTGGAACTCAAACGTTTCGCAGAGGCGAGAGTATGGAAGGTAGTCGGCGAATTCGCGGACAAAGGCATCTCCGGCGCCAAAACTTCTAGGCCGGAGTTTGACCGAATGATGAAGTTGCTCAGGCGGCGCGACGCCGACGTGCTGCTGTGCTGGAAATACGACCGCGTGGGTCGAAGCACGAGCCACCTGCTCAGCATTCTTGAGGAACTGCGCGCGCTCAACGTGGGGTTTTGCTCCATGACTGAGGGAGTGGACACGACGACGCCGGCCGGGAAGATGGTCTTTACCTTCCTTGCCGGCATCGCTGAGTTCGAGCGTGGTCTCATCCGGGAACGTGTTATGGCGGGAATCCAGAATGCCCGTGCACGGGGAGTCAGGTTTGGCAGACCGCGCGTCGGCTTTGACATTGCCGCGGCAGTGGCGTTTCGCAGGCAGGGAATGTCCTTCAGGGAGGCTGCAAAGAGTGTCGGCGTCAGTCCGGCCACTCTCTTCCGCGTTCTCCGATCTCTCGAACAGTCCAGGGAAGGTACCAGCGATGCCCAAGAAAGCGCTGCAAAAGCCTCCACTGGGGATTCTGAAACAACGGCGCAATCATGAGCATTGCAGAAGATTGGACAGGCCGTAAGAGGTCATGTGACGCGATGTGTAAAAAGGTGAAGGTTTTGGAACAGGGACGAAAAGGTGATCACCCGATCATGGCTGATTCACAGTCACGTCTCGGCACGTCGGACGTGACAACTTAGCAGGCACGCATGACAACGATCTTAACATTGCCAGAACCTCAAGTGCCGATGCGCAAGCATGGCGGCGTCGTTGGGCCGATACTGCGCTCTGACACGACCCCGGCTGAACGAAAGGCAATCCTAGAAGCGTTGGCTCGTATCCTTCTTCCGGGGATTGTCCAGAAGTATAGAATTGAGTGCGCCCGAGACTCGGCACAGAGCGACTTGACTTACGGCTTACGCAAAACTACAATGGCATGCCATGAGGAGAGTACACAAGAGAATGGGGCGACCTCCAAAGCCGCGTGCAGAGAAGCAGTCCGTGCGCGTCATGCTGAGTTTCACCCGAGAGGAATGGAAGGCGCTAGTCTCGGAGGCCCGACAGGCCGGAATGCACGTCGCAACACATGTTGCAGAACTGTGGCGACGCAGAAGAGGGTGACCCAATGAACGTCGGAATCTACGCACGGTACAGCACCGAGAAGCAGAACGAGGGCTACAGCATCGAGGCGCAGCTAGAGGCATGTCGCAAGGCGCTACCATCGGGCCCGCACCACATCATGGAGTACATTGATCGGGGGCGCTCTGGGTGTACGATAGCGGGCCGACCGGAGCTACTAAGACTCCTGACCGAGGCCGACGCAGGCCGCCTCGAACTGTTGCTCGTGTACAAGTATGACCGCTTGGGGCGCAACCAGGCAGAGACGGCCAGCATGATTCAGACGCTCGAAGAAGTCGGCGTCAAGGTGCGCAGCGCGACCGAAGGGGAAGACCCGCTAGCGCGCGGCATCCACCTTGTTATCGGAGAGCACTATTTACGCCAGCTTTCCGAGCGGACGCGCGCGGGAGTCATCAAGGCGGCAGAACATGGCCGTGTGGGCGGGCCCGCCCTCTATGGGTACCGTCGCGATCAGGATGGACATCTTCTCATTGATGAAACGACCGCCCCAACGGTTAATCGCATCTTCCGGCAGTACGTGGAAGACGCGTGCTCTTTGAAAACGATCGCCCGCATGTTCAACGCCGAAGGCATCCCCAGCCCGCGCGGCGGCGAGTGGCACAACTCGTCAATTCACGAAATGCTATCCAATGAACTTTACGTCGGGCGGCTGGTCTTTAATCGGCGCAAGTTCCGGCGCGACCGTCGTACTGGGCGACGGATCTATTCGCTGAATGCGGAAGAGCAGTTGCTCACACGGGAACGACCTAGTTTGGCAATTGTCCCGCGCGATCTGTGGGATCGGGCGCAGATGCGGCGCGCAAGTCGAGCGAGTAACAAGGCCGTGAGACGCCACTCGTATCCGCTGAGCGGGCTGGTAGTCTGCGGCGAATGCGGGGCGAAGTACGTCGCACAACCGTCCCGAAACGCGAAGGGGAACTATGTCTTTATGACCTGCGGCAATCGGCAGAGCGGCGGCAC
Organism: uncultured Planctomycetota bacterium; assembly: GCA_903901045.1. Classification (GTDB taxonomy): domain Bacteria; phylum Planctomycetota; class Brocadiia; order CAIUPP01; family CAIUPP01; genus CAIUPP01. Next base: position 52,121 of record CAIUPP010000121.1, read on the forward strand.
ATGCAACAACACGTTCCGCTTTCGTCTGGACCTGGTTCTCTCCGAAATGATCGGTACGGTGATACGGGAATTCCTGACGCCGGAGGCGACCGACGAACTGAAAGATATCCTTTGGCAGTTCCTTGAGGACGAATTCCGCAAGGGACGCGATGGACGCCGGCAGGACGAAGCGGCCTTGCCGTCGGTCCGCGAAAAGATGCGCCACGTGATGGACCTGATGGTAACCGCGAAGGCCAATGGCGACGGCACAGAAGCGCTCTGGCAGGACCAGCTTGCGCAATTGCAGCGAGAACGCCTCGCCATCGAGGGTCGGCAGCACAAGGCAAGTGAAACATCCGCCTTTGACCGTGGCCGCCTCTCCGACCTTATTGACAGGGCAACGAAGGAACTGAGGGAAGGCATCACACCTAATGCGACGCCTGAGCAGATTCGGGAAGTTCTCCGTGCGATGATCGGCAGTGTCACGGCCCACCCGGACGCGACTTTGAGTGGAAACACAAGACCCGCAGGAGCTTTGGAGCTACTCCAGCGGGTCGCGTGTTCAAGTGGTAGCGGGGGCAGGATTTGAACCTGCGACCTTTGGGTTATGAGGACTAAAACCCTTGTTTTCGCAAGTTCTTATCCCACCACCACTTCCGCTCTAATCGCAACTCCCGTAAGGACTTTCGATGCAAAGCATGTTGCGCATGTTTTGCATGTTGTGCGTGAAAATTACTACATTTTACTACAGTGGTCAAACGCCACGTTCTTCAGTTCTGACCCGACCAAGCGTCGGCGTCCGCCTCAACTATGCGCCCAGTGCTCCACGGGCTTGGAGAGGAACTCCTTGAGCGGGATGCCGTCTCCGCCAACCAGCAGCAAGCGCTTCGGCTTGAACCCGGCGGCAAAAGCTTCCATGCCCGGCAGCATGTCCCGTCGCCGCTTGCTCTTCACCTCGATGGCAGTGATGGTCTTACCAGTCTTCACTACGAAATCAACCTCGCGATTCCGGTCACGCCAGTAGAACAACTCGCATTCTCCCGATGCTGCCGCGTTCGCCAGATGCGCTCCAACAGCCGACTCGACCAGACGACCCTGGAACTCACCATCTGCCTGAGCTTCCTTCATAGTGAGGCCAGACTGTGCCGTCATCAGGGCCGTATTAAGTACCTGTAACTTCGGGCTGGATCCGCGCTGTCGTACCCGTTCCCCGGCGTACTTCTGAAGTCCAGTTACCATGCCCGCCCCAGAGAGCAAATTGAGGTAATGGGCGAGTGTGACTGTGTTGCCAGCATCCTGAAGCTGACCGATCATTTTCTGATAGGACAGGACCTGGCCGGAGTACTCGCACGCCAGATCGAATAGGCGACGAAGAAGAGCCGGCTTATCTACTCGGGTCAGCAAAAGTACGTCCCGAGAAATCGTTGTCTCGATCAGGGAGTCTTTGATATACCGCGCCCAGCGTTCCTGATCGTGCGCGAGTGTTGCAGCGCCAGGATAGCCACCGAAGAAAAGATACTGGTCGAGCGTCCAGCCAAAGGCCTCCTCCATCTCCGAGAAGGTCCAGTGCGGTACGTGCAATATCTCGAACCGGCCAGCCAGGCTTTCAGTCAATCCTTGCTGGATTAGGAGTGGCGCCGAGCCGAGCAGCACGACTTTGACGTGGGTTCCTTGGGCAGTGTCTTCGTCCCACAGTCGCTTCACTGCTTCTGCCCATCCCGGGACTTTCTGGACCTCGTCCAGGGCGAGGATGGCGCCTTGCCTGCTCGTTTCACTCGCAGCAATCCGCGCCCTGTTCCACTGCTGCTCGATCCACTCATGTCTGCGCAGTGTCGGCTCATCTGCCGATACGTACACCACGCTGGCCTTGGACACATCAAGTGCCTGTCGAACCAGCGTTGTCTTGCCGACCTGTCTCGGCCCCGCTACGATCTGCATGAAGCGGCGAGGTTCGCGAAGTCGGCTGCTGAGTTTGACTGCATACGGGCGAGTGTACATGACGCTGCCTCCAATTACTCATCACGCTGAGTAATTGTACTCACTGGACCCGGAGAAAGCAAGTGCCCAACGGGAGTTCCCCTTTTGGGACTGAAAGAACAATACTTGGAAAAACGACATACGTCCCTCGTACACATATAGACAAAGTTGACAATGGCTAACGGTGACGACGGGGTAGACCGGGTCGAACAGGACGCACGTTCAAGAAATCTTCTGTTGCTTCGCCTCCTCGTCAACAAGCTGACGGCAACCTCGAATTCGGCGTCGCATCGTCAGCGAACGCCATATCCCGAAGCCCAACGACCCGCCTGCCAGGAAGAGGAATATTACGCCGACGACGCGCAGGTCTGGCGAATCTGAGAACTTAAGAATCGTTCCGCCTACCACCGCGAAGGACAGGCTTGTGCGCAGGTAGGACAGGAATGTGCGCTCATTGGCCAGAACGGTTCGGTCAATCGCCAATTCATCGCGAAGGACGAGCTCCTGATACTTGAAGCGTTCATAAGGATTTTCACCTTCCGCCATAGCATTCTCCTATGCCGTCCCATTTTCGTTGCAGGTCCCCCACGGCCATCCGCATCTGACAATATCGCAACTGCCGGGTCACGGAATATCAATTCCCTGAGACTGGTCGAACAAGTTCCAGACCTGCTGTGAACCCTCGAAGCCCTGGGTATCGCCGTACGAAGCACGGGAGCATAGGCCGGGCGAAGTCAGGTTGTAGGAACCATCACCGGGGCGGAAAGAGCCGTCACCTTGATATGTTCCGTTGTGGCCGCCGCCAAAGATGTGGGCGATGGTCTTCTGCGGGTCACCGAACCATGAGGCATGGCAGTCACCGTAGAGAATGTTGTACCCCTCCCGGTGGTGAAAGCGCACCGCGCCGCCCTGGTCGCCGAAATACGGCGCCGTATTGGGAAAGGCGAGTTGGTTGATATTATCAATGGTGTCGAGCACCAGCGCGCGTCCGCCGAGCATCTTCTGCGTCTTGAATACCGGGCACCCGTTGTATGCCGCGAGGGCCGGCTTCGTGTTGTACCAGGTCTTCGTATAGGGATAGAGCGACCACGCGCCACCGTGAATCAAAGTGGGCATGTTGCGGTACTGGTAAGAGCAGATGGCGTACAGCGAAAGGCTACTCCAGCCATCAAATTCATACAGCCCTTCCAGTGTTGCGGGGTTCTCAAGGTGGTAGGCGTCCGCGCCGCCTATCCGCTTCCATAGGTCCGGCAGGAAGCGCTTCGTGTAGCCGTCATAGGCATGGATCGTCGTCCACTGCCGGTTCATGGAGGGGCACATCAGCACTTTGCCATCCGGCAGCGTGCCGGCGGTCATTAGCAGCCCCAAGCCGACCGCCGCCATGCTGAACTGGCCTGCGGCGGTAATGTCGCCCATCCACGGAGCCGTGTCGTACGGCGCCCAGTCCGGTCGCTCGTAGGTGGCTATTGTCTCCCCTTGAACCAGCGAATAGGGGTAGACCTCTGCCGTCTGGACCACGGTGCGATTGCCCTTCTTGATCCAGGCGGCATATCGCGGATATTGCGACCTGACCTCCCGGTTCTCGATGTATCCGGCCCAGCACGGATAGTACATGTTGTAGTCGCTGATATACATTTCGGTTGCCATGCCGATCTGCTTGAGATTACCCACGCAAGACGCCCGGCGGGCCTTCTCGCGCGCCGACGCCAGCGCCGGCAAGAGAAGCCCGGCCAGAATGGCGATTATGGCTATCGTGACAAGCAGTTCAACCAGTGTGAACGCACTCCAGAGTAGTTTCCGCATGCTCTTTTGCATGGCGCTCACCTTTGCTCTCGTGCGCTGAATTCATACACATGCGGCTCAAAAGCAGTAAACACGTCGGTAAAGCCAGGACCAGCCAAGTCAACGCCCCGGTCCTCAAACAGGACATTTACACGCTTCGCAATGTCAGGAGCGCCGACAATTGAGATCTTCGCATCCACCACAGCGTCCAACGTGTTAGCCGCGACCAGATAGAGCCGGTTATTGTACTCCCGCACACAGTAATCTATACCCGTCGAATGAATGGTTATGATGGGCCCACGAGAGGGACAAGACGCTGTCACGATCGGGAACAACTTCTCCACCTCACGTGAGAGACCGGTATAGACCGACCAAAGCCTCGTAAAGGACGGGCTGATGCTGCCATCGCCGATATGAAAGACAATGCCGGTAGCGCCATGCATCAGCGCCAGGTACGAGGCGCATCGAATCTCCTCCGCTGTCCGCCGTTCCGCGGTGGGGACGGAGCAACCGATCCACAAGAGGAAAGGCTTGTTTTGTCCAAGGGTCTCTCTGACTGAGACGACATCCTTCACCAAGTTCGGGATCAGGAAATTGGCGTATGAGGATGATACGGCGACCTCAATGATGTCCGCAGAGTCCCGATAACCCAACAAATCGCCACCAGGATCCAAATGTATGGCTGTAAGATGTTGCGGATCAACAGTCTTTACAAAACGGCTTATCTTCCTTAACTCTTCGGCGTTATTCAGATGCACTCTGTTTTCCCGCCCCCGACACATAGGGATTACGTCGGCTTCATAGCTCATGAACCAATACAGGAGCAGAGGATCGGTTTTTCGCGCCGTGACAACGTTACGAATCTTCTCCAGCATCTCTTTTTCTTCAGGCAAGAGCGTGAAAACATTGTTTCCGTTCCAAGTATATTCCCTGACAGGTGCTGGCAAACCAACCCCCAACCGCTCCAGCGGTCTTGACACGAGCCCGATATCTCCGTACCTCACGTTAAAGCAGTCTTGTGTAAGCGAATTCTTCTGTGGCGCTTCACAGGTAAAGAAGGGGCAGAACGGCTTTTCGTCCAGCAGGATGATTCCGTCTGAACGGATACTGACCCTGGGGACAGGCGAAGGAGTTATTGCCGGTTCGATGTTCTTCTTAATGAAGACACGGTAAGCCGACGACAACTTTTCTCTGTCTTTACCAAGCAGGTGGGCGGAGACAACGTACCGGCCGGCTTTCCAGCCTGCAATGTCAAACGAAGCGTCATAATTGTCCTTGCCGGGCACCAGCGAGATATGCTGGCTGATAACCGGTTCCTCGCCGAGGTTCCGGCTGATTTCGACCTCCAAAGAATCACCATCTTTTGTCTTCCTTGCGAAACCGATCCGAACCGGCTGATCCTCCGACGTATAGTAGTAACGGTCCAGAGACATTTCCATCAGGGGAGAGGGAGGCGGCAATTTCCAAAGGCCTTTCCGAAAATCGCAAATCTCACCGGTCTTGGTGTTGACTACCGCAAGCGCCAACTCAAAGATGCCGGTTGTGGTCTGCGGCAGGAAGTCAGACTTGATACAAGTTTCCTCTTCTTCATTTGGTCTCAGGCGCACGGTGGCGGTTTGGGCATAGGTGTCTATGCTCCATTCCGTGCGAACGGTCAACGAGGAATCCCTCCCGTTCCGCAACCGAATTCTGAGTTCATTGCCTTCCGGACGAACTCTTAGTGAAATGACTGAGTAGGAGACTTCAGAGCAACCGCCGAACACCAATTGGCCAAAATCCATTGGTTGGTTAAAGCTTCCCTTCATCATGGCCCAACTGGTAGATTCGATACCCCCGCCGGACGGCCGACTACGGGTCAGACTAAGGCCCCAGCAAGTGCCAGGCTGCGGACAGGTGGTCTCAAGCGACGCAAAGGGAATGCGCATCTCGGCCGTCCATTGTTCAATGCCGATCCTGGTTTTGACTTCCCAATCGGGATTCCAGTCAACATTTCGGAATTCCTTTCCGGCATCTACATACGCCTCATATCGCGCCCCCAATGAGTTGACAGCCAGATGATAGTAAGTCCGCCGGTCCTGTTTCGTATCGAGAAAGAGTTCTACTGAATTATCTGAAAAAATGTCCACAACATCGTTACTTCTTGTTCCTGTTGCGATCTTCTCCGGCGCAGGTTCATTGCAGCGAAAAACGATGTAGAGGCAGGCGTCATCATAGGTGACGTATGTGGTAGTCTGTTCCTGCGCCCAAAATCCGGAGATGCTGATAAAACCGGAGGCAACACTCGCGTCCTGCCAACACCTGTCATCGAGTTTGCCGTCGATGACCGGCGGTCCGGAGGTCCTTCCGGCGTGCAGTATCGGTTTTTGTGAGACAAGAGACTGTCGGACAACCACAGCCTCACCACGAACCGCAGCGCAAGTTATCAGCGAGAGCAGGAATGCAACCGCAATCATTGCTTTCGCCCGCGCGGCCATTCTCCCTCCTTCTGCGAGTCACAACCCACCGTGAACTTGCCCCGAACTATGGGACGGCTGCAATCTCTGCCTGTATTTCTCCCATGCTTTTCGTATGGCGCCGTAATCTTGCGGGGTAAATTTCCGTATGCGGTTCGGGAGAAATGCCCGCCTCTGGACGAGGTTCTCCGCCTGGTACAGGCATGGAACCCCTGTGGCAACCTGACGTTCAAGCACTTCCTCTATCCCCTCAACGATGTCAAACCAAAAACATCCGTCTGTGTCTATCGGCTTTCCTGGAAGAGCGGCATTGAAGACCATGGCACGCCATGAAAGGGCATAGAGGGGATCTCCTCGCACTGTGTAGAGGTCTCCGACACGAACCATGTCGCAGCAGTCGTTGAAGTAGGGGTTCGCCCCGTAAATGGAGATGAGCGCATCGTGCTTTGCTGTTTTCGCCGAATCGTACACAAGCCGGAAGTATGCGCGCAGCAACTCGAACCCATACAGATCGCCAAGGCTCTTCAAGCCGGGGCCTTCAGGCATGACGCTTGTTCCGTCAATTTTGAGCCCGTCAGCGCCGTAGCTGCCCGGCCCGTCCCCGAGCATCCTCTTGAGCATCTCTTGCACAAAGTTTCGATAAGCCGGATGGGTGGGGTCTGCCATAACGGGCTTTCCCTCGCGCAGCACGCACCATTCCGCAGGCAGTCCCTCGGTCTGCCAAGCGCTCATCCAAAGCAGCACATGCTGGCCCTTCCGGTGACGATCCTCGATAAACCCCCGTAGGTCAGGAAACTTCTCTACATCCACATGATTACCCGCAAGGTCCTTCTGCCACATGGCGTCAATAATGATCGTTCCCGGCTTGATTCCCTGGGTTTCGAGCGTTTCCAGCCAGCGCGAAATATTCGCTTGAGTGCACTGCTGGAAACTGAGAGGACCATCCTCCCGCGGGTCTTTGCCGTCGGGACCGCCTCCGCCCGCCATCTGTGCCAGGGCGCACTGCTCGTGCCAAGTGCAGAAGATCGGCTCACGCCACCAGGCGTGCGTTTGTGCCGAGGAGACAGGCACCAATTCCGCACGCCGCAGGTCATCGCAATACTCCCTCAGGCAGGTTTCCGGGTTCTTGGCGGCGCAGAAGACAAGTTTGGGCGAGGTCCACACGCCATCCACCCGGACGCAGCCGGGGTAATCCAGTGAAATCGCCTGCGGGCTGAGAATGTGGTCCTGTTCTTTCATCGCGTTGGGCCGCTTCTTGTTCCATGCCATTGTCTGGAAGCCATACTCGCCCGGTCGGACATGGAGGGCGGCTGAAATCCAGCCTTCCTGCCCGAATTCGCCAAATGCGAACATCAATGGCCCGCTATTCAAAGCGCTTCCCCAGAGTTCCGTCACGTTGCCCACCGAGTTTGCCGCATAGTCAGAAGGATGAACAAACGTCTTGTCGAGGAAATTTGGACAAGCCAGATAGACTGCGCCGAAACCGGGCACCGAACCGCGTTCACGGTTCCCGACGGTCCCGCTTAAGTATGTGAGTGCTGAAATGTTCCCCTTGCCCTTGACGATTATCCAGTGTTCGAGACGGTTGTTCTGGAAGCGGTAAATGTGCTTCTTCTCGTCCCAGACGGAACTCTGCCACAGGACCTCCGTCTGCCAATCGTGGCCGTTCCGTTCAAAGCGGACGTCCGCCAGACGGCAGGATTCCTGCTTCTCTGGAGTGTCCACCGCCGACGCCAGCGACAACCAAAAGTACACGCGGTTGCCCTTGACGCGAAGCCTGACCTCTTCGAACTCCCGGTTAAAATCGGCGCACAATACGTCCATTCGCCCGATCCTTTCCATAACTCATGCATCCTGCATATGATTTCATCGCACTTTCCACTGCAAGCTTCGGACATCTCGAACTCGGGCGGAGTCCGGACGTTCAGTCCACGACTTCGGGGATTGGGACCGCAACTTCAGCCTCGGAAGTACCCGGTTTCGGCCAGCGGAACAGAATCAAATTGAAGACCAGACAAAGGGCGTAGAAAATACCCGGAGCGATCAAGCATAGGCGATAGTAGTTATCGAGCAAATCCACGAGTTTGCCGGCCAACGGACCGAGCAACATGATGCCAACCGCACCGACGATGGCGCCCGCCGAGCCATACTGCCCGTACTGCGTACGGGGGTACATATCCACGGTCCACTTGTTCAGGGCAAGAATGATCACAAACACTGGGACTTGCATCATGAACCCTAGGATGAACGCCGAAGTCCGGCTGTGGATGAACAGAAAAGAAGTCAAACAGATGACGATGCCGCTGCACAGGCCGATCATCAACGATTTCTGGCTTCCTAATCGGTCCACAAGGGCGCCGAACGGCATGGACAACAGCAGGCAGGCCACGGATGAAGCTGATGCCAAACGAAAATATTCTGTTTCGGTAAGGTGTATCTGGTCGCGGTAGAAAAGCAGCGTAAACACCCCGGCACAACTGGCCCACTGGATGGCCGCATACGCCAGGAAGATCACCCAATTGCGGAGGTTGCCAAAGCATTCTCCAAAGTAATTCTTGATTGGCGAGTACCAGCGGCCATGCTCTTCTTTTATTTCAGGGTAATCGCCTTCCCGCACCTTCACACACATGAGAATGAACGACACGGCGTATAGCCCAGCGAATAAGGCAAAGATGAGCTTCATGTGCTGATGGGCCTGCCCACCCAGGAACCACGTGAATCCTATGTACGCGAGAAGCCCGAACACGCGGAAGAGCCCATAGAACCGGCCGATGAGGGGTTCAGGCACCGTGTCAGGGATCAGGTAGAAGTATGTGGTACAGATGAACATGTTGAAAACCTGGAACCCCACGATGAGGAAGCCGAATACAAGCACCAGCGGCGCCAACGGAAATAGCGACAAGATGGACCGCGCCCAGTCCAGTTTCAGCAGCCCCGTTGTGATTTCCGGAGACCATGGGATCGTGATGAGGAAGAGCGCCACGAACGGCGTGGCGAACATCAGGAAAGGCCGTCGGCGACCCCAGCGGCTGCGGTGGCGATCGGAAGAGTAACTGATCACCGGATTCAGGACAATGTTGCAGACCGTAGCCAGCGTTGAGAGTAGTATGACGATGGCTTCGTTGCTGATTTCTTTGTGGTCTTTGAGCTGCATGACCAGCAGGCCGGGCAATGACTCCATGAATGTCAGTGTGAAATCACCCCAAAGCAGCCAGCCGAACAGCACGACCAGCGTGGCCGGGGTGTAACGGAGTGTGCCGCAGGTTAGTACGTTCTGTGTCCCGCCCGGCGCTATAACGTCTCCGCAGAACCACTTGCTGATGCGCTCAGCGAGGAATCGCCTCATGATCACAACCTCCGGGATGAGAACGGGAACTCGTATGCAGCATGTTTCTCATGATGCGGCTCAGGACTTTCGCTACAACCGCCGGATAACGCTCAAAGCCTTCTTCTCGTAAATGCGTTGCCATTCCGGAGCTAGCAGGCACTCCGTCACCTCGTAACCGCCCCGGGCATAGTCCGCGGCGGGGGCGCCGTAGTGCATGTACCCGTTTGAGAAGGCCGACATGAAGGTGTACTTATACGGCGAAGCTTTCTTGACATTCAGGCCGACTTGCACCAGCACCTCCGCCGGAGAACTGATCAGCACGAACTCCCCAATCCGTATCCCCTGCACTTCAGCCGCAATCGTCCTTTCCCCCGACTCGTCGTTCAGCGCCTTGTGGAAACGATACGTCATGAGCCGGTCCTGGATCCTCGCCAGTTTCTCCATAGCGCGAATGTTGCCGAGATACTTCGCTATGCACCTTTCATTGTGCGCGTCCATGGCCAGGAGATCGTCAGACCCGATCTTCGCCTCCTGCAGGTATCGGTAGGAGTAATCCGCCGGGTACTGCGGATTCAGCGCGTGCTTGAGGTACAGAGGAAGGAATGCCTTGAAGTTCAAGCTGGTGGTTTGCAGCGACTGGAGCAGTTCGGCCTGCTCCTTCTGCAACTCCACAATGTGCGCGGGGATATCGTTCCTGCGCGGCAGCCGAATGGTTTCGCTCACCACCTTCAGCTTCACGTTTTTCATCCGAATCTTCCGCCACGCCTTCAAGGTGCTCAGTCCGAGTGCCGTGCCGATCGGCTCGGTATCGCGGGGACGGCTGAAATCCTTGAAGAGGACATCGATCATGTCCCCACCCGCCCCCTGCAGGAACAGCGCCATCGCACCGTGGCCCAGTTCCTCTTCGATGACTTTGGAAGCGAAGCCCGGGAAATTGGCCGTGATGGAGCCGCGCGCGTCGCCGAACAGGGGATGACAGGCGAAGTTGTAGACCACGGCCAGAGGCCGCCCATCGGTGCGGTCCACGCGAAGGAGGCCGATCTCCGGATCGGTCGGTCCGACGCCTGCCACCTCGTCGTCGGGCGGGCAGGGATTGGCGTGGCGGATTGTCCACGCCTTCCCGTTCTTCAGGCGAAGGGTACGGTTCATCGTGAACCGCTCCTCGGCGCCGCGCCCCCAGCCCACCTTCACCGGCAGCATATTCCCCGCCGCACGTCGGACCGCATCGAACGTCCTGTCCAACTGCTCGATGTCGCTGCACAACAGCCGTCCCGGCGGGTGGGTATGCGAGGCGTTCACCAGCACATTGCGGCCGGGAATCTTCAATTCCTTCTGAATCCGGCCGCGCAGCTTCGAAAGGAAATCATCCTTGATGTCGCCGATCATGCCAAGGGCGACGACGTCCATGGCGATAATGGCCAACCGGGTTGTCCCATCGTCCAGCACCAGCGCTTTGGCGTACAGCGGATCATGGATCTGCGCCCCCTTCGTGCGCGTGGTAATATCGCCTTTGGCCACCCCCGCGCGCAAAAAGCATGCCATGTCCCCGTCTTGTCCCGTACGACGTGCCTTTGGAGTTTGATGTCCTTTCATGCCTTACTCCTGTCTACATGTTGTCTGAGACTCAAGCGTCAAAGGAAGTCCAGCCCTCGAACCTCCACTGGACGCATGCCATCGCATAGCGTGCGTCTGGTGGTTCATCCAATGGACGAGAATGCTGCCGGATACCATTTGAAGGAGGTAGTAGAAGACGAGCGGCAGCACCACGACGGCAATGGGTACCGGGGAGTCGGCGAAGAAGGCATACGCCACAGGCAGACCAAAAGCCATCGTCTTTTGCGTCGCGCAGAAGAACATCGCCGTTCTGTCTTCACGGGTGCGCAGCAACCACTTACCCGTCAGCACCGCGCTGGTCATGAACACTCCGTGCATTACGGTCAGATAGATAAGACATGGCCACAGAAGCTGGAACTGTTCGAAGAGCTTGTCGAGCGACTTCGAGAACGCACAAAGTATGAGCAGCAGGATGAGTCCCAAAGATAGGGGCCTCTCCGCTTTCGCCCCGTACTCACGCACGGCCGGCCACTGAAGGGAGAGTAACTCGCCGATGGCAAAAGGAATGAGCGCAAGAAGAGCCATGTCGCGCACTGTGCTTGCGATTGCGCTGGTCCCGGCGAAGTGCGACTGTCCGAAGAGGATACCTGCGAGCAGAGGCGTAAGTGCCACGCCGATCACGTTGCTGCCCACGGAATTGACAATGGCGCACAGACTGTTGCCTCGTGCGGCGCTAGTAAGAGCAACGCAGGAGGAGATCGTCGTCGGCAGCGCAGCCACCAGATACACGCCAAGCTTGAGTGGTCCATCGGGCATCCAAAAAGCCGTTACGAACACGAGGGTGGGGATGATCAGGAATATATGAGCTTGAATGAGGAGGTGGCACCTCCATGACGCCAAAGCGCGAGTTGCCATCCGAAGGTCGGTTGATAGGCCGGAAAGAAGAAATATCCCGATGATGGCAATTGTGCTGGCCCCGAATTGATCCAAGCGCTGGCCCAGTTCCGGCCACAGATGCGCCAAAGCGAAGGCGGCGACCAGTCCAAAGGTCAACCCGTAACGAGACAGTAATATCATTACCTGCGTGCCTTACTCATTCCTGTCAAATGGTTCATGCATGTGCTGTGGCTCTGGCAGCTTTTCATTCGACGTACTGTCGGCCCTGCGTGCGTTCGATGCGTGTCCCACGCCTGATAAAAAGTGGCAGGATATCCAGCGGAGCATCGCGCTCAATCCAACGGCAGCCTGGGGTCACAGTGCCGCTCCAGAAGTCCTGCCATTCCCCTTCAGGCAGGTAAACCTTTCTGCTACGTTCTCCTTCGCGCAGCACTGGCGCGACGAGGAGCGACCTACCAAAGAGAAATTCGTCTTCGATGTGCCAAACGCATCGATCGTTCTGATAGTCGAGGACCAGCGGCCGGATGAAAGGAAGGCCCTTTTCGGAGGCGAAGGTGGCCTCGTCCAGTATGTACGGCATCAGGCTGTAGCGCAGGTCGGCATACTTGCGGAAGTTGGCCAGCGCCTCTTTTCCAAACATCCATGGTTCCCTTGGCGTTCCGCCATGGGCGCGTACATGCGAACAGAAGAAGGCGAATTGCGTCCAGCGCATGTACAGTTCGGAGGAGGGGGTTGAGAAGTACCCGCCGAGGTCGTTCGCCCAGAAGGAGAAGCCAGACAGTGCGAGGCTGAGACCGGCCTTCACCACACAGGCAAGCGTCTCGAAGCTGGCGTCCGCATCGCCGGACCAGTGAATAGGATAGCGCTGGCTTCCTGCATATGCCGGGCGCGCCCAGATGATGGCATTTCCGCGCCCCTTCACCTGCTCGGTGACTTCCCATGCGGCGCGGTTGTAGAGAAGCGCGTAGAGGTTGTGCATCTCAATGCCGCTGTACCGATGGTACTTGACGTTGATGGGCGCAGTTTCACCAAAGTCGACCTTAATGCAGTCGGCGCCCATACGGAGCAACCGCTCAAGCCTGCCTTTGTACCAGGTGATGGCTTCCGGACGGGAGAAATCAATAACCCCCATGCGCTTGGGAGGGGCGCCGGGCACGGAGGTCTCAACAATGGCGTCATGTCTTAGGCCTTCTTTGAACGCAGGCGATGCATCGGACATGTAGGGCATTTGCCAGAGGGAAACATGTAGGTGCAGTGCATGCATCTCTTGGATCGTTTTCTCCAAGTCACCCCACGCGGGGGATGGCTCCAAGGTGCAGTCGCTGCCGTCCGTTCCCATCCACGGAGGGTCGAAGTGGATCGCGTCGCAGGGAACTTTCTCCTTGCGAATGCGTTCGGCCACTTGAAGCGCTTCCTGCGCGGTCTCGTAACTGTTTCGGCTCATCCACAAGCCAAACGACCATTTCGGCGGCATTGGGGCGCGGCCGGTCAGCGCTGTGTACTGGGAGATGACGTGAGGAAGCGATGGGCCATAGAAGAAGTAATAGTCCAGAACGTCTTCGTCGATCAAGAAGCTCGCCTCAAAGGCCGACTGGCTGCCAATCCAGGCCGTAAAAGGGGCCGATGTGTTGAAAAAGATCCCATAGCCGCGTGTGGAGAGCAGGAAAGGAATGGGTTTATACATGCGAGGTGAGTGGTTTCCTTTGGCGTCCTCAGACCAGTTGCGCACCGTCTGGCCGCGCCGATGCATGCCAAGGAACTGCTCCCCCATGCCAAGAATCTCCTCGTCATGTTCAAGACGGAAGTTCTCGCACGCTCGGACCTGATCGTCTCCTTGGACAAAGCCGGTGGGGAGGGCGTCGTACTGTTTCACATTGCACCGTTCCGGTCCTCCCAGTTCGGCAACCCTGGTTCCGGAAGGGTCGAGCACGGCGACGGAATAGGGTTTCTTTCCAATGAGTATCCGCATCTTCCCGGTATCTATGGTGAAGCGATCCTCCGTCTCAGTCATCTCGCAGGAGAAAGCCTCGCGAATATCCGATGCGACCATTTCGGTCTTTCGGTCAAGGCGGTCCGTGTAACGTGCCAACTGGAGGCGCAACGCCGTTGGCGTCAGCACGTCCAGCGACAGGACCATCTCACTCTTGTCCTCGGGATATGTCGTGCCCCAAAAACAGGAATCTGTGCTCACGAACTGGTGGAAAAGCGCGGTAGCGGAGACATGGCAGGCGCGGGCACGTGCCGGGAAGTCCACACGGTTGCCGTGGCGTTGTCCCCGCTCCAACCGCTCGACGGGCAGAACAAGGCGACCATTGCCTGCAATTTCGTCAACTGGCTCGGGAATATGCATGTTTCCTCTTCAGACCAGGACAACCCCACACAACTAGGAGTGCGCCGTCATGCGAAGGCGCAATCGTCAATGCATGCTTCAGACTCAATCTCGACATGGCACCGGCTGAGTCAAGAGGCCGTTGTTGATCAGGCGCACCGCCGTAAAGTCCGCTCCATCCATGTCAAGAGACAATTTGATTCCGGTCATTTCGGAAGCGAGTTGAGTCGCGGCGAACTCCAGCGCTTGCCATTTGCCAGCGGCGTCCAGTACTTCGGCGCGCTGCGGGGTTCTCATGCCCTTTCCAAGGTGGACGGTGACGCCTTCGACGCGATCAAGGGGAAGATTGGCCAGCAGCAACAGCACACCATCAGGGATATGCCGCGCAATGGTCAACATGTATGGAACCCCGGCGACTTGCACAAACGGACCATGCCCGGCCAGGTGGTGAGCTAGCCTTCCGAGCATCTCCGCTCGCGTCCAGTTAAGATACGGCCGCGTGGCTCCCTGCGAAAGATTCTCACACTGAATGGCTATCCTTCCGCCCAGGCTGTTCTCGAAGAGCGTGCAGCCGGCGAACAGCCGCTCATGGTCGGCGTTGACGTAATAGGACACTGCGCGTGCGGTGGGCACGCGGGTGATCTCATAGAAATGGGAACGCTCCTTTGCGGGGCCGTATCGGTGCAGGGACATATAACGGTGCGGCTTTCCGCCGAAGGCCGGGTCCGCGAGTTCCTCGGCGCCGATGCACCCAGCGTATTTGCGGAATGCGCGTATGTCGCGAACGCCAATCATCTCTCCCTTGCCCATGTCCACCAGCGTCTCGGCGGCGCTTCCGTCGAGCAGCAGACCGCCCGACAAAAGGCGCTTCAGTTGCTCGTCCGTGCATCCGCGCAGGACCTGGCCCGTTGCCGCCACCACCGGCGCGTGGCCGTACACCACGGGAATCCCGCACGATTCAAGCGCCCACACCCAGCCGCCACCGCACGGCTTCAGATCGGCGAAATCGGCGGATTCAGATAGTCGCGTTTCCATTACGGCATGGTTGCCGGACAGGATACCAACGCCGAATTCCTCTCCCGCCGCCGAGACTGCGTCTTCAATGGCTTTGACCTTGGGCCTCGTTTTGACGAACATCTCCAGGTAGTCCCGGCCTTCCTCCATGGGGCTTCCCAAGTGATCGAACCAATTGGTGGCGATGTCGTGAACTCCGAAGAGTGCCGACAGCCCCAGCTGAATCCGCGTCTGCCGCACCGATTTGTTGAACTGCGAGTAGGTGAAGTTTTCCAGCTCGGGGCAATGCCGGGATCCCTTCGGCGTGAGGGCCATGGTCTCCCGCGGGGAAAAGGTCGCAATGATATCCGGGATGGTCTCACAGTAGAACCCCATTGTCGGACGCACAACGGGTTCGTGCGGTCCGCTCAACGCGCGGACAAGCCCGTGCCAGTCGCGGCCTTCAATGTCGTGGTCGTCGGGGGTGCTGCACATAAGTCCCATCCGGGTCGCCGGGGATACAGCATGGACCGACTGTTCGAGCAAGCGAGCGACCTCGACGTCGATCTCACCAAGCATCCGCAAGTACTCTGTTCGCCAAGGGTGCGGGGCGCCGGGCTTCAGGATGGCTCTTACGACCTCTTCACGCGTGACCTCTTTCCCGATGCGCTTGGAGAAGGTGCGCATGTGCAGCGGGCAATAACAGCCGTAACTCGCTGGCGGGTGGTGGAACTCCCGGAAGTCGTCCTCGACCCAGAGAATGTTGGGGCGCGTGCCTGCATAGAGTTGGTAGGCGGCCACCAGCCATTCGCGCCAGACGGCGGAAAGGCTGCATGCCACTGCCTTGCATTGCACGCCTGCGTAGTCTGTGAAGAAAGTCATTCCGGGGTGAACGCCCTTCATGTCCCAGCCGCGGTCTTCGTGGCCGCGCGTGACCCAGGGATTCACTGAGAAGAGGATGCCCGCTTCACCCAGTACTTCGCGCGACTTCCGAAGCCAGGGCAAGTAGCTTTCGATAAGCGCTAGTGTGGGCAGGCCATGGCTGAAGTCCTCCGTGTCAATCTTCCAGATCACTTCACCCACGCCGTACTGGACGCAGTAATCGCGTACCTCGTTGATGGTCTCTTCCGCCTTCCACAGCGGAAGATTCTTGCGCAACATCATATGCATTGAACGAACACCTCTTCCTGTTCTTGTGCGGTTACTCGCTGTCGCGCTTCAACTTCACGACCGGAGGCCTTCCCGACACCGCGCACTTTGCGCGTGGAGCGTCACGTGCTTCATCAGTTCTTTGCTGCCGAAATCTTGGATAGCACTTTCAACATGTCTTCTTTGGCTTTGTCCGCCAGGGTGGTATTCCTCATGTCTCCCAGCACCGCCTTTGGGCTCTCGGCCAGGACTCTCTTAGCTTCGTTCAGTAGTTCCGGGGATAGCTTGCCGGCGGGCATGTTAACAGCGTCCTTCAACATGGATAGATAGACATAATCCTCCACCCCTTCACGGGTGGCTTCCCACCGCTTGCTGGTGATGATCAGTTCTTTCCGGCTTATACCTGCGGGGGCGTCCTGGGCGTTCGCAAGATAGACCATCGCCCAGTTCTCGCCGTCCTCATTCCTGTAACTGTTCCAGTGGGTCTTGTAGTTGTATATCCAATTGCCGAATCCGCCCATGTCCTCCTGCCAGGTCTGCCATACCGCCAGCCGGTAGATGCTGTAGGGCGAGACCGCCTGCGGGAAAGGAGGGACCGGATTGGCATAGGTCCAGTAATACTTCCTGGCTTTCGCCATGGTCTTGGCCAGTTGCTTTGTTTCGTCGGTCTGGCTCAGAAAGCCATAGAGGTGTGGCATGAAGATATCGACATAGGGGGCGATATTCTTCATCTCATCAGGCGTCCCGACGGCGTTTGCGATAATCAAGATGTTTGGGTCAATTTCCTTAATGAGTTTCGCCATGTTGCACACCTTCGCGTCCAGGATCTCGTCGTAAGGATGGAGCGCAAATCTATCGTAGCCGAACCCCTTCTCCTTCAGGTGGCTCACCAGACTGTTGATGTAGGATTTGAAGAGCGCCTTCCATTCGGGGCTGAAGAAGGGGTACGCGTCAAACTTCGCCAGGTAGGCATCCGGATGCCAGGAGAACACGAGCATCTTGGGGTTAAGCTGCGCGTAGTATCCAAGAAGCACGTCCAGCGCCGCATAGTCCACTTTGAGCTTGCCTTGGGCGTCAAGTTGGAGCCGTGCCATCCAGGGGTGTAACGTGGGCGTGTTAACGTAGTGCGCCTTCAAGTCAGTTATCATTGCCTGTGCCATTTCCGGGGTTGTCCATTCCGGCACCAGGTAATCCCAATACTGGATGTAGACGGGCTTGTCGTCCGGCAGAGAGACGGGGTATATCTTTGTCCTGAGCTTTACGGAGGAAGAAGGCAATCCCGGCGCCTGCGCCACTATTTCGGTGGTGTAATTGCCGGGCTTTACTCCCCGGCTGAACAGGGTTAGCCAGACCTCCCGGCTCTCTCCGGAGGGGATACTCAGTTTTCCTTCCAACAGGGGCAGGGCGTCATTGACCTCTTTCCCGGAAAGGGTTGTCACCCAAACGGCCTCCCGAATAGTGACCGGGACTCCGGAGTCCTTCGCTGAGACTAGGAATTCCAATGTCTTGGATGAAAGGTTGGTCAGAACGAAGCTGGCAGACTCATATTCATTGCCGCCCATGGACACGTTGATCTCTTTGCACTCCTGGAACGGAAACTCATATCCGGGCTTCTCTGCGGACGGGGGAAGCTGGAACCTGGCAACTTTGTCCCAGGGGCTCTGTTCCCAGCAGACGTATTCGCGTCCGGGGAACAGGAGCCGCCAGCTCTGTGCCACCTTTTCGCCGGCGGGATCCGCGGCCTGCGGTTTTGCAGCGGGGGAAGGTTCTGCCGGAGTTTCTTTGACAGCTGGGATTGCGGCTTCGTTCGGTTTGGCTTCGACAACAGAGACATCGTCAATCAGCAGATCGCCGCCGGGCCAACCGCAGAAAGCAATACTAACCGTTGTTGCAGGGGCGGACGCCGCTGAGGTATCGAATTCGCCGGTCCAACGCGTCCAGACAGCATCACTCTTCTTGTCCGCGAAGATAGTCTTGTCGGCATGGACGTAGAAATATACTCCGCCGACCTCGCTACATTTGTACCAGAAATCAAGACGGTACTTCGTGTTCGGCTTTACCGGAAGGCTCTGGGCAGCCCGGCCAAGATCGACCGCAGGGGATATCCGGATACTCTGTTTGCCGGAATGGCTGTCGGCGTCTGCTTTCAGCTTTGCACCGTTTGCATTCCAGTTTTCCGGAGGATTTCCCTTTTCCATATCTCCGTTGATGACGAGCTCCGCTCCAGGTTTCTCGGCTGCGGCTGCCGGCTTTGCAGCCGGGGTTGCGGCGTCGTTTGCCTTAAGCTCAGTGACAGAGACATCGTCTATCAGCAAGTCCCCGCCGGGCCAACCGCAGAACCCAACACTAACCGTCGTCGCAGGAGTGGATGCCGCCGAGGTGTCGAACTCGCCGCTCCAGTGCGTCCAGATTTCGTCGGACTTCTTGTCGGCGAAAATGACCTTGTCGGCATTGACGTAGAAATATATGCCTCCGCCTTCGCCGCATTTGTACCAGAAATCAAGACGGTACTTTGTATTCGGCTTCACCGGAATGTTCTGCGTTGCCCGACCATAATCGACCAAAGGCGCTATCCTGATGCTCTGTTTGCCGGAATGGCCGCCGGCGCCTGCGCTAAGCTTAGCCCCGTTAGCAATCCAGTTGTCCGGAGGGTTCCCCTTCTCCATGTCTCCGTTAACGATCAACTCAGGTCCGGATTCCCCGGCAGCGGCCGCCGGAGTGCCACAAACATGCCAAACCAGCAGTCCTGTCGCTAAGGCCAACAACAACCGCGCACTTGCAGAATAAATCGTTACCATCTTCGGCTTTCCTCCTTTGGTGGTAGAGCGAACTCCGACCAACGCCGTTTCTCGTGCAGTTATCTTATTCCCTAGGGCGATTTTGCCCCGAACATGCCCTCATCGATGCACCATTTCAGGGCAATTTCCAGACCCTCTTCAGTCGTGTACTCCGGCGAGTAGCCCAGATAATTGACTGCCTTGGAGATATCAAAACACATATGCTCCAGCAGGAAAGTCAGTCCTTCTGGCGAAACCTTCGGCCGCCGGGAGAGAATTGTCTGGACGGGGAGATATTCCACAGGCGATGAGCTGTTGAGAACTTCCTTAGCCACTTCAAGATAGCGATTCAAGGTTACTGCTTTCCGAGAGGAAATGATAAAGACCTCGCCATCGATCTCCTTCCCCTTCGATATGCCTTTGACGAACGCGGTGGCCAAATCGTCATTGCATCCGGACTGGAGCAAGGTGGCGCCGGCATCGGGAACTTCAACCGGCTTCCCTTCTTTCAATAATCGGAAAAATTCAATGTCTCTGTCGCCCCAGAGTTCCAGGGGTACTCTTCCGGCGCCGATTATGTTGGTGGGACGAAATATGGTAACCGGGAAACCATCTTCTTGATGCAATTTCAGGGCAAACGCGTCTCTTTCACATTGGGCGTAGAAATTCACCTCGGTCTTTTCTCTCCAGGGATGCTCTTCGTCAGCAGGCACATAGCGCAGCGGAACAAAGGTTCCGGTAGAACTGCATATGAAATAGTGTTCTATCTTGCCGTTGAAATAGCGGCATGCTGACCTAACATCTTCCAGAGAAGGAACTGTGTCTATGACAACGTCGAAATTCCCGGCCGATAGGGCCTTCCAGAATCCCTCGCTCTTCTTGTCGCCGTGAACAAGCGCTACTCCATTCAACCCCACCCGGTGCTGTCTATTCAGCCCGCGGGAAGCCCCTGTCACCGTATATCCCATTTCAACAGAGCCTCTTGCCACCCGGCTCCCAATTTCACCCGTGGCGCCAAGTATCAGTATCCTTCGATTTGTGCTCATCTCTTCATTCCGCCTGTTCTCCGGAGAGTCCTGGAACTTCCCATTAATGATTCTTGCCCCAAGGCAGGCCTCTAACCGCGAACGTACTCGCGCATCGCCCGGGCTAATTGTTTTGCGTCAGCCTGGCGCTCCGGAAGGTCCAGGTAGTCCGATTCCCAGTAGAGTATCTGCCTGGCGCCGACGCTCTCGGCGGCGGCGATGCTCTTGCGGAAATCCTCTGCGGTGGGCGGCAACCACCAGTAGAGCCAGACGTTGCAATGGTTGCCCACTTCACGTTTGTTGGCGGCGAATGCCTTTTCCGGAGTGCCTGTTGTGCCCGGGGCGTAGTTCCCGGCGGGGACGACCTCATCGATGAGCCTCTCTCTGGCCCACGTTTCGGTGTCCAGCAGCACGCCGTAGAGGTTGCCGCATATGACGGGGGGCGCAGCCCAGCGGTAATACCAGGGATGAGCGCCCATCATGGAGATGGGCAGGCGCTTGCTCTTGCCCTTGATCAGCTTGTGGGCCGCGCGCATGAACAGAGTCTGGGGCTTCGCGCGGTATCGCACCCAGCGTTCGTCCCCATTCGGGACTTCGACTGGGGAAAGCCCATATTCCTTCTGGAACCCCTCAACCAACGGCTTTTCGTATCCGAAGTCGGCAACGCCATCAGGGGTGGCTTGTGGCTCATTCCGGATGTCGCCGGTCCGCACCCAATCGAAGAACACGCCATCAATATCGTAGCTCAAAATTTCCTTCACAATCCCGAGCTTGTACTCACGTGCTTCTTCAAATGCAAAACTCAACTGCGAGTTATAAGGCACGCCGCAGCGTTTCACCCATCGGAACTGAGGGTGTTCGCGGGAGAACTTGCTGACCGCACCCCAGCCATGGTCATCCTCATTGATGGACAACCAGGCGTGGATTTCAAGGCCAATGCTGTGCCCGTACTCCACGGCCGCGCGCAACGTATCAAAGCGACCGGCACGATAGGAAAAGTCATTCCGTCCGGGGGTTGCCCATCCGGCGTAACAATCAGGATCCAGATCGACGTCCCAGACATGTTGAACAAGCTGGCTCTCATAGACGGCCTGCCCGCCGTTCAAGCAACGCCAATAGATCCGTTGCAGCCCCCGTTCCTTGCAGCAGTCCAGGATGTACTTGACGCTGTCTTTGCCACGACCGATCCGCTTCTCATACTGCCACCTCCAGTCCGAATGCGTTACCGGTGTGGACAGGAGGATCTTGTCGCTGTCTTTCTCTTGCCGCCCCGCCTTAGTGTGTGCCATCAGCGTCTCCCGTCGTTCATAGTTCAGGAATAGTCGTTGCGTCTGAGAAGTCACTGGAACTCCGGGTGCGTTGACTCCGCTCTCCCTGCGGTGACTCCGCCCCCACGGGCGTCCACGGTGGACGCGCCCCTACCGCTGGGGCACCACTCCGGCTCGCTTGCCGGCGCCGGCGAGCTGGTCTGCATCATAGCGCTGCTTTACTTCTGCGGCGTTCAGCGCTCTGCTGTACATGCGGAGTTCATCGAGCGCCCCCGTCCAGTTGTAGATATTGCCGGGTTTGACCATAAGAGTGCCCAGCATCAACTTGTCGCTTTCCGTATACCTGGGCGCTAGTTTCCCCTCAGCGCTGAATGCTCCATCGACGTACCACTTTGCTGTTGTCCCTATCTTCGTAAAGGCGGCATGATGCCATTTTCCGTCGAAGACAATGGCGGCCGAGTGGAAGTCACTGCTGGGCGCGAAGTTCCCCATGACCGGTTCAGCGACGCCCCGGCTGGACCAGTTTATGTAGCCCGGGTCTCTGCGCTGGATGCTCCAATAACCATGCGGGCCGTCTTCCGCGTTGCCTCTGGCAATCATGTTTCCTTCGGCGGTTGCGGAAGCCTTGACCCAGAACATGATGGTAAAGTCCCCAGCCATGATGTTGAGGCTCGCATTAGACCCGCAGTCAACATAACTTTCCATCTCCTTATCGAAGGAGATGGCGGCCCCGGCAACGCCCTCGACCAGCGTGGCGAGATGCACCGTACCATCATTGCCTTTGCCGGAGGAGTCCAGAACTTTGCCGTCCGCGATCTTGTCAAAGTCCCAGTAGGCGGCCAGGTCCTCCTGCGCGCTCGCCTGGGCACAAGCCAATAGAGATACGATCACTCCCATCAACAGAGTCAAAGGACCTTTCATACCGCATCTCCCTCTGTTTGAGTCCTCTCAGCCGAACTGGGATATTCGTTCGACGATCCCGAGTTCCGGGCCAATCTTCCCCAGCAAGAGAAACGCTCCTCCCCGCGGAGGCGAGGAGGAGCATTTTCCCTCTGTGTCCATGCACTCCATCTGCGGCCATCAAGAGACCGTACGCAGGACTTACTTGTCAATCCCAACCGCCACGTCGAACTGGTGCCATACTGCAACGCTCGTGGGGCAGGTAATGGAGCTGCCGATACACAACGGTTCGCCTGCGCCAGTCCCCGAGGGAATAGCTGTTGTGACGCCTTCACCAATAATGCCGTTCGTAGCCAGACTGAGCAGTGCCGTGGTGTCCGTACCCCAGATAAGGGGGCTTGGGAGCGCCCACCAGATGAGCCTCTGCTGCGGGTCGCCGAACCACTTGGCGCTCCAGTCACCGTACAGGACATTGTAACCGTCGCGATGCGCATACTGCCCCATGCCCGCATCCGGCTTCGTCGGCGCGCTGGTGGACGTGCTATCCCAAATGGCTTGAGAGAAAGAGTCCGTGACGAGCGTCCTGCCTCCAAGCAACTTCTGCGTCTTGAATGTGGGACAGCCCACTTGCACCGTAACCGTCGGCTTGGTGCTGGCCAGGAATGCTCGGTTGCTGTAGTTCACGTCTTGGCCATAAGCCGTATAAGCAAAGTTGCCCAGGAGACTTGGCACGTTGCGATAGTTGTAGGTGCATTCCACAACTCGCCCGGACCAAAAGCCCGAATATCCCCAGAGTTTGATGCCGGGCGGGGCATGATCGGGGTCTCCCCATTTGCCTTTGGAAATGGAGGTGTGGTCGAAGCCGCCTGCGCGCTTCAGTTGAGTCAACGTCGTCGCCGCGCCGAACCAAAACACGCCTTCGGCTGCCTTGGTAGAGTACGCGCAACTGCCGCTTGCGCTGTCAGCCGGCATGGTGTCACCCGCGGTCGGGCAGTAGAACGTGCGCGCATCAGCAATGTATCCACCCGCCACAAGATTACCGAGCCCGATGGGAGCCATCGCCAGGACGCCGCCTGTGGCATTCCCCGGAGCCTCATTGGCCTTCCAGTACTTCGCAGCCCACGGGTTCAAATTCATCTGCCCGGCATAGATCGTACGGTAGTAGCTGATAGCATCCAACGCGCCTGCGATGTGGTTCCCGCCGTAATAGTAGCCAGTGGCTCCAGACTCCCAATAGGGGCCTGTCCGCACGCATCCTGCGTTTGCCGGCGGGTCTGCATAGACCCCGGAGCTCACACTGAAGCCGGCAAACGTCTTGGGATCTGTGTACAGGCCGGAGTCGTTGTAGGTGACGTAGTTGGTCGACCATCCGCCTGTACCGTCGGAAGTTGTCCAGCCGCCTCCCCATGCCGGCCAGGAGGGGAAGTACTGGCTGTAGTCAGCGCAGTAACTTTCCATGGCCTTGGCCGTCTGGTTGAGATTGTTGATGCACGCGGTTCGCCGCGCCTTCTCTCGTGCCGCAGCCAACGCCGGCAAAAGCATTCCGGCCAGAATCGCTATAATGGCAATAACAACAAGCAGTTCGATTAACGTGAAACCCCGGCAGAACGCCTGCCATAATCTCGCCCTCATACGCTTCTCCTTTTGTAAAGACAGAAGCAACGGAACCATGACCCCAAGGACTGCCAGACAGAACATCATTGTTCCCACGTCGGGCCCTCCTCTCCAGAGCGGATGATCGCTAATGACTGCCGCCTACTTAGACGTTGCGCCTGCGTTCCACCATCCTCCGGGCACTCTCAGAATCGGAACTCCATCAGTTGCGCGGGGCTGGCCCGGTGCTCTTGCGGATGACAAGGGTCTCCGGCAGCTCGATGGATTCGAGCGGACGCTCCGGCTCATCAATTCTTGACAGCAGCAACTCTCCCCCGCGCCGCCCCATCTCGGCAAAAGGCACGTGCACGGTCGCGAGGGGGGGATTTGTCAGTTCAGCGCTTCCATTGTCGTCAATGCCAACCACGCTGACTTCTGGGCCGACGCGCAATCCTCTTTCGGCGAGAGCTTGGACCGCAACCATAGCGATATCGTCGTTGTAGCACATGAACGCGGTCGGGGAGTGGCCATTTGCAAAGAGCGCCGAAATCCGCTCACGGACATCACAATGTATCTCGCTTCCCGGGGAGGCAATCAGGCCGCGTTCCGCCACGGTCGTGAGAAACCCGTGAAGCCGCATGCCCGCCGTGGGGGCATGATGCCGCCCTGGGGGAATATCAGTATTGATGTAGGCGATGCGCCTGTGCCCAAGGGCGGCGAGGTGTTCGATGGCCTGGTGAACGCCTCCTGCGCTGTCAGAATGCACGCAGTCCATGTCGCTAACCAGACCGAGATTGACGCCAACGCAGGGAAGACTTGTGGCCTTGAGCCATTCTAAAAGTCTTGGGTGAGGAAAGCTGCTGATCATAACGCCGCCTACGGCTCTTTGGCTGAGCAACCGGGGAACCCCTGTCTGTCCCTCATCGCTGATCAGAACCACGTCCATGCCACGTTCGTGGACGGAATCACTGAGCCCGTCAATGATCGCGGCTGCACAAGGGCCGATGTGGCAGCCTTCTGAGACGGTATACGGAGCAACTCCGATAAGTCTCGCCTTGCCACAGGCCAGACTGCTTGCAGCCGCGTTCGGCGCATAGCCCAGGTCGCGGGCAATCCGCACGATTCGCTCTCTCGTCGCAGAATTCACACCCGGCCCGTTTCGAAGCGCCACGGAAACTGTGGTCGCTGAAACGCCAGCCAAGTTCGCAATCTTCTCGAGACTCATAGTATAAGCATCCTATCCAAAGCGCTTCGTATTGAAGTATAATGGCCAGCCCTATTAATGTCAAGAAGAAAATTATTGTTGAAGCGCAATGTACTCCTATCATACCGTATGGCAGTGTGTTAGGATTGTTTTTACCTCAGCCATTCGCTTGATTGGAGATGGTGTTGGACGTTACAGTTGCGCTACGGTTAGTGAAGTGGTATAAGATGGACACCTTGAAAGGGAACTTAGATTGCGCTGTCGCTGCCGTATACGATCTTCTTCTCATTAGAGGGATACAAGAGATGAAGGTAGCCGACGAAGGATACATTCTTAATACCGAGACTGCTTCAGGCCCCCTGAAAGTTTGCACAGGCCTGTCCCTCCGCCCAATTGCATCGGGAAGTATTCTGGCCACATTTCGGGTCGGAAGCGCAAAGGATTCCGCTGACGGCAATGTCTTCGTGGCAGAGTCGCTTGACCGCGGTGAGACGTGGGAGGTCATCTGCCAAGGTTTCCGAAGTTCATTCCAAGGGGTCCGCGGAGAAATCCGGGCGTCTCACATTGCCCAGCCGAAGCCCGGAAAGCTCGTTGCGTTCATGACATGGTTTGAACGGCCCGAACCTGGCAGCAAGCTATATGACGCCAAAACCGACCGCCTGTTGAAAAGTCGCCTTCTGGCCGCACAGTCAGAGGATGGCGGGCGAAGTTGGGACGACTATCGCGAAATTGACACCTCCCCATTCACGGGCTGTGCGCAGTGCGGCCCCATCCTGCAACTGCCCTCCAAGCTGCTCATTCCCTTTGAGACTTATGAGCGTCCCGAAGGCGTGCCGCAGTCCATTCAGACCGCCCGCTGTTTGCCCACAGCCGACGGGCGGCTCTTTGACCCAATCGTGACCGTGGCCAAGGATAGTGACCAGAAGGTCTTCTACTGGGACGAGCGGCTGGCGTATTCGCCCAACCATCAGCGACCGGTGGCGCTCTTCTGGACGTATGACCGGGCTGCGCAGAAGGACATGCCGATCCACATCGCATGGTCTTCGCCAGACGGTCAAACGTGGGAGCCGCCTCGCTCAACCGGCGTCCGCGGCCAGATAGCCTTGCCCCTGCCGCTACCGGACGGACGCTTGCTGGCGTTCTATGTTCATCGTCATCCGCTCGGCTCCATGCGCCTCATTCTCTCTAATGACGCCGGCAGGACGTGGGATTTGGACGGCGAGTTGGTCGTTTACGAAAACATGGGATCGGGGCAGAGAGGCATGGCGGGCGAGAGCGACTTCGCGAAGTACTGGGAGGACATGAGCACCTGGACGTTTGGCCACCCGGCCGGTGTTGTACTGGACAAGAGCAGCGTCCTTCTTGCTTATTATGCTGGCAAAAGCAAGGAATGTCTGAGTGCACGCTGGGCGCGCGTGGAAATCTGAGTCACCTCTGCTGGCGCGAGCCGCAGGGATTGCTGCGAGGCATGAAGAGAAATGAAACCGTTGATCATATTAGAGGATGATCGGTTCATCTGGGAGACCGAACTGAACGAATTTGTGCCAAATCGCATTTTTGACGCGCACACCCATTTCTACGATACCCGCCTCATGTCTAAGGCCGACCACGAGAAGTACGCGTTCATGCAAGCCTGCCCACGAGTGGGCCTTGCCGAATTGCGCCAGTTATCCGCCATGATCTTTCCGAATCGGGAGCTGCATTCACTGGCCAGCGGCATGCCGCGCAGAAGCACGGACTTGGCCGCCACGGATGCCATGGTTGGCGAGCAGGTCACAATGGATCCCCTCTCCATTGGTCTCATGCTGGCGCACCCGAGGCTCAGTCGCGCGGAGGTCGAGAAGCAGCTCGACCGTACCGGCCTGCACGGATTCAAACCCTACATGTGCTTCTCGACGAGTCCCGATCCGTCGCAGAGCACGATCCTGGAGATGTTGCCCGAGTATTACTGGCAAATAGCGAATGACCGCGCCCTCATTATACTTCTGCACATGGGAAGGCATGCGTCGTTAGCGGATCCTGTAAATCAGCGCGACATTCGGAAATTGTGCGAGCGGTATCCGGGTGCGCGGTTGCAACTAGCGCACTGCGCGCGATGCTTCACCTCCCAGATCGCCGAAACTGGCCTTCCGACCGTTGCGGATCTGCCCAACGTGCATGTAGACACCTCCGCCGTGTGTGAAACTGAGGTGTTCCATATTCTTCTCGACGTCTGGCCACGCGAGAGAATTCTCTTTGGAACGGACAACTGCGTGGCCGGACTCATGCGGGGGAAGTATGCCGGCTTCGGCAAGGGCTGGTATGGCATTTTCGACAGCAACACGACGGCTTTTCAAGCGCCGCACGTGCCGTTCCCGCCCACATTCGTCGCCTATGAGAACCTCCGCGCGTTGCGCATGGCGGTACGGCGCAAGGGATGGGGAAAGTCTGAGATCGAGGATCTCTTCTGGAACAACGCTCAGCGGATACTATTTCGGGTGGGCTGACTCCATGAGGCCCACATGGTGGATACTCTCTGCGCCCGTTCAGGACAACCTCCTTTCTTGAGAGGACTCTGCTTTGACGACGCGCGACTTGTGGTCCGAAATCATGTCCTACGGCACATTTGACCGCATGCCGGTGATTCATTGGGCGGGGTGGGATGAAACACACGAGCGCTGGATCAGGGAGGGCATGCCTAACCGAGTTGATCACCTGGAGTACTTTCAAGCGGTTCCGCCTTGGCGCTTTGTCTCAGTGGAACTCTTCCTGCATCCGGTCTTTGCCGAAGAGACGCTGGAAGAGACCGGCGAGTACCGCATCTTTCGCGATGAGAGCGGCGTAATTCAGAAGGCGTGGAAGCACAAAAGTTGCATACCCCATTTCATTGACTTCACGCTCAAAGAAGCGAAGGACTGGCCCGAGTACAAGAGGCGGCTTCAGCCAGATACAGGTCGCATTCCGAAGAACCTGGAAGAAATCATCAGCGTAACAGAGGCCTCCGGCGATGTCATCGCCATAAGCATCGCGCCGATGATGGGCTGGATTCGCAACTGGATGGGCGTGGAGAACATGTCCTTTCTCATGTACGATGACCAGAAGTGCTATGCCGACATGGTCATGACCCTGGCCAATCTTACCTGCTGGGGGATTGAACAGGTGCTTCCAAAGATGAAGACCAGGCCGAACCTGGGTTTCGGATGGGAAGACATCTGTGGAAAGAGCGGGCCGCTTATCAGCCCGGACATCTTCGCCAAATGCGTGGCACCTGGTTACAGGAAGATTCGCAGCAAGCTGGAGGAGCATGGCATCAAACTGTTTGGGATTGACTGCGATGGACTGGTCGAACCGCTGATTCCCCATTGGCTGGACGCCGGAGTGAACCTCCAGTTCCCGGTCGAGTACGGCACGTGGCAGGCGACGCCAGAAGATATACGAACGAAGTTCGGGAAGGAATTGCGCATCGTCGGCGGCTTCAACAAGCTTGTCCTGGAGAAGGGGCGCGCCGCGATTGATGCCGAAATTGAGCGCCACATCTCCCTCATGAAGGAGGGGGGCTTTGTTATGATGCCCGATCACCTGATTACTCCAGGCACGCCGCTTGAAGACTACAGGTACTATCTTAACAGGATGCGTACTCTGCGATTTTGAGCCGACGACGGGAAACAAGATGCGTAAGATCACACTTGAGGAGCGACAACCATGCCGTTGAAACGCCACCGACTGGCACTCATCGGAGGAGGCCATCGCGGGATATACATGGCGCTCCAGATGCTGCGAGACCCCGCCCGTGCGGAACTGGTGGCCGTGGCCGAACCACGAGAGGACCGCCAGACGGACTGCCGGCGAGCGTTGCCGACTCCGACGGAACGGTATTACCGCGATCACCTGAAATTGCTAAAGCACGCCGCCGAGCTTAGTCTCGATGCCGTAATCGTCGCCACAACCGTCTCCACTCACTGCAAGATCGCCTGCGCCTGCATGGAGGCCGGATTGGCGATCTTTCTGGAAAAACCCATGGCCCGCACGATTGAGGAAGCCTGGCAAATTGTGAAAGTTGCCGAACGTACACACATTCCGGCCCAGGTGGGCTTCAATTTGCGATATACATCCTTTTGCGGAGAGCTTCACCACAACATAACGTCCGGAATAATTGGGTCAGTCGTGGCCATCAACTGGACGGAGGCAATTTCATTGCGCCACTGGACCGAGGGCTACTGCCGCAACGGGGCTTATTCCCACAGCTCGGTCATCGGCTCCTGGTTGCTTGAGAAATCCTGTCACGACATGGATCAATTCAACTGGCTACTCGGCAAGCGCTGCGAGAGAGTGGCCTCGTTCGGGAGCCGCAGCTTCTTTATGCCTCGCTCGGATGTCCCCAAACGATGTGCCGACAAGTGCCCTGTCTATGGGAATTGCCTGTTTGTGCGAGTCCCCGAAGCTACGGGCATGTCAGCATGGTTGACGCCGGAGGAGGTCGAAGCGTGCGTATACCATGTCCACTCCGATCTCCTCGACCACCAAGCAGTGATCTTCGAATACGCGGGCGGGGCGACCGTCAGTTTCACTCTGGTTCCGAATGCCCCTCGGGACACTCGCACCATGACCATCTACGGAACTGAAGGGACGATCAGCGGGGACCTTGAAGACAACTGGTTCTCAGTGCATAGTTTGCGGACTGGTACGGAGACCACCGTTCGCCTGAAGAAGGAAGAGGGCGACCATGGCGGCAGCGACGAACGGACCGCATTGGCATTTTTAGACTACTTGGATGACCCCGCCAACCGCCCCAGAACCGGGGTGCGTGAAGGTTTCGAAGCCATGTTGCTGGCCTGCGCGGCGGATATCGCCTCAAGAGAACACCGTGTAGTTGAACTGGAGGCGTTTCGCTCGACTGATTGAAAACTCTAAGGTCAAGCCGACAGACGCGCCTAGCTCGGTCCTTGGAATTCTCGACCGGCCGGATACCGAGAAAGGAAATAACTTGCGTAAGCTCACACTCGGCGCCGCAAGCATGGCTCATGCGAAGTTGGAAGGCAAAGAGATTCTGCCGGACACCATCAAGCCTCGGATCAAGGAGGCGCAAGGGCTTGCGGAGGAAGCGGCGCGGCGAAAGTGCGATCTGCTGTGCCTGCCGGAACTCTTCGCTGACCCGACGCAGGGAACGCAGATGGGCAAGTTTGCGGAGCCGCTCGGAGGGCCAATCACATCTTGGCTCGCAAAGAGGGCGAAGACGCTAGAGATGGCCATCGCGGCCAGCGTGACGTTAAAGAGTGGAAACCGTTTGACGAACACCGCCGTTCTTTACGGCAAGGATGGCACGCTCGTGGGGTCCTACGACAAGGTTCATCTCCCTCCCGGCGAACGGGACGTGGCTTCGCCCGGCGCAAGCTTCCCGGTTCTTGAGATCGAGGGCATCAAGGTTGGCATGCAGATTTGTTACGACTTGGGGTTCCCCGAGGGATGCCGCATCCTGGCGGTCAAGGGTGCGGAACTGATCCTCTGGCCGAACATGTGGGGCGGGATGCCGGAAGGGGTCACCGACGTCATCATGAAGGCGCGCGCCATAGAGAATCAGGTGTGCCTGGTTTCGGCCGCGTATATCCTGACGGGAGGCACGGACCCACGCGCCGCCGTGATACACGGACGCAGCTGCATCATTGATTCCAGCGGGGTTATTCTTGCTGAAGTCGGTCTCCAACCGGGAGTGGCGACGGCGGCGGTCGATTTCGATGTGCCGTTGCTGGACTTCGCCGAACGGCGTGGCGGGCGGTTTCCCCACCGCATGCCGCAGACGTACGGGGACTTGACGGATGGGAGTTGAGCCATGAATCGTCTCCTTCTGCTCGGAACAGGCACGCCAACTCCAACGCCGGACTCGTTCGGCACATCCTACGTCCTGCAACTGGGCGATGAATTCCTGATGATCGACTGCGGCCCCGCCGCCACACACAAACTGGTCAAGGCAGGCCTGTGGCCAACAAAGGTCGACTACCTCTTTTTCACGCATCATCATTTTGACCACAATGTGGACTACCCATGCTTCCTGCTGTGCCGCTGGGACCAGAGTACCGGGAAAGAGAACCTCCTTAGAGTCTTTGGCCCGCCACCGACGCGTCGGCTTACCGACCGTCTGATCGGCCCGGAAGGTGCTTTTGCGGAAGACTGGAAGGCGCGCGTTGGAGCGCCGGTGAGTCAGCATGTGTTCAAGAACCGGGGCGGCTTGCTGCCGCGGCCGGAACCAAGGGTCGTGGCCACTGACGTCGGCCCTGGCATGGTCATTGAAACGGCCAACTGGCGCATCAACGCCGCCCGAGTGCATCACGTGGAGCCATGGCTTGAATCACTCGCTTACCGGGTGGAGACGCCGGCCTTGACGATCACTTTTGCTGGCGATACGGGACTGTGCGAATCGGCCATCAATCTAGCCAAAGGCAGCGACGTGCTTGTCGTCAATTGCTGGGACCACCAGGACATCATGGAGCGCAATGGTGAGGCTCCTGGCCAGACGGGCACGCGCGATGCAGCACAGATGGCGACACAATCCGGAGTGAAGACACTCGTTCTGACCCACATGGGAAAGCGGATGACCTCACCGGGTCTGAAGGAAGACGCGCTTGCCGAGATTGGCGGGCACTTCAGAGGCGTGATTATCTTCGGCGAAGAACTAATGGTCCTGGAGGTGACAAGTTAGTGCACGCCTAGTAGCATAGTGCGGCAGGTGTTATCTCCCCTGCGAAGCCCACGCAGGTACAGATGTCCCTGCGCGAGCCGCCGCTCGTAGACCGTGTTTGCGACCAGGTGCGCCAGATGTACGAAGGCGGCGTGAGCTTCATGAAGATCGGAAACAAGTTGGGAATCCCGACCGGAATGGCGGCTGCCGCATATCAACGGTACTACGTTTCGCGTGGCCTGCCGGTGCCTCCGCGTAGGGGAGTCCACCAGCGCCAAGCTGGCTGAAGAAGTTCTCCTGTCATCTGTTCATCCCCTACACCCCTGTCAGCGCGGGGGTGTATTCCCCCGCTAATGCTTATTCTGAGAGGGTTTTTCTGAATAATCACGTTTAATGAATCAGTTGCAAATACAAG
>CAIUPP010000122.1 GCA_903901045.1 uncultured Planctomycetota bacterium
CCGCCGCCGTCCCGTATGACGGGACGGCGGCGGCTCGAACGCGCTGCTGCAGGACTCCGCTCCTTCACGGCACCGTGATGGCGTCCGG
Organism: uncultured Planctomycetota bacterium; assembly: GCA_903901045.1. Lineage (GTDB taxonomy): Bacteria > Planctomycetota > Brocadiia > CAIUPP01 > CAIUPP01 > CAIUPP01. Next base: position 89 of record CAIUPP010000122.1, read on the forward strand.
TTCGATAAGGTCCGGCATCCCCTTGATCTGCAGGACAAGCCCGTAGGTGCCGGAGGGAATGCTCGGCACGATGTACTCCACCGCGCTGGCCCCGGTCGTGGTGTTCATGGTCCAACTGGCGATCTTGCAGGACTTGGCGAAGGCCCCCTTGGGTCCGCTGCCGATCAGCAGGATCTTCCCCTTCTGCGGGCCGAGGTAATGGCCCACGAGATCGAGCGCGGCGCCCGGCGCGCCGGTGGTTTCATAATCGTCAATCACCGGCGGCATCACCGAGAACGATGAGGGGAGAGTCACCCGGCTCGCTCCCTTCGGAAGCGCGGGCTGGACGCTCACGTCGAAGGGGCCGCCCACGGGATAGAGGGCGGCCACGTCGCAGACGATGGAGGTGTCGGACCAGAGGACGACCTTCAGGGGCGTCTTCTCGCCGGCGAGGTACACCTTTCCCTTCTTAGTGCCGAACCCCGCGCCGTTGATGGTCATGCGCGTGCCGATGCTCCCCTGCCCGGGACTGCAATAGGGCACGAAGTCGGCGAGGAGGCGGATGTCGTCAATGAAGATGTCGTTCCCGGCCATTCCGTGGCCCTCGAAAGAGACAACGAAGGCGGACTGGCCATCGGCCGCACCCGCGGGAAAGGTGAATACCTGTTCCTGCCAACCGGGGGTTGCGGAGTAGCGATAGATGGCGTCGCCCAACCCCCGGTCCACCCAGGCGTTGGAGGAGTACAGCAGTCGCATGAAATCCGTGCTGCTCGCCGCGCCGGAATCGTGGTACACCCAGAATGCGAGGCGCGTATTGACGTAGTGGGTGAGGTCCACCGGTGTTTCCAGGGTAACGTAAGAGTAGTTGTTCAAGGCGGCGTGCGCGTTGAAGCAGAGCATGTTGGGTGAATTGACCGGGCTGACGCCGGCCGGATACGCGGAGGTCGCGGCCGTCGTCCAGGTGCCTCCGCTGGGGTTGTTGATGCGGTCCCAGCCGGTGGGAAGGTCGGGCGGGGTGACGCTGTCGAAGTTCTGCGACAGGACCGTCCGGGTCAGGCCCTGCCCTTGTGCGGAGGGGAGCCACAGGAGGCACAGAACGAGAAGAAGGGAACCGGCAACCACGTCCCGCAGGCGCGCGTTCAACATGAGCCTCTCCTTAACCCTGAACATGCCCTCCTGGCGGACGCTAATGTACTGTTCATGGCGGGGCTCGTCAACAAATGTCCCGCCGGGCTTTGCGGGGCCGGTGGGGACACAATACTCTCCAAAGGAAAGTTTTGTGTCCCCACCTCGACCCGGGAAGAACGACACGCTGTCACGATGGTTTCAACAGAGCAACTTCCTATCATTACTCCCCGGTTCGCTCACGGAACCGTGACGGCGTTTGGCGCGAAGGCGTCGGGCATCCCTTTGACTTGCAGCGTCAGGTCGTACGTGCCCGAGGGCACCTTGGGGACCACGAAGTGAACCGAGCCATTCCCCGTGGTCGTCGTGTCCATGGTCCAACTCACGACTTTGCACGACTTCTCGATGACTCCCGTGGGTCCGCTGTTGCGAAGCAGAATCTTTCCCTTCTTCGTGGTGAGGAAGCGTCCATCGAGGTCGAGGACGTCGCCGGGCGCTCCGCCTGCGTCAACGAACGCAATAACCGGCGCCCTCACCGTAAAGGCGTTCGCGAGAATGATGGGGGCCGCCCCCTTCGGGTCGGCAGGCTGGACGCTCACGTCGTAGACCCCCGGCGGGTAGATGCCGGTGACCTCGCACGTGGCGTTGCCATCGAGCCAGCTCGTGACCTTCAGCGGGGTCTTCTGGCCGACGAGGTACACCTTTCCCTTCTTTGCGCCGAAGCCGGTGCTGATGACCTGAACTTGCGTCCCTGCCGTGCCTTCCGGTGGGTCGCAGTATGGATCGAGTTCGGCGATGAGGCGGACGTCGTCAATGAAGATATCATTGCCGCCGGCGCCATGGCCTGTGAACCCGATGGAGAGCGTTGCCTGATGATCGGTCTGCGCGGCGGGCAGAAAGACCTCGTGTTCCTGCCATCCCGGGGAACTGCTGTAGCGGTGGAAGTCCACGACGGCAAAGAGCGTGCTCCACGCATTAGTGGAATAAATGAATTGAATGTAATCGTCGCGGCCGGACGCCCCGCTGTCGTGGTACATCCAGAACCGCACGCGCGCATTGACGTAATGAGTCACATCCTCCGAAAGCGTCAGGTAGCCATTGGCGAGATTACTCGGAGAGGCAGCATGGGCGTTGAAGACGAGCATGTTGGGGGCACTGACCGCGTCGATGCCGGCCGGATTCACCGAGGTGGAGGCCGTCGCCCATGCGCCCCCGTTGGTCCCTGCAGTGGCCCATCCGTCCGGGAGGGCGGGCGCAGTGACGTTGTCGAAGCCCCACGACGCCAGCACCGTGGGCGTCACCTGCGCTTGCGCGGCGGGGAGGAACAGGATGCATGACATCACCGCGACGACTCCAACCATAACTCTGCGCAGGCGCCATCCAAGCACGGGCTTCTCCTTATCCATGAGTGATTGCTCACCCCTGAATGACTAGAACTGGTTCTGCTCTATTGGAACCATCGTTCTTCAATGAGCCGTCCCGCCGTTCGACGTTGCTCACGGCCCTGAGCCTGCCGAAGGGCAGGAACGGCATGATAATAGCCCGGCACTTCAGTGCCGGGGACCGGCTAAGGGATTGTCACGGCGTCGCCCGCCGTCGCATCCGGAAGCTCCTTGGCCACCGTCAACCAGATGTCATAAGTGCCCGAGGGCGCCTTGGGGATGACGAACTGCGCCGAGCTCGCGCCGGTGTCGGTGTCCATGCTCCAGGCCGCCACTTTGCACGGCTTCAGCACCAGCCCGCCCGGCCCGCTGTCGTGCAGCAGAATCTTCCCCCTCTTTGTCGAGAAGAAGTTCCCGGTGACGGTTATGATCGTCCCGGGCGCTCCCCCGGCGGGGTCCACCGAGAGGAGGGCCGGAGACCGCATGTTGAAGCCCCCCGCGACATCAATGGGGGCCGCCCCCTTGGGGTCGGATGGCAGGACGCTGACGTCATAGGGCGCGTTCGTGTAGGATGCGCCGACCACGCAGCTGATCTGCGTGTCGGACCAGGTCAGGACCTTCAGCGGCGTCTTCTGCCCCTGAAAATATACTTTCCCCTTCTTCGCCCCGAATCCTGTTCCCGCGATGGCCACCTCGGTTCCGACCGTGCCATTGTTCGGATAGCAGCCCGGGTCGCGTTCGCCCATGATGCGGATGTTGTCCAGGAAGAGGTCATTGCCTCCTGCGCCCACGGCTTGGAAGCCGATATAGACGTCGCTGCGGTGGTTGGCCGCCGACGCGCCGATCGTCACTTCATGCTCCACCCATCCCGTATCGGCGCTGTACCGGCTGAACGCGGTCAGGCCGACGTACGAGGACCACCCGCCGTTGGCGACAATCACGCGGACAGAGTCGTCTTTGTCCTCCGCGGCGCTGTCATGATACATCCAGAAGCGCACGCGCACGCTGCTGTAGCGGGTCAGGTCTACTGGAGAAGTCATCCGGAAGTGGCCGGAGTTTCCGGAAGACCCGTCATGCGCATTGAAGCACAGCATGTTGGGGGAGTTGATGGGGGTGACGCCGGACGGGTAAGTGGAACTCTCCGTCGTCGTCCAGGCGCCCCCATCGTAGCCCAGATTCTCCCATCCGCCCGGGAGGCCGGGCGCAGTGACGCCGTCGAAGTTCTGCGTCATGGCCGTCATGGGAATTCCCTGCGCCGGCGTAACGCCGAGGAGCAGGGTGCACGACAACACGGCGAGAATTCCAACCACGGCACTGCGGCGACGCGCGGTAAGCATGGACCTCTCCTTTATCCGTAAACATGCGTGGAAACGCAGGTTACTGTACTTTTCGGAGAGAGATTCGTCAATAAGCGGCTCCTATCGGCCGTTCACTCTGCAATCCACATTCTGCACTCTGCGCTCTGCACTCGTCGTTCTCTAGATTCTCTCTCCCGCGGACAGGTCGTAAACGATTCCTTCCTGCGCATCGGCGACTTCGTGGATCTCCTCGGGCTTGAAGAAGAGGGCGATTTCCTTCTCGGCGGCCTCGGGGCTGTCGGAACCGTGGATGAGATTGAAGCGGTTGCTGATGGCGAAATCGCCGCGGAGGGTGCCCGGCTCGGCGTTCGCGCCGAAGGTGGCCCCCATCATCTTGCGCGCGACGGCGATGGCCCCCTTGGCGCGCACCACCATCAGCACCACCGGCTGCGCGCTCATGTAGCGCACCAGCGGCTCGAAGAACGGCTTCCCCTCGTGCGCGGAATAATGGCGTCGGATGACCTTCTCCGGAATCTGCGTCAGTTTCAGCGCAACGATCTGAAACCCCTTCTCCTCGAACCGCGTCACGATGCGGCCGACATACCGGCGCTGGATCGCGTCCGGCTTGATGATCAGCAGAGTTCTTTCCACGGGTCTCTCCTTATGATTAGCAACGGGGCGAACCGCCAAGCCCGGTGCGCAAGCGCACCGGGCTTGGCGGTGAAAGTTGTTCGAGTACATCCGTCCGCACCTGCGTCAGGAATTCCAGGTACGGCGCGGTGCGGAAATCCGGGTAGGTCCAGGGCAGCGGCTGAAAGCTGCCATGCAGGAAATTCAGCGTGATCTCCGCGTAGATTCCCTGCCCCAGGTAGATGCGATGCGCATGGTCCTTGGTGGTGGCCAGCACCAGCCGCGCCGGGTCCACGCAGCCGGGGTCCAGGTTGATGGGGCGCGCGACGGGATACGCCGGGCCGGCCAGTTGCCGCTCCAGTTCATTGGTCCAGAGCTTCGCCTCCGGCAGGCGGGAGGGGTCGAAGAGGCCGTCGAAGGAATAGAAGCGGCGCAGGAGGCCGCGCCCCATCTGCGGTTCGTAGTAATCGGTGAACGTGAAAGCGATATCGGGGCTGCGCCGGCGGATGGCGCCGAACCGCGCGGCAAGCGTCTCCGCGGCGCGGTCGAACAACTCCGGCCAGGCGCTGAGCATACCGACAATCAGGATCGCGCCGGGGTGCGGCGTCGGTTGGGCCATGGTTTCTTTTCCGCCTTACTTTGTGGGGGTAAGGCGTAATCCTTCAGTTACGGTGAGAGGGAGGCGCGAGCGGCGGGCGCACCGATCGAACGCTGGGGACACAAAACTTTGCTCCGCAAAGTATTGTGTCCCCAGTTCGTGCACTCCCGCAGTGCGGTCTCCTTCAGCTCTTCTGCTTCTTCGCGGCGGAGGCGATTTCGCGCCCGACCAGTTCCACGGCGGCCAGGCCATCCTCGGGGGTGACCACCGCCGGCGCGCGCCCTTTCTGGAGGCACTCCACCCAGTATTGGATTTCATTGAAGTACCCGCCCAGGCTGCTGATGTTGCCGCCGGCATCCACCTTGCTGCTACTGGCCGGCTGCGGCACGGTGAGCTTCTGGGGCTCCTTGCCCGGGACGAACAGCGCCATCGGCGCGAAGCGGCTGGAGTATTCCACCACTCCCTTGTCGAAGACGCCGCGGAACGCCATGTCGAACGGCTCCGACGAGGGCCACCAGCCGCCGATGGCGCTGACGGCGACACCCTTGTAGTGGTACTGGGTGCTGATCTGGTCCCACGATCCCTTGCTGCAGACGCCCACGCTGTCGAGGCTCTTCGGGCGGCCGAACAGGTACTGGACGAAATCGGCGTCATGGATGTGCAAGTCCAGCACCGCGCCGTTGCTGAGGCGCGGGTTCTGGAACCAGTTCTTCCAGCCGCTGGGCTGGGCGGCGAAGCGGCGCAGGTAAAGGGCGCGCAACGCGCCGAACCGGCGGCGGTCGATCATCTCCTTGAGCACCTGGTACTCCGGCCAGAAGCGGATGACGTGGCCCACGGTGCACTTGATCTTCGCCGCGCGCACCGCCTTGACCATGCGAATCGCTTCGGCGGGGTTCAACGCCATCGGCTTCTCGCAGAAGCAATCCAGCCCGCGCTTGGCCGCCTGAATCACATGCTCGCCGTGCAGGTAGGTGGGCAGGCAGACGTCCACCATGTCCACATCCGCCTGAGCGATGAGGTCGGCCGCCTTCGAAAAGACCTTCGCGCCGCTCGGCTTGGCGGCGGCCAGCGCCACGTCGCGCTGGACGTCGGCGACGGCGACGATCTTGACGCCCGGCAACCCGGCATAACAAGCGGCATGCATCTTGCCCATGAAACCTGCGCCGCAGAGTCCCACCTTAATCATTGCATTCTCCTCTGAGATATAGGAAACCTTGCGAAGATTCATCTACCTTCGCAAGGTTCTTCGCGGACCCGGCCAACCCTGCGAAGGACTCGGCGAGCCTTCGCAGGGCGGCGGTTCCATCACATCGCCAGAATGGCGTCGATCGCGGCGGACGCGTTCTTCACCCGCGTCAGCGCCTGGTGCTTATACAGCGGGATCAACTCCGCCGTCAGCGGGCCGTCGTAGCCCACGGTCTTCAGCGCGCGCATCACTTCGGGCCAGTTGACGTCCCCTTCGAGCAGGTCGCAGAACCCGTCGGCGGTGCCCACGGCCACGCGGTAATCCTTCAGGTGCACCCGGCGGATGCGCTTGCCCAGAATGCGGACCCACTGCTCCGGGTAGCCGGTGGCCAGCACGTTGCCGACGTCGAAATAGGAGCCGATGAACTCGCTGTTGAACCCGTCGATGAAATCGCGCATCTCCAGCGGGCTCAGGAGGAACTTGTTCCAGACGTTCTCGACGCAGAGGGAAACGCGGCACTGCTCCGCCACGCGCAGGAGGCGGTGCGTCCCCTCGCGCGCGCGAGAGTAAGCCACGTCATAGGAAAGCACCTCCGCGGAGGGGTTGAAGAAGATATCCACTGCGGCGGGGATGAACAGCAGCGCGTCCGCGCCCAGCCACTGCGTGATCTGGAGCATGTGCTTCACAGCCTGCTCCGCCTTGTTGCGGTCGACGACCTTGTTGCAGCCCAGGTTGTAGCCCCAGTAGATGCCGCTGGCGCAGGAGGTGATCTGGACGCCTTTCTTCTCGGCCTGGGCGCGGATGTCGGAGCACTGCTTCTCCGTCATCTTCAAGTTGAACTTGCCCGCCTCGCCGATGCACAACTCAACCGTCTCGAAGCCGAACTCGGCGGACTGCGCGAAGAATTCCCGCAGTTCCTTCGTGCCCTCCAGACCGCCCGGGAACGACCAGTAATTGATGCCCTTTTTCACGGTTTCTCTCCTTCCAAGGCTGTCTGCAGACTGAAGCGCCAGCTAAAGTTGCGCCGATTCTAGCAGAGGCGATTGCGAAGGGCAACAAGTTTCATGGGCGGAAGGGGGAGGGAAACGCGATGTGGCGTAAGTGGCTGCGTCGCAGTGCGTTGTGGCGCTAGGTTGCCGCGCGACGACTAAAAGTTGTCTTGCTGTGTTGAGACCATCCTGTTTCGTTCGTCAGGCCGCGAAGCGGCCGTCGGACTCTAGCCCACGGCGAGCGAAGCGAGTCGTGGGGGCAAGTCGAACCCAACCCCCGAGCCCCCGAAGGGGGCGACGG
>CAIUPP010000123.1 GCA_903901045.1 uncultured Planctomycetota bacterium
CGCCGTGGGCTACTATCCATCACCCCCTGCGGGGGTTCGCAGAGTAATTTCAACAGGGCAAACCGGTTTCGCACCTGCAGCGCGGGTCATCCAACTCGCGGACCGTTTGAGTTGTGAAACTGAGGCTGGAGTGGTGGCGGCAGGAGTGTCGCGGGATCACCAGGGGCGGTATCCGTACGTTTCCGCTTCTATCTGCGGATTGAACCGCTGTCGATCAAGCCGTCGGGGGCGGCTGAGCGGGGGCCTGAGCGGCGGGCGGCGGCGTGGCCGCGCCGGACACCTTGTCCTTCATCACTTTCCCCATCTTGAAAGTGACCACGCGCTTGGGCGGCACCGCCACCTTCGCGCCCGTGCGCGGGTTGCGCCCCGTGCGCGGCTTGCGCACGACGACCTCGAATACGCCGAAGTCCCGGAATTCCAACCGGTTGCCCCCCGACACCTCGTTGATAATTTCATCGAACAGCATCTGGATCACCTGCTTCACGGCAACCTGAGGCAGACCCGTCTGCTGTGCGAGACGTTCGGCGATCTCACGCTTCGTCGTCGTGCCCATAGAAAGACCTCCTTGAAGTTGCCCACAAACAGGTGTATTGTTCTATCCCGTTGCATTGCTTCCCACAATGACAATCTATATGCTAAAGGCGTCGGCGTCAAGTCAAATTCTTCCCCTAAATTGGTAGGCGAGGTTGCGCAACGTGTTGAACTCTGACAGGATAAGGCGGAACCTGCATAGCGTGCAGGCCCGGATTGCCTCCGCCGAGGCCCGTTCCGGGCGGCCGAACGGCTCCGTGCGGCTGGTTGCAGTGACGAAAACTGTGACACCTGAGACAGTGCGCGCGCTTTGGGAAGCCGGCGTGCGCGATTTTGCCGAGAACCGCGTGCAGATGCTGCTCCAGAAAGTGGCCGCTCTGCACGACTTGCCGATCCGCTGGCACATGATCGGCAGCTTGCAGACGAACAAAGTCGGCAAGCTATTCCTTGCCACCGGGCTGACGGCAATTCATTCGCTCGACAGCGCCAGGCTGGCCGAGGCGCTGAACGCGGCCGCCGCGAAGCAGGGGGGCCTCATCGAGGCGCTGGTGGAAGTCAACGTCAGCGGCGAGGCGAGCAAACATGGCCTGCCTCCGGAAGCGCTGGGCGATCTGCTGCGCGCTGTGGGGGGATTGGATCGGCTGAGAGTCACCGGGCTGATGACCATGGCCCCGTTTTCCGCGAGCGCCGAAGATGGCCGTCCCGTCTTCGCGAAATTGCGCGCGTTAAAGGAGTCGCTGCGCGATGGCTTGCCCTCCAACGTCCGGTTGGAGCATCTCTCGATGGGGATGAGCAACGACTTCGAAGTGGCGATTGAGGAGGGCGCGGACATCGTCCGCATCGGGACGGCCTTGTTCCGTGAAACGTAGCGTGGACTCTCCAGTCCACGCGCCCGTGTAGCGCGGGCTTTAGCCCGCGTCCGTGGCCGCGCTCCGTGTAGCGCGGGCTTCAGCCCGCGTCCGTAGTGGGGGCGCCGCATGCTGCGCCCTGGTCAGACAGAGAGTCGGTAAAGGAGGATTCACCATGGCTAAAGAACGAATCGGTTTCCTGGGCGCCGGACAGATGGCCGAGGCGATTGCGCGCGGGATCGTCTCCGCCAAAATGGCCGAGCCGTCGATGCTGATTGCCTCCGATCCCGACGCCGCGCGCCGCGACCTGTTCCGCGAAATGGGGGCGCGCGCCGGCGAGGACAATCTCGCCGTCGTCAAAGAGGCGGACACCTTGATCATCGCGGTCAAGCCGCAGACGCTGGCGGAACTGCTCACGCAGATCGGTTCCGTCCTGCGCGAAAAACAGCGGATCATCAGCATCTGCGCGGGCGTCCCCACGACGGTCATCGAGGCGGCGTCGAAACGCAAACTGCGCGTCGTGCGCGCCATGCCCAACCTGCCCATGCGCGTTCGCATGGGCGCCACCGCGCTCTGCCCCGGCAAGCACGCCACCGCGCAGGATATGGCCCTCGCCGGCAAAATCTTCAGCGCAGGCGGGCGCGCCGTGGAAGTGAAGGAGGAGTTGATGGACGCCGTCACCGCCCTCAGCGGCAGCGGCCCCGCGTACTTCTACTTCCTGGTCGAAGTCATGATCGAGGCGGGGGTGCAGGAGGGGCTGAACCCGACCGTCGCGCGCACCCTGGCGATCCAGACCGCCCGCGGCGCCGCCGAAATGATGGCCGCCGCCGACGCCTCCCCCGAGGAACTGCGCCGCCGCGTCACCAGCAAAGCCGGCACCACCGAGGCGGCGTTCAAAAAGATCGAAGAACTCAAAGTGCGCGAGGGGCTCAAAGCCGCCATCGCCGCCGCTGCGGCAAGAGCGAGGGAGTTGGGAAAGCGGTAGGAGTGCAAAATGCAAGAGGGGCGCGCAAACGCTCCCGTGAGTGCAGAGTGCACAATGGCGGAGCGCAGCGTACGGAATGGTGGAGCGCGCTGTCCCAGCGCGCTGGGCGTGGCCGTTAAAAGCAGGTGCAGTAGCGCGGGTTCTCAAATCCGTGCAGCATTCCCGTGCCTGTGGCACGGGACGCGGACTTGAGAGTCCGCGCTACACACGGCTCCTGCGCGGAGCGCCTACTTTCAGCGGCCACACCCAGTGCGCTATGTTGACTTCGGGGTGGCAGTGGTGCAAATCGGAGGAAAGACGAGATCTGCTTCGTTGCGAGAGGGTGGGAAATATGGAAGATCGCCGCGTTCGCGCCGGGGGCGCACAAACGCGAAGGAGGTCATTAGGCGGCGCTCACTCGCGATGACGATTCATTGGATGACTTATCCGTATCCGCGCGTTTCTGCGTTCATCTGCGGCCAACGGTCTTTCCGTTGCTTCCCCTGTGGCGTCACCCCTCCGGCTGGCGCTCCTGGACCAGTTCTGGCACCACCTTGCGCGTCTCGTCGGACAGGTACTGCTCCACTTCCTTCGCGGTCTTCAGGGAGAGCGCGTGGTCGGCGATCTTCTTCGCCCCTTCGTAGCGGATGGAGCGGATCAGCTTCTTCACGTCGGGGATGACGCTGGGCGCCATGCTGAGCGACTCGAACCCCATCCCCACCAGCAGGATCGTGTGCATGATGTCGCCGGCCATCTCGCCGCACATGGAGACGCGGATGCCCGCCTTCTGACCCGCCTGCACCGTGCGCTGGATCAGCCGCAGCACCGCCGGGTCCACCGGCGAGTAGAGGTGCGCCACCCGCTCGTTGTCGCGGTCCACCGCCAGCGTGTACTGCACCAGGTCGTTGGTGCCGATGCTGAAGAAATCCGATTCCTCCGCCAGCAGGTCCGCCGTCATGGCGGCGGAGGGGACCTCGATCATAATCCCCACCTGAATCTTCTTGTCGTACACCGCGCCGGCGGCGTCGAACTCCTCCATGACCTCGGTGACGACCTTGCGCGCCTCGCGCAGTTCGGCGAGATTGGCGATCATCGGGAACATGAAGCGCAGCTTCCCCATCGCCGACGCGCGCAGAATGGCGCGGATCTGGTTGCGGAACACCGTGGGCTGAAGGCGCAGCAGGCGCATCGAGCGGCAGCCCAGGAACGGGTTGCGTTCGGGGAAGCCGCTCGGGAACTTGTCGGCCCCCAGGTCGAGGATGCGGATCGTCATGGGGTGGTCCTTCAGCGCGCGGATCGCCTCCATGTACGCCTGGAAGTGCGCCTCCTCGTCCGGCGGATTCTCGGCGGTGTGGTAGAGGAACTCCGTGCGGTACAGCCCCACCCCCGAAGCGCCGTTGTTCAGGACGGTCGCCACCTCGTTGGGGAACTCGATATTCGCCTCGATAATCACCGCGCGCCCGTCGAGCGTGACCGCCGGCAGGTTGCAGAACTCCGCCGCCGTGCGCTCCTCGATGACCTCAAAAGTCCGGCCGCGCGCCTGGTAGCGCTGGCGGGTCGCCTCGTCGGGGGTGATCACCACCGCCCCCTGGCTGCCGTCCACGATCAGCATGTCGCCATCCACCACGCTGTTGATCAGCCCCGCCGCGCCCACGACCGCCGGAATTCCCAGCGCGCGCGCCAGGATGGCCGTGTGGCTCGTGCGCCCGCCCGCCTCGGTCGCAATCCCCAGCACCTTCTCCTTGTCGAACCCCGCCGTTTGCGAGGGGGTCAGATCGTGCGCCACGATCACCACCGGCCCCGGCGCTCGCGCGAGTTGCTGGTGGGTTTCCCCCTGCAGGTTGCGCAGCAACCGCTGGCCGATGTCCTCGAAATCGCGCACGCGCTGGAGCAGGTAGGAATCTCCCGCCTCCTGCAGCGACGTGATGTAGCGCCGGAGGATCTCCTGCACCGCGAACTCCGCGGTGAAAAGACGGTGGGTGATGAGGTTGGTGATCTGGTGGCGCAGCTTGGGGTCTTCCAGAATGCCCAGATGGACCTGGAAGATGTCGCTGACGCTGACCTGCTGATCCAGGCGGGTGCGCAGCCCCTCGGCCAGTTCGTGAATTTCCTGCTGCGAGGCGGTCAGCGCCTTGTCGAAACGGGCGATCTCGCGCGGGGCCTCGTCGGGCATGACGAACTTGCGCGCAATCTGCGCCCCCTGGCTCTCCACGATGCGCGCCGGGCCGATTGCCACGCCGGGACTGACCGCAATTCCCCGCCGAGTCTCCACCTAGATGTCCTCATCGCGGTTGATGCTGTTGACGATCACATCTTCCAGCGTGGTCATCGCCTCCTGGGCGTCCGTCCCCTCGGTGACGATGAGCAGCTCCGCTCCCGGGAGCGCCGCCAGCAGGATGATGTCCGTAATGCTCTTCGCATTCGCGGTCTTGCCGCGATACATCAGCTTGATGTCGCATTTGAATTTTCCGGCGGCGTCCATAATGCGTCGAGCCGGCCGCAGGTGCAGGCCGGTTTTGTGAATCAATGGAACCGATTTCTGAAAACGCATGGTCGTTGACGCTAATAGAATATCGAGTGGTGAATGCGCCGCACCGGACGTTCGACTCAAGCGGACTTCACGCCTTCACGCGGTCGTCCACTTCGCGCAGCAGGTCCGCCAGTTCCTTCTTGGTCTTGGCGCGCCGCAGGAAGGCGCAGTAGTCGTCATCCTTCAGCAGCGCAGCCACTTTGCGAAGCGCCTCCAGATGCGACTCCGCCTGGTCCGGGGAACTGGTCAGCAGGAAAACCAAGTGCACCGGCTGGCCGTCCAGGGCGCCGAACTCCACGCCCTTTTCGGAGCGCCCGAACGCCCCCAGCATCCCCTGCACTTCGCGCACCTTGGCGTGCGGAACGGCCACGCCCTTGCCGATCCCCGTGCTGCCTTTGCGCTCGCGCTCCAGAATCGCCTTCTCGACGGCCACGCCCTGGCTCTTCGTCAGCGACCCGCTAGCGACCATCGTCTGCACCAACTCGCGGACGACCTCTTCCTTCCCCGTCGCCTTCAGGTCTGCAACAATGTTACCGCTTGCGAAGAAGTCTGAAAATCTCATCAATCACCCTCTGAAGCCGCGTCCTCTTCGGACGAGCCTTCCTTTGCCTTTGCTATGTCGCCAAACCGGTTCTCCTTGGAGCCCGTGCGCCGGTCCTTGTAGCGTGCTTCCACCTTCTGCAGTTGCTTCTCCACTTTCGAAATCACCTGGTCGATGGAGGTGTACATGTCGTGGGAGACGCTCTTGGCCACCACCTCTCCCTTGCCCCGCGTCTTCGCGATGATTTCAGCGGTGTGCCGCTCCCCCTCGATCCCCAGCGTGACGGTCATGTGCATCAGATGATTGCTGACCCGCCCGAGTTTCTCCGCGCGGCTGCGCGCGTGCTCGCGCATCGCGTCGGTCACGTCCACATGGCGGCCGGAAATGATAAGTTCCACCAGCGTCCTCCCCTGCCGAAGAGACGATATAAGCAGGGGCCGCCGCGTTCACGTAACGACGGCCACTGAGTGGATTATAGGGGCAGGGCCGCCGGGGTGTCAACCGAGACGCAGACCCGGAATCCCGGTTCCGCCCCGCGCGCCGCGCCATTCCGCGCCGCGGCGCCCACTAAATGGTTGACACTGGGCTGAGGGCATGTTAATGTGCTGACGCAATATCATCGAATTCGCGTGCTTTCCCGGGAGGCCCGGGCTGTTCCGGGCGGAGAGCCATGATCGCCGCTGCCGAAAAATCGTCGGTCGAAACCATCCTCAAAGAGATCAGCGACGTCGTCAGCTCCATTGACGACGAACAGCGTGTGATGGACGACCTGGTGCGCCTGACCACCACCCTCCTGGGGGTGGGTACCTGTTCGCTCGTCCTGATCGAGACCGACGGCGTGGAAATGCGCATCCGCGCCGGCTTCGGCCTGAGCCCGGAAGTCATTGCCAATTTCCGCCAGCGCGTCGGCGACGGCATCACCGGCTTCGTCGCCAAGAGCGGCAAGCCGCTGCTGATCGAAGACGTCGAAACCCACCCGATGTTCCAGCGCAAGAACCGCTCCCGTTACAGCACTAAGTCGCTCCTGAGCGTCCCGCTGATCCATCGCCAGCGCACCATCGGCGTGCTCAACGTCAACAACCGCAACGACGGGGGGGTGTTCACCCGCTCGGATGAAATGCTCCTCTCCGTCCTGGCCAACTTCATGGTCATCACCATCGAAAAAGCCCAGATGCGCGAGAAGCTCCACGAGCAGGAGAAGTACGAAGCCGAGTTGCGCGTGGCGCGCGAGATTCAGGAGCACATCCTGCCCGGCGCCATCCCCGTCCGCCCGAAATGGCACCTCGCGGCGCGCAACGTCCCTGCGCGTTCCGTCGCCGGCGATTTCTACGACGTCATCCCCCTGGACGACAGCCACACCTGCGTCGTCCTCGGCGACGTCTGCGGCAAGGGACTTCCCGCCGCCCTCTACATGGTCCGCGTGCTCAGCTACTACCGCGTCGTCGCGCAGGTGCGCCGCACCGCCCCGGAGATCATGTCCTTCGTCAACGACCTGCTGGCCGCCGAATGGTCCGAGCGCACCTTTGTCACCGCGGCCGCCTGCGTCCTCGACCACAACACCGGCAAAGCGACGTTCTGCTCCGCCGGTCACCCCGCGCCGTATCACCTGTGCGAGCGCACCGGCAAGGTCGAGCCGGTCGCCGTCGAACACAGCCTGCCGCTGGGCATCCAGGCGGGCATCACCTTCGAACCGTTCGAACTGAACACCCAGCCGGGCGACCAGTTCGTCCTGTACACCGACGGCGTCACCGAGGCGAAGAACGGCCGCGAGGAAATGTACTGCGAAACACGCCTGCGTGACACCATGAAAGGCCACCACGGCACCGCGCAGGCGCTGCTGGACCGCATCGTCCACTCCGTGGAGGAGTTCTCCGGACTCACCCTGCAGGCCGACGATGTGACGCTCGTAGTCATCAAGCGCGACTGAAGAAACGTTTTGCGCTGATCGCATGGCCTCTTGCCATCCCTCTTCTTGCGAAAGCGATGAAAATACCGTGGCGACTTTGCGCCGTCGTTTGACCCAACCGTTCATCCCGGTGGCCGCAGGGGCTCTGGCCTTCGCCGCGCTCTTCTGCGCCGGCTGCGGTTCAGTCAAGACCGACGTAGCGCTGGACGCCCCCGTCCGTCCGCATTGGCGTGTGCTGGTCCTGCCGCTCGACGACAGAAGCGTCCGCCGCGAGGCCATGGAAAACTCGATTTATGGAGCCACCGGCAGCCAGGGATCCTCCACCGTCGCCGCGCACGGAGTCTCCGGCGCCTTCGCATGCCAGTCCTCCGTCGAAATCATCTCTGCCGTGGCCTTGCGGGATGAATTGGACCGCGTCAAAATGACGCTGATGCAGGCGGCGATGCTGGACAGCGGCAAAGCGTGCGACCTCGCCCGCAACGTCAACGCCGACATGGTCATCCTCGGACGCGTCCCGCGTTACGAGAACGCCTGGGTTCTCTTCGTCCCCTGCGCCAAGGTCGCCCTCGTACTGGAAGGTTACGACCCCTCGACCAAACAGAAACTCTGGTCCGCCGAAGTATCCGGGCGGAAAATGTTCGCCAGCGAAAAACAACTTGCCTTCGACCTGGCCTCCGAGGCGGCCTGCCAGGTCCAAGCCCACCTCACCCAGCCTGTCACCCCCTAGCAGTTCGCAAAGAAGTCATTCCTCGCGCGCCGTTGTAGGGGCGCAGCATGCTGCGCCCTCGGCTCAGGCAGCGCCGGTCATGCAGGCGCGAGATCGTTAACCAGCCCCTCCGCTTCGCCCAGCGCCCCGCCACCCCTTCGATCATATTGCGCGCCAGCCGGGCAAGGAATATGATAGAGGAATGTCCGGCGCCCGCCATTCGCGGCTCACTTGGACCGGACAGCATAACTTATTGTGAGCGCTCTAGATGGAACGCATTGAGATACTCGATTGGCTGCGCGAGGAAGAGCCGGCCCGGCGCGAATTGCTTTACCGCCGGGCCGACGAGACCCGCCGCTGCTCCGTCGGCGACGAGGTGCACCTGCGCGGCCTCCTCGAAATCTCCAACTACTGCGTCCGCTCCTGCGCCTATTGCGGCCTGAACGCCGGTCACAGCGCCCTGACGCGCTACCGGATGAGCGCCGCCGAGATCATGGAGTGCGTGCAGGACATCCTCGCCTTCGGCTACGGCACCGTCGTCATGCAATCCGGCGAAGATTACGGCATCGAGGCGGGCTGGATGGCCGACGTCGTGCGCCGCATCAAATCCGAAACGCCGCTGGCCGTGACACTCAGCCTGGGCGAGCGCCCCGAGGGAGAGCTGATCGCCTGGAAGCGCGCTGGGGCGGACCGGTACCTTCTGCGCTTTGAAACCTCCGACGCCGCGCTCTATGATAGGATTCATCCCCCGCTGGCCGGGCGCGTCT
Source organism: uncultured Planctomycetota bacterium (assembly GCA_903901045.1). GTDB lineage: Bacteria > Planctomycetota > Brocadiia > CAIUPP01 > CAIUPP01 > CAIUPP01. Next base: position 8,794 of record CAIUPP010000123.1, read on the forward strand.
CGGATCGCATTGCGATGCTCAAGCGGCTCCGCCAGATCGGTTACGAAATCGGCAGCGGCGTGATGATCGGCATTCCCGGCCAGACGTTCGAGAGCCTGGCCAACGACCTGGAACTCTTCCGCGCGTTGGACCTGGACATGATCGGCGTCGGGCCATACCTGCCCCATCCGGCCACGCCGCTGGGGAAAATGGAGACCCGAAAGGCCCCGGAGCAAATGGGGTCCGCAGAGAAAATGGGGACTGAGGAAATGGGGACTGAGAAAATGAGGATTGAGAAGATGGGGGCTGAGCAGATGGCGACCGAGGAAATGGGGTCTGGCTCCTTTTCCCGTCCGTCTGGGAAAAGGTGCCTGACCCCATTTCCCCCGCCCGCGGGGACGCAAGTCCCCAACAGCGAGGAAATGACGTACAAAGTCGTGGCCCTTGCGCGATTGCTCTGTCCGCAGGCGAACATCCCGGCCACCACCGCGCTGGCCACGCTGAACACCGCGCAGGGGCGCGAACTCGGCCTCTCGCGCGGCGCGAACGTCGTCATGCCGAACGTGACCCCGGCGGTTTATCGCCGGTTGTATGAAATCTATCCCGGCAAAGCGTGCATCAGCGAAACCGCCGCCGCCTGCCACGGTTGCATGGCCGGACGAATCCGTGCCATTGGCCGCAGCGTCGGCGTCGGGCCGGGAGCAAGGAAGAAAATGCGGGATTAGAAGTGCGGAGTGAAGAGCGCAACATGCGCTGGGAGCGGGAAACATGCGAACGCGCCTCTCGTTGCCGCCGTTCGTTCTGCATTCAACTGCCGTTGGAGGTGAACGATGTCTCCGTTAGCTGAAATGACGTTGAGCGAAAACGCCCTGGACTTCATCGACGACGCCCGGCTGATCGGCCTGCTTGCCGGCCCTGCTCCGGACGCCGCGGCCGTGCGCGACGTGGTCGCCAAGAGCCTGGAGAAACATCCCCTGGGCCTGGAGGAGACCGCGCTGCTTCTGAAAGCCGACGCCCCGGAGCAGGTGGAAATGATCTTCGACGCCGCGCGCGAATTGAAGCGGCGCGTCTACGGCAACCGCATCGTCCTGTTCGCCCCGCTTTACGTGGGCAACCAGTGCGTGAACGACTGCGCCTATTGCGGCTTCCGCCGCTCCAACCGCGCGCAGGTGCGCCGCACGCTCGAAACTCCCGAACTGATCCACCAGGTCGAAGCGCTGGAAAAAGTCGGCCACAAGCGGCTCATCCTGGTCTTCGGCGAGCACGCCGCCTACGACGCCGCTTTCATCTCCGCCTGCGTTCGCTCCGTCTACGGCGTCCGCGTCGGCCACGGCGAAATCCGCCGCGTCAACATCAATGCCGCGCCGCAGGATGACGAAGGGTACCGCGCCGTCAAGGCGGCCGGGATCGGCACGTACCAGATATTCCAGGAGACGTATCACCACGAGACCTACCGGCGCTATCATCCCGCCGGGACGCGCAAGGGGGACTTCCTCTGGCGGCTCGACGGCCTCAGCCGCGCGATGGAGGCCGGCTGCGACGACGTCGGCATCGGCGCGCTCTTCGGCTTGTACGACTGGCGCTTCGAGGCGCTCGGCCTCGTCGCCCACGCCCTGCAACTTCAGGAGCGCTACCACTGCGGCCCGCACACCATCAGCTTCCCGCGCATGCGCCCGGCCTCGGGCGTCAAGTTCGACGAGAAATACTTCGTCAACGACCGCGATTTCAAGCGTCTCATCGCCATTCTGCGCCTCTCCGTTCCGTACACCGGGTTGATCCTCACCGCCCGCGAGAACGCGCAACTCCGCCGCGAGGCCATGGGCTTCGGCGTCTCGCAGATCGACGCCGGCAGCCGCATCGAGATCGGCGGCTACACCGAGGCGGGCGACGCGCAGGTGATGGAGCGCGAGCAGTTCCAACTCGGCGACGTGCGGCCGCTCGACACCGTCATCCGCGAACTGCTGGCCGACGGCTACATCCCGAGCTTCTGCACCTCCTGCTACCGGCTCGGGCGCACCGGCGAGCACTTCATGGAGTTCGCCATCCCCGGCTTCATCAAGCGCTTCTGCACCCCCAACGCGCTGGCCACGCTTCAGGAGTACCTGACCGATTACGCCTCGCCCGAGACGCGCGCCGCCGGCGAGAAGCTCCTCGCCGCCGAACTGGCGAAGATCGATGAAGGCTCCCTCAAGAGCGATCTGGCCGGGCGCTTGGAACGCATCCGCACCACCGAGGAACGGGACCTGTATTTTTGAAACGGATGATTGCTGAATACGGTTCAGCAATAGCTGCTATCCGCCTTCACGAGGATGCTGAAATGTCTTACCGCAGCGAAAAAGACCTTCTCGGCTCTCGCGACGTCCCCGCGGACGCGCTGCACGGCATCCATACCGAGCGCGCGCTGGAAAACTTCGCGCTCTCAGGTCGTGGCGTCCGCCCCGGCCTCATCCATGCCTTCGGCGCGGTGAAGCTGGCCTGCGCCCGCGTGAATCACGAACTCGGCTGGTGGGAGAATGAGAAGTTCCGCGCCATCGAAGGGGCCTGCGCGGAAATGGTGGAGGGGATGCTCGACCGTCACATCGTCGTGGACGCGCTTCAGGGAGGCGCGGGCACCTCCCTGAACATGAACGTCAACGAGGTGCTCGCCAACCGCGCGCTGCAACTGCTCGGCCGTCCGCTGGGAGAGTACGCGACCATCGGCCCGCTGGACGACATCAACCTGCACCAGTCCACCAACGACACCTACCCGACCGCGCTGAAGGTCGCCGCCATCTATTCGCTGCGGGCGCTCGAACGCGAGGTGATCGCGCTGCTGGAGGAGTTCCAGCGCAAGGAGAAGGAGTTCGCGCACGTCGTCAAGGTCGGCCGCACGCAGATGCAGGACGCCGTCCTGACCACGCTGGGGCGCGAGATGGGGGCGTACGCCGAAGCGTTCGCGCGCGACCGCTGGCGTCTCTACAAGTGCGAGGAGCGCCTGCGCGTTGTCAACCTCGGCGGCACCGCCATCGGCACGGGGCTGCTCGCGCCGCGGCAATTCATCTTCAAGGCCGTCGAGCAACTCCGCGACATCACCGGCCTCGGCCTCGCGCGCGCCGAAAACCTCGTCGAGGCGACGCAGAACGCCGACGTATTCGTCGAAGTCAGCGGCATCCTCAAGGCGCACGCCGTCAACCTGCTCAAGATTTCCGGCGACTTCCGCTTCCTCTCCAGCGGGCCGGATGCCGGAATCGGCGAACTCATCATCCCTGCGCGGCAGGCCGGCTCCTCCATCATGCCCGGTAAAGTGAACCCCGTGATCCCGGAGGCCGTCTCTCAGGCCGCCATGAACGTCATCGGCAACGACGCCGTCATCACGCAAGCCTGCGCGATGGGGAACCTGGAACTCAACCCCTTCCTGCCCGTCGTCGCCGACGCGCTGCTGACGAACCTCGACCTGCTGCGCAACTCCTGCAGCGCATTCCGCCGCCTCTGCGTCGAAGGATGCCGCGCCGACGAGGCCCGATGCCGCGCGCACGTCGAAGGGGCGACCGCGACGCTCACCTCGCTGATGGAGAAGCTGACGCATGAGCAGGCCGCCGCCGTCGCCGAGCAGGCGCGCGCGGAGAAGAAGAGCATTCGCCAGGTCGTCATCGAGCGCGGGCTGCTCACCGGCGAGGAATTCGACCAACTCTCCTCGCCGCAAAGCGTCATGCGCCTGGGCTATCCGTTGTCTGAACGGCCTTCTCAACCACGGAGGCACGGAGACGCGGAGAACGGCGTTCCCGAGCAACTGCAATGAAACAACGCTACCGGGAACCGCCGATGAACGCAGATAAACGCGGATACGAATTGGAACGTTCTCTCTCTTGTCTTCAAATCGGCGTTCATCGGCGTTTATCGGCGGTTTCTCCCGTTCCGTTCTTTTCCGTACCTCCGTGTCTCCGTGGTGAGAAGAGATGATGATGGGCACACCCAAAAGCTTCCGCCTGCACATCGGCATCTTCGGACGCCGCAACGTCGGCAAATCCTCGCTGCTCAACGCCATGACCCGGCAGAACGTCTCCATCGTCTCCGAAATCGCCGGAACCACCACCGACCCCGTCGAAAAACCGATGGAACTGCTGCCCATCGGCCCCGTGCTCTTCATCGACACCGCGGGGATCGACGACGTGGGCGCGCTCGGCGAACTGCGCGTGCAACGCACCCGCAAAATATTCGACCGCACCGACCTGGGGCTCGTCGTCACCGAAGCCGGGGCGTGGGGGGAGTTCGAGGAGGGCATTCTGCAGGAACTGCGCTCGCGGAAAATCCCCGCCGTGGTCATCTTCAACAAAACCGACCTGGCCGAACCGGCGAAGGAGTTGTCCGACCGTCTCAAAGCGGAGAAGGTCCCCACGGTCCGCACCGTCGCCTCGAAAGGGGGGGGGATACTGGAGTTGCGCGAGGCGCTCGTGCGCGCCGCCCCCGAGGAGTTCATCAACGCGCCCACCATCCTGGGCGACCTCGTTCCCGCCGGCGAATTGGTGGTGCTGGTCGTGCCGATTGACCTGGAAGCGCCCAAGGGGCGGCTCATCCTGCCGCAGGTGAGCGCCATCCGCGACTTGCTGGACATCGACAGCTACTGCATCGTCGTCAAGGAGCGCGAACTGCGCGACGCGCTGGACCGGCTCAAGCGGCCCCCCGTGCTCGTCGTCACCGACAGCCAGGGCTTCCTGAAGGTCGCCGGAGACACGCCCAGGGAAATCCCGCTCACCTCCTTCAGCATCCTCTTCGCGCGGCACAAAGGGGACCTGGACGAATTTGTGCGCGGCGCAATGGCAATCGAGAAGCTTCAACCCGGCGACCGCATCCTCATCGCCGAGGCCTGCGCGCACCATCCCATCGGCGACGACATCGGGCGCGTCAAGATTCCGCGCTGGCTGATGCAGTACGTGGGGGGCAAGCTGGAGGTGGAGACGACGCAGGGACATGACTTCCCCGACGACCTGGGGCGCTTCAAGCTCGTCGTGCACTGCGGCGGCTGCATGTGGAACCGGCGGGAGATGCTCACGCGCATCCTGCGCTGCCGCGAGGCGGGGGTGCCCATCGCCAACTACGGCATGACCATCGCCTACTCGCTGGGAATCTTCGAACGCGCGCTAAGTCCCTTCCCCGGCGCGCTGGAGACCTATCGCAGACTGCGTGCGTAGGGGGGAACGGATTCAACGTTCAACGTCCAACTTTCAACGTCCAACGTTCAAGTAACGGCCACGCCCTGTGTGTGCGCTTTGTTCGTTGTTCGCTGTTCATTGGATGTTGGAAGTTGAACGTTGGACGTTGAACGTTGAATCCGTGGTCTTTCCTCAGCGGGTTGCTCTCGCCTGTTCCGCCATCTCCAGGCAGGTCATCGCGCGCGCCCCGTAATGCGAAAGCACCTTCTCCAGCAGCTTCCACGCGCGCGGCCCGGCACCGCGGCTCAGAATCAATCGCCGGCGCAGCGGCAGCACGCGCGCCAGCTTTCGGCTTGCCAGTTCATGCACGCGCAGCGAGAACATCCGCGCCTCCGGGTGCATCAGGCGCATCCCCAGCGGGTGCATCTGACGCAGCGCGGCCAGATCGAAAGGCGCCCATCCCCCGCGCAGCGTCGTCATCGGCAACTCGACGATCCCCTCATGCACCTCCGCCTTCCAGAGCGTCGGATAGATATTGAGGCGCGATGGCGTGAGCGACCCCATGGAACTGTCGTAGCTGTACCCGGCTTGCCTCAGCAGCCGCCACCAATCCCCCGGAGCGGGCCGCAGGAACGGCGCGCGGAACCCGCGCACCGCCTTGCCGAAATAATCCTCCAGCCGCAGGCGCGAGTCCCGCATCTCCGCCAGCGCGTCCAGCTCCATCAGCCCGTCCATCGGCCGGTGGCTCAGCCCGTGCGAAGCCACCTCGTGCCCCGCCAGCGAGCGCCGCAGCGTCGCGCCGCACTCCTCCAGCATTCCCGCCGTCACGAAGAACGTCGCGCGCGCCTGGTGCGCCGCCAGCCGCTCGCAGAGGCGCGGCAGCGCCGAGAGCGTCCCCTGGACGCCTGAGACGCCCCAGTCGGGTGCCACCTCCACCGTTATCGCAAATCCCTGGATCGCCATTTCTCCCTGTTCCACGATCTGGCCTGCGCCCGCTTGGCACGCCAATATACAATTCTCCGCCGGAAATTGACAGTGCTCCCCGCCGCCGTTAGAATCGCCGGGGTCAATCGGCCTTTTCGCTGCGAGCACATCAGCCGCGCGAACGACTGCGCGGCTGGTGTATGGATATGAACTGCCTGACTCGGTGCGCATGGCGCACCCGGGCCTGCACGTTCATTGAGAGGTGGAATGGTCTCCATCGTCGTTCTGTGCCACAACAAGGCCGCGTACACGCGGGCCTGCTTGGAGAGCGTCCTTCAGACCCGGCCGGCCGAGTTCGAGCTGGTGGTGGGGGAGAACGGCTCCTCGGATGAGACGCCGCAACTCCTCGACGAAATCTCCAGCCGCGCTGCCGGTCTCGGCATCGGCATGCGCGTCATCCGCAACGACGCGGGCACCGGCTGTTCCACCGCCCGCAACGCAGCGGTCGCGGTCGCCCGGGGGGAGGAGGTGGTCTTCCTCGACAACGACACCATCATCCCCGACCCCGACTGGCTGGTGAAACTGCGCGCCGCGCTCAACTCCGACCCGAAGGCCGCCATCGTCGGCCCCAAGCTCTGCTACCCCTTCGAGCCGCACCTCATCCAATGCGCCGGGGTGGGCATCTCGCGCACCGGGCGCGTGCAGTTCCGCGGGCGCGGCCGCCCGCAGGGGGCCCCGCGCTTCGCCCGCGTCGAAGAGGTGCAGACGCTCATCAGCGCCTGCTTCATGTTCCGCCGCTCCCTCTACGGCGAAATCGGCGGCCTCGACGAAGCGTTCAACCCGATCCAGTACGAGGACTTCGATTTCTGCTATCGCGCCCGCAGCCGGGGCTGGAAGGCGCTTTACACCCCCTCGCCGGTCATCTACCATTGGGAGAGCATCACCTCCGACGGCAGCCCGGCCCTGGCGAATCGCTACGTCATCATCAAGCACGGGTTGCTTTTCAAAGAGCGCTGGCGGCATATGTTCGAGAAAGAGAATGGACCCAGCGACGCGGAAACGCGCTGGGAGGTGATCGAAATGCCTTCCCTTCATGGCCGACGCAGGAGGTGACGAAGTGCCGGACAAGAGCATCGAGCAGACGGTGAAAGAGTTGATGGTCGAGCGGCTGTTCCTGAAGATCGCGCCCGAGCAGATCGCCGACGACACCGAGATCATGGAAGAACTGGGCGTGGACTCCGTCAGCGTGTTCGAGATCGTCGTGGGGCTGGAAGAGTCCTTCGGCATCAGCTTCGGGGATGATGAGTTCAGAATCGAGACCTTCCGCACCCCCAAATCCATCGCCGACTACGTGAGGCGGAAACTCGAGGGCCCACAGGGGTGATTCCGCGCGACGAGCCCTTTTTCTTCATCAGCGGCGGACGGCGGCTGTTCGGCGCCTGGCAGGGGAGCGACGGCCCTGCGCGCTTCGCGCTGCTCTTCTGCCATCCCTTCGGCGAGGAGAAGAAGTCCTCCCATCGCGCCTTCGTCGAGACCGCGCGCGCCCTGGCCGCCGAATCGGTCGCCTCGCTGCGCTTCGACATGACCGGCTGCGGCGACTCGGAAGGGGACTTCGACCGCGCCGGTCTGCCGTTCTGGCGCGCGGACATTGCGGCCGCGTGGGCGGAACTCTCCCGGCGCGCGGGCGCGGCGTCGCGCGCTCTGCTGGGGCTCCGCCTCGGCGCGACCCTGGCCGCCGATTCGCTGGATCGCCTTGAAGGGGTCGGCGCGCTGGTTCTCTGGCAGCCGGTCGTGGACGGCAAGGAAGAATTCGACGCCGAACTGCGCCGGTTGCTCATCCAGGAAATGATGACGCACGGGCGCAGCGGCACGGAGCGGCGCGACCTGATGGCCGCCTTCGAACGCGGCGAGCACGAGCTTGAACTGGACGGCTACCCGATCACGCCGGCCCTCTATCGCGAAATCGGCGGACTCCGGCTGGCGGAAAAGCGCGCGCGTTTTCCGCAGCGCACCGGCCTCCTCCAGTTCGCCCGGCGCGCCCCGCGCATCGAAGCCTTCGCGAAAGGGGAGCCTTCCATCGACGCGCGCATGATCGACGTGCCGCTGATCTGGGCGCGCACCGACTTCATCCCCGGCGCGACTGAAGGCCGCCGCCTGGCGCAGGAAGGGGTGCTGCCTTGGCTGACCTGAAACCCGAACGCCCCGTGACCTTCGTATGCGACGGCTTGCGGCTCACCGGCATGCTCGGCGAGCCGGTGGTGGAGCGCGCTGTCCCAGCGCGCTCAGAAACTCCCCGCTCCTCCGCCGGCGCCGTCGTGCTCATCCATGGCTGGGCCGGCTATCGCATCGGCCCGCACCGCATGCTGCTCCGCGCCGCCCGGCGGCTGAACGAGATCGGCTTCCACACCCTGCGCTTCGACCTGCGTGGGCGCGGCGACAGCGAGGGGGATGGCCCCGCCGTCGGCCTCGACGAGATGATCGCCGACAGCGTCGCCGCCGTGGACTTCATCAAATCCGAGAGCGGCGCGCACCGGCTCGTCCTTGCCGGGATATGCTCCGGCGCGAACGTCGCCATCGGCGCGGCCACGCTGCGCCACGACGTCAAGGAACTGACCCTCTGGTCGGTCCTGCCGTTCCAGCCGGAAGCCAGGGCCGGCCAGCGCGCGCGCCGCGCGCGGCACTACTTGCGGCAGTACCTCGCGAAGGCGTGCCAGTGGCAGAGTTGGAAGCGCCTCCTGCGCGGCGAATCCAGCCTGCGCGGCGCCGCCCGCACCATGGCGGGCGATGCCGCTCCCCTGCGCGACGGACGCAACCTGAAAGACTCCGACCGCAACCTGATGCAGGCCTTCGCTGCATGGCGAGGCCGCGCGCTCTTCGTCACCGGCTCCCTCGACCCCGAGGGAATGGCCGGTCGGGAAATCTTCGAGCCATTCTGCCGCGAGCGCCAGATGCCCGCCCGGTTTCATCTGGTGCAAGGGGCCACGCATTCCTACTACGACCCCGCGCATGAGCGCGAAGTAATCGATGCCACGCTCCGCTGGTTGCAAGACAAGGAATCATGATCGCATGACCGCCGCCCCTGAACATCGCAGTTCGGTCATCGGCCACCGCATCGTGCGCGGCGCGCTGGTCATCATCTTCTTCGGCCTCTTCCTCAAGCTCGGCGGGCTGCTGATGTATGTGCTGCTGAGCCATTACTTCAAGCCCGGCGACGTGACCGACGCGTTCACCTCCGTGTACGACAAAGTCATCACCCTGCTGTTTTACTCCAGCATGCTCAAAGTGCTCGTGCCCGCCTTCATGCCGCTCTTCTCCGAGCAGCGCCACAAGGAGACCGAGGAAAAGGCCTGGGAACTGGCCAACACCATGGCCAACCTGGCGCTCCTGTCGGCCGCAATTTGCGTTGCGGTGTCGGCCCTCTTCGCCCCCTGGTTGATTAGCGCGCTCCTGCCCAAGTTCAAGCCGGGGGCGCATGATGTCGCCGTCAGCCTTGTGCGCTGGATGGCGCCGGGGCTGATCGTCCAGTTCTTCGCGATCATGGCGCTCGGGGTGCTTAACAGCTACAAGGTCTTCAGCTACCCCGCGGCCTCCGACGCGACGCAAAAATTCGTCTGGGCCGCCGGCATTTTCTTCGGCTTCACGATCCTAAAGACTCCGCTGACCTCCGAAAATGCCCCCATGGTCCTGGGCGGCTCCTACCTCATCGCCTGCTTGGCGCAGGCGGGCGTTCTGCTTGCCGGATTGGGGCGCGAACGCCTGAAAATGTACAAGCCGACCCTGCCGATCATCTCCGTCAAGCGGTTGTGGATCGAATCGGGCTGGGTCGCGGGTTGCGCGGCGCTCTTCGCCGGGTGGGCGTGGCTGGTGAACGCGTACGAGGCGGACGCCGGGCGGCGCTCCTTCTTCACCATCAGCGGCCTCATCGGCGTCGGATGTGTTTACTGCGCCATCCTCTGGTATCGCAGCAAACGGGGAACGACGCTCCTGGCGCGCATGGCGTTGCTCTGCTCCCCGCTCATCATCGGCGTGCTTTTCGCGCGCTACCGCGACCTCGTGCTGGCCTCCTTCCAGTCCTACACGGAAGGGGGGGGGTTCACCCTCATCCAATACGCCTCCAAGGTCGTGGTCTTCCCCAGCGTCCTGGTCGCATCCAGCCTGGCCATAGCCATGTTCCCTTACCTGAGCGACATGGCCGCGCGGGAGGACACCAGCCATCACAGCGCCGTCGTCGCCGGGAGCGTGCGCATGCTCGGCGTCGTCCTGTTGCCGCTCACCGCGCTGTTGATCGTCCTGAGCGCGCCCGTCATGCAACTGCTGTTTGACAAGGGGCAATGGACTCCGCAGGAGCTGGCTCAGGCGCAGCTTGCGCTGGCGGTGTTGAGCACCGGCATCTTCTTCATGGCGATCGAGAACGTGCTCATGCAATCGCTCTTCAGCATGCAGCGCATGGTGCTGCCCACGGTGCTGGGGATCGTCATCTCCGCGGGCGGCAGCCTGATTCTCTACGCGCTCATCGAGGGGATGGGGCTGAAGAACGACACCGCCGCGGTCTTCCTCATCGTGTGCATCGCCTACCCGGCCACACGCATCGTGAAGAACCTGCTGCTGCTCTACTTCGTCAACCGGCGCGAGCCGCTGATGGCCCCCGGCGAGGGGTGGAGCTACGTCGGGCGGTTGGCGGCGATCTGCGTGGCGGTGGGCGTCGCCGCCTGGGCCGCCCATGCCGCCGCGCTGCGATTCATCCACCTGAAACCCGCCCTTTTCACCGGCGGTCTGGCGCGCGTGAAGATGGCCACGATGGCCGAAGTCTGCATCCCCACCCTCTGCGCGCTGGTGGTCTACCTCGCGCTCATGGCGCTTCTGAAAATGGAAGAACTCCGTCTGGTCGTGGATTACGTCCGGCGGCGGGGATGGAAGCTTCGAGGGGAGGGGCGCGCTTCGCCAAATGCGGAGGGGTGAACGGATGATTTGCGCTTACGCGGTGCGCCGGGCGCACCGCGTAAGCGCAAATCGCCGTTACAGACTAACCATCCGCCCCGTTTGCGCCGCGCTGCGCGCGCCGACGAGCACTTCCAGACAGCGCACTGCGTCGGCGTAGGTCGCGCGCACCCCTCGGGCGTGGCCGTCGCGGACGCCGTCGAGGAACGCCTTCTGCGCCTTCTGGAGCGCGCAGCCGGTATGCTCGACGCAGGCGCGCCGTCCCGCCTCGACCACCTCAAGCGATTCATCCGTGAGGCGCAGCTCCAGTTCGTCGGCCAGGAGCGTCAGCGCGTGCTCATGGCGCGGGCTGACGATGCTCGTCACGAACTCGCCCGCCACGCCGCTCTGGAACCGGACCACCGCCGCCACCGCATCCTCCAGGTCGAACTCGGGAATCCGCGCCGCCGTCACCCCCTGGAACTGCACCGCGCCGACAGCCGCCATCTCGCCGGCCATGCAGCGCGCGGCGTCGATCAGATCGCCCGTCAGCAGGGCGGGGAGCCCGCCGCACGTCTCCGTCTTGCGACGCCAGCCCGTGGGGGGCAGGGGGGCCAGGTTTGTCCCGCGCAGGAGCGCCGGTTTGCGCCCCTTCAGAAGTTCCAGCGCCTGCTCCATTCCGGAGAGGTAGCGCCAGAGGAAGCCGACGGAGGCCACCACGCCGGACTTCTCGATTTCTTTCTGGATTGTGCGCGCCTTTTCCGGATTGAGCGCGACGGGCGGGTCCACGAACAGGTGGATGCCCGCGCGCGCGGCGGCCACCTCCAACTCCCCGCGCGCGAAGGGAGGCGTGCAGACGAACACCGCGTCGAGCCGCTGCGCTTCCAGCAGCGTGCGGAAATTGATGTGCGCCGAGGCTCCGAACGGCGCCGCCGCCTCCTCAGCGCGCCGGCGGTCTGTATCGCACACGGCAACCACCTGTGCCTCGGGGTTCTTCGCCAGGCACTCCAGGTGCGCGCGTCCCGAGCCTCCCGCCCCGACCAGTCCCACGCGAATCGCCATCACGATCCTCCCCGCGAGCGCCCGCCGCCGGGCCCCGCTGCTTCATTGTCTTTCAATTAGAGCCGCGCCATGTTGCCGCTCGCCCGGCCGCCCTTCAGCGCGCGCCGAATGTCATAAGCGTACTGCCCTGCCGAAACCACGCTGAAGAAAAGCATCCCCGCCGCGCCGAACATCACGAACAACTCCAGCGGAAACGCCATCGCGTCGAACGGCGGAACCATGATTGCCAGCAGTCGCACCAGCACGGTGAAGATCACGCCGAACTGGATTACCGTCTTGATCTTTCCGGGCATCCCCGCCGACACCACGATCCCTCTCAGCAGCGCCAGCGGACGCAGGAAGAACGTCACGACGGCCTCGCGCCCGATTAGAACAGCCACCAGCCAGAAGGGGAGCGCCGGGGGGGTCGTCAGCGCGAAATCCACGAACACCATCATGCAGAAAAGCGCGTCGGCGAACGGGTCCATCAATTTGCCCAGCACCGTCACCGCCTGCCATCGGCGCGCGAGCAATCCGTCCAGCCAATCCGTCAGGATCGCCAGGATCACCAGTACGATCAGGGCGATGAGATTGCCGGTGGTTTCCTTGTGGCCGATGAGCAGAAACGCGGGCCCCATCAGGAGGCGGAAGAAAGTCAGGATGATCGGCAGTCTGCGCAGAAAACTCAACGGTCGCGCTCCAACAGGCGTTTATGCGGGGCCGGCATCGGCGAACTTACGCTAGATTGAAACAGCGCCCGGCCCACAAGTCAAGCGGAAGGGGCGCGCGTAACGGCGCATCCCGGCTTGACACAAGCGAGCGCGGGCACTACGCTTGACGCGGAATGCTCCCCGCTCGGGGGGCCGGCTACGGCAGACCATCTCGAAAATGGACACTGGATACATGGAAAACGACCCATCCGGCATGCCGATGATGCCCCCCGAATTGCCGGGTCCGCCCCCGCCTCCCACGGCCCGCCACACGTTTATCATCGGCTTCATCGCCCTCCTGCCGCTGATGCTGACGCTCTTCGTCCTCAGCCTTGCGTGGCAGATTGTCGTGAAACTCAGCGGGCCGCTCGGCGCCGCCATCAGCTGGACCGTCTCAAAAACCACCTCCTTCGGCACCCCGCCGGAATGGGCGGGCACCGCCGCCGCCGTGCTCCTGTCGCTGCTGGGCATCTACCTGATGGGACTGGCCATCGTCAACATCTTCGGCTCGCAACTCGTCCTCTGGACCGACGCACTCTTCAGCCGCCTGCCCGTCCTGCGTCACATCTACCCGCACGCCAAGCAGCTCTCCGAGTTCCTCTTCGGCGCGCGCAAACTTAATTTCCGCCGCGTCGTCCTCATCGAATATCCGCGCAAGGGGGTCTGGTCGCTCGGCTTCGTCACCAGCGGCGGAATACCGGCCGCATCGCGCAAGATGAGCATGCCGCTGATCGCCGTCTTCATCCCGGCCTCCCCCACGCCTTTCACGGGCTGGACCGTCCTGACGCCGGAATCGGAGGTGGTCGCGGTGGAGATGACGGTGGATGAGGCGGTGCGTTTCTTCGTCTCGTGCGGCGTGATCATCCCCGGTCAGCCGGCGGAGCCTCCGCCTCCGGCGGCGAAACTCGATTGATCGGCGCGAGTTCTTCAGCCAGCAACAGACAGGGACCATGGAACAGATACACCTTGCTTTCCTCTGGCACCAGCATCAGCCGTACTACAAGGATCCAGTCGGCGGCGAGTACCGTCTGCCCTGGGTGCGGCTGCACGCGATCAAGGACTACGTCGGGATGCTCCTGGTGCTCAAGGAATTCCCCGCCATCCACGCCACGATCAACCTGGTCCCCTCCCTCGTCGTCCAGATCGAGGAGTACGCGCGCGACCAGGCCGAGGACCGCAACCTGCGCCTGACGCGCATCCCCGCCGAAGACCTCATCGAGGCCGACCGCCTCTACATCCTCGACCAGTTCTTCATGGCCAACGCGCCGAAGTTGATCGACCCCTTCCCCCGTTACCGCGAGTTGTTCCACCTGCGCAAGCCCTGGAGCCACAAGCCGGCGCAAGTGCTGCGCGAGTTCAGCCCGCAGGCGCTTCGCGACGTTCAGGTATGGGCCACCCTGGCCTGGTTCCATCCGCTCGTGGTCGAGGGCGACCCCGCGCTCAAGGCGCTGCGCGCCAAGGGGCGCGATTTCACCGAGCAGGACAAAGCCGCCATGCTCCGCAGCCAGGAAGCCGTCCTGCGCCGCCTCCTTCCCCTGCACAAGGAGATGGCCGACAGCGGGCAGATCGAGCTCTCCACCACGCCGTTCTATCACCCCATCCTCCCGCTGCTGTGCAACCCGGAATGCGCGCGCGAGGGGCTGCCCGGCCTGCCGATGCCGGACAAGCGCTCCGACTTCCTCCCCGACGCGCACATCCACCTGGAGCGCGCCCTCGCGCAGCATGAGCGCACGTTCCATCGCCCGGCCACCGGCATCTGGCCGGCGGAGGGCTCCGTCAGCATGGACATCCTCCCGCTCCTCCGCGACCGCGGTCTGCGCTGGATCGCGACCGACGAGGCGATCCTGGCGCGCTCCCGGCCCACCGACCTGTCGCGCGACTCATCCGCCAGCCTGCTCCATCCCGACGCGCTGTATCAGCCCTACTCGCTCCCCGGCGACGGGGACCTTCCCGCCATCATCTTCCGCGACCGCGTCCTGGCGGATTCCATCGGCTTCGAATACCACCGCGGCGACCAGCGCGCCGGCGCGGAGAATTTCGTCTGGCGCATCTGCGAGGCCGCGCGCCGCTGCAGCGGCGGTCCGCGCCTCGTCAGCGTCATCCTCGACGGCGAGAACCCCTGGGACTATTACGATGACGCCGGCGTTCCCTTCCTTCGCGACCTGTACGCCCGTCTCTCCAAGGAACCGGCCATCGCCACCACACGGCTCACTGACTACGTCACCGCGCACCCGTCGGAGAAGTCGCTCTCCCGCCTGTACGCCGGCTCCTGGATTGACGCCAATTTCGGAATCTGGATCGGCGCCCCGGAGGACCGCGCCGCCTGGAGCCTCGTCGCCGAGACGCGCGAAACCCTGCTCACGCGCCTCAAGCGGCAGCCGCCGCTCGACCCGAAGAGCCTCGAACAGGCCTGGGAGCAACTGTACGTCGCCGAAGGAAGCGACTGGTGCTGGTGGCTCGGCGGCGACCACACCAGCGACCAGGATTACATGTTCGACGAACTCTTCCGCAGCCACCTGGCCAACGTCTACTGCCTCATCGGCGCGCCGGCGCCGGACTCGTTGAGCCGGCCGCTGGGAAAGCCGGCGCAGCATCTTCAGCGCAGCGACCCGCTGGGGACGATCTCCCCGGTCGTGGATGGGGCCGTCAGCGAATACCAGGAATGGTCTTCGGCCGGCCATGTGTGCGCCACGGCCTCCAGCTCCATGCACCGCGGCCTCTCCGACCCGTTCGTTGAACTGTATTTCGGCGTCAGTTCGGACGCGTTCTTCCTGCGGCTCGACCCGTCCGGGAGCGACATCGCCTCGCTGCCGAAGGGAATCGACATCACCCTCCAGATCCGCAAGCCCGCGCCCTCTCAATGGCGCATCGGCCCGATGAATGCGCCGGAGGTTCGCCGCGACGCCGGCGACCTCTCCTCGGGCCCGCAGCCGCGCGCGGCTGCGGGACGCATTCTGGAAATCGCGATCCCGATCTCCCTTCTTGCCGCTAAACCGGGCGATGTTGTAGAATTCGATGTGCAAGTGCGCGCAGATGAGGCGCTGATCCAGAGGATTCCCGCCGAGGGAAGCCTGCCGGTGCTCGTTGCGCAATAGAACCTCTTCCCGGAAGGAATGGCTCAAGGAATGAAGGTCGCAATCGTCGCATCGGAAGCGGCACCGTTCGCCAAAACTGGCGGACTCGCCGACGTCGTCGGCGCGCTGCCCAAAGCGCTTTTCCGCCTGGGGCATGAGCCGGTCCTCATCATGCCGTACTATCGCAGCGTCGCCCGCCTCAACCTCCCGCTGGAGGAAGCTGCCCGCATTCGGGTTCCCATCGCCGGCGAGGTGCAGCATGGGCGCGTCCTGCAGGGGCAACTCCCCGGCGCCGACTGCCCGGTGTACTTCCTCGAACAGGCCGCCTACTACGACCGCGCCGGCCTTTACAATGACAATGGCGTGGACTTCCCGGACAACTGCGCGCGCTTTGCCTTCCTCTCGCGCGGCGCGATCGAGGCCGTCCGCGCCATCGATTTCGACGCCCAACTCTTCCACATGCACGACTGGCAGAGTGCCCTGGTCGCCCCGTACCTGCGCCTGCTCTATGGAAACGATCCGCTCGGCCGCGCCGGCACGCTGCTGACCATCCACAACCTCTCCTACCAGGGGGTCTACCCCGGCTGGGACATGGACACTATCGGCATCGACCGCCGCCACTACAACATGCGCGAGTTCGAGTTCTGGGGGAACCTCAGCCTGCTCAAGGCCGGCATCCTCTACTCCGGCGTCGTCAACACCGTCTCCCCCAGCTATGCGCGCGAGATCGAAACCCCCGAGTTCGGCTGCGGCATGGAAGGGGTGCTGCGCGACCGCGACGCCGACCTCCACGGCGTCGTCAACGGGATAGACGACAGCGTCTGGAACCCCGCCGGCGACCCGTTCCTCTCCAGCACGTACGGCCCGGACGACCTCAGCGGCAAAGTCGCCGCCAAGCGCTCCCTCCTGCGACATTGCGGATTCACGGGGCGCAAAGCCCCGCTCGCCGGCATGGTCACGCGCCTGGCGCACCAGAAAGGGCTGGACATTCTCGCCGCCGCGCTCCCCGAACTGTTCCAGCAGACCGCGCTTCAGTGCGTCATCCTCGGCGACGGCGACAACGGCATCCGCGCGTCGCTCGAACAACTGGCCGCGCGCTTCCCGGGGCGGCTCGCCGTCTTCTTCGGCCATGACGAGCGCCTTGCGCACCGCATCATCGCCGGCGCCGACCTGTGCCTGGTCCCCTCGCGCTTCGAGCCGTGCGGTCTTACCCAGCTTTACGCCCTGAAATACGGCACCGTCCCCGTCGTGCGCTGGACCGGCGGGCTCAAGGACACCGTCTGCGATTGCGCTCCGGAAAGCCTCGCCGCCGGGAAAGCCACCGGCTTCCAGTTCGCCGACGCCACCCCACAGGCCCTCACCGCCTGCGTCATTCGGGCGCTGGATTTGTATCGCGACCCGCGCGCATGGACCCGCCTGATGCTCAACGGCATGACCCAGGACTGGTCCTGGGAGGCCAGCGCGCGCCACTACCTGGACCTCTACGCCGAGGCCCGGCAGTCAAGGGGCACCGCATGAAAACTGTCCGGTTCGTCATGGCGCTGCACAACCACCAGCCGGTGGGGAACTTCGACGACGTCTTCGACCGCGCCTGCCGCGTCTCCTACCATCCCTTCCTCGACACGATCGAGCCGTTCCCCTGGATGAAATTCGTCCTGCATTACTCCGGCCCGCTCTGGGAGTGGGCGGAGGCCCACGACCGGAGGCTCATCCAGCGCGTCGTCGAAGGCGCACGCGCCGGCCGCTTCGAACTGCTCGCCGGCGGCTTGGGAGAGCCGATCCTGACCATGCTCCCAACGGCCGACGCCGTGGACCAGATCCGCCTCGTCCGCCGCCACCTCAAGAAGAAGTACGAGGTACCCACGCGCGGCATCTGGATGACCGAGCGCATCTGGGAAGCGCCTCTGGCCGGCGTCCTCGCCGCCGCCGGGGTGCAGTACACCGTCCTGGACGACTTCCACTTCAAGGCCGTCGGCCTGCGCGACCGCGACCTCACCGGTTACTTCATCACCGAGGACCAGGGGCGGCTGCTGCGCGTCTTCAGCGGCAGCGAGTTCCTGCGCTACTCCATCCCCTTCCGCGACCCGAAGGACACCATCGACTACCTGCGCTCCCTCGCCTCCGAGGATGGACGCAACGTGGTCGTCTACGCCGACGACGGCGAGAAGTTCGGCATGTGGCCGGAGACCTACAAGCACGTCTTCGAGAACAAGTGGCTCGAGCGCTTCCTGCGCGCCCTGGAAGAGAATCGCGACTGGATCAACGTCACCACCTTCAGCGATGTGGTGGACTCCGTGCCGGCGGCCGGAAAGATCTACCTGGCCGACGCGAGCTACCGCGAGATGACCGAGTGGTCGCTCCCCGTCCCCGCGCAGAAGGAGTTGCAGCCGATCCTGCATGATCTGGAGCGTTGCGGCCTGGCGGAGCGCGCGCGCCCGTTCCTGCGCGGCGGCACCTGGCGCAATTTCAAAGTGAAGTTCCGCGAGGCGGCGCAGATGTACGCCCGCATGATCGAGGCCAGCCGCGCCGTGGCCGACCGGAGCGCCGCCAAGATGGCGGAGGAGGCGCGCGAGGAACTCTTCCGCGGGCAATGCAACTGCGCCTACTGGCACGGCGTCTTCGGCGGACTCTACATGCCCTTCCTGCGCTTCGCCGTCTACGAGAAACTGCTCAAGGCGGAGAAGCTCATCGCCCCCGCCAACGAGCGCCCCGGCCACACGATGGCCGACTTCGATCTCGACGGCCGTCCCGAGATCAAGCTCCGCGGGACGAAGCTGAACTGCTACTTCAAGCCCGACCGCGGCGCGGCGCTCTACGAACTGGATGACCGCGAACGCTGCTGGAACCTCACCGCCGTGATGACCCGCCGCGAGGAGGTCTATCACCAGCGCCTCGTCGAAGGAGTGCGCAAGGGCGTCATCATCATCCAGCGCCCGGACCAGCCCCTCGCGGAGAAAGCCGTCAGCATCCATGACCAGGTCCGCTGCAAGGAGCCGGGGCTGGAGCAGCGGCTCTGGGTCGACCGGCGACTGCGCGAATCGCTCGTGGATCATTTCCTCCCCGCCGACGCCACCCCCGATCGCCTGCGGCGCGAGGAGGTCCCGGAGTGGGGGGACTTCGCCTCCGGCGAGTACGAAGCCGACCTGCCGCGCTCGCGCGTCGGCGCCGTCACCTTCCGCCGCGAAGGGCGGGTCGGCCCCGAGGGCCGCCGCCTCCCGCTGCTGCTCTCCAAGCGCGTGCGGCTGGAGGACTCCACCCTCGAAGTGCGCTACGCCATGAGCTTCCCGCAGGGCGCGCCCGCGGGGGTGCTCTTCGCCCCCGAGTTCAACTTCGGCCTCATGGCCGGCGCAGCCTTCGACCGCAACTACTTCTCCGCCGCGCGCGAGAACCTCGGTAACCTCAGCGCGCTCATCTCCCGCCCCGGCGAACCGGCCCTCGGCCTCGTGGATGAATACCTCGGCGTCGAGCTTTGGCTGAGCGCCGACCCCGCCGCAGGCTTCTGGGCCTACCCGGTGGAGACCGTCAACGACTCCGAAGGGGGCTTCGAGCGCGTCTATCAATCCTCCGCCGTGCTCCCCTGGTGGGAATTGAAGGCGCTGCCCGGCGAGGAGCAGGTGGTCACCCTCACCCTGGAGGTGCGTCACCGGTGAGCGAACCATCCCCCCAGCGCGCCGAAGTGTCCGCCTCCGATCTGAGCGCCCGGCTCAACGCCCGGCTGCAACTGGTCATGGAGGTCGGTCGCGCCTCGCTCACCAAGCTGGACATGGGGGAACTGCTCAACACCGTCGCGCAATCCATCCACCGCCACTTCGCCTACTATGACGTCACCATCTTCCTGGTGGACTATGACGCGCAGGAGTGCATCCTCGTGGCGCAATCCGGCGCGCTCCGCGCCGAGAGCATCCGCGGCTACCGGCAGAAACTCTCCGTCGGCATCGTCGGCTGGGTCGCGCAGAACGGAAAAGCGGTCCTCTGCAACGATGTGCGCAAAGACCCCCGCTTCTTCCTCGGCTTCAAAGGGGAAGAGAATCTGCTCAGCGAACTGGCCGTCCCGATCCGCCTGCACGACCGCACGGTGGGAGTCATCAACGTCGAGCGGCGCGAGGTCAACACCTTCGACGAGAACGACCTCACCGCGCTGGAGACGCTGGCCGGGCAGGTCGCTCAGGCCATCGCCAACGCCCAATTGTTCGAGCAGACGCGCCTCTTGCTCGAATTGAACAGCAGCATCGTGCAGGCGCTGCCCAGCGGGTTGTGCGTGCTGGACGCCTCCCGGCACGTCGTCTTCGCCAGTCCCATCTTCTGCCAGATGGTCGGCTGCGATTCGCGCTCCGCCAAGGGGCTCGCCGTCGGCGACGTGCTCCCCGCCGCGTTGCTGGCGGATGCCGGGCTGGAGAAGGGGATCGGCTCGGTCCTTGAGCGCGGCGAGGCGATGGCCTGGCAGGACGCCTCCCTGCGCGGCCCCTCCGGCGACCGGCGACTCAATATCCGCATCACCCCGGCTCGGATGCCCGAGGGGAACGGCGTTCTGCTCGTGCTGGAAGATGTCACCGAATTGCGCCGTGCCGCCGCGCTGGCCGAGGAGCGCCGCGGCCTGCTCGACCTCATCGTCAGCCACGTCTCCGTCGCGGTCATCAGCTTCGACCTGGAGGCGAAGTTCACCTTCTGGGGCACCGGGGCCGAGCGGCTTTTCGGCTATGGGCGCGATGAACTCCTCGGCAAAGCCACCCCCTTCGATTTCTTCGGCCCGAATTTCAAGGAACTTCTTGACCGCTGCCGCGCCGCCGGCTCGGTCGAGGCGGAATCCACCCTCCGCCGCAAGGATGGCGGCGTCGTTCCGGTGCTGATCGTCCTGGGCAAGCTGTTCGACCGCGCGGGTGCGCACGTCGGCTACAGCGCCGTCGTGCTCGACATCACCGAGCGCCGCAAGTCCGCCGAGGCGCTGCTGCGCGAGAAGCAGAAACTTGAGCACGTCGTTGCCGTCATCGGCGCGGGTCTTGCCCTCATCGACAAGAACCGGCGCATCGTCTGGGCCAACCGTACCATTGAGGAATGGTTCGGCGGCGGCAAGTCGGTCGAAGGGAAGATCTGCCATGAAATCTATTGCCGCCGCGGTCAGCCCTGCAAAAACTGCCCCGCCGACCAGTGCTTCGCCAGCGGCTTGAACTGCGAGGTGGAGGTGGCGCTGGCCCGCTCCGACGGCGCCATGCGCCAGTTCCACCACGCCGTCACCCCCGTCCTCGGTCCCGACGGCAAGGTGGACCACATCCTCAAACTCACCCTCGACGTCACCGAGCAGAGCAAGAAAGTCTACCAGCTCTCCCGCCTGCGCCAGCTCAGCGAAATGATGCAGGGCGTCCTGGACCTCGACCGCCTGCTGCACCTGGTGCTCACCTGCGTCACCGCCGGTCAGGCGCTGGGCTTCAACCGCGCCATCCTGCTCCTGGTGGACAAGAACCGCAACGTCATCGAAGGGTGCATGGGGGTCGGTCCCGGCAGCGGCGAAGAGGCCGGGCGCATCTGGAGCCAGATCACCCGCGACTCTCCCACCCTGGAGGACCTGCTCGCCCGTTACGACCGCGACCGCCTTACGCGGGAATCCCCCATGGACCGCGCCGCCCGGCGCATCAGCATTCCACTGGAGGACCGCGGCCACATCATCGTCGCCTGCGCCCTCGGGCGCAAGCCCATCATCGTCGAGGACGCCGCGCGCGACCCCCGCGTCCGCGACGACCTGCGTCAGCTTCTCGGCTCGCGCCAGTTCGTCATGGCCCCCCTCATCTCGCGCAACGAGCCCGTTGGCGTGATCCTCGCCGACAACATCTACAGCGGCCAGCCGATCACGCTGGAGCATGTCGAACTGCTGAGCATGTTCGCCAACCAGGCCGGCACCGCCATCGCCAACGCCGAGAATTACGACGAAATGCAGCGGGAGAAGGGGCATCTGGAGGAGGCGTATCGCGATCTGGGTGAGGCGCAGGACCGGCTCGTGCGCTCCGAGCGGCTCGTCGCCATCGGCCGCATGGCCACCCACGTCGCCCACGAAATACGCAACCCGCTGGTCACCGTCGGCGGATTCGCCAACGCGCTCGTGCAGCACCCCGACGCTCCGCGAGAGGTCGTGGCCCGTCACGCCGCGATCATCGCCGACGAAGTCCGCCGGCTCGAGACCATCCTCGCCCGCGTGATGGACTTCACCCGGCCCCCGCAGCCGGCGCTGTCCCAGGTGGAACTCATGCCGATCATCCGCGACACGCTGGAACAGCTTCAGGAGCGCATCGCCCGCCAGCGAATCGTCGTCACCACCGACATTCCCGACCCATCCGTGCAGTTGTTCCTGGACCGCGACCAGATGAAGCAGGTGTTCCTGAACCTCTTCCAGAACGCCCTGGACGTCATGCGCGAAGAGGGCCGCCTGACGGTGACGGTCGGGGAGGAGCCGGAGCGCGTGGTGGTCACCGTCGCAAACACCGGCGAGCCGATCCGCCCCGAGGACGTCCCCAAGCTGTTCGAGCCCTTCTTCAGCACCAAGCCGGGGGGCACCGGCCTGGGGCTGGCCGTCACGCAGAAAATCGTCCAGGACCACGGCGGCGACATCCGCTGCGTCAGCAGCCTCGAACGCGGCACCGAGTTCCTCATCAGCCTCCCGCGCCGCTCGCGTGCGTGAGTCGGCGGCGTGCGTCTGTTGTACGGGCGTCGCCTCAAATGCGGGTAGTGGTTCACTTACGCGCGGGGAGGGCATGTCATGTGTCACCCTGAGCGGAGCGAAGGGTCTTTCGAAGCGCGAAACGCCAGCTTGTCGAAAGATTCTTCGCTACGCTCAGAATGACAATGCGCGTAAGTGAACCACTACCCAAATTCGCAGTTCGCCATTCGCAATTCCGTCGTTTGGCCTCTTTTCCCCGCCGCGCCTGCTATGATATAAAGGGCCGGGCGGCGGCCCTCGCCGCGCCCCGAACCAGCGAAAGATGGAGGTGCCAGCCGTGAACGCAGAGAACACCCAGGAAAGCAGTTACGTCTCTCCCCTGTCCCGGCGCTTCGCCACCCCGGCGATGCTGGAGAACTTCTCCGAGTTGAAGAAGTTCCTGATTTGGCGGCGCATCTGGATTGCCCTGGCCGAGGCGGAGAAGGAATTGGGGCTGCCGATCACCGACGCCCAGCTCGCCGAACTGCGCGCCCACGCCGAGGACATCAACTTCGCCGCCGCCGAGGCGTACGAGCGCAAATTCCGCCACGACGTGATGGCCCATGTTCATGCCTATGGCGACCAGTGCCCCACGGCGCGGCCCATCATCCATCTCGGCGCGACCAGTTGCGAAATCGGCGATAACGCCGACGTGCTCATCCTGCGCGACGGCCTGCTCATCCTGCGGCGCAAGCTGGTCAACCTGATCGACCGGCTCGCGGCCTTCGCCGAGAAGCAGCGCAGCCTGCCCTGCCTCGGCTGGACGCACTATCAGCCGGCGCAACTCACCACCGTCGGCAAGCGCGCCTGCCTCTGGGCGCAGGACTTCGTCACGGACCTCGAAGAGATCGAAACGCGCCTCGCGCGCCTGCGCCTGCGCGGCGTGAAGGGGACCACCGGCACCCAGGCCAGCTTCCTCGAACTGTTCGACGGCGACGACGCGAAAGTGCTGCGGCTGGAAAAACTCGTGGCGAAGAAACTCGGCTTCGACGCCTGTTTTCCCGTCACCGGTCAAACCTATCCGCGCAAGATGGACAGCCAGGTGCTCGCCGCGCTCAGCGGCCTGGGGCAATCCGCGCACAAATTCGCCAACGACATGCGCCTCCTGCAGAACCTGCATGAGATTGAAGAACCGTTCGAGAGCGACCAGATCGGCTCCTCCGCGATGGCGTACAAGCGCAACCCGATGCGCTGCGAGCGGATCACCGGCTTGGCGCGCTTCCTCATCTGCCTCGAACCCAACGCCGCATTCACCGCCGCCGGACAGTGGCTGGAGCGCACCCTCGACGACTCCGCCAACCGCCGCCTCAGCCTCTCGGAGGCGTTCCTCACCGCCGACGCCATCCTCCAGATCGCCCTGAACGTCGCAGGGGACCCGGTGGTGCGTCCCGCCATGATCGCCGCGAACGTCAAGCGCGAGCTTCCTTTCATGGCCACCGAGGCGATCCTCATGGCCGCCGTCAAATCGGGCGGCGACCGCCAGGAACTGCACGAAGCGATCCGCCGCCACAGTCTCGCCAGCGCCGAGCGGATGCGCGATGGGGCGGAGAACGACCTCTTGAAGCGCCTGGCGAAGGACAAGCTCTTCGCCAAAGTGCGCGATGAACTGCCGCATCTCGCCGACCCGGTGCGATTCGTCGGCCGCGCCCCGGCGCAGGTGAATGAGTTCATCAAGACCGTCATCTCCCCCGTGCGCAAGAAGTATTCCGCCGACCTCGGCATGAGCGCGGAATTGAAAGTCTAACGGCGGAGAACGAACGGATCGGGAACCGCCGATAAACGCCGATGGACGCCGATGCAATAATCGTGAGAAAAAGGCAGTCGCAGTTGTATCAGCGTTTATCGGCGTTCATCGGCGGTTCTTGAAGTCGTTGGTGGAGCGCGCTGTCCCAGCGCGCTTGGCGTTATTGTTGTCAAGCCGGCGATCAGCAGGCGCCGTTCGTTCTCCGTGGTTAATCTGGACGAAGAATGCCATGCAGCAGCCGTTGCCGAAGAAATGGACGCGCCGCGTTCTCGCCATCCGCATCGGGGCCACGCTCCTCGGCGGCGCGGTGCTGATCGTCCTCTTCGCGCTGCTTGCCATGCTCTACTGGATGAACGCCAAAGCGCCGATACTCATGCCGGGCAAGATGATTGCCCCGGACGCTTCCGCGTGGGTAAGGCTGGACTTCGCTGCTGCGCCGACCCGGACCGTGCCTGCCGAGGTCATTCCCGCCGCAACGCAGGGAATGCCGGAGCAGGCCGCCAAACTGGTGCAGAAAGGGCTCCATGACCCCTCCTGCCATGTGCGGATCGTCTTCTCGCGGACATCCGCCGGGGAGAAGGCCATGGCGGTCAATCTCGGAAAATACCCCGGCATGTTTCGGCTCGTGCGCCGCGACTTGGAACGCCGTTCTGAAAAACGCCTGCTCCCCTACGCCATCAAGTATCACTCCGGTGCGCCCATGTTCTTCACCGAGGGGATGGAATCCTCCAGCCTGACGCCAATCGCCATCAAGGATACGGTCATTGTTCAGGCCGCCAATACCTCCGAATTGGAGCGTTTTCTCGATGTGATCAACGATCCGCGGGAAGAACAACGGGCCTATATTGGCTCATGCCAGTTTGACGCGCAAAGTTGGCTTCTATTGACGCAGCTTGCCGGTGACGTGGGGCCCATGTGGAAAGAGACGGCCGAGCGCATGGGAAAGGAGTTGCCCGTGCTTAACCGCTTGGAGGGCATTTACTGCTTCAGCGGCGCTGCGTTGGGCGGTCGGCTGGAACTTGTCGCCGCCAGTTTGGAAGACGCCGCTGAAGCGGCGCGCGAAGTGCCCGATTGGATTCGCAAGAACCCCCAAATCGGCTCGACCACGCTCGCCGTGGTCTCGGTGACGACGCGTGAGAAGGAAGTGATGATCAACTTTTCGGCGCCGGGTGCTCCGGCGCCTGCCATCCCCGTGCCATATTAGTTGCCACGGCTGAAAGTTCTCTGTGCGCTCTGCGTGCTCTGTGGTGAAAACATTCTGAACAAACCGGAGAAACCATGTTCAAGTTAATGGTCGTTACCGACCGCCTGCGCTGTGCGCTGCCGCTGATCGAAACCGTTCGCCTGGCCCTGGAAGGGGGGGCGGATGCCGTCCAACTGCGCGAGCGCGACCTGGAGGGGAAGGAGTTGTTCGACCTCGCCACCAAGTTGCGCGAGATCACCCGCGCCGCGAACGCCGCGCTGGTGGTGAACCATCGCGTGGACGTGGCGCTGGCCGTCGAGGCGGACGCCGTGCATTTGGGATGGAAATCCCTCTCTCCCCAGGAAGTGCGCGAACTGGTAGCGCGAAAGCTCAAGATCGGCGTCTCCTGCCACAGCATTGAGCAACTGCGACGCGCGGAAATGACCGGCGCGACCTACTCTCTCGTCGGGCCGATCTTCCCCACCCCCTCCAAAGAGGGGCTGGTCCTGCCTGTGGGGCTGGAGAGCCTCGCCCAGTGGACGCGCGCCACGCGGCTGCCCGTCGTCGGCATCGGCGGCATCACCACCGAGAACTTCCGGCAGGTGCTTGACGCCGGGGCCTGCGGCGTCGCCGCCATCACCGCCTTCATGTCGGCGAAGGACCCGGCCGCTGCGGCGCGTGCCCTGCGGGCGTGATTATCCGGCTGTCGTAGGGGCAAGGCATGCCTTGCCCTCGCACGAGAACTCATGGCTCGCTGACTTGGCAGGGGCGCAGCACGCTGCGCCCTGACCTTCGTCGGCGGGCTGAAATTCAGGACGCCGAATTAGCGCACAATGACCGCGGGTTTGATAACCCGCGCTACAGGGTTGTCTCGCGCGGGATAACAGGGGGACACGGCATGGCGCAGGGCAGGGAAGATCAGGGCGCTCCCCAACCGCCTGCGGACGCCTCCTCGACTCCGCTCCGGAAGTCCGGTTCCTCCTGGCGCCGCATTCTTCCGCGCCGCCAGATTCTGCTCATCATCCTCATCGTCCTGGCCGTTTTCTCCTTCAACATCTCCCCCGTCTGGCGGCTGCTCTGGTATTGGCCGATTCTCTCGATCATCAACTTCAATCGCGTCAAGACTCCCGACGGGCGGCGCGTCGAAGCATGGCGGTGGGTCGAGAGCGGGACCATCCGAGTTCAGTATCTTGACCCGCGCGATGCGCGCTCGGCGGAGACCGTAGCGGAGGGAGTGCGGGACTTGCTGCGCGAAACGGGAGTCGCGCTGACCGTCGAAGTCCGCCCTGCCTCCGCCGAAGTGAAGAAAGCGTACGATGCGTGCCTCTCCCCATCCTTTTCCGGCGTTCCCGGCGAGCGCGCCATCTCTTTCCTGCAGATGCAAAGCCAAATGGCCGCTTTGAGGGAGGGGGATACCCACGCGGACGTGCTCATAGTCCCGGATCCCATCCTGGAAACCGGCTGGGCGTTTGGCATGGCTGATTTCCACGCCGGACTCTGTCTCATTCGCAACTGCGGCGCCGACCGGCACACCGGCAAGCATGAGGCGGGACACCTGATCGGGTACATGATGCACGACGCCTACCCGCTGTTCATCTTCGGCTATCCATGGGAGGGCTGGCCCTGGAGCCGCGACACGCTGATGATACTCAAGGGGACGGAGGACCGCCTCTCTCCCCGCGCGCGCGACGCCCTGCGTTCGTTCTGGCGTCGGGTTGAACTGCGCACGGGCAAGCTGTTCCTGACCGACAAGTCCGCGCCGGAAAAGTCGTCGTAGGGCGCGGCATGCAGCGCCCGGACCCTCGCCGGCGGGTTGCCATTCAGGACGCGGAAGAAGCGCACAATGACCGCGAGTTTGATAATCCGCGCTACATGGTTACGCTGCGGTTCGGCTGACAATTGATCATTGCCAATTCCCCATTGCCCGTTGACCCTTCCGTTTGGGTTGCACTCCGGCGTGGATTTGGTATACTATCCTTTCTTGGTTCAACAATAGCGAGGAAGAACTATGTCCCAGAAGTGCGACATTTGCGGCAAGGGGCCGCACAGCGGCTACCAGATCACCCGGCGCGGCTTGGCCAAGGCCAAGGGCGGCGTGGGCAAGAAGACCACTGGCCACACCAAGCGCGTCTTCAACGTCAACATCCAGAAGGTGAAGACCTGCGTCAAAGGCGTGGTCATGCACATGCGCGTCTGCGCCAAGTGCCTGCGCAGCGGCAAGATCGTCAAAGTCGCCTGACCCGGCGCATCAGCTCGAACGCCCGTGTTTCCTGAAAAGGAAGCGCGGGCGTTTCTTTTTGGCTCGGAACAGGGGGCAAGCCGCTTTTGAGTTTGGAGCAGGGGTCAGAGCGGAAAAGGGGGCGGAAAAGAGGTCAGGGCGGAAAAGGGGTCAGGCTGCTTTTCGCGTTCGAAAAGATGCCTGACCCCCTTTCCGCTCATATTGCCCGCCCGGCACTTCGATTGTGCGCCGGGCCGGTTTGGAATATCATTGGGTCATGGAACCGGAATCTCCCATGAAGAATGGCGCGCCTCTGCCGCCCCGCATCCTCACCATCGCCGGCTCGGACAGCAGCGGGGGGGCGGGAATTCAGGCCGACCTCAAGGTCATCACCTGCCTGGGCGGGTACGGCATGAGCGCCATCACCGCGCTCACCGCGCAGGACACGCGCGGGGTCTGGGGAATACATCCCGTCCCGCCGGAGTTCGTCGCGCAACAGGTTGAACTCTGCCTCGCCGACATCGGCGTGGACGCTATGAAAATGGGCATGCTCTGCAATGAGCCGATCATCCGCGCCGTTGCGAAGCTCTTTCTTTGGGCCCCCTCGCCGCATCTCGTCGTCGACCCCGTGATGTTCAGCAAAAGCGGCCACCGCCTGCTGGACGAATCCGCCGAGCGCGCGCTGGTGGAACTGATCTTTCCGCTGGCCGAAGTCGTAACCCCGAATCTGCCGGAGGCCTCGCGTCTGGCCGGCTTCGAGGTGACCGACGCCGCGGGAATGCGCGGCGCGGCGCAGATGATCCTTGCCCTCGGCCCGCGCGCCGTGATCGTCAAGGGGGGGCACCTGCCCGGCGTCGCCGCCGACCTGCTCTACGACGGCCGCGAATTCTACACTTTCTCAGCCGAGCGGATCGACACAAAGAACACCCACGGCACAGGTTGCAGCTATTCCGCGGCGCTGGCCACCGCGCTCGGGCGAGGGTTGCCGCTGGTGGAGGCGGTCGCCTTCGCCAAGAAGTTCATCACCGAGGCGATTCGTCATTCCCTCCCCTTCGGCCACGGCTGCGGTCCCACCGACCCGCTGGCCGCGGCGCGAGCGCTGGAACCTCGCTGAGGCTCATCCGCAGGAATTGCCCGCTCCCGCATTTTCTCGCCTCCATCCGTTCTCCTGTCCGCGCAACGACTTGGGCGTTGCGTTTTCCGATTGACGACGGCCATTTCGCAGGACACAATTCTATTGGAAGATCTGAATCGGATGAAAGGGGGTGAGCGAGTATGGTTGCCAGTGATACGGATCGCGCTATGACGCGAGAAGAAAGCATGGCCGCGGAGCGCGTGCGGGCCACGGGAGCGGAGTTCATGACCGTGGACCAATTGTTCTACCGGATGCAGGGTGGCAGCCCGGTGATTATCGTGGACGTGCTGGACCAGGGGAGCTATCGCGGCGAGCACATCAAAGGCGCAATCAATATTCCCGTGAGCGATATTCGCGATCAGGCGCCCAGGGTGCTGCCTGACAAAGAAGCTGAGATTGTGGTCTACTGCGGGAGTTTCGAATGCGGCGCAAGCCTGATGGCCGCCAGGACTCTGTTCGAGCTCGGGTATCTGCATGTCTACGATTGCAAGGGTGGCCTGAAACAGTGGAAGGAGAGGGGACTGCCGCTGGAGGGCGCCCAGACGCGCACGTAACGCGTCCCATGTGCGGACACTGACCGGCGTCGACGAGGCGCCGGTCGGCTTTTGTTGAAGCGATTCATCCGCACGACCCCATTGCATCCGCCCGCCGCACCGGATAATATCCCTTCATCGGCCCGCGTGGGCGCACCGTCATGGTCCCATTGGAGGCGCAGCGCCATGCTCAGGAATCACTTCATCCTCGGCGTCCACATCAACGGTCGCGTGCAGCACATTCCGCAGGTGCAGAAAATCCTCACCGATTACGGCTGCAGCATCCGCACTCGCCTGGGGCTGCATGAGGCGAGCGATTCGGAATGCTCCCCCAACGGCCTGATCCTGCTGGAACTCATCGGCGACATCCGCAAGAGCCGCGAACTGGCGGAAAAGCTCCGCGCGCTGGATGGGGTCGAGGTCAAGGAGATGCTCTTCGACCATCCCTGACGGATTCAACTTTCAACGTTCAGCGCTCAACGTCCAACGAACAGCGAACGACGAACAGACGTCGCGTGCGGGGGGGGCGTTGTCGTTAGTTGAATGTTGAGCGTTGAACGTTGAAAGTTGAACGTTGAATCCGTTCCGTTATTGCCGTCATCCCCGCCAAGATGCTAAACTTTCCCTGCCATGCAAACTGTCCGCGAAATCTTCTTCAACTTCTCGGCGCTCGCCGCCCTCCTGGGTGGCGGGGTCCTTGTCGCCCTGGCTCACGGCCTGTCGCGCGCCCGGGGCAAGCGCTGGCTCTGGATACTCCTCTTCCTCGCCCTTGCGCTGCACCTGGCCGTCTTCCTCAACGCCACCCTCGCCTATGTCTTCTACCCGTATGAAGGGAAATCCGTCGTCGAGGGGGTGATGCTCCACAACAGCATCGGCTACATGCACGGGGAGCAGCCGTATCACGCGCCGGGCGAACTGCCCGCCGTCGCGCTGAACTATCCGCC
The DNA here is from genome assembly GCA_903901045.1 of uncultured Planctomycetota bacterium. GTDB lineage: Bacteria > Planctomycetota > Brocadiia > CAIUPP01 > CAIUPP01 > CAIUPP01. The sequence goes on from CAIUPP010000123.1 coordinate 39,010, forward strand.
GTTCCATGAAATGGCGCTGGCGCTCTTCATGGGATTGACGGGGAGCGTCTCGCTGTGCGCGGGGCGGCTCTTCAGCCTGCTGCTCGCGCTCGCCACGGCGCTGGTCGCGGGGCTGGCGGTCTGGCGGCGCACCCGCAATCTCCCCGCATCGGCGCTGGGCGGATTGCTCGTCATCACCTTCTACGGCGTCACCGGCCTCTGGATCGAGCAGGTCCGCAATGACGCGCTGCTCTGCTTCCTTCTTGCGCTCGGTTACCTGCTGACCGACCGCGCCCTCTCGCGCGACCGGCTGCCGATAGGGGGGCTGATCCTCTTCCTCCTGGCAATCTTCACCAAACAGGTCGCGCTCTTCGCCCCCGTTGCGGTGATCCTCTGCCTCTGGCAGCGCTCGCCGCGCCGGGCCGTGATCTGGGGAGGCGCATTCCTCGCGGCCGCCGTCGCCTGCTTCATTGCGATGAACATCTGGAGCGGCGGCTGGTTCGGCTTCTATGTCCTGAAAGTCCCCTTCGCCGTCGGGACCGATTGGAGCAAGTACGACCTTGCCGTGACCTTCTTCGGGAGCAGCTTCATCCTCCTCTGGGGGATCGTCGCGGCTTGGATCGCCGTGAAGACGGAAGCGGGGGAGGCCCGCCCCGAGGCGCGGCTGGGCCTGCTGCTGCTCGGCCTCGGCCTGGCCGCTTGTCTGGCGCAAAGCTTCAAGTGGGGGGCTGCGCTCAATGCCTTCATCGCGGTCGTGCCCATCGCGGCCATCATGGGGGGGCTCGCGTTCCACGATCTCATGCGCCGCGCGGGCGACTGGCCGCAGATCGCAATTCTCTCGCTCCTGCTCGCGCAGGCGGCGATGCTCACGTATCAGCCGGTGCTCCCGACCTCGAAGGACTACGACGCGCAGCGGCGCATCGCGCAGTGGGTGCGGGCCGCGCCGCAAGGGGACGTGTTCGTCTCCGTCTTCTCCTCCCAGGTCTACCTGAACGGCAAGCGCTACTTCGGCGACGATGTTCAGTTGGGCGACCTGGAGCGCGCCGGCTGCTGGAACGGGGGGGAGCTGCTTGAGAAGGTCCGCCGGCGCGAGTTCATCCTGCTGATCCTGCGCACCAGGATCAAGCCGAACGGGCAGCCTGAGATCGAGCCGGCCGCCCTGGCGCAGGCCGTCCGCGAGAACTATCTCCCCGCGGAATTCCTCTCCATGCGCTCCCCCATGTGCAAGTGGGACATGGAAGCGTACGTTCCGAAGGACACCCCCCGGCGTCCCGCGCCGTGAGTCCCGACGATACTTCACCACGGAGCCACGGAGGCACGGAGGCACGGAGAACGGCAAACAGGGGTGACGAACGAAGCTTCATCCCCTTTGCCCCTGCCTTTCGTTCTCCGTGCCTCCGTGACTCCGTGGTGAATACCGCGTCTACTTGCGTGGCGCGGCGGGCGTTGCCGGCGTGGCCGTCGTTTCCGGGGCCGAGGCGAGCTTGGTCAACTCGACCAGGCGCTTGCGCTCGCTATACCCCCAGGAAATGCGGACGGTGTCTCCCTTCTTGAGCGTAGCGATTTTGGCGATCATCTCTTTGTCCATCGACCCCATGCCGGGCTTATCCGCCCCGGGGGTGGCGATCCAGCGAGCCGTGTAGCGCTCGGTCGGTCCGTTCGCAGGCTTGACGTCAATCGAATTCGCTTCCTTGCCCATCACGACGCCTTCGACCGTGCCGGTAATTGCGGCCGGGACGATGGCGCGCAGACTGACTACGCGCAGATGCTCATCGCTCTTCCACTCCATCTCCACCAGATTGCCCAGCGGGATCTTCTTGATCGTCTCCAGCATCGCCGCGTCGGCGCCGCCGCCCTGCTCCGCCGCGCCGCCCTGCCACAGGGGCAGGTAGGTCTTGGCTTCAGAGTCTCCCTCCGCCCTGACCACGATGTAGCCGTTCGTCTTGCCCGCCTCCTTGCGCAGCAGAATGCCGGTGAGCTTCCCTTCGGTCGGCGTCGTCGCGGTCGCCGCGTGAGCCGTAGCAGCCGGCGTCCTGACCGTTGCCTTGGTCGTCGCCGGCGGTGGCACCGTCCCCTCCTGTCCCGCCCCGAACGACGCGCTTCCCCAGAGTCCGCTCACCACCACCGTCCCGGCCAGCACGCGCACAAACGTTCTCTTGGCAAACATCTTTTCAACTCCCTTCTCTTCAAACACGCGAACAATGAACTCCGTGCCGGTCACGTGCACGGTTGCCACAGCGGTCAGAACTTCGAACTCGCCCGCCTGGGGCGTCACCGCGCAATGGACTTGCCCCTCTGCGAGGTAAACCTCCTCCGCGTGCGGCGCTCCCTCCACGCGCAAATCGGAATGCGGATCGAGTTGCAGCGCCACGTAGCCGCCCAGCGCGAGAGTGGCCGCCTGCTCCTGCGTCTTCACCTCGGCCCCGCGCCCGAACCCTCCGGCGGAGGCGAGTTGATACGGCCCGGTGATCCTCGGCCTCGGGTAGAGTCCGCCCAGCAGCGCCCAGACCGCCACGACCATCGCCACCGTCGCGGCGGCGACGGCGATATAGGAGGCGATGCTGGTCACCTTCGCGCGCGCGCTGAACGGACTGCGAGCCAGGATGCGCGCGCGCAGATCAGGCGGTCGCTCGCCGCCGAGTTCCTCGCGCAGCAGCGCGTCCACCAAGCTGTCCCGGTCCTGGTCGAAATGTTCAGGCGCGTTCATGCATCAGCCTCCGGCGGACGCAATCCGCCAGCGCGGCCCGTATGCGCCGCAGCAGCGACTTCACCCCATCCTCGGTCATCTCCAGCGCCGATCCGATCTGCGCGCGCGAGCGGCGGTCGCGGTACTGCATGTCCAACGCCGCGCGGTAGCGCTCCGGCTGGTCCGCCAGGCACTTGCGCAGCGCCTCCAGGTAGTCGAACCCGTCCCCCTCGCGCAGGAACTCCTCCTTCCAGACGTTCTCCGCCCGGTCGAGCAACTCGGAATCGACGCGCACCGGCGCGCGCCGCGTTCGCCGGCAGTGGCGAAGGAAAAGGTTCCGCAGCACCCCCCGCAGCCACGCCGCGCGCACCCGAAGGTTGGCGGTCTCCGCAGGCAGCACGACTTTAAGCGAAGTCAGGAATGTTTCCTGAACAAGATCCTCCGCCTCGGTTGGCGCAGCGCCCATGTATCGCGCGTAACGATACAATTCCGCCTGATGCGCCTTGATGAGTGTTTCAAATCCCTCGCGGTCCATCTCTGTTCCTTTGATCCCAGCCTCTCCACCTCTATATCGCCCGGCATGCGCGAAAGGGTGCAGTGCGGCGCGCAGAATATTGTAACATGGCAATTGTGGCGAATGACCAAGCCGGGACGCGGCATCCCCACCGCAGCGCGGGCCGGCAAACCCGCGAAACCATCGGCGCTGCATGGGAGTTGCAATACCGGCTCCAGTCGCTCCGGCTTCGCCGTCCGGTCCTTGATTCCATCCCCCCTGCGTGATACGGTAACCGCAGGCGGCAAGAAAGGTTCTTATGGAAAGGGGAGGGCGCGGAAATGATCGACTACCTGGCGCTCATGCTGGTCAACATGGCTGCGGGCTTCGGCCTCCTGGCGTCGTACCTGCTCTGTTGCGGGAATGAGACCGTTGCGCGGAAATGGGCCGCGCCGTTCGGAACGGTCGGCTTCGTGGCGCTGGCGGGGGGGCTGTACATGAGCTTCACCTGGCCGCTGATCGGCAGCTACAACTGCGCGTTCGGCGAGATGTCCGTGCTGCTGGGAGCGTTCTTCGCCGGGACGGCGCTGGCGCTGGCTCGCGAGTGGAGCCCCGCGCCCATGGGGCTCTACGGCGCTTTCGCCGGCCTCGCCGCAATCGTCGTCGGCGCTTCGATCATCCACCTGAAACTCACCGCCACCCCATTGCTCGCCGGCCTCGGCTTCATCATCTCCGGCGCGGTCGGGGTCGGCATCCTGCCGGCGCTCGCCTTGCGCAACGGCAGGGGCTGGCGGTGGGCCGTCGCACTGCTCGCCATCCTCGCCGCGCTCATCTGGGCCTTCATCGGCTATAGCTCCTACTACATGCACCTGAAGGGGTTCCAGGAGTATAAGCCGCCCACGATGACGGAGAAGCAGGCGAAGTAGGCGGTAATTGCAGTCTCCCATAGAACACAAATGCCTCCCCATGGCGGGGAGGCATTTGTGTTCTTGCGAAGATCTAACCCCCGGCAACGCTCATCTTCGTTGAGCGGTTGCCGGGAGCGGCAGTCCAGCCTAGTTCTTAATATACACCTTGTAAACCGTTAGGTCCGTACCCGTGATCGTCTTGGCGGAGTCGGTGTAATCCGCGGGCGTCTCAGAATCGCTTGCACCCAGGATCATGTACCCCGACGGCACGCCGCTCGGGCCAGTCGGACCCGTCGGACCCGTGGGGCCGGCAGGGCCAACGGCGCCTTGAACGTGCAACGTGGTCACCACGTGACTGGTGTGGGTTGCCCCGGAGTAAACGAAGTGTATCGTCTGATTTGCGGTCGACTTGGCGTACATCTTCACAACGATTCGGTCCGTCGTACTCAGCGGAATATCCGACACGAGCACATAGTCCGTGTCATATTCCAGAACGGACGTTGCGTTGATCTCGACGGTGGTGACGTTGAATAGCTCGGTCTCAACGCCGCCTGACGTGCGTTTGAAGATGCGATAGACGATTCGACTATCGCCGCCCGTGGATGCGGCATAGTGGTAGCAATGGAAGTGCCAGATTCCCGATGGGATCTTGTCAGCGCCCGGGTAGCCGGCCACGGTGACGTACGGATCGATGAGCACCTCAGTGCCGTTGGACAGCACAGACACCGATTCATCAACCTCTGTGCCAGGAGATGGGGCGACTTCGATCGTCTCATAACCTGCGATATCCGTGCTGGGCGGATGGTGGAAGAACAGCGTTTGTCCTGTCGATTCGCCCTGCGCACCTGCGGGGCCGGTAGAACCTGTAGCGCCGGTCGCGCCGGTCGGACCAGTGGGGCCTATCGCTCCAGCATCGCCCGTCGCGCCGGTAGCGCCAGTTGCTCCAGCCACGCCGGTGTCGCCGGTAGCGCCAGTAGCTCCGGTGGGGCCGGCGACGCCTGTGGCACCGGTCGCTCCGGTCGGTCCGGTAGCGCCTGTTGCGCCATCAGTGCCATTGCTTCCGGCATCCCCTTGCGGGCCGGTCGGGCCTGCGGGGCCCGTGGCGCCGGTAGGTCCGGTCGCGCCATCAGTGCCATTGCTTCCGGCGTCCCCTTGCGGGCCGGTGGGGCCAATATCTCCGGTGTTGCCCTTCGGGCCGGTGGGGCCGATATCTCCGGCATCGCCCTTGTCGCCTTGCGGGCCTGGAACGGTCGAGTCAGCACCGGCCGCGCCGGTAGCTCCGGTCGGGCCAGTGGGACCGATGTCTCCAGCCTCACCCTTGTCGCCTTGCGGGCCTGGAACAGTCGAGTCAGCGCCGGTCGCGCCGGTAGCTCCGGTCGGGCCAGTGGGACCGATGTCTCCAGCCTCACCCTTGTCGCCTTGCGGACCTGGAACAGTCGAGTCAGCGCCGGTCGCGCCGGTAGCCCCAGTCGGTCCGGTAGCACCGGTAGCGCCCGTGGCACCGGCTTCTCCGGTCGCCCCGGTGGCTCCGGTCGGTCCGGTAGCGCCCGTCGCACCCGTTACGCCAGTTGCGCCCTGCGGGCCCGGAACGGTCGAATCAACACCTGCGGCACCTGTTGCGCCCGTCGCGCCTTGGGGGCCGGGAACGGTGGAGTCAGCGCCCGTAGCGCCGGTCGCGCCAGTCGGACCGGTTGATCCGGTCGCGCCTGTTGCACCCGTAGCGCCAGTCGCGCCCTGCGGGCCGGGAACGGTCGAATCAGCGCCGGCAGCGCCGGTCGCTCCAGTAGCCCCGGTAGCACCGGTCACACCTGTAGCGCCCGTAGCGCCAGTAGCACCCTGCGGGCCAGGAACAGTCGAATCAGCGCCAGTTGCCCCGGTCGCCCCGGTTGCACCCGCAGCGCCGGTTGCCCCGGTCGCCCCGGTAGCTCCGGTCACACCTGTAGCACCCGTAGCGCCCTGAGGGCCTGGAACGGTCGAGTCAGCGCCAGCCGCGCCAGTCGCACCAGTCGGACCGACTGAGCCAGTCGCGCCGGTTGCACCCGCAGCGCCGGCAGCGCCGGTCGCACCCGTGGCGCCGGCAACGCCCGTCGATCCCGTAGCCCCGGTCGCGCCGGCAGCGCCGGTAGCCCCGGCCGGACCGGTCAAGCCGGTCGCCCCGGTATCACCGGTCGCGCCTTTAGCTCCCGTCGGGCCGGCTGCGCCCGTGGCACCGGCAGGACCCGTCGGACCGACAGCGCCCGTTGCGCCGGTCGGGCCTTGCGGTCCCACCAGCTCATCGGCATGCAGCCCGTCCACCGTATCCGCGTCTCCCGCGGAAGCGGAATAAATGCACAGCGCCGCCGGCGTCAGGGGACGCCGCGCAGTCAGGATCGTATAGCTTCCCTTGCCCACGGGGCTGCGCACTTCGATCTGTAGCCAGTGGGAGGTTCCGTCAAACGGCAACCTGTTGAAATCCAGAACCACCGAGAACTCGCCGCTGTCCAGCGTCTGGTTCAGGAATGTCAGAGCAGAGCCCAGTTGATTTCCGGCGGTGGCGGCATCCCACAATGTGAATTTCAGGTCAGCCGTCTTGCCCAGAGTGCGGTATTCCGTCTTACTGATGGTGTTCGAGTACGGGAACGCCGTCCCAATCGGCGGACCCAACTTGGGTGCGGTCGCGAACGCCGACCCTGCAATACCGACGACCAGCATTGCAGCGAGAACAAGCTTCGCACAACGACTCGCTTCCATGCGCCTCATGCGGCCTCCTTCCTCAACGAAAAATGGCCCCCAGATGCTGCGGGCACTTGGTGAACCGATAAGCCATGCGCAGTACGAAAACTCAAGTGCGACATTGCCTACATCACCTCACAACGCGTAGTTCGCTCGATAGAATGGTACTTACCTGAACGAACATTTCCAATTTACGAACGAGCGGCACCCGATTCTAGGGCGCAATGAAGAGACTGTCAAGAGAATTGCGAGCGGCCGGGTGATTTTGTGTATATTCATATCCTCAATTCCGGCACATGTTTAGAACTGGAACAGTTGCGACATCAACTGGCAGGTCAGATTGTATGAAATTGGCACTCCGCCTCCCAAAGTGAGTGGCGCTCGCGCGTTTCTCAAGCGCCCGGGCTGTGCCGAAATTGGCTTTCGGCCACATCAGCGCAAATGGTACGTGACCGGGATTCTCGTAGCTATATATCGTACGGTCGGTAGAGAAATTCAGTCGACGGAAAAAAATTGTGGCGAGAGTTCGGCCGGGGATGGATGCAGTGACGGAATCAGCGGAAGGGGTGTGAATGCGCCGGAAAAGCGGGTGGAAAAAGAAAAGCCGGTCTGCGTTCGTCGCAGGCCGGCTTTACCTCAGACTGGTGGAGGATGCGAGAGTCGAACTCGCGACCTCTTGAATGCCATTCAAGCGCTCTCCCAACTGAGCTAATCCCCCGTCAGGTCTCCACAATATAGCCGGAATGCGAAAAGTTGTCAACCGGCGGTGCGCCGGCGAACTCCGCCGCGAATGGGGCGCCGGTTAAGAATGCAGCAGCGCCTTCGCCTTGGCCACGACGTTCTCCACCGTGAAGCCGGCCTTCTTGAACACATCCTTGTACGTGCCGGAGCAGCCGAAGACTTCCTGGAAGACGCCGTCGCCGTTGCAGGTGACGTATCGGTCCCAGCCCAGGCGCACACCCGCTTCGACGGCCACGCGCGGCATCCCTTTGGGCAGCACCTTCGCGCGGTAAGCGGCATCCTGCGCCTCGAACAGCTCCCAACTCGGCATGCTCACCACGCGCGCCTGGACCCCGTCGGCGGCCAGCGCCGCCTGCGCCTTCATCACCAGCTCCAGCTCGGAGCCGGTTCCGATCAGGACCAGTTGCGGCTTGCCGTCGGCGGCCTCGGAGAGAATGTACGCGCCGCGGGGCACGCCCTCACAAACCGGGTACTTCGCGGTGTCCAGCGTCGGCAGCTTCTGGCGAGTCAGCGCCAGGACGGTGGGGCCGTTCGTGCGCTCCATGGCCACCTTCCAGGCGGCGGCGGTCTCATTTGCGTCGGCCGGCCGCAGCACCACCAGGTTCGGGATCGCGCGCAGCGAAGCCAGATGCTCGACAGGCTGGTGCGTGGGGCCGTCCTCGCCCACGCCGATGGAGTCGTGCGTGAAAACGTAAATCACCGGCAGGTGCGTGATCGCCGCCACGCGGATGGGGGGGCGCATGTAATCGGCGAACACCATGAAGGTCGCGCCGAAGGGGCGCATGCCGCCGTGGAGCGCCATGCCGTTGCAGACCGACCCCATCCCGTGCTCGCGCACGCCGAAGTGCATGTTGATCCCCTCGTACTTGCCGGGGCCGATATCCCCCAGGCCGGCCATGTACGTCTTGGTGGAGGGGGCCAGGTCGGCCGAGCCGCCGACGAGATATCCTTCCAGCGTCGGCGCGATGGCGTTCATCACCTTCCCGCCCGCGTCGCGCGTCGCCATATCATCCCCCACCTTGAAGGTCGGAATGCTCTTCTGCCAGCCGGCAGGAAGTTCCCCCTTCATCGCCCGCAGCAGGCGCGCGGCCAGTTCCGGCTGCGCCTTGCGGTACGCCTCGAACTTCACGTTCCACGCCTGCTCGGCCTGCTTCCCGCGCGTCTGCGCCTCGCGGAAGTGCGCCAGCGCCTCGCCGGGGATGAAGAACGTCGGGTTCTTGTCCCACTCGTAGAACGCCTTCGTCAGGCCCGCCGCCTCCTCCTTCATCGGCTCGCCATGCACCTTGGAAGTGTTCGCCTCGGGGGAGCCGAAGCCGATCATGCTCTTGCACCAGATCAGCGTGGGCTTGCCCGTCTCGGCGATGCCCGCCCGGATCGCCTTGTCCACCGCCGCCAGATCGTTGATGTCCTCCACCTTCAGCACCTGCCAGCCGTACGCCTCGAAACGCGCGCCGACGTTCTCATTGAACGCCAGGTCGTGCGTGCGTCCCTCGATGCTGATGCCGTTGTCATCGTAGAGGGCGATCAACTTGCCCAGCTTCAGGAACCCCGCCAGCGACGCCGCCTCGGAACTGACTCCTTCCATCAAGTCGCCGTCGGAGCACATGACGAACGTGCGGTGGTTGACGATGTCGTGCCCGGGGCGGTTGAAGATGGCCGCCATGTGCGCTTCGGCGATCGCCATCCCGACGGCGTTGGAGATGCCCTGCCCGAGCGGGCCGGTGGTCGCCTCGACGCCGGGGGTCATGTGCGCCTCGGGGTGGCCGGGGCACTTGCTGCCGACCTGGCGGAAACGTTTCAGCTCCTCCAGCGGCAAATCGTAGCCGGTCAGGTGAAGCAGGCTGTAGAGCATGGCGCAGGCGTGGCCGGCGGAGAGCACGAAGCGGTCGCGGTCGATCCACTTCGGATCGGTCGGGTTATGCTTCAGGAAGCGGTCCCAGATGACGTACGCGGCCGGCGAGGCGCCCAGCGGCATCCCGGGGTGGCCGGACTTGGCGGTCTGGACCATATCCACGGCGAGCATGCGGACTGTGTTGACGCAGAGTTTGTCGAGTTTCGCATCGGACATCGTTCGGTTCTCCATTTCAAAGGCCGGGATTCGGCGGCGAGAGCCACCCCAGTGAGAGAGAATAACTTACCAGAAGAGGCTGGGGAAATCGAGCGAGAGCAGGACAATGGTCAATGGGCAATGGTCAACGGTCAATTGTCAGCGAACGGTCATGGGCACTGCGGCTATCGTGCCGCGCGAAGCGTTGCCGTTTCATTGATAATTGAGAAATGCCCGTTGCCCATTGTTCCGTTCTCTTCATCCGTTCCGCCCGTCCCGCCGTTCCTTGGCGCGCTGAAGGCGATTGAGAATGGCTTGTCCGTCGCCGGCTTCGAGCGCCTGCGCGAAGCGGGCCAGCTCCTCGGCCATGGCCCGCAGCGCCGGGGCCAGCGCCTCGCGGTTGGCCATGCAGATATCCCGCCAGAGCGGGGCATCGCCGCTGGCGATGCGCGTCGTATCCATAAAGCCGCGCGCGGCGACCGCCAGCGCTTCGTCGGAGACGCAATTCATCAGGCAACTTGCCGCGGCGTGAGGCAGGTGGCTGACCTGGGCGAGCAGGCGGTCATGCCGTTCGGCAGGCATCTCGCGCACCGTGCAACCGAGTGCCTCCCAGAGAGCGCGCACGCGCCGCAGCGCCTCGCCGCGCGGGTCCGTGGCGGGGGAGGGGGTGAGGATGCACAACGCCCCGCGGAACAAATCGGCCCGTGCGGCGGCGATCCCGCGCTGCTCCGAGCCCGCCAGCGGGTGCCCTCCCACGAAAAGCGCGCCGTCGGGCTTGATACGGGCCGCCTCTTCGGCGGCGCGCCCGACGCATTCCTTCACGCTCCCCACGTCCGTCAAAATGGCCCCCGGCTTCATGCGCGGAAGGAAATCGCTCACCTGGCAACAGAGCGTGCTTACGCCGGTCGCCAGCAGCACCAGATCCGCCTGCGAGACCGCCTGCGCGCTGTCCATGGTGAAATCATCCACCGCCCCCAGCCGCCGGGCCTCATCGAGCGACGCGGGCCGGTGCCCCACGCCGACGACGCTCCCAACCAGTTTCCCCGCGCGCGCGGCCATGCCGAACGAGCCGCCGATCAGCCCGGGCCCGACGATGACGATGCGGTCAAAGAGTGGAGGCATGTTGTGACGCGGTCCAAGAAAATATAAAGAACGTACTAAAGAACCTTGCGAAGGTCTGAACGAGCCTTCGCAAGGTTCTCCGATGCGGCGTTCGTCTCTCCGTCAACTCTCCTTCTCGTTGCGCTTCTTGTTCTCCCTCTCCTCGGGGGAGTGATCGGTGCGGATGCGCCCGAAGACCATGCGTCCCGCGCTGGTCTGGAGCGAACTGGTCACGGTGATGTTCACGGTCTGGCCGATGCGGTCGCGTCCCGACTCGACCACCACCATCGTGCCGTCGTTGAGATAGCCGACCCCCTGCCCCGCCTCGTCGCCGGGCCGGATGATCTTGAGCTGCAACTCCTCCCCCGGCAGCACCGTGGGACGCAGGGCGCTGGCCAGGTCGTTCAAGTTGATCGTGTCCACATTCTGCAACTCGGCGAACTTCGCCAGGTTGTAGTCGCAGGTCAGGATGCGCGCCTGGAGTTGGCTGGCCAGACTGACCAGCTTGCTATCCACCGTATTGCCGCGGGCGTTGCGCCCGTCGTGAATCTGGATGGCCAGGCGTTCATCGTGCTGCATCTTCTGGAGCATCTCCAGACCGCGGCGGCCGCGGTTGCGGCGGAGCCGGTCGCTGGAATCGGCCACGTGCTGAAGCTCCTGAAGGACGAACTTGGGGATGATCATCGTCGTGTCGAACAGGCGCGCCTCGCACAGATCAGGCAGGCGTCCGTCGATCACCGCGCTGGTGTCCACAAGGATCGGGCGGGACCCCTTCTCTTCCTTCTGAAACTCCACGTACGGGATGATGAACCGGAATCGGTCGCGCGTCTTATAGATCACCATAACGCACATGTAGCAGCAGGCCAGCGCCAGCGCCAGCAACACGACGAGGCGCAGGTCCTCGGCCGTCGCGCGGTCTCCCATGAGGAGTTTGGCCAGGGAGGCCGTGTCGGTCAGTTGGAAAATATTGTAGAAGAGGATCGCCAGAATAGAGCCGGTTATGAGGCCGAACACAATGGAACTTATGGATTGGATGGGCCGCTTGCTGAGCACGATCTCCAGAGCGATGATTAACAGTCCAATCGCCATGCCGACGAGGATGCCCCAAAGCAGGTACTCATCCTCGCGCTTGGCGGATACCTGGTATCCGATGCTCGCGCAAGCCAGCAGAAATAAAGCTCGCATCACGAATTCTGTCATGGATTCTCACCTCCTTCCCACTGTCTTTTCAAAGTGAAACGGGAATCCGGCAGGCTTTCCTGCCCGCCATCGGGCAGGCGGAACGTCCAGATTGCGCCGCCTGCGGGGTCCGGCTCTATATGCACCAGTTCGCCGACGAACTGGCTGCCGTCGAATCGCGTCACCTGCCAATGGCTGCCCGGTTGCGGCGTTGCGCGCCGCAGCGGCGCCTGAGAACTCGGCAGCACCCGTTCGTGAAACAACGCCACCAGCGCCAGAATCAGCGCCAGCACCGACGCCACCGCGGCAATCAGCGCCACCCAAGTGCGCAGCATCTCCGAGCGCTCGAACCGCGCCGGGGCCGCAGGCGGGCCTTCCGGCCCTGCCGCGCGCGGCTCGGGGGGCGCGGAACTCGCCTCCGTCGCCATCAACTCGCGCACCGCCTGCACCGCGGCAGGCGCTTCCGGCGCCAAACCGGCCAGCGTCGCCAGCGCTTCCTTAACGTGAGGATAGCGCTCTTTCGGGGACTTTGCAAGAAGATTCGCCAGCAGGAGGCGCAACGCTTCCGGCGTTTCCGGCGCGGCCTCGGCGATGTCCGGCGCGGGGGATTCCACGTGCCGGCGAAGCAGGCTGATATTGTCCTCGCCGCTGAAGGGGGGTTGGCCGGCCAGCATCTCGAACAGGACCACCCCGGCGGAATACAAATCGCTCGGCTCGCCGGCCGGTTCTCCGAGCGCCTGCTCGGGGGAGATGTATTTGGGCGTCCCCAGCACTGCGCCCAGCGCGGTGAGGTTCTGCCGTTCCGCTCGGCGCGACAGGCCGAAGTCCATCAGCACCACCCGCCCGGAGGGCTCCAGCATCAGGTTCCCCGGTTTGAGATCGCGGTGAATGATGCCGCAGCGGTGGACCGCTTCCAGCCCGGCCAGCAACTGCACGAAGACGGCCAGCGCCTGCCGCCAGGGGAGGGCGCCCCGCGCCGCGAGCACCTGCCGCAGCGAGAGCCCCTGCACCAGTTCCATCGCGTAGAAGCTGACCGGCCCCTCTTCCCCCACCGCATAAATTTTCACCAGATTGCGGTGGTTCAGTTTGGCCAGCGCGCGCGCCTCCTCCTGAAAGCGCAGGCGCAGCGTTTCGTCGCGCCCCATCTCTGGCGGAAGCACCTTCAGCGCCACCTCGCGGTCAATCACCGGGTCGTAGGCGCGATAGACGGCGGACATCCCGCCCACGCCCAGCGACTGGCGCAGTTGGTACCGTCCCAGCTTCCTTCCGGCCGCGAGCAAGAGTCCCTCCAATCCATTCCAGCCTGCCGCTGATTGTAGTAAGAACGGGGAGTGAATGAAAGAGAGGAACCGCACCCGCCGCGCCGGCGGGTCGCAGAGAATGCCGCACCGCCGTGGCGGACCGGCGTTGTCTTGACAGCCGCGCCGCAACCGGATATAGGAAAGGTCCGGGCGACGTTCCGTTCAATCTCTATGGGAGAGCGCAGCTCATGTTCTTGCGAAACAGGACTCTCCTTGACGCCCTCGCTTTGATCCTCCTCTGCGCCCTCATCTTCCTTCCCGCACTTGGCACCGAGCGGCGCATTCTCTCCCGCGAAGGGCGGCACGCCGAGATCGCCCGGGAGATGGTGACCAGCGGCCAGTACGTTGTCCCGCACATCCTGGGCGAGCCCTATACCCTGAAACCACCGCTATTCAACTGGATCGCCGCCGGCTTCTTCAAATTATCGGGGCAGACATCCTTCGCCATGGCGCGGCTTCCCAGCGGCCTGGCCGCGACGGCGATGGCGCTGGCGGTTTACCTGCTGGGCATCAGGCTGTTCAATCGCCGCGCGGGAGAATGGGCCGCGCTGATTCTCGTCACATTCTACCTGGTCGCGCTCTGGGGGCGCGTCGCGCGGATGGACATGCTCATGGCTTCTCTGATCACGGGGGCGCTGCTGTTCAGTTCGCGCACGGCGGACGCGCGCTCGCGCCGCGCCGCCTGGGCGCTGGCCGGCGTGGCAGGCTTCCTCCTCAGCGCCGCCGTCCTCTCCAAAGGGCCGCAGGCGATCCTCTTCTACGCCGTGCCGATGGTCGGCCTCTGGCGCTGCCAGACAGGCCGCTGGCGTCCCGCGGGGCACCTGCTGGCGATGCTCGGCATCATGCTGGCGCTCGGCATCGGACTCTGGGCGGTCGCCTCCAGCATCAGCAATCCCGGCCACCTGCGCGACCTGCTCGGCTACGAGTTCGAGAATGCGCTGGTCAGAGAGCGCAACACCTGGCATCTCTACTTCGAGCAGTTGTTCATCAAGAGCGCCCCCTGGAGCCTCTTCGGGCTTGGGGCGCTCTGGCTGGCCGTGCGCGAGTTTCGCACGCGGCGGGGCAGCCCCGCCATGGCGCTGGCGGTGTCGGTGGCGCTGGGCGTTCTGGCGCTCACCCTCGTGAAAAACAAGAAGAACCACTACCTGCTGCCGCTGATGCCGCTCTGGGCGCTGCTGATTGGCTGGTACCTCGACCGCGCCGTGACGCTGCTGGCCGACCCGGCCGCGGACCCCGGCGCAAAGCGCCTCTGCCGCTGGCTCTTCGAGCTTCCGCTCGTGGTGCTGCTCTTCCTGTTTGCCGTGGCGGGGCTGGCGCTGCCGGCGCTCTGGTTGCTGCTGCCGGTGGAGGGGAAGGCGGTCGGCGTCGTGGGGTGCCTGCTGGTCGGCCTTTTGGCGCTCTGGGCCGGAGCCGAAGCCCGGCGAAGGCGCTTCCATCATGCCGTGGGGGGGCTGATCGCCATCACGGTATTCCTCACCATCCTCTTCGTCCCGCTCATGGACCGGTACTTCTGGCGCACGGACGCCAGCGTCGCCTATGCCGAGCAGATCGACCGGCTGGTCCCGACCGGCGCTCCGCTCGCCGCGTTCGGCCAGGACGATGACGATGAACTCTTCTTCTTCAGCCTCCGCCGTCCGGTGATATTCCTGGAAAGCGACGAAGCGCTCCAGCGGTTCCTGCGCGAACCCGGACCGCGTTTTGCGCTGGTGGATCACAACATGCAGAAAGACCAGCCGGAGTGGCAGTTGCCGGGAGGGCTGCGTCCGGTGCCGCTGGTTGCGCTGTACGAAAGACCGCCCATGAAGCTGTTCGAAGTGGGCGCGCCGCCGGCGGCGAATTGAACCGCTGTGCCGCCCGGGACAACCCTGCGAGTTCGGAACGTTGCGAGGCATGAAACTCACCACCGTCTCGGTCATCCGTTGCCCGGAGTACGACCGCGCTCAACTGCGCCGCGCCCTGCGCGAGGCGCTCGCTCCGCTGCCGCCGGAGTCATGGCATCGCCCCCCCGGGGCGACGGTGCTGCTCAAGCCGAATTTGCTCAGTTCGCACGACACCCCCGAGGCCGCGGTCAACACCCACCCGGAGTTCGTCCGCGCCGTCGCGGAGATATTCCTCGAACAGCGCTGCCGGGTCATCATCGGTGATTCCTGCGGCAGCCTCTCCCCCGGCTCCACCGCGCAGGCCATCCGCACCACCGGCCTGGACAAGGTCGCCGCCGATCTCGGAGTGGAACTGGCCGACTTCGACCGCGCGCCCGCCGAAGAGATCCCTATCCCCGAGGGCAAGGTCCTCAAGCGCCTTCGCTTGCCGAAGCTCCTGCGCGACGTGGACCTGCTGGTCACGCTCCCCAAATTCAAGACGCACGGCCTCACGCTGCTGACCGGCGCGGTGAAGAACCAGCTTGGCCTCGTCGCCGGGAATGGGAAGAAAGAGGTCCACCGGAGCGCGCCGCACCCCCGCGAGATCGCCCGGGCGATGGTCGACCTCTACAGCGTCGTTCGCCCGGGGGTGGCGATCATGGACGCCGTCGTGGGGATGGAGGGGAACGGGCCCGCCGGGGGAAGCGCGCGGAAGGCCGGCCTGGTGCTTGCCTCGGCGGACTGCGTCGCGCTGGACGCCGTCGCCGCCGACTTGATGGGCTGCAAGCCGGGAGTTGTATTGACCACGCGTTTCGCCGACGAGAGCGGGCTGGGCGTGGGGCGGTTGGATCAGATCGAGGTTGTCGGAGCGCCGCTCGATCAGATCAGAATCCCGGACTGGCGCAAACCGCCGCCGTTCGTCCGCTCGCTCCTGTTCACCCTTCTGCCGGACTGGTTCGTCCGCTGGGCGTATAACGTCGTCGGCGGCGCGTGCGCGAGCGTCATGGATGACCGCTGCATCCTCTGCGGCGAATGCGTTGCCAACTGCCCCGCGAAGGCGTTCCGCGAGGTCGGCGGGCGGCTGAAGGTGGAGCAGTCCCTCTGCATCAGTTGCTACTGCTGCTCCGAGGTCTGCAAGAACCGCGCCATCCTCATGCGCCGCCCGATTGCGGGGCGCATCGTCCATGGGGTGTATCATCTGGCGGCGGGACGGAGGATGAAGAAGTGATAATTGATGAGTGATGATTGATCATTGATGACTGCTGCGGATCAAAGCCGTTGCCGTTTCCCGCCTCCATCGTCCTCCGTGTTGAAAGCCGCTGCCGCATCCCATGGAAACGAAAACGGCTGAGCCGTTCTTTCGAACCGGCTCAGCCGTTCCTCCTTCATCTCCCGTTCAGCAGAACAGGAACAGGCACAGGTACAGCACCGGCATTCCGATCAGCACCAGGAACTCCGAGAGCTTGTTGAGCTTCTTCGCCCCCTCCAGCTCATTGCGCCCCTGGAGCATGAAAACGCGGATGCTCAGGAAGAAACTGCACAGCAGCAGCAGGTACGTGAGCACCATGAACTTGTCGGCGAAGGTCAGGTATCCCACCGCCGGAATCTGGCCGGAAATGCTGATGTGGAACATCGCCGAAGCCACCAGCGCCGAACTGATCGCCGCCAGCCGCGTGGTGATCTTCTCCGGGTCCAGGATAAAGCTGGCCATGACGATGAGCATCAGGAAGATCACCGGCAGGAACGTCTTCAAGAAGCTGTTCAGCCTCACCCGCTGGATGTCGATCGCGTACTTCAATTGCGAGAACTTCTCGTCGTACACCTTGTAATCATGTTCCGGCGTCTGGAGCGTCCAGCCGGTGATGTCCCAGCCGGGGAAGAAAATCGCCGGGTCCAGCCCGCTGGCCTTATCATCCGCCTCGTACACCACCTCTTCCATCGTGCGCGTCTTGTCCTCGATCACAATCAGCATCTGCTGCCGGTCGAACGGGAACCGGCGCAGGTCGATCGGCGTGTTCAGCGTCGCCTTGATGCGGTAGAACTTCTCGAACTTCTGCGCCTCGCCCGCGACGGCCTTCTCGGGCGTGACGGTGTCCTCCACCTTCTCCAGGCTGTTGGTCAGGCCGTTCATGAACTCGAAACTGCTGTCCGGAATCGGCTTGTCGGAATCCAACTGGAGGTAGAAGTCCACGGTGTAGGTTCCGCTGCTGACGTCCAGCTTGCCCAGGCTGAGCACGTACAGGCCGACTTTCACCTTCTGCGGCTCGGACTTTTCCGAGGCGGCTTTTTCGGGCTCGGCAAATGTTGCCGTTGCAACGATCAGGGCCGCGGCCAGCGCGACCATCCATGCCAGATGACGCTTCACGGTGCGAATCCTCCTTGACTGACGGAATCCAACGCGCCCCTCAGGCACGCGCCCGGCGGGGGGGGCGGACATTCAAGATACAAGGGGGGAATAATATCGTCTGGCGCGCCGGCTGTCAACGCTCCTGGGGGCGGGCCTCGCCACGGAGACACGGGGTTCGCACGGCGCACCGTGGAGACAGGGAGAAAGGCAGAACCGGAATATCACTGACTTCGCAGAGTTCTTTGCCCTCTTCCCTGCATCCGCGTCCATCGGCGTTCATCGGCGGTTCATGCCGTTGTTGTTTCATTGCCATTGCCGGTCTCCGTATCTCCGTGGTGAAGCCTTCGTTCTTGCTCTCTGATACGCCGGGAAAACGCGCTTGACTCGGTCGCCGGGTGCGATTAGGTTGGAACCGTGGGCGCACGGTTCATCGAAACGGGTTCTTGCGTGAAGGGAATGTGCGATGTGCCAGACCTGCGGTTGCTCGCCGTGCAAGACGTGCGGTGCTGAGATCAAGAAGGCCGTCTGCGCGGCCTGTGGCAAACCCGCCGCGCAATGCGTCTGCGGCGCCAAGGCCAAAGCCAAGAAGTAGTCCGCGCACTTGCAGAGCGTCCCGAGCCGGCATTGGCCGGCCCGGGACGGCCTGTTTCCATTGCGCCATCTCGTTATTCCCAAACACCCCGATTGTAGTATACTCCCCAAGTCCGCGGCAGCTTGCCGCATCCCATAATCAGCGAACGAGGGCGTCCGTCATGAGCAAACCCTGGAAGATCGGCATCATCGGCGGCACGGGCCGCATCGCGTGCGCCGTCGTGTGCGAACTGGTTCAGAATCATACCCTCGGCCGGGGCTCCATTCTTCTTTACGGCCGTTCGCCGGAGAAACTGCAGCGCAACCTCACGCTGATCGGGCGCGTCGGCGGGGCGGACGCGGCGGAGATCAAAGTCGGCGGCGCGGCGGACCTCGACGACGCCATCCGCGGCGCGGACGTGATTCTCTACAACGCCACCGCCGGCCTGGCCGAAAGCGGGGGGTACTCGGCCTTCGGAGTCTCCCAGGGCGCGCACATTCTCCAGGTGGCGCAGCAGGTCGCGAAGCTCGCCCCGGAGGCGTGGCTGATGGTGGACACCAATCCCCCCGACGTGCCCCTGATGGCCGCGTGCCGCAAGTTCGGCCTTCGGCGAGTCGTCGGACTCTGCAACGCCTCGGACATCTTCCAGCGAGTCCTCTCCGCCTACCTCGGCTGCCCGGAACGCGACCTGACCTTCTCTGAAATCGGGGTCAACCACGAAATCTGGTTCCTGGACATTCTGCGCCGGGGAGTCTCCGTATACGACGAGCTCCGCCGCACGCTGCCGTTGGATTATGACCCGTCGAGTCTGAAGACGCCCTACCTGGAATCCTTTCCGGAATGGCCCACCGCCTTCCGCAACAACATCGCGCTCATGGCGGCCTGCGGATATCTCACGGCCCCCGTGGGCGCGCCGGGACGTTTCCGGGGTCTCCCGCTGACCGGCGCGGAACTCGGCGCGCTGATGAAGCGGCCCGGCGACGGGGATTACCAGGAACTCGTGAGCCGGAACGCCGCGCGTGAGGAAATCCTGCGAGTCATTCGGCGCTGCGGAGGGGGCATCCCGGTCTACATCGCGCGCGTCCTGTCGGCCTGGCTCTCCGACATCCCCGCAAACGAATCCATCCAAGTGCTGAACGAGGGCATCCTGTCCGACCAGCCGGAGACGGCGCTGCTGCAGGTCAACTGCCGCATTTCCAGCCGGCGCATCGTCGTGCCGAAGGGGCTGCGCCTGCCCGCATACATATCAGCGGTCCTGGCCTCGCGCATCCGGCAGGGGGACCTGGCCGGCCGCGCCCTGGCGGAGCAGGATGAATCGCTCATGCGCCAGGCGATGCTGGTTTGCCCTGAACGCGTGGAGATCGCCGTTGCCGAGCGCGTGGCTCTCGGACGGGAGCGCGTCGAGCCGCACATGCAGTTGAATTGAGAACGCCCGGCCTTGCCGTGGCGCAGTCGTGGTGGAATGAATATCCGGCTGGCCCGGACTGAGTGAGAGGACAATCATGGAGAGCCGAGCGCAGGCAGTTCCCTTCCGGACGCAGGATTACGTCTCCAAGAAATACGGCGACGACCGCATCGATATGTACGTGACGGAGCCCGCCGGCGGGGTGAGGCCGACGACCGGCCTCCTGCTGCTGATCCATGGTTGGGGCAATGACGGGCGAGAAGCGTACGCCCCGGAAAGCGAGAAATACGCCGACCGCTACGACCTGGTGGTGACGCGCGTGGAATACCGGCATTCCGGCCGGGAGGCGCGCCATCCCGAGCCCGGATGCTCCTGGGACGTGCCGTACGACTGGTCGAAATTGCAGACGATCGATTGCCTGCGCGCGGCGTGGAGCACCCTCCAGCGTTATCCCGCGCTGGACCGCTCCCGGCTGTATATCTGGGGCGGGTCGCAGGGCGGGCAACTCGGGGCGCAGTGCATGATCTTCGCGCCGCATCTCTGGGCGGCGGCGGTACTCGTGTCCGGCGTCTACCTGCCCATGTCCGGGGAGGAGGCGGCGCGCCTGGGGTTCGCCATGGATGGCCGGGCCCTAGGCAAGCCCATGATGCAGTGGGCTTGCGGCGATGGCCCGGCGTACGCCGGCGCGGAGCTCGATATCCGCAACCCCTGCCGGAACGCCCACCTGCTGCCGAAGGAGGCCCCCATCGCCCTCATCCACGGCACAATGGACACGGCCGTGGACGTCAAGCACTCCGTTTTCCTGTACGCCCGTTTGAGGGGGTTGGGGCGAAACGCGGCCTTCTTCGCCGTTCATGGCGGCGACCACGCGCTCGCAGGGGCGGAATTTGCGGACGAGACGAATCGCTTCGATGCGACGGTGAAATACGCCGATGCGCTCTTGCGCGACGCCCGCCGTCCGCGCGTGGAGCTTCTGCCGGCCAGGCCGGTGCGAATCCCCGTAACGGGGGGAGCGTATGAAGTGGCGTTCACCGGAGAGGGGCCGACGCTCTCATCCTTCCTGCCGGAATGACCGCGCCGGAAAAGCAAGCGGGCCTTCCGGCATCCACCGGAAGGCCCGCATTATTCGACTTTCGAGAGAGATCAGCGCGCGCGCATGACGGACTTCTGCTTCACCTTCGCGGCCTTGAAGCTCGCCTTGCGGCGTTCGCGCACCTGCTGCAGCTTCCGACGGCGGCGCTGCTCGCTGGGCTTCTCGTAATACGAAGAACGCTTGATCTCGCGCCGCAGCCCTTCCTTCTCGCAAATGCGCTTGAACTGCTTCAACGCGCGCTCGATCGAATCGTTCTCCCTTACCACGATCTTAGCCAACTGGTCTCACCTCGCTTCATTGTTTTTCTAAAGAATGCGCAGAATACACCCCATCGACAGAGCATGAATGCTAGCAAATCCGGGGCGATGAAGCAAACCGGCTGCGCGGATTGAACGCCCGGCTCCCGCAACAGTGCCGCCGCTGTGCGAGCGTTGGCCGTCGAAACCTCCATTCGCTCGCCCTCGGGCGCCATCGCCTCACCTGGGCGTGAAGTCCATGCCCGGCTTGAGTTCGCCGAGGGTCGCCACCAGCAACTCCACCGCCTTGTCCAGGTCATCCAGCGAAACCAGTTCGACGGGGGTATGCATGTAGCGGTTCGGAATGCTCAGCAGCGCCGTCGCCGCGCCCGCGCCGTTCATCTGCATCACATTCGCATCCGTTCCCGTGGCGCGCGGCTCGGCCTGTATCTGGAATGGGATCTTCTTGCGCCGGCCCGTCTTCTCCATCAAGGAAGCCAGCACGGGGTTGATGTTCGCCCCCCGGTGCAGAATGGGCCCGCGGCCCAGGGCGACGTCGCCCACCAGTTTCTTGTTGATCTCAGGGTAATCGCTGGCGAACCCCACGTCCACCGCGATCCCCACGTGCGGCGTGATCCCGAACGCCGCCGTCTTCGCGCCGCGCAGCCCCAGTTCCTCCTGCACGCTGGTCACCGCGAAGACGCCCACCTTGGGCCGCGCCTTCTTCATCCGGCGCAGCGTCTCCACCACCGTCCATGCGCCCACGCGGTCGTCGAACCCGCGCCCGGCGACAATGTTGTTGCGCAGTTCGAGGAACCGGCGCGAGACCGTGATCGGGTCGCCGACGGCCACCGCCTTGTCGGCATCCTTCTTGTCTTTCGCGCCGATGTCGATCCAGTACTCGTGGATCTTCGACGGCTTGCCGCGCTCCTCCGGCTCCATCAGATGGATCGCCTTGCGCCCGATGACGCCGGGCACCAGCCGCTTCTCGGCGTGAATCTCCACCATCTGCCCCGGCAGCACCGCCGGGTCAATCCCGCCGATCGCCGCGAAGTAGACGTACCCCTTCTCGTCGATATGGGTGATCATCAGGCCGATTTCGTCGCAGTGGCCCGCCAGCATCACCCGCAGCGGCGCGTCGCCGTTGACGATGCCGATCACGTTGCCGTTCACATCCGTGCGCACCTCGTCGGCGAATCCCTTCATGCGCTCGCGAATGATCCGCGCGGCCGGCTGCTCGAATCCCGACGGGCTGGGGGTCTCGGCAAGCTTCTTGAGGAACTCCAGGGCTGAACGGTCCATATCGGCTCCTTTCGCGATTGCTGGAATGACCGGCGAACCCGCTGCGACAGGCGCGCCAATTACGCACGAACCACATTCTATTCGGCGCTTGCGACTGAAAGCAAGCCGGGAGAGAAGAATTGATAATGGATGAGTGCTGATTGCGAATTGATAATTGAATGCCGCGGCAGTGTGGCGCGCAGAGGGGATAGTTGCGAATCATCACTTGTCAATAATCAATCATCAATTATCATTCAGCAATTCCTCTGCCTTGTCCGTCTCCCGGCGCTCCTGCTATAATGATTCCAAGCGAATGTGACTTCCCGCGTACCCCGCGGACTCTCCATTTTTCAGCAGGATGCCATGCCCTCTGTCTTCCGCCGCTCCTACAACACCGTCTGGATTCTCATGGGCCTCTATGTCGCCGCCGCCTTGTTTCACCTTGGCGGGGACGGCCCGTACGTCGTGGACGCCCTGAAAATCTCCCCTGAGGCCGTTGTCAAGGGGCACGAGTACTGGCGCTTGGCCACCTACGCCTTCCTTTCGAGCGACTGGGTGGACCTGTTCATGAAGCTGCTGCTCATGTTCCTGCTGGCGGTTCCGGTGGAAGTCGTATGGGGGACGCGGCGCTTCCTCCTCCTTTTGGCGGCGACCATCGTCGGCGGGGGCGTCTGCGCCGTCGTGATGGGGCAGGAGATGGTCGGAAGCTGGGCCCCGGCGATGACGCTCATGCTCGTGTACGGGCTGCTCTTCCCCGAAAGCATCATGTCGCTCTTCCTGATCTTCCCCATGCGCGTCAAGACCTTCTCGCTGATCATCACCGGGCTGTTCGTCGCCGGTTGCCTCACCGAGGGGCCGCAGGGGTGGGCGATGCTGCTGGGGCTCGCCTGCGGCATGGCCTACTACCTCGTGGTCGGATACGTTCCGTGGATGCTCAGCGCCCGCCGCGCCGTAGTGAAGACGGCCGCGCGCCCGCAGGAAACGATTGCGCAACTCTCCGGCGCGCGCAGAATGGACCGCGTCCGCCGAATCTATGAAGCCTTCAACGCCGGACAGCCGCTCTCCGACGAAGACCGCGAGTTCATTTCCTTGCTGGGCAAGGAGGCCGACGAGGCGCAGGGCCTCTGCTCGCCGCTCTCGTTCTGCATGGACAACACGATCTGCCCTCCCTGCGCGCAGATCGGCCTCTGCCTGCGCCGCTATCTCGAAACGCACCAGCCGGCCGCTGCGCCGGCGCGCGGCGGCGCGGAAACGGCGTAGTTCTCCCCCGGCGCCTCCGTGGCGAGAACTTCATGGAAGGAAGGGCTAACCCATGACGACCGACCGTGAACTTCTCAAGCTCGTGCGCGGACGGCGCTACAGCCCCATGACCCGCGAGCAACTCGCCCGCGCCCTCGACGTGCCACCGGAGGAAATGGAAGCCTTCCTCGCCCTCGTCCGCGAACTGGAACTGGCCGGGGAACTGGTCGAGGTCAAGAACAGGCAGCTTGCCGACCCGGAGCGCGTGGACCTGGCCGTGGGGAAATTGATCTGCAACCCCCGCGGCTTCGGCTTTGTGCACCCGGCGCGTGAACGCGACGGCGAGGATATGTACATCGGCGCGGGCAATATGAGCAGCGCCCTGCATGGCGACGTGGTGGTCGTGCGCGTCCCGCCTTCCTCGCGCAGCCGCGCGGAGTCCTTCCGCGGACGGAGAACGCCTCAGCGCGGTCGCAAAGGCGGGGGGGACCGCCCGGAGATCAAGATCGTCTCCGTTTTGCAGCGCGGCCGCACGGAGATCGTCGGCACCTTCCGCCAGGAAGGGAACATGCGTTTCGTCGTCCCGGACGATCCTCGCCTTTTCCGCGACGTCGTGGTGGCCGCCGAGGATGCCGGCGACGCGCAGATCAACGACAAAGTCGCCGTGCGCATTACCGTCTGGCCCTCGCGCCACATCAACCCCGCCGGCGTGGTGAGCAAGGTCTTCGGCCAGCGCGGCGGCCTGGAGGCTGAGCGCCTCTCCGTGATGCATGAATACAACCTGCGCTCCGAATTCCCCCCCGAGGCCCTGCGCGACGCCGAGAAATGCGGCGGCGAAGTCTCCCCCGACGATCTGAAGGGGCGCGTCGATCTCACCGGCGAGGAAATCTTCACGATCGACCCGGAGGACGCGCGCGACTTCGACGACGCCGTCTCCATCCGCCGGTTCGGCGAAGGATGGGAGATCGGAGTGCACATCGCCGACGTCACCCACTACGTCAAACCCAATAGCGCGCTCGACCGCGAGGCGCGCGCGCGCGGCACCAGTTGCTATCTCCCCGGCCAGGTCATCCCCATGCTTCCGGAGGCGCTCTCCAACAACCTGTGCAGCCTCCAGCCGCACAAAGTGCGCCTCACCAAAACCGTCCGCATGCGCGTCGGCGCCCAGGGGGAGCTCGGCGAGTTCGACGTGTACGACAGCTTCATCCGCTCCATCCATCGCTTCAACTACAAGGAAGTCCAGAAAGTCCTCGAAGGGGAACCGCTGCCAGCCGACCAGAAGCGCCTGCAGGAACTGCTCCTCGAAATGCACAAAACGGCGCAGACGCTCCGCGGCGCGCGGCGGCGAGCGGGGATGATCGAAATGGACATCCCGGAGTCGCACATCGTCACCGACAACGAGGGGCGGACCATCGGCGTCGACCTGCGGCGCAGCGACTCCTCGCACCAACTCGTCGAGCAGTTCATGCTCGCCGCCAACGAGTGCGTGGCCGGCTACCTCATCCGCCATCACCTGCCTTACATCTGCCGCGCGCACGACGAGCCGGAGCCGGAGAGCCTCGCGGACTTCCGCGCGACCGCGAAGATCCTCGGCCACAACCTCCCCGGCCCCGGCACCCGCGCGCAGATTCAGAAATTCCTCGACCGCCTCGCCGGCAAGCCCGACGCGTACCTGATGAATTATCTGCTCCTGCGATCGATGAAAATGGCGGAATACTCCGCCGATAAGAAGCCCCACTACGCCATCGCCGCCGACCATTACCTGCACTTCACCAGCCCCATCCGCCGCTATCCGGACCTGCTGGTGCACCGCGTCTTGCAGGAGCATTGGAGCGGGCGGCTGAAATCGGAAGGGCGGGCGGAGTACTGGCGCTCGGGGATGCCGGTCTGGGCGGCGCACGCCACCGAGACGGAGCGCAACGCGCAGATGGCCGAGCGCTCCATCAACACGCGGCGGCTGCTCGAATTCGTCGGCGCGCACAAAGCCCCGATGGACGCCGTCATCACCTCCGTCGAGAATTACGGCCTGCGTGTGCACCTGCGGGAGTTCCTGCTCGACGGCGTCATCCGGCTCTCCGCGCTCTCGGACTCCTTCTACCACGTGAACAAAGAACGCGGCACCGTCTCCGCGCACGGCCGCCGGGACTTCAAAGTGGGCCAGTTGATCCAGGTGCGCGTGCTGCACTTCAACGAACTGAAGCACCAGATCGAATTTGAGCCGGTCAGGTGACGGACGTGAGTGCAGAATGCAGAGTGCAGAATGCAGAACGTGGTGGAGCGCGCTGTCCCAGCGCGCTTGACGTTGTCGCCGCAAGACCGCGTGGGAAGTCCAGATGGGTTCTGGAGGAACTCAACTATGGGCGGTCGACAGAGTAGGGCAAGCCTTACGATTGCCGCATTGCTGGCAATCTGGGTGGTCACAGCGCATGCGCAGGAGGATGTCCATTTGTGGCTCGTCCAAATCACGGACACGCACTTCGGCAATGCGGGCAGTGCAGAGCGGGCACGACGGGTCGTTGATGAAATCAACGCTTCGCCGATGTCCATCGCGTGTCCGGAGTCTAATCGCTAGGGGGGGCGGCTGTGCCGCTCAGCGACTAGTTTCTCGACGGCCTGTCAGGAGATCCTGTGCGGTGACCTGGACCTTATCCATAATCCTGGCGTTCCTCTTCGCCGCCAGTTTTCTTCTCGGCATGAAGCTGGGGCGGCGAGGGCGGAAGACCGCGCTGGTGGGCGTGCTCATCTCCCTTCCGCTGTTTCTCCTATGCGCCGCCTTCTGGTTCTGGCCCAGCGCGGGCTATGCCCTCGCGCGGCTGGGGCCGTGGGGGCGACTGTATCCCTGGTGGATCACTTTCTTTGCGTTTGTTCTGCTCGGAATCGCTTCTTCGCCTGTCATGCCGCGTATGCCGCGGATCGCTTTCATTACGATCTCCATTTGCTATTCCTGCGCAGTTCTCTTTCAATTGTCCGGGGCGCACTGCTGGGACACGGCGCGGCTTCCCGGCAAGTCCGGGCGGGATGGCCTGTGCTTCCAGAGCAACGGATGGACTTGCGGTCCCGCGGCGGGCGTGACATTGCTTGCGCAGTTGCGGATTCCCACGACCGAGGCCGAAATGGCCCAACTCTGCGGGACCCAACCGTGGCTGGGGACCAGTGAAGTTATGCTTGCGCTGGCTGTGCGCGAAAAGGCATCCTTCGCGGGCTACGAAGTCGCCGTGATCCGATCGAACTGGCAGGATTTGGGGATACGCCGGATGCCGGTCATTGCAGAGGTCATGCTGCCGCACTTCACTTTCCATTACACCGTCATCCTCGCGGTGGACGACAAGCAAGTTACTCTTGCGGACCCGCTACGCGGAAACATTTGCCTGTCGCGCGAAGAATTCATGGCCGAGTGGATGAAGACGCTCGTGACCGTCGAGAGTGGCGATGGAGGGGAAGGGAAAAAGCTGTAGAACGCATCCTGCTGCGCCCGTCCAAACCCGAACGCCGTTCTCCGTGGCTCTCCGTCTCCTCCGTGGTGCAGTCCGTTTCCGTCCTCTGCGCTCTCCGCCTCTCCGCGGTGCAACCCGTTTCCTTGACGTCCCGTTCCCCGCGCTGATAGAATCCGGTGACCTTGGAGGGCTGAATGAAACTCAAGCTCGACTGCCGCCACTTCCGCGGGGACAAACCCTGCATTCACCATTGCAGGTGCGAGGGGTGCACCCACTACTCCCCGATGGGGGAGCGCATCCTCATCATCAAGCTCGACGCCATCGGCGACGTCGCGCGCACCACCCCCATCCTCCAGCCGCTCCACCGCGCCTATCAGCCCTGCCACGTCACCTGGCTGACGCATCCCATCTCCGAGGAGATGCTTCGCGGCAACCCGCTCATTAACGTCCTCCTGCCTTATCGTCCGGAATCGCTCGAACCGCTGCGCGTGCAGCGCTTCGACCGCGTCCTCAGCCTGGACAAGACCGCGCGCGCCGCCGCCGTGGCGGAATGGGTCGATGCCCGCGTCAAGCTCGGCTTCGGCCTCAGCCGATTCGGCACGCTCTACACGTTCAACAAGGAATCCGAGTACGCCTTCCAACTCGGGCTCGACGACGACCTCAAGTTCCGTCGCAACACGCGAAGCTATCAGGAGATCATCTTCGAGGTCGTCGGCTTGAAATATCAGCGCGATGAGTACGTCATCGAGATCGACGCGAACGACCGCTGCCACGCCGACGCGCTGCTTTCGGGGCTGGGGGTGAGTCCCGATGAGGCGCTGATCGGCCTCAACCTGGGCGGGGGGAGCGCCTTCGCCAATAAGATGTGGTCCGCCCCGCGCGCGGTGCAATTCCTCCGCGCGCTGCTGAAGCAGGTGGAGTGCAATGTGCTGCTCTTCGGCGCGGAGCGCGAGCGCGCGGCCATCGAGGAGATCCTGCGCGCGAAACTGCCGCGCGTCTTCAGCGCCGGCACCGGCAACACCATCCGCCAGTTCCAGGCGCTCGTGGGGCGCTGCGCCCTGCTGGTCACCGGCGACTCCCTCGGAATGCACCTGGCCATCGCCGAGCGGCGGCCCGCCATCGTCCTCTTCGGCCCCACCTGCGCGCAGGAGATCGAGCTGTACGACCGCGGCGAGAAGGTCATCAGCGCCGCGCCATGCGTTCCCTGCTATCGGCCCACGTGCGAACAATCCCCCACTTGCATGGAGGGGATCGAGCCCGGCCCGGTGCTGGAGGCGGTGAAACGATGGCTGGCGCACGAAAAGAAACTGAAGCTCCTCGGGGGCTGAACGTCGCGCTCCTGGCAGGGGGCTTTCCGAGCCTGTACGAACACTCCCTCCTCGCCGAGATTGCCGCCGTCGCCAGGCAGAAGGTCGCCTGCCGCGTTCTCGCCCTCTTTCCCAGCGGTCGCGCTCTGCCCGAGTCTTTCGACGGCCTGCCGATTGCCGTTGAATATCTCGGCTCGGATTCCCTGACGGGAGCGCTGGCGGCCAATGCGCTGGGACTGCCGGGAGAACTCTTCCGCCGCCCGCGCGAGACCTTGCGCCATCCCCGCATGGTGCGCTGGCGCGCGCGGCTGCAGCGGACTCTCTCCGCCGAGCCCCCGAGCCTCCTGCACGCGCAGTTCGGCCACCTCGGGCTCATGGCTGCGCCGGTTGCGCGCGCCCTGGAAATTCCGCTGGCCGTCAGTTTTCGCGGACAGGATGTGGGGCTGGTGCGCCGGGCCGCTCCCTCCGACCTGGGCGCGTTGCAGCGGCAGGGGCGGCTCTTTCTCGCGCGCTCCGACGCCATGCGCGCCGAGCTCATCGCGATGGGCTTTCCCCCCGAGCGGACCGAAACGCTCCCCTCCGGGATCGACGTTACCTCCATCCCGTTCCGTGAGCGGACCGCCCCCGCGCGCGGCGAGCCGGTGCGCCTGCTTGCGGCGGGGCGGCTGGTCGCCAAGAAGGGGATCGACGATGCCCTCCGCGCCCTCGCCGAGTGTCCGGACGTTGCGCTCGAAATCGTCGGCGACGGCCCGGAGCGGCCCCGGCTGGCGCAGAGGATCGCCCGGATGCGCCTCACCGGTCGCGCCCGCCTCGCCGGCGTGATGTCGCGCCAGGCGCTGCTGCTGCGGATGCAGGCCGCTGATCTCTTCATCCTTCCCTGCAAGAGCGCTCCCGACGGCGACCGCGAGGGCATCCCCAACGTCCTCAAGGAGGCGCAGGCCTCCGGCCTGCCGGTGATCTCCACCCGCCACGCGGGGATTCCCGAGTGCGTCGAAGAAGGGCGCAGCGGGTTGCTCTCCGAGGAGGGGGACGCCGCCTCCCTCGCGCGCAACCTGCGCGAACTCGCGACCCACCCGGACCGCTGGGGCGCCATGGGCCGCCGCGGCCGCGAAATCGTCCAGGCCCGCTACGATCTTTCGCCCCTTGCTTCCAAGCTGGTCCGCCTATACCATGAGATAGCAGGACGTTAGAAGCTGTTTCAAAACTGTGGCGTGGATTACTTGCCCTGGGCGCAGTCGAATGGGTCAAACCCGCCAGAAACATTGCGCGGACTCGCCGCTCGACTCCGCACGCGGCCCCGAGCCAGTCGAGGGGTTAGTCCGCGCCGCCTGCCGAGTTGTGAAACAGCTTCTAGTTGAAACCCTCCTGCGAACCCCCGCAGGGGGTGATGGATAGTAGCCCACGGCGAGCGAAGCGAGTCGTGGGGAACGACACGACTTGGGAGGCAAGAGAGCCCCCGAAGGGGGCGACGGAACCTTGGCGGGAGTCTCCGTCGCCCCCTTCGGGGGCTCGGGGGGGTGGGTACGACTTTGACCCCACGACTCGCTTCGCTCGCCGTGGGCTAAAGTCCGGCGGCCGCTGCGCGGCCTGACGAATGGAACAGTGTGATTTCAACAGATCAAAACAGCTTCCAGTGGGGCCGAAAGTGACCGACCGCATCCTCATTGCCGACGACCACCCTCAGACTGTCGCGGCCTGCCGCGCCGCCCTGGCCCAGACCGGAGCGGAACTGCTCGCCGCCGCCGACCTGCCCTCCGCTGCCGCCCTCCTGCGCGGCGGACTGCGCGTCGCCATCCTCGACGCCGCGCTGCCCGGAGGTCTCGTGCAATCCTTCTGCCTGCGCGCGCGCAGCGACGGCGTTCCCATCCTTCTCCTCGCGCCGCCCCGTTTTCCCGCCGAAGCCCTCGACTCCCTGCGCCCCCTCGTCGACGCCATCCTCTTCAAGCCCTTCGACATCGAGGAATTCAAACAGCGAGTGGCCGCGTTGACCGTCCCGCGGGCGGCGCAGGAACCGGAGCAGACCGGAGCCGGACCGGGCGGGCCGCGCGTTGGCGAAGCCGCCCCCGGCGGCCCACAGGACTTGAGCGGCATGCTCATAGCCGGCTGCCTTCTCCAGCGACTCCTCGGACGCGGCGCAAGCGGCTCCGTCTGGCTCGCCCGCCACGAACTGCTCGACCTTCAGGTCGCCGTGAAACTCCTCCCCGCCGACCTGCTCCAATGGGGTCCCCAGGACCGGCAGCGCTTCATCCGCGGCGCGCGCGCCGCCGCACAGATCCAGCACCCCGGCGTCGTCCAGATACTCAACGCCGGCGAAGAGCAGGGACGCCTCTTTCTCGTGCAGCGTTACGTGGAAGGGGAGAACCTGCGGACGCGCATCGAGCGCATGGGACGCCTGCCCGAGCGCGAAGCGCTGGACATTCTCTCGCAGATCGCCGCGGGACTCGGCGCCGCGCATCGCCTCGGCCTCGTCCATCGCGACGTCAAACCCGCCAACATCCTGCTCGACGCCGCCGGCCGCGCCATGCTCACCGACTTCGGCCTTGCGCGCGCCATCGGCGCGCCGGACATCTCCAGCGTCAGCGCCATCATCGGCACCCCGCTGTACATCTCCCCCGAGCAGGCCGCCGGCCGCGCCGTGGACGGCCGCTCCGACCTCTACTCCCTCGGCGCAAGCATCTACCACGCCCTCACCGGCCGCGCCCCCATCCAGGGCGACACCCTCCTTGCGATCCTGCAGGGCGTCGAGCGCACGAAACCGCCCGCCCCGCACGAAGTGGTTGCCGGAATTTCCCCCGCCGCCTCAGCCCTTGTAATGCGCCTGCTGGAGAAGTACCCTGCCCGCAGGTTTTCCAGCGCCGAGGAATTGGAGCAAGCCGCGCACAAGGCGGCAAGGCGGGATGGTTAATGAGCGGCGCGTAAGCAGCTTGAGACGCAAGTGGGGGCAAGGCATGCCTTGCCCCTACAAAGACATTAGCCAGGGATCATTGACCGCCGCCCATTGCCTCGTGAAGCCCTTCCCTCAACCGGCTTTCGGCGTTCGGCTCGCTTCGCCCCGCAACTGCTTCAGGGTCAGCCCCTCGGCCCACAGGAACGCAAAGCCTGCCACGATCACCGGCGGAATGCTCGCCGCCCAGGCGAGCCATGCGTAGCTCACCACCGCGCCGGCCGGCCCCAGCGCCAGGATCGCCGCGGCCATCTTGACTCCCCCCTGGTAAATCCCGATGTATCCCGGCGTCGGCACCGCACCCAGCGCCAGCGCCGTAATGGCGAACATGAGCATCGCCGCCGGGAAACCCAGATGGAGCGCCGGGAAGCAGAACCCGATGAACAGGAAGAACAGCACCTGGAGCATCCAGTGCGCAATCGAAAGCGCGATCAGCACCGCCACCTGGCGCGGACTGCGGATGGCGTCCAGCCCCTTCAGGAACGACTTCAGGAAATTCGCCACGTGCCCCTGCGCCTTCGCCGGCAGCCAGGAGACGCTCTTGAGGACCAGCCGCGTCGTCATCTCCGGGCGGACCCGCAGGAACACCAGGAACAGCACCAGCAGCACGAACGCCGCCGCCACCGCCAGCCCGGTCACTTGCAGCAGCGCCAGTTGAGCCGACCCCGCGCTGGAGATATCGCGGCGCAGCCAGAGCAGCGACGTCGCCAGGAACAGCAGCACCACGCACATGTCGAACAGCCGTTCCAGCGCGATGCTCGCCAGCCCCGCCGGCATGCGCACCTCCGTCTTGAGCGACAGCACCAGCGGGCGCACGATCTCCCCGATCCGCGAGAAGATGCAGTTGATCATGAAGCCGATCATGATGGCGGAAAGCAGGGGCCGCCCCGGCGCCGGATTGTCGCGCCCGAGAATCAGCCGCCAGCGCAGCGCCTTGACCGGGAACACCACCATCTGCATCAGGATCCCCAGCGGCAGCCAGCCCCATCGCGCCGAGCGGAAGGCGTCCGCCACCCCCGCGTAGTCCACCTTGCTGAACACCCATCCCAGCAGGAGCAGAATGACGGCGGTCATCGCCAGCAGCAGGAGAATTCCATGTCCTCGTTTCATCGGCCCTCTTTCTGCGATTCCAACTCCATCTGCTCCAGCAGCCGTTCCAGAAGCTCCATCGGGAGCCCCACCACGTTGCTCAGGCTCCCCTCGATTCGCTCCACGAACCGGTCGCCGCTCTCCTGGATCGCGTACGCTCCGGCCTTCCCCATCGCCTCGCCGCTGTCCACGTACTCCTCAATCTCGCGGCGTTCCATCCCGCGCATGTGGACGCGCGTGCGCTCGCAGGCGGAGAGCCGCCGTCGGGTGCGCGCGTCGATCAGGCACAGCCCCGTGATCACCGTGTGCGCGCGGCGGCTCAGACATTCCAGAATGCGGATGGCATCCGCGCGGTCGGACGGTTTGCCGATGAGGTCGGAGCCGGAGGTGACGATCGTATCGGCCCCGATCACAATGCCGTTGGTGAGGCGGGAGGCGACCGCCTCCGCCTTGCGGCAGGCCAGGAGTTCCGCGGCCTCCGCGGGGGAGAGCCCTTCCGGCACAGACTCCTCCGCATCGGAGGGGACCACCCGGAACGTCCGCCCGGTCGCCGCCAGAAGCTCGCGCCGCCGGGGGGAGGCGGACGCCAGAATCAGTTCATCCACGCCGCTCTCCGGTGGTCTCTTCAAATCCCCTGACATGACGAGCGAGGCGACTTCAGCGTCATTGCGAGGAGCCCAGCGACGAAGCAATCTTTCGGAAGCGATCACGCCGACAGGAACGCATAACGCATTGGCTCACCCGGCGTCATGAAATGGCTTCGTCCTCTTCCCGCCCAAAGCAAAGTCGAACGGCGGGAAGGCTCTCAGAGCGTCCGGGCCTCACTTCGCCTTGGCCCCAAGCTCCAGCAGCCACGTCTCGCGTTCGCTCTGGGAAATGTCAGCCACCGACAGCGCTCGCATCGCCAGAACGGACACCTGCGCGTCCGCGTCCGCGGAGAGCTTGCGGACCAGGGAGCGCTGCTCCGGGTCGAGCTTCGGCGCATAGACCAGCGTATTCAGGAACGCGGCCCCCGCCGCGCGGCGGACCTCCACCGGCTCCTTTGCGCTCGCGAAGATCCCGAACATCGCATCGCGCGGCTCCGCGCTCGGCATCGTCGCGATCACCTGCATCGCCAGAATGCGTATCTCCTGCGGATAGCCGACGCAAAGCCGCATGACCGTCCCGGCCAGTTCCGTCGTCGGGTACCTGGAGGCGCGCGGCACGCGGCTGAGCGTCATCAGCGTCTTCTTCACCATCTCCGTATCCTGCAGGATATCCTCGGTTGGCGGCGCTTTGGACGCGGCCACTGCGGCGAAGGACATCTTCCTCAACTCCTCTGCGGCCGGCGGGATCGCCAGCACGCCCACGGGGAGCCCTGTCGCCCCCTTGCGCAGGTTCGCAACGTCACCCGGCGGCGCGAGCAGAATCGCCGGCGGCGCATTCTCCCCGAGCTCGTTGTGCAGCAGCTTCGTAATCGCCAGCCCGCTCGCCCCCTTCAGGCGCGTATCCAGAATCAGCAGGCTCACCGGCGGGGTCATTGCGCGGATGCGCTCCATCAGCTCGAGCTGGTCGCGGCGGCATTCCGGCGCCATCGTCCAGGAAGTGATTTGGCCTGCCAGCGACTTGTAGAGCGTGTCGTTGTCCGTCAGCACCAGCACGTGCGGGCGGACCGTCGCCCCCAGCGCGCCTACCACCGTGCCCACGACTTCGTTCGGCGCGCCCGCCTCGCCGGTGGGATACAGGAACATCAGCGTCTCCGCCGCGTTCGTCCGCACCACCTTGTCCGGGTAGGAAAGCGCCTGCACCAGGGTATTCTGCCCGGTGGGAGGACGCGGGTCACCGATCGCCCGGAGCGAGCCGATGCAATCCTGCGCCAGCGGCGTCGTGCCGTCCTTGAGCGCGCGGCCCAGCACCCCGTATAGATTGGCAACGCCCAGCGATTCGTTGATCCGGCGCAGCGGCTCGATGGCCGTCAGGCGCGCCGCGTCCTTCGCCGCCTGCGCTTCTTCGATCTCCATGTAGTTGTTGCATACGTACAGTTCAAGCAACTCCGGCTGCTGGTGGGGGAGCTTCATCCCTTGGAGCAGCAGCGCTTCCGCGCGCAGTCGGGGGTACACGTACGCCGGGATATTCTCGAACGTCAGGGACTCCGCGTACAGCTTCCCTTGCGCGTTCCACTTCCAGTTCACGCGCTGCCAGAGCGGGACGATCTCGATCAGCGCCACGTCGTTGTAGTAGTAGCGCGTCGCCAGCTCCAGACAGGCCTGGGCGGCGGTCATTTCGGGCGCGGGCTGCTTCGCCTTCGCCGGCGCGGTGGGAGCGGGGCGGATCATATTCAGCGCGTCGGTCGCGGCCTGCCGCAGGAACTCCGGCGCCTTCGGATTCTGCATCGTCGCCATCAGCGCGGGGATCGAGCGCGCATCCGGAGTCTCCCCCAGCATACGCGCAAGGCGAACGGCCGCCTCAGGCTTCGCGTTCTCGAACGCCACCAGCAGCGGCGGAATGGCCGCCGCGCCCATCTCGCGGATGATCCTCAGCGCCGCCACGCGGCGGCTCGTCAGCGAAAACGGATCATCGCTCATCGCCTGGTCCAGCAAGAAGGGCACAGCGAACGGCCCGATGGCGATCAGCCGCCGGACCGCCGTCTCGCGCAGGATGTACTCCTCGCTCCCGGTCTGGTCCACCAATGCCTTGATCGTCGCCGGGTCGCGCTGGAGCTTGGAGGACTCCTCGGCCGCCTTGCGCAGGATCATCGTCGCCGCGTCGCGGACCTTCGGGTCGCTCAGCATCTTCACGAGGATGCCCATCCCCGCCTCTTCGCGCAGCAGCAGCGCCTCGTGCGAGGAGGGGTTCGCCTTGATCACTTCATCCAGCAGCTTGGCCGACTGCTCGTAATTCCCCTGGGAATAGAGCTTCACGGCGCTGGTGAACTTCTTCATCAACTCCAGCGGGTCGGCCTTCTTCTCCTGGGCCTGAAGCGCGGGGGCGATGAGGGCGGCGGTCAGCAGGACGGCGGGCAAGAGGATGGCAAAGCGTGATCGGTTGAGCGGCATGCGTGGACTCCTCCAACGTGTTGCGGCGGTCCGTCACCCGGTCATTCGCCGCGGGTCAAATCATCGTACGTTTCTCTCTTGCGGATCACTCGCGCGCGTCCGCCGGACACCAGCACCTCCGCCGCGCGCGGACGCGAGTTGTAGCTGGAACTCATCGACATCCCGTACGCTCCGGTGCTGAACAGCGCCACGAGCTCTCCCGCGCGCATCCGGGGAATCCGGCGCTCTCGCGCGAAGCAATCGGTAGTTTCGCATATCGGGCCGACGATGTCCACGGTTTCCAGCCGCGCCCCCTTGCGCGCCCGCCCGCCCAGGATCGGCGCGGCCGGCCCGCGCACAGGCCAGATCTGGTGATAGGAGCCATACAGCGCCGGGCGCATGAGATCGTTCATCCCCGCGTCCAGTATCACGAACTTGCGCCCCAGCCAGCCTTCCTTCACGTACGTCACCCGCCCAAGGAGAAGGGCGGAATTTCCCACAATGAACCGCCCCGGCTCGATAATCAGCCCCAGCCCCATCTGCCGGACGGCGGGCAGAATCGCCCGGGCGTAATCGCGCGGGGCGATCACCTTCTGCCCCTCGTACGAAATGCAGTAGCCGCCGCCCATATTGATCGTGCGCAACTGTGCGCCCGTTCCGCGCACCTCCGCCACGAAAGAGCGCATCTTCTCCAGCGCCTTGCGGTACGGCTCGACGGTGTAGATGGGGGAACCGAGGTGCAGGTGGATGCCCGTAATATCGAGGTTCGGATAGCGGCCGTGCCGCGCGAAAATCTCCCGCGCATGCGGTAGCGCAATCCCGAACTTGTTATCCTTGCGGCCCGTCGTCGTCTTCGCATGCGTCCGCGCATCCACATCGGGATTGATTCGCAGCGCCACCGTCGCCCTGCAATGGAGCGCCTTCGCCGCCGCGTCGGCGGCCTGCAACTCCGCCTCCGACTCCGCATTGAACATCCGGATCCCCGCCCGGATAGCCGCGGCGATCTCCCGGGGGCTCTTGCCCACCCCCGCGAAAACAATCTTCGATGGATCAGCCCCCGCGTTCAGCGCGCGGAACAGTTCCCCCCCGGACACGATATCGAACCCTGCCCCCGCCTTGCCCAGGAGCCGGAGAATGGAGAGATTGCTGTTGGCCTTGACGGAATAGCAGATAAGCGGGCTGGCCGGGGCGAACGCCTCCTGCAGCTCCTTCAGGCGGTTCAGCAGCGCCGAGCGGCTGTAGACGTAAAGCGGCGTTCCATAACGCTCTGCGAGCAACGTCAGGGGAACCTCTTCGCAATAAAGCTGCCCCGCTCGGTGCGTGAAACCGTCCATAAAATCAGCAGCCTGATGAAGGAAAAGAGGTTGGCCATAGTGGCAAATCGTGGCCTAAGTATAAGGGCCGATGCGAACTTCTGTCAAGCA
This sequence comes from uncultured Planctomycetota bacterium, assembly GCA_903901045.1. Taxonomy (GTDB): domain Bacteria; phylum Planctomycetota; class Brocadiia; order CAIUPP01; family CAIUPP01; genus CAIUPP01. The sequence continues at coordinate 75,400 of CAIUPP010000123.1, forward strand.
GAAAAGGCGGCGTGTTCAGGTCGTGGTAGGGGCAAGGCATGCCTTGCCCCTCGCCGCGTGTAGCGCGGGCTTCAGCCCGCGTCCGTGGATTGCGCAAGGTGGCCTGTAGCGCGGGCTTCAGCCCGCGGGCCCAGTGCGGCTTTTTGGGGGGGCTGGTGGAGCGCGCTGTCCCAGCGCGCTTGACGTTGGAGCGCAGCGGCTTTATCGCCCTGAGCGGGTACGATGCCAAGGCGGTTCATTCTGTAGTCGGTAGGGAGGCAAACCACCCATTTCCGGGCTGCCGGGAGGAAGTGGAAGCCGTTGATTCGGACGATTTGCGACGTGATGGCAAGCACGTCAAGCGCGCTGGGACAGCGCGCTCCACCAGGCTCTGCATTCTGCACTTTGCATTCCACACTCTGCATTTGTTAACCTAGCCTTTCTATGAAGAAATCGAAAATCAAGGGTCGTTACTCCATCATCGACTGGCCCTCTTCCCCCTCCGGTGGCCTCACGCTCCTCCGTCTCTCCGATGGACAACCGGATGACCCCGTGGAGGTGTCCGACCCTGCGGAGTTGTTGCAGGAGGTTCAGCCCGTTTGCTTCCGCGCCGCCGAACTCCTCAAATCGCTGGACAAATCCCTCGCCGAGAAACTCGCCGACCGCCTCCTCGACGCCGACTACGTCGCGCGAGTCATCCTGCCCACCGCCGAATCGCACGACCTGTACGCGCTGTGCGCGGAGTTGCGATTGGAGGATGAACCGGGCGCAGCGAACGCCGTTCCTCTTGGTAGGGGCAAGGCATGCCTTGCCCCTGCAACGGATACAGCGTCACTCGCGGACAAGCGCCCTGCTTCTGCAAAGGCCCCTTCTGCGAACGGGGTTCCTCCCGACAAGGGCAAGGCATGCCTTGCCCCTACAACGGGAACAGCTTCCTGCGCGTCCCTCTCCGCCCGCGTCTGGCTCGCGCTGATCGATCGCCTGAACGGCATGCCGCTGGCCGTCCTATCGGAAATGGAACGCCTCCTGGAGCCGATCGACCATCCCCTGAAGCCCCTCATCTCCGAGGCCGCCGCCGCGGCGCTGCGCAAGGGGTTCGGCGTCAAGCAGAAGACGGCGCGCGACCTCATCGAATCCGGCGAACCGGTGCCATTCCGCGTCGCGCCGCGCGAGCCGGCCAATCCGCCGCAGCCGCTCGACTTAGACGCCCTTTGCCGCCTCTTCGAGAAAGATGGCGCAATCGCCGGCCGCTTCGATTCCTATGAATATCGCCCCGAGCAACTGCGCATGGTGCGCGAGGTGGGGGAGGCATTCAACGACGACCTCGTGCTGATGGTCGAAGCGGGCACCGGCACCGGCAAGTCGCTGGCCTACCTTGTCCCCGCCATCCTCTGGGCCGTGCGCAATGCCGACCCCGTGGTGATCTCCACGAATACGAAGAACCTCCAGGCGCAACTCTTCCAGAAAGACCTCCCGTTCCTCCAGGCCGCGCTGGGGGGCGGGTTCAAGTACGCCCTCATCAAAGGGCGCGCCAACTACCTCTGCGCGCGCAAGCTGCTCGCGCTGCTGGCCAACGCCGACCGCGAACTCGCGCGCAACGAGCGCCTTGCGCTGCTCCCGGTGATCTCCTGGCTGGCCGGCACGCGCACCGGCGACGTGGCCGAGAACAGCGGCCTCAAACTGGGGATGCAGTCCGAGCTCTGGCCGCGCGTCAGCACCCAGCAGGATGAATGCCTCGGCCCCGCCTGCCGCCACTCGCGCCACTGCTTCGTCCGCCGCGCCCGCGCCCTCTCCCAGCAGGCGGATGTCATCGTCGCCAACCACGCCACCATTTTCGCCGAAGCGGACGTGCAGAGCGTCGTCCTCCCGGAGTACCGCCGCATCATCTTCGACGAGGCGCACAACCTGGAGGACGTGGCCACCGAGGCCTTCAGCGTCGCCGTCACCCCCTGGGTGCTGCCGCGCATCCTCAACCGCCTCTATCGCGGGCAGCGCGACGGGGCCGGCCGCGGCCTCTTCGCCAACTTCCGCTTCCAACTCTCCCGCGCCAACCCGCCGGAGGAGAAGAAAGATTCCCTCGGCGCGCTCGTTCAGGAATCCATCGAAGAGTTCCCCTCCCTGCGCTCCACCGCCGACGCGCTCTTCTTCGCCGTCGAGGGGCTCTTCCGCAGTCGGCGCTCCGAAGAGCGCCTCCGCTACGATGCGGACCACCCGCCCGAGGAGTGGTACGGCGTCTCGCAGGCGATCACGCAGTTGCGCGACCCCGTCACCTCGCTGGCGCTGAAACTCGAACGCATCAAGACCGACGTCGCCGCCTGGCTCGACGAGCAGAAAGAGGCGTCCGAGGAGGCCTCGGACCTGGCCGACGCCGCCTCCGAGATCGGCGCGCAGGCGCTCAAACTGGGGGAGATCGCGGAGTGGCTTGACCTGGTGCTGCGCGCGGACGACCCGAAGCGCGTCTATTGGGCGCAGGGGGGCGGCGCGCGCGAGGGAGCGGGTCTGTATGCCGCGCCGCTGGAAATCGGCCCGATGATGGAAGAGATGGTCTTCGGCCGCGCGCGCACGGCAGTCTTCACCAGCGCCACCCTTACCGCCGGGGGCAAGTTCGATTTCATGCGCGACCGCCTGGGCATTCGCGGCGCCGTCTCGCAGCGCGTGCGCGAAGCCGACCTGGGCACCTGCTTCGACTTCCCCAACCAGGCGCTCGTCACCATTCCCGCCTTCCTGCCCGACCCCGGCCAGGAAGCCGCCTCCTTCGTCGAGCCCTTCAGCCGCTTCGTCGTGGAACTGCTCACGGCCACCCACGGGCGCGGGTTGGTACTCTTCACCGCCCACGCCACCCTGCGCGAAGCGGACACGATCATCCGCGCCGGGTTGGGCAAAGCCGGCATCACCGTCATGGCGCAGGGGGTGGATGGCGAGCGCGCACGGCTCATCTCCCGTTTCGCGCGCGACACCTCCTCCGTACTGCTCGGCACGCAGAGCTTCTGGGAGGGGGTGGACGTACCCGGCGAATCGCTCAGCGTCCTGGTCGTCGCCAAACTTCCCTTCCGCTCGCACACCGACCCGCTCGTCTCCGCGCGCTGCGAACTGCTCAAATCGCAGGGGCGCAACCCGTTCTACGACTACATGGTGCCCGACGCCGTCATCCGGCTCAAACAGGGGATCGGGCGGCTCATCCGCAGCAAAGAGGACCGGGGCGTCGTCGTGCTCTGCGACTCGCGCCTGGTCTCCAAGAGCTACGGCAAGATGTTCACGCAATCCCTCCCCATGCCCGTCCGCGTGTTCAGGGATGCGGCGTCAACCGTGAAAGCGGCGGCGGAGTTCCTCGGGGGTTGACGGACTCAACGTTCAACGCGGGGCGCACTGCGCACCTGATCCAACTTCCAACGTTCAAGTGACTGCTACGCCTAAAAAGGGGAAAGGGGTCTGGCTACTTTTCGGTCGTTCGAAAAGTTGCCTGACCCCCTTTCCCCGCGCTGGCCGGTATCAATACGTGGTCATTGCGAGGCCGACCCTGAGCAAAGTCGAAGGGGAAGGCCGTGGCAATCTTCAAGTTCTCCGTTGCTGTTTGACGTATGTGCGGCAGGCCAGCGGAGACAGCACTTGCCCCGTCCTTTCCGTTCCTGCAGCGCCGGCATTTCAGAATTCACAAATAGCCATAGACAAATTCTGCCCCTCCATGGGTATAGTATGGTGGAATTCCATGGCATGAGAAGCTGTTTCAAAACTGTGGCGTGGGTTATCAAACCCGCGAGAAACATAGCGCGGACTCGTTAGTCCGCGCCACCTGCTGAGTTTTGAAACAGCTTCGAAGCAGCGGGAGCGGGCGCAGGCTGATGAGCCAGAGATATCGCGACGTATTGAACCAAGTCTACGAGCAATTCGGGCAGGACATCTTTCGGTACCTGTCCGTGCTCATGGGCAGCCGCGACCGCGCGGAGGATGTCATGCAGGAAGTCTTTCTGCGGCTCGTGCGCATTGCCGGAAAAGACCCCGCCGCGCTGCGGAGCCGCGCCTACCTGTTTCGTGTCGCGCGGAATGAAGCGTATCGCGCGTTCGCCAGGGGCGCACGCGCCGCGGCGCAATCCGGAGACCATCTCCTGGAAATACGCGACCCGGCTCAAGGTTCGGAAAGTGAGCGGATGATGTTGCAGGAGGCGCTTCTCAATCTGCCCGAAGAGCAACGGGAAGTCATTCACCTCAAGATACACATGAACATGACCTTCGACGAGATCGGCCAACTGACGGAGGTTCCGCTCGATACCGCCGCGAGTCGGTACCGGTACGCCTTAGAGAAGTTACGGGACATGCTTTCGGATACGGAGGGCCAACCATGACCGCTGATCCAATCGAACGGAGACTGGCGCGTTACAGTCCCTCCGCCCCGCCGCCGGGGCTCAAGGACCAGGTCATCGGGGCCGTTGTGTGCAGAACCGCGCGCAGGAGGAGGATGAGAATACTCGGCGCTCTGTTCGGTGCGCTGCTCGTTGCGGGCATCCTCGCGCAGGTGCTGGCCGGGAGCGCTTATCAGCAGGCGATGCAATTGGCCAACGGAAAGAGCCGCCCCGTGCCGATGCCGGTGATGATGGCCTGCGCAGCCGCGATGGGACTTCATGTGCCTGACGCCGTAGCGGCCGCGCGCTCGAACGGAGGATGACATGACTGAACAGCCACAGATGCCTGCCGGGAAGAAGCGAACCCGTACCCGCCTTTGGGCGAAGATTGCCGGCTTGGCGATCATTGCGCTCATACTCCTGGCATTTCTCGCCTGCGGCCTCCTGATGCTCTGGGGCAGCCACCGGATTCGGCGGGAAATACAGGCCATCAAGGCGCTCAACGAGCCGACCAACTGGGACGAACTGCTTCTGACCGACCGCAGCGGGCATGTTGTTCTCGCAGCCGACGACCCTGCCGAAAAGGAAGCGGCCTCTTTGTACGCCCGCGCCCTGTCCTTGTCGAAGGGCTGGAACAAGGAATTGCCCCAGGAGTTCTTTACAAAGCTCAGCAAGGAAGCACTGTCGCCCGAAGAGGTGCAACGCCTCGGCGAGGCGCTTTCTCACTACCAGGAAGCCCTTGACCTTCTCCGCAAGGCGTCGACGTATGACGGGATCATCAACCTGCCGGAGGCGACCATCGAGCCTGAACAACAACAAATCGATGAGACCACGGCCGTGCGGGAAGCAGCGCGATTGCTGTCGGCGCAGGCGATTCACCGGGCAATTCAAGGCAGAGGCGACGAAGCGGCGGATGCCTGTATTGTGCTTCTGCGCTACGCGCGCGCCTTCCCGGGCTACAACGAGATGACCGGCCTTGTCCATTTCGCCGTTGTCGGAATTGCGTGCCGCACGATCGATCAAACACAGAAGATAGCGCCGAGTTCGGCGGAAGGACTCAATCGCATCATGGCGGAATTGGGGCAGTCCGTAGACGACGAACCTCTGACGCGCATCTTCTGCGGCGAACGCGTGTGTGGCAACTATCTCTTCCACTCCGAGCGCGTGAAGATGCCTCGCTTCTTCCTGTGGCCAAATCATGCCGCCTACCTTGAGTTGATGCGTGAAGCAGTTGCGGCCTCGCGCGAACCGTTCCCGGCCTCGTTGCGCATGGGCAAGGAAATTCGCGCCTCGCATGCGGAGATCGTCGGGCCGCGTTGCACATTCCACATCTTCGCCGCGATGAACTCTTCGATTATTGACGTGCTGCTCGGCAACGGAGCGGAGTATCAGACGCGCGTTCGCGCCACCCTCGCCAGTCTAGCGATCCGCCGTGCAAGGCTCGATGGCCTGCCGCTGCCGGTCAGCCTACAGGAACTCGTCCCGAAGTACCTGCCTGCGATTCCGACGGATCCGGTCACGGGCGGACCTCTGAAGTATCGTGTGGACGAGAGTGGATGCAGCATCTACGGCGTCGGGCATGACGGCGTGGACAACGGCGGCGCGATCAGAGCGGTGACGGGAAGCAGCGGTCGGCCCGAGGAGGATATCGTGGTTCGCCTCCCACGATAGAGTTAAATCACGGTTCCCGCGCTTGAGGTAGTCGTAGTGGTTGGTTGGACGTTGAGCGTTGGACGTTGGATGTTGAAAGTTGAATCCGTTAGCCGTCCCGTCCCTCATCCCCCGTGCGGCTTGATGACCGGGCTTGGCGCGCCGGCTTTGAGCCATTTTTCCCAGCGCGCGCGCGAGGGGGGGAGGCTCTGGCCCGTCATCGCCATCAGCCCCTGGTGCGCCGCGAAGGCCACGCTCTCATCCGCGTCATCCAGCGCGACGATCAGCGGCGGCACCGCCAACTCGCCCGCCGTCCGGCGCAGCGCAATCACCGCCTGCAGGCGCACGCGCTGATCGCGGTCCGTATGCAGCACACGCGCCAGTTCCGTCGCCTGCGAAGCATTCCCCAGGCAGCCGATCGTCTCCGTCACGTCCGCGCGCACGAGCGGCTCCGGATCGTTCAGCGCCGTCATCAGCGCCGGCAGCGCGCGCTCGTCCGCCAGCACGCGCAGACCCACCGCTGCCGTCGCCCGGACAATCGCCGTCGGCTCCTTCGCCTGGTCCAGCAGCGCCGCAATCAACTCCGTGGCGCTCAAGTCCCCCGCGTGGGCCAACCGAAGAATCGCCCAGCGCCGAGTTGTCGGACTCGGATCGCTCAACTCGCGCCGCGCGCCGCCCGGACGGTTCCCCAGCGCCAACTGCGCCCACTTCTCCCCCTTGGGGGGGCCGTACGAGGAGCAGCCGGTCAGCACCGCAGCCATGAGGAGCGCCAAGAGCGCTGTCTTCATCGGTTTCCCCGTGCATAGGTCGGATCAGACGGATCGGAAAGATCAAAACGCTAATTGCCGGCCACGGCGGACGCCAGGTAGCTCATCGTTGCCCGTCCGATAGCCTCCGCGATCTGCGCGCGATAGCCCGGCGTCGCCATCTTCTGCGCGGAGACGCGATTGGAGAGGAAATCCATCTCCACGATCACCGCCGGCGAGTGCGTCTCGCGCAGCACGTGCAGATTGCGCCGGTCCTCCATCACGCCGTTGGATTCGTAGAGGCCCGTGATCGGGTCGAGCGCCGTCTGGAGCCGGAAAGCCGCCTCCATGCTGCTCACCCGGAAACTGTCGAAGGCCATCGCCGCGGCCACGCGCTGCACCGCCGCGCTGATCGGCCCGGCCGCGCCCACCGCGCTGCCGCTGATCGTCGTGCTGCCCCGGCTGCCCGCCGCCGCGCGGAACTGCACGCCCTCCTTTGGGTACAGCAGCATCGCCCCGCGCAGCGTGGAGACCGGCATCCAGTTGGAGTGAATGCTCAGGTACAGGTCCGGGTTCAGCCGGTTGGCCAGGTCCGTCCGGTCCGGCAGCGACACCGTCACGTCGCGCGTGCGCGTCATCACCACCTTGACTCCGTGCGCCTGCAAATAAGTCGCCACGCGCTTGGCGACATCGAGGTTGATATCCTTCTCGATCAACCCGCCGCCGTGGGTTCCGGGGTCCTCGCCGCCGTGGCCGGGGTCCACCACCACCGTCGCGGTGGCGTTCAGATGCTCGGGGACGACCAGCGGAACCGGCGCGCCGCGCACCGGCTCATCGGACGCCTCGCTGGAGGCCGCTTCGTTGGATGCCGACGCGGGGCCGAACTGCGCCGTCACCTCGCTCGGGATCATCAGCGAGGAGCCGTTCCATTGAACCGGCTGCGACAGCGTCACCGCCGATCCGTCCACCAGCACGTTCTTCATTCCGTCGAAGAGGATCACCTCGCGCCCGTTCTTTGAAAGTTTGCAGGCGTGGCTGGTCCCCAGCCCCATGTCCTTGTATTCGAGGCCGTTCGCCCTGGCAAACTCGGCGGCGCTGAGGTATTCGGCGCGGAGTGTCGATGTCGTGAATAGGAAGCACAACAGCAGGGCTAACGAGGAGACGCCCAGCCGCCCTCCTTTAGTCTCGCAGGAGGGCAAATGTCTTCGGGTTTGCTGTTTTGGGCATTGCTTCGTCATTCGAGCTTCGTCATTCGTCATTTATTGCCTTGCTGCCATCTTGCGGAGGCGCGCGATGCGCTCCTCGATGGGGGGATGCGTGCTGAAGATATTCATCATGCCGCTGCCGCTGAACGGCTTGACGATGAACATGTGCGCCGTCGCCTGGTTCGATTCCAGCGGCAGTTGACGCGAGGCTCGGTCCAGCTTCCCCAGCGCGCTGGCCAGCAGCAGGGGGTCGTGCGCCAGGTGCGCGCCGGTCGCGTCCGCCGCGTACTCGCGCGTGCGCGAGAGCCAGAGCTGAATGAACATCGCCGCGATGGGGGCCAGGATCGCCAGCGCCAGCAGCGCAATCGGGTTCCCTCCCTCGTCGTCGCGGCTGCGTCCCATCCCGCCGAAAATCGCCGCGAACTGCAGGAGTTGGGCCAGCAGGGTGATCGCCGCCGCCACCGTCGCAACGATGGACGCCGTCAGAATGTCCCGGTTGGTCACGTGCGCGAGTTCATGCGCCAGCACGCCCTTGAGCTCGCCGTCATCCAGGATCTTGAGGATCCCCTTGGTCACCGCCACCGCCGCATGCTGGGGGTTGCGCCCGGTGGCAAACGCGTTCGGGCTGGGGCTGTCGATGACGTACACCTTCGGCTTCGGAATCCCCGCCGCCTGCGCGAGCTCCTCCACCATCTCGTGCAGGCGCGGCGCCTTGTCCTGCGGCACCTCCTGCGCGTGGTACATCGCCAGCACGATTTTGTCGCTGAACCAGTAGGTCAGCCCGTTCAGCACGAGCGCGAGCGCGAACGCGAGGATCATTCCCGTCGTTCCAAACGCGCTGCCGATCAGCATGAACAAAGCGAAAATGGCCAGCATCAGCAAGCCGGTCTTGATGGCGTTCATGGGGGTCTCGCGAATAGAACAAGGACAAAGGGGACTGCAAGGGCATCAGGGACGACGAACAGCTCAAAACTTGAGAATTTCCTCCGACTTCTTCAGAACGACCGCGTCGATCTTCCCCTCGGAATCCTTGGTGAGTTCCTGGATGTCATCCTTGGCTTTGTGGGACTGATCTTCGGTGATCTCGCTGTCCTTCTCCATCTTGTCGACATCGCGGTTGGCGTCGCGGCGCACGTTGCGGATGGCCACCTTCGCCTCCTCGCCGATCTTCTTGACCTGCCCGGCCAGTTGGCGGCGGCGCTCTTCGCTCAGCGGCGGGATCGCCAGGCGGATCAGCTTGCCGTCGCTGCTCGGGTTGATCCCGATATCCGACTGCAAGATCGCCTTTTCGATGAGCTTCACCACGCTGGGGTCGAACGGGCGGATGACGACCATCTGCGGTTCCGGCGTGGCGATGTTGGCGATCTGCCCCAGCGGCGACATCGCGCCGTAGTAATCGATGCGGATGTGATCCACCAGCGAGGCGCTCGCCCGCCCCGTGCGCACGCTGCGCAACTGGTGCTCCATCGCGGTGACCGCTTTCTCCATGCGGTCGGCGGCATCCAGATAGACGTCGTCGGCGCCCATGTCACTTCTCCCCGATGTAGGTCCCTACGGACTTGCCGAAAATAGCGTCGCGGATGCTCCCCGCCTGGTTCATATCGAACACGATGATCGGCAGCTTTCCCTCGCGGCAAAGCGCGATGGCGGTCGCATCCATCACTCGAAGATTATCGCGCAGCACGTCCTGGAAGGTCAACCGGCTGTACTTGGTCGCCTTGGAATTCGTATGGGGGTCGTCGCTGTAGACGGCGTCCACGTTGGTGGCCTTCAGCAGCACCTCGGCGCCGATCTCCCGCGCGCGCAGAGCCGCGGCGGTATCGGTGGTGAAATGCGGGCTGCCCGTTCCCGCCGCCAGGATCACCACGCGCCCCTTTTCCAGGTGCCGGATGGCGCGGCGGCGGATGAACGGCTCGGCCACCGCCTGCATCGGGATGGCCGTCTGGAGCCGCGTATCCACCCCCAGGCTTTCCAGCACGTCCTGGAGCGCCACGCCGTTGATCACCGTGGCCAGCATCCCCATGGTGTCGGCGGCGGAAGGGGTGATGCCGGTGTGAGCCAGCGTGTGCCCGCGGACGATGTTGCCCCCGCCGATCACTACAGCCATCTGTACGCCGCGGTCGTGCATCTCCACCAGCGGCTTGGCGATGCGCCGGAGGCTCTCGATGTTCATGCCCGACCCGCTGCCGGATCCGAACGCCTCGCCGCTGAGCTTCAACAGCACGCGCCGATACTTGGGACGCGCGGTGGGCATCTGCTTCAGGCCTCCTCGCCAACCTCGAACCGTACGAAGCGGCGCACCTGGATGTTCTCGCCAAGCTTGGCGTTGACGCTGTTCACGCGGTCGCGCACCGTCATCGAGCCGTCCTTGATGAACGGCTGCTCGATCAGGCAGATCTGCTTGTAGTAATCCTGCAGTTTGCCCAGGGTGATCTTCTCGATCATCGGCGCCGGCTTCCCCTGAAGCTGGGAGGCGATGATCTCTTTCTCCTTGGCGACCAGGTCGGCCGGGACGTTCTCCGGCGCCACGTAGAGCGGCCGCGTCGCGGCCACCTGCATGCACAGGTCCTTCAGGAGGCTGTCGAACTCCGAATTCTTGGCGGCGAAATCCGTCTCGCAGCCCAGTTCCACCAGCACGCCGATCTTCCCGTTCAGGTGGATATACTGCCCCACGCGGCCTTCCTTGATCTTGCGCGTCGTGCGCAGTTCCGCCGCCTTCAGCCCCTGCTTGCGCAGCAGCTCCTCGGCCTTGGCCGAGTCCCCGCCCACTTCTTCAAGGGCCTTCTTGCAGTCCATCATACCGAGTCCGGTTCTTTCCCGGAGCTTCTTGACCGTTTCAGCGCTGATAGCCATTATCTATATCCTTCGTTTTCGTATCAGTGTTTATCCGTGTAATCCGTGGTTTCGTCCTTCACTGCGCCGGAGCGGCCGCAGGGGCTGCCGGAGCGGCTGCAGCGGCGGGCTTCACCGGCGTAATGGCGGCAGCGGCGGCGGCTTGCACCTTCGCGCGCTGGCGTTCCTTGCCGGCCAGCGCCGCGTCGGCCAGCGTCTTGAGCACCACCTCGATGGAGCGCATCGCATCGTCGTTGCCGGGGATCAGCACGTCGGCGACGTCCGGGTCGCTGTCGGTGTCGGCCAGGCAGACGGTGGGGATGTTCAGCCGGTTCGCTTCCGCCACGGCGTTCTTCTCGCGGCGGGGGTCGATCACGATCACCGCGCCGGGGAGGTTGTCCATCGTGCGGATGCCTTCGAGGTTGCGGCGGATCTTGGCCAGCTCGCGCTTCATGCGGGAGCCTTCCTTCTTGGAGTACTGGCTGATCGCGTCGCTCTCGACCGTCGCCTCAAGCTCCGCCATGCGCTGGAGCCGGTCGCGGATCGTGCGGAAGTTGGTCAGCGTGCCGCCCAGCCATCGCTCGACCACGTACGGCATTCCGCAGCGCTTCGCCTCGGCCTCGACCGCATTGCGCGCCTGGCGCTTGGTCCCCACGATCACCACCATCTTGCCGCTCGCCACCGTGTGGGTGACGAACATGCTGGCGGTGATGAGGCCGCGCAGCGTCTCCTTCAGGTTGATGATGTGGATGAAGTTCCTGTGCCCGAAGATGTACGGCTTCATCTTCGGATTCCACCGGCTCACATGGTGCCCGTAATGCATGCCGGCGTCAAGCAAATCGCGTACTGTGACTGCTGCCAAAGCTCTTCTCCTCAAATGAACGCGCGCTCGGCGGTTTCTGAGCTTTTCTGGCCGCCCGATGGGACGGGGAGAATGCCCCCAAACGCGTAACTAAGGGTTGAAATGGCCCTCCGCACGGAGAACCCAAGTCCCCCGATTATACTGACTTCGGCGGGTATGTCAACTCGGTAAAGGCGGGGTTGGCGGTTCACTGCGCCCCGGCGTCATTGCGAGGACCCCGCCAGAAGCGGGGGACGAAGCAATCTTTTCGTGGGGAAAGCGCAAGCATAATCCGCAGGTTTGCCCGCAGAGAGGCGGCTTCGCTTCGCTCGCAGTAATGATGAGACGCCGCGCCGGGGGCTCGCAGGTTCGCTTCCGCTATCCCCGTTCCCTTCTTCATTTTGCATCCTTGACTGCCCCGCAGACCCCCCTTAGAATCCAAAGGGTAGGCGCGTTCGCGCCCTGGCCGGAGGAAAGCAGTGGAGCCAATCTCACGACGCGCGTTTCTCGGGCTTGCCGCGAGCGCGGGGGTCGCCATCGCCACGTCGCCCCCCTCCAAGCTTGCCGACCGGCTCATTCCCTACGTCAACCCCCCGGAGTATCCCCCCTCGGGGCAGTGGGCCACCTACGCGACCACCTGCCGCGAATGCCCCGCCGGCTGCGGAATGCACCTCTGGCACCGGGACGGGCGCGTGACCAAGGCCGAGGGGAACCCGGAGCATCCCGTCAACTGCGGCGGACTTTGCGCGCGCGGGCAGTCCTCCCTGCAAGGGCTTTACGACCCGGACCGCCTGCGGGCGCCCCAGCGCAGCGGGGGGGCATTGGCTTCATGGCCCGACGCCATCACCTCCATTGGCGACAAACTGCGCAACAGGCGAGGGCGCGTGGTGGTTCTCAGCGACCTCCAGACCGGCGCGCTGCGCGAGGTAGTCGAATCCTTCGCTGCCGCATTCGGCGGCGCGGCGCTCTTCTGGGAGCCGATCAACTGCGAGGCGCTCTGCGGCGCTCATGACGCGCTCTTCGGCCTGCCGCAGATTCCCGCCTTTCGCATGGAGCAGTGCCGCCTCATCCTGACCTTCGGCGCGGATTTCCTGGACACCTGGATTTCCCCCGTGGAGTACGCCGCCGCCTTCAGCCGGATGCACGCCTTCCGCGAGGGGGGAATGGGGCGCATGGTCTATGTCGGGCCGCGCTTGTCCATGACAGCCGGCAACGCCGACGACTTTCTCTGCGTCCCCCCGGGCGGAGAACTGGCCATCGCCGTGGAAATGCTCCGCGCGATAGCGGAGAAGGGCCGGCCGAAAGGGGACGCGCGCACCCTGACCGCGCACCTCAAGGCGCTTTCTGCGCGCGCAGGCGGCTTGCCGGAAGGCGTGTCCCGCGCCAGGGTCGAATCGCTCGCCCGCGCCTTTGTTGAATCCCCATCGAGCGTGGCGCTGGCCGGGCCCGCAGGGGGGAGCGGTTCGGCGGCGCGGGACCTCGCGATGGCGGCGGCGCTGCTGAATTACGCCGCGGGCCGCATCGGCAGCAGCATGGACTTCGCCGCCCCGCACGCGCTCAGCCGGGCCGCAGGAAATCGCCAGGCGGAGGCGCTGCTGGAGGGGCTGACGCAGGAGGATATTCTGTTCCTCCTGGGGGCCAATCCCGTCTACGCCTTGAACGGCGCTGAAGCGGCGCTGCGGCGCGCGGGCGCGGTGGTCTGCCTGGGGACTATGCCCGACGAGTCGGCGGCTCTGGCGCATTGGACGCTGCCGGTCGACAGCCCGCTGGAATCCTGGGGGGACTACGAGCCGCGCGCCGGAGTCCACGGCCTCATGCAACCCACTCTGTCTCGGCTGCACAACAGCCGTCCCGCGGGGGATTTGTTTCTTGAAGTTGCCCGCGCGGCGGGCAAGCCGTTGGCGCGTCCCGGCGGGGCCGGCGCGCCGGAGAATTTTGAGCAATGGCTGCACCTGTGCTGGCGCGAGCTTCACGCGCGGCTGTCGCCATTGACGCCCTTCGATCTCTTCTGGCACGACTCCCTTCGCCGTGGGGGAGCGTATGAGAAGCCGGCGGAGGTCTCCGTGCAACTGCGCCCGGTCGCCGACAGCATGGTGGAGCGCGCTGTCCCAGCGCGCTTGGTGAACGATAGCCGGCTGGGGACAGCCGGCTCCACCACGACGGATGCGGAACTATGGGTCTGGCCCTCGGTAATGCTCTTCGACGGTCGCGTGGCGAACCGGGGCTGGCTGCAGGAAGCGCCCGAACCGACGACCTCGATCACCTGGGGCAGTTGGGTGGAACTCCATCCCCGCAAAGCGCGCGCCCTCGGGCTGAGCGATGGCGATGTGGTGGAAATCTCCAACGAGCGCGCGGCGATCGAACTGCCCCTCCTCGTCACCGAGGACGTGGCGGAGAACGTGGCCGCCGTTCCCCTCGGCCAGGGACACACCGCCCTGGGCCGCAACGCCACCCGGCGCGGCGCCAACGCCTTCCGTCTGCTGGGCGGCGTCGAGGGCCCCACCGCCTTTGGCCCCGTGAAGCTTCGCCCCGCCGGCCGTAGCGCGCCGCCGACCTCCGTCGCCCCCACCCAGGATCAGTACAAACGCGAACTTCTCCAGTGGATGCCCCTCGCGCGACTGCGCGCGATGAATCCCGGCGACGGCAATCCGGTGGTCCTCCCCTTGCCCGAGGGATTCGACCCCCGGCGCGACCTTTATCAGGGGCGCAAGTACGATCAGCACCGCTGGGCGATGGTGGTGGACCTTCATCGCTGCACCGGCTGCGGCGCTTGCGGCGTCGCCTGTTATGCCGAGAACAACATCGCCGTGATGGGGGAGGAGCAACTCCGCGTCGGCCGGGAACTCGCATGGCTCAAGGTCGTTCCCTATCGCAAAGAGGGCTCCCGCCGGCTCGGCTGGCTGCCCATGCTCTGCCAGCAATGCGAATGCGCTCCCTGCGAGCCGGTCTGCCCCGTCTTCGCCTCGGTGCATGACGGGGAGGGGCTGAACGCGCAGGTCTACAACCGCTGCATCGGCACGCGCTACTGCTCCAACAACTGCCCGTACAAAGTGCGCCGGTTCAACTGGCGCAACAACGAATGGCCCTCGCCCCTGGAGCGGCAGCTCAACCCGGAAGTGACCGTTCGCTGCCGCGGCGTGATGGAAAAATGCACCTTCTGCATTCAGCGCATTCGCAACGCCGAGCATGTCGCGAAGCGCGCCCGGCGGCCCGTGAAGGATGGGGATATCCTGCCCGCCTGCGTTCAGAGTTGCCCCACGCGCGCGCTGCTCTTCGGCGACCTGCTCCTCTCTGATTCGGAGGTGAGCCGGCTCACCCACAACGACCCGCGCCGTTATCACGTGCTGGAAAGCCTCAACGCGAAGCCTGCGATCACCTACTTGATGCGGATAGAGCAAGATGAGCCAGTCTGAAAAAGCGGCGACGGCCGGTCTGCGCGAATGGCCCTCGGAGAAGTTGGACTACGCCGCCATCACGGATACCGTGCTGGATGCGATGCGCCCTCCCTCGCGCCGCTACTACGTCTGGGTCACGGTACTGGCCCTCGTCGTGGCCGCCGCCTTCAGCGCCTGGATCTACCAGGTCCGCGTCGGCATGGTCGTCACCGGCGTGAACCATCCCGTCGGCTGGGGCTGCTATATCGGCAACTTCGTCTTCTGGGTCGGGATCGCTCACTCCGGCACCCTCATCAGCGCCATCCTGCACCTCGTCCGCGCGCGATGGCGCAACGCCGTCAGCCGCTCGGCGGAGGCCATGACCATCTTCGCCGTGCTCACCGCCGGCCTCTTCCCGCTCATCCACCTGGGCAGGCTGTGGGTGTTCTATTACATTATCCCCTACCCCTCCGAGCGCCAGCTCTGGCCGAACTTCACCAGCGCGCTGGTCTGGGACTTTGTGGCCGTCAGCACGTACCTCACCGTGAGCGTGATCTTCTTCTACGTCGGCATGCTCCCCGACCTCGCCTCCGTGCGCGACCGCGCCGTGAGCCGCCTGGGGCCGGATCATATCCACGCGCGCATCTACCGCTGGCTGGCCCTGGGGTGGTCCGGCACCGCCCATCAATGGCGGCACTATGGCCGCTCCTACCTCTACTTCGCCGCGCTGGCCACCCCGCTGGTGATCTCCGTGCATTCCGTGGTCTCCTGGGATTTTGCCATGGGGCTGCTTCCGGGCTGGCACAGCGCGGTATTCCCTCCCTATTTCGTCGCGGGGGCCATCCACTCCGGCCTGGCCATGGTGCTGGTGCTGATGATCCCCATGCGCCGCTGGCTGCGGTTGGAGTCGCTGGTCACCATCGAGCACTTCGACGCGCTCGCGCAGACCATGCTGCTCACCACCGCCATCGTGGCGTACGCCTACGTCGTCGAGCCGTTCATCTCCTGGTACTCCGGGGACCTCCAGGAATGGCAGTTCACGGCGTGGCGCGCCACCGGACACATGGCCTGGATGTACTGGGCGCTGATTCCGCTGAACGTCCTTGCGCCGCTCGCCTTCGTCTTCCGCAGGGTGAGGCGGAATTTCAAGGCGCTCTTCACCGTCGCCATCCTGGTCACCGTCGGCATGTGGATCGAGCGCTACTTCATCGTCGTTGGCTCCACCAGCCACGACTTCCTCCCGCACAACTGGGGACCGTACCATCCGAGTTGGGTGGAGTGGACCATCACGGCAGGGTCGTTCGCCTGGTTCATGTTCTGGTTCCTCCTCTTCTCCAAGACGCTGCCGGTCATTCCCGCCGGCGAGATGAAGGGACTGCTGGCCGAGGGGCAGACGCACGACCTGCATGTGCGGACGCCGCTGGACGCGCATGGGCAAATCGCGCGCTCGCGCGCGGGGGTGCTGGCGATCTTCCCCGGTCCCGAGCCGCTGCTGCTGGCGCTGCGCGGAATGCATGGCAGCTCTTTCAGACAGTTGGAGACGCTCTCGCCTGTGAAAGTGGGGGAGGTGGAGCAGTTCCTCGGCCTGTCGCACGGGCCGATCCGCTACTGGACTTTCTTTGGCGCTCTCTCCGGCTGCATCGGCGGCCTCTGGCTGGCGAGCGGCACCGCCGGGGTGAACGGCCTGATCGTTGGCGGCAAGTCCACCCCCGTCGCCTGGATTCCCTACTGCATCGTCGCCTTTGAAGGGACCATCCTGATGGGCACGTTGGCGAACCTGACCGGGTTGATTGTCCACGCCCGGCTCGGTCCGCAGCGCGCGCTGCCCGCCGCGTACGACCCCGCTTTCAGCCGCGACAAGTTCGGCCTGTTCGTTTCCTGCGAGCCGGCCCGGCTGGAAGAGGCGAAGAGAGAACTCGCGCGTTTCAAGCCCGAGGAGATTCGTGTCATCCATCATTAGAAAACTGACGGGCCCCAAACGAACCCGCTGGATGGCCGGGGCGGCGGCGCTCTGCCTGGCGGGGCTGGGGGGCTGGCTGGCCTGCCTCCTGTGCGGCGACGCGCCCCGCGCGTGGCGCGGCCTGCTCATCGCCTTCATCTATTTCACCCCGCTCAGCGCCGGCCTGCTGGTCTGGTCCCCCATCGTCCTGACCTCGCGCGGGACATGGCTGGGGCCGATTGAACGCTTCAACCTCGCCGGCGTCGCCTTCAGCATCCCCTCGCTCGCGGGCCTGTCGGCGCTCTGGATCGGCGCGGCGCACTGGGCTCCCTGGGTCGGCCGGACGCTGCCGCAGTCGGCATGGCTGAGCAAGAACTTCCTCTTCGGCCGCGACCTCGCGGCGCTGGCGCTTTTCTGGGCGCTGGCGCACTGGTACGCCGCGCGCCGCCGCGAGGGGGAGGGCTTGCGCATCGGCCCCTTCCTCATCGCCGCGTACGCGGTTGTCTTCACGCTGCTGGGGAACGACCTCGTCATGGCGCTGGACCCCACCTGGGCGACGACGCTCTTCGGCGCGTACTTCTTCATCTCCGGCCTGTACATCGCCATCTGCGCGTGGGCGCTCCTTGCCGCGCTCGACGCCGCCGAACGCGGGCGGCTGCATGACCTCGGCAAGCTCCTCGTCACCTTCAGCCTCCTCACCACCTATCTCATGTTCTCGCACCTGCTGTTGATCTGGTACGAGAACCTGCCGAGGGAGACCAGTTACCTCGTCCTGCGGATGAACTTCTATCCCTGGAGGGCCGTCAGCATGGCGCTGGTGGCGCTGGTCTACCTGGGCCCGCTGCTCATGCTGCTCACCGTGCGGGCCAAGCGGTCGGGATGGTTTCTGGGGATGGTCAGTGTTATCTTGTTGGTGGGATTGTGGGTGGAGCGCTGGTGGCTGGTCGCGCCCCAGTTCAGCAGGGAACTGCGGCTGGGCGCGCCCGAAGTTTCCATCTCCCTCGCGGCGCTGGGGGCGCTGGCGTTCGGCCTCCTCGGACTTCTGCGTCCCGCGCCGGCCGCGCAGGCGGGGAGGCGCTGATGTCCGCGGAACAAGCGACAAATCCGCCAACGCCCCGCAGCGGCCCCTCGCGACGCCTCCGCCGCGCCGCCGCCTGGACGGGGGCCGGCTCGCTCCTGCTTGTTCTGGGGATGGTGCTGCTCTGCTATTTCTATTATCCGGCCGGTCTCGGAAAGGAACAGCCGATCCCGTTCAGCCACCGGGTGCATGCCGGGGACAAGGAGATCAGTTGCCTGATGTGTCACACGACGGCTACCGGCGGCGCGCGCGCGGGCATTCCCCCGCTGGAAACCTGCATGCTCTGCCACAGGCGCATCATCATCACCTATCCCAAGGTCAAAGAACTTCGGGAGCATTACTTCGCCGGTCGGCCGGTGCCCTGGGTCCGCGTGAACGACCTGCCGGACTACGTCTATTTCGACCACAGCATGCACCTCCTGCGCGGGTTCGACTGCGGAAAGTGCCATGGCGACGTGAAGGGGATGGACCGCATCGTTCAGCCTCAGGAATTCAAGATGGGATATTGTGTGCAATGCCACCGGGATAATGGCGCCTCGCACGACTGCACGATTTGTCACAGGTGACGAGCCATGTCGAATGATGCCGGGAAACCGCAAAGCGCCGCCGTGGCCTTCATGGTCGCCGGGAGCGCCTGGTTCGCGCTCGGGACGATCTACGGCCTCTTCTCGGCGATCCACCTCATGGCCCCGGAGTTCTTCAACAACATCCCCTGGCTCGTCTTCGGCCGCACCCGCCCCGTCCACGTCAACACCATGATCTTCGGCTTCGTGGCCAACATGCTCATCGGCTGCGCCCTGTACTACGTCCCCGCGCTGCTGCGCACCCGCCTCTGGTCGCAGAAGCTCGGCTGGATCGCCTTCATCTTCTGGCAGATCGCCGTGCTCAGCGGCCCCGTCACGTTCCCCTTCGCCATCACGCAGGGGCGCGAGTACGCGGAATATGTCTGGATCTTCGACCTCTGCATCATGATCTCCCTGCTGACGCTGGTCTTCAACTGCGTCCTGACCATCGCCGCGCGCCGCCAGAACATGCTCTACGTCTCCGTCTGGTACGCCATCGGCGCGCTCATCTGGACCGCCGGAGTTTATCCCATCGGCAACGTCATGTGGCATCCCTCCTCCGGCGCGCTGCCGGGGCTGATCGACTCGATCTTCCTCTGGTTCTATGGGCACAACCTCGTCGGGCTGCTGCTCACGCCGCTGGCGATCGGTGCAGCGTACTTCGTTGTCCCGCGTGTGACGCGCACCCCTCTGTACTCGCACACCCTCTCCCTCATCGGTTTCTGGACGCTCCTGGCGCTCTACGCGCACATCGGAGGGCATCACCTGCTCCAGGCGCCCATCCCCAACTGGCTCAAGTCCATCTCCGTCGTGGATTCCATGGCGATGATCATTCCCGTGTTCACCGTCCTGGCCAACGTCTGGCTCACCGCGCGCGGCTCGCTCAGCCGGCTCTGGAAGGACCCCGCCGGGCGATTCGTCCTCGCCGGAACGATCTGGTATCTCATCGTCGGCATCCAGGGCTCCGTGCAGTCGCTTCCGGCGGTGCAGCGGATCACCCATTTCAACAACTGGGTGATCGGCCACGCGCACATCGCCGTCCTGGGCTTCTCCGGGTTCATCGCCCTGGGGGCGATGTGGCACGTCCTTCCCCTGGCCGCCGGACGCCGGCTCTACTCGCACCGGCTGGTCAATGTCCAGTTCGGCCTGGCGCTGCTGGGGCTCATCGGCTTCTTCGCGGTGCTCACCGCCGCGGGCCTCATCCAGGGAGTGGGCTGGTATAACGGCGAGGCGATCTACCGCGTGCTGCCGGAGATTGCCCCCTTCATGGTCCTGCGCGCCGCGCTCGGCATTCTCATCATGGCCGCCTCCTTCCTCGGCCTCTACAACGCCATCCGCACGCTGCGCGGCGCTCCGCTGCGCGAGTCCGAGAGCCCGTTGCAGGAGGGGCCCTTATGAAAATGACCCCCGCGCTGCTGGTCATCGGCGGCATCATGGTGTTCTGGGCCTCCGTGTTCATCGTGATCATCCTCCCGTCCATCGTCTGGCAGGAGCCGCCCAGCGCGGCGTGGCAACCTTGGAGCGACGACGAAGCCGCCGGCCACGATCTCTACGTCCGCAATGGATGCAGCTACTGCCATTCGCAGTACGTCCGCGTCATGGACTGGGGAGAGGGTGCGGAGCGCATCGCGCAACGAGGGGATTACGTCAACCAGCTCCCGGCCATCCTGGGCACGGAACGCACCGGCCCGGACCTCTCACAGGAAGGGGGGGAGCATCCGGAGGACTGGCAGATTGCGCACTTCATCAATCCCCGCAACACGCGCCCGCTCTCGCTGATGCCCTCCTGGGAGTTCCTCGGCATGCGCGATATTCGCCACCTCACCGCTTACGTCCGCTCTCTTGGCGGGAAGGACGCGACCTTCCGCGCGCAGCGGCAGGAGGAATGGAAGCCGCAGGCCGCTGATGCCTACGCCGGGGGCCCCGCCGCCAACATCCAGTGGCTGCACGACCACGTGCCGGCCCCCTGGCACCCCATGCCCAATCCCTATCCCGCCACCGACGCCGCGCTCCAGCGCGGGCATAAAATCTATCAGGACTTCTGCGCCGGTTGCCACGGTGTCGTCGGCGACGGCAACGGCCCGGCAAAGGAGTTCCTGAACCCGCCCCCGCTCAATTTCACCGAACTGCGCGACCACCTCGTCGGGGGGCAGTACATCGGCGGCATCTTCTATTACCAGGTCATGAACGGCATCACCGGTACCGGCATGCCTTACTTCAAACGGGAGTTGGAATCCGAGAAGATATGGGACGTCTCCAATTACATCGCCGTGGACTTCGTCGGCTACACCGACGCCGAGACTGCGCCTCTCGGGATCGACGCCTCCTATGAGCCGGAGTGGAAGAACAACTATTCGCTCCCGGGCGCGGATGAAAAATAAGGGAATGCGGCCATGACGAAAGGGCAGTTGCTGCTGGCGATTTGGATTCTCTTCACCGCCATCGGCTTGACGGCGATGATCGCCGCGCTCGTCTGGGCGGTCAGGTCCCGGCAATTCTCGGACCAGGAGCGCGCCCGGAGTCTGGCGCTGGAGAGCGGCATTCCCTCCGAGGAAGAGGAGCGCGCCGCCGCGGCCCATTGCGGAGAGCCTCGAACATGATCGGGTTGAACGTCCTTCAGAACCAGTGGCTGATCCTGGCGCTCTTCGGCGGAAGCGCCACGGTGTTGGCCGTGTTCCTCTGCTACCTGGCCGGCTGGCGGCCGCGGCAGG
The DNA here is from genome assembly GCA_903901045.1 of uncultured Planctomycetota bacterium. Classification (GTDB taxonomy): domain Bacteria; phylum Planctomycetota; class Brocadiia; order CAIUPP01; family CAIUPP01; genus CAIUPP01. Next base: position 96,655 of record CAIUPP010000123.1, read on the forward strand.
GGACCGATCAGGCCGGCAACCGGTCGCCGGTCGCCTGGACCCCCTGGGGGCTCATCGTCGTCTACGCGCTCACCGTCGCTTTCGGCCTCGCGTTCGTGGTCATGGTCGCCCTCAATCCTCCGAACTGGTGAACGGTCATGCAAGAGCCTGGATATGACGAATACGAGGAGTTCGCTCACCGCGATGCCGGCGGGTCGTGGTCGTGGGCGCTGGTGATCCTCCTGACGCTGCTCATCGTCGGCTGGGGGGTGCTGCACCTGCTCACGGTCCGGGACCGCGCGCGCGAGTGGGACTATGGCGCGATACCGGGCGCGCCGGGGGAATCGCAATACACCACCCAGCCGCCGCCCGCCGCGGGGAAAGCGCCGCCGCAATTGCCCCCGCTGCCGGGGGACGAATTGATAATTGATAAGTGATTATTGATGATTGATGATTGGGGATTGAGGAGATGCTGGGTAAAGTCATCGCAATCGGCCTGCTCGTGATCGCCGGCTTCTCGGTGGCCGGGTACCTCGTCTTCTCCGGGCCGCGCATGACCGTCCAGCCGAACTTGCGCACGTACGATGCGCGGATGCCGCTTCCTCCGCCGGGCATCGTTCCCGTGGAGGCGTTGGCTGAGCCGCGCGTCCCCGCCGCCTCGGAGGCGCGCGCCCTGGTCAATCCCCTTCCTCCCGGCGAGCGCAACCTGGCCGCCGGGCGAGTCTGGTACAACATGCACTGCGCCTTCTGCCACGGGGGTTCCGGCGCGGGCGATGGGCCCGTCGGCCGCAGCTTCTCCCCCGCCCCCGCCGATCTGCGCAGTGCGCGAATTGCCGCCATGTCCGACGGCGAACTGCTCCGCGCGATGCTCACCGGACCCGGCCACGAGCCGGTGCTTGAGCGCGTCGTGCTACCCGAGCGCCGCTGGCCCATCGTGCTTCACGTGCGGACGCTATCGGCGGGCGCGGAGATTGCCCCCGCCTCGGGGACCAGCGCGGCTTCGGGCGCGGCGAACCCCTGAATCCGCGCGGAGTTGCTCAGGACCGTCAGGCTGGACGCGACCATCGCCAGCGCCGCCACCAGCGGGTGCAGCAGACCCGCCGCCGCCGCCCCCAGCGCCACCGCGTTGTACCCGAACGCCCACGCCAGGTTCTGCGCCATGATGCGCCGGGTGTAGCGGCTCAACTCGACCAGCCACGGCGTCAGTTCCAGGCGGTCGCCGACCATCACCACGTTCCCCGCCTGCTCCGCCAATTCCGTCCCCGCGCCGACGGCGATTCCCACGTCCGCCGCCGAAAGCGCGGGCGCGTCGTTCACCCCGTCGCCGACCATCGCGACCGCTCCCTCCCTGCGCGCCGCGCGAATCTCCGCGATCTTCTCATCCGGCAGCCTTGCCGCGCGGACATCGCGCATGCCGACCGCGCGCGCCACCGCCTCAGAGGCCTCCGGCCGGTCCCCGCTCAGCATCGCCACCGCCACCCCCAGGCGGTCGAGTCGCCGCAGCGTCTCCGCCATGCCCGGCCTCACCCGTTCTGAAAAGCGAACCACGCCACGCAGCCGTCCGTCCCATGCAACGTAAATAACCGGCCCCTCGACTTCGGTCCCCGCCGCTTGTTCTTGCGCTGCCCCGATGAACTCGGCGCTGCCCGCCGCCATCTCCATCGTTCGCCCCGCCCATTCCACCTTCCCGCGCACCCCGCGCCCGGGCAGAACCTCCGCCTCCCGCAGCGCTCCGAGTGGAAGTCCGCGCCGCCGCGCTTCCTCGCGCACCGCCCGCGCCAGCGCGTGGTCGCTGCGCGACTCCAGCGCCGCCAGCCGACCCAGCAACTCCGGCTCCGTGACATCGGGCTCGCATGTCCGAATGGATTCGATTTCCGGCGAGCCGGTCGTCACGGTCCCGGTCTTGTCGAAGAAGATCGTGCGCACCTGGCCGATTCTCTCCAGCGTATCCCCTCCCTTGACCAGCATCCCCGCGCGCGCGGCGCGGTTGATCGCCAGCGCGGCGGCCAGAGGCGCGGCGATCCCCATCGCGCAGGGGCAGGAGACCACGATCACCGACAGCGCCGCCAGCGCCCCTTTCGCCGGATTCCCCGCCGCCACCCAGAACGCGCCCGCCGCCAGCGCCAGCAGCAGCACTATCGGCGTGAACCACCCCGCCGCTTGCTCCGACAGCCGCTCCAGCGGCGCGCGCGCCTCCCGCGCCTCCTCCACCATCCCGATGATCCGCCTCAGCAGCAATTCCTCCCCGACGTGTTCCACGCGCAGGAGAATCTCCCCCTCCCCGTTGACCGTCCCCGCGAACACGCGCTCGCCCGGACCACAGGAACGCGGGCGCGACTCCCCCGTGAAGGAGGCCTCCTCGATCCACGTCCGGCCTCGCTCGATTCGCCCATCCGCCGGGAGCGCCCCGCCCGGCGTCACGCGAACCAGGTCGCCCGCCCGGAGCGCGCCGACCGCCACCGGCTCTTCCCCCTCCGGGCCGACCCGCGCCGCCTGCTTCGGCAGCATCCGCTCCAGGCTCCGCACCAACTGCCCCATCCTCGTCTTGGCCGTCGTCTCGATCAGCTTGCCGAACGTCACCAGAGTCAGGAGCATCGTCGCCACATCGAAGTAGACATGCCCCTCCCCGCGGATCGTATTCGCCGCGCTCACGCCGTACGCCGTGAACGCCCCCAGCGCGATGAGCGCGTCCAGGCTCAGCCGCTTCCGGCGCAGTTCGGCCGCCGCCCCGAGGAGGAAGGGATAGCCCAGAATCGCCATCGCCGGCGTCGCCAGCCCCAGCAGCGCCCAGCGGAACCCCGGAACCGCGCCCGCCTCCACCGTCCCGGTGTACATCAGCGCCGAGATCATCATGACGTTCATGGCCAGCAGCGCGCCGACCGCGAGCCTCAGGATATGCCAGGAGCGCGGCGCGTCCTCGCCTCCGCCCACCGCGCGGCTCACGAGGTAGCAGCCGTAACAGCAGAAAAGTTCGCCATCGCGCTCGTCGGCGGTGGAGAGGGGCAGGCCGCAATAGGAGCAGCAGGCGCGCGCCATCTCAGCGCCCCCCCTGCGGCGGCGTGCCGCCTTCGCATGCGCAGCAGGGGGGCGTGCCTCCCGCCGCCTGCGATTCCGCCTGCGCCGGGCATCCCAGGAGTTGATGGAACAGCGTCGTCCCGCGCAGAATCGTGGCCGACCCCAGCAGGATCAAAACCACCCCCGCCACGGTCGTCCCCCAGCGGCGGAGCGGCTGAGTCAGCTTGTGTCCCGTCAGGCCCAGCAGCAGCAGCGACCAGACCGTCCCCGCCCCCATCGCCCCCATGAGCGCGATCCCTTGCAGCGGCGACGCGCTCTGCACCGACAGCGCCAGGAACGCCAGCACGATGGGGCAGGGGAGCAGGCCCGTCGCCAGACCCAGCGCCAGCGCCCCGCCCGGCGTCGGCTCCCGGAAGAACTGCCGGAACAGCGAGGCTCCCAGCGGCTCGCCCCCATCATCAGCGGCGCGCGCGCGTTTCGGCAGCAGGCCGATCAGCGCCAGCCCCATCAGGATCATCACGCCTCCCGCGGCGTACGCGAGCCAATCCTGCAATCGCGGAAGGAAACTCGCATGGACGGCCCACGCCCCGGCCCAGCCCGCCATCGCCCCCAGGAACATATAGGTCGTTGTCTTGCCCGCGTGCCAGAGGAGTTGCCTTGCCATCAGCCTCCCGCGTCCCGCCGGCTGCGCCAGATGCAGCGCGAACCCGCCGCACATCCCCAGGCAATGCGCAAACGCCGCCGCTCCCCCCGCGAACCCCACCCAGAGATAGCCCGTCATTCCGCCTCCTCCCATCGAGCCGAGCCTACCAAGACTATAGCCCCTCCCTCCGGCCCAAGGCAACGGAGGAATCTGAGCCAATTGCCCGGACGCGGCCTCCGGATGAGGCAAGTCTGCTCTGTTGAAACCATCGTGAGAGCGTGTCGTTCTTCCCGTGGGCGAGGTGGGGACGGGTCGAGGGGGGGCGTGGTCGAGGTGGGGACACAAGACTTTCCTTTGGAAAGTATTGTGTCCCCCCCGGCCCCTGTCCCCCCCGGCCCCCCCCAGCCCCAATCGCGCGCCCCTTGAAGCCGAAGTTCCCCGTCGGTTACACTCCAAGGCGAAAGGGGTGGAGGAAACGGCATGGGAGTATTCGGCGCGTTCAGTCGGGCGGGCAGGTGGTTTCGCGGCAACTGCCACACGCACACCACCCTCAGCGACGGCAAGTCCTCCGCGGCGGCAGTCGCCACGATGTATCGTCGGGCGGGATATCACTTCCTGTTCCTCACCGACCATCGCAAGGCCCAGCCCGAGGTGGATTCCCTCTGCCGAAGGGGCTTCCTGGCGCTCCCCGGCATCGAATTGCATCCCGCGGCGACGCTCAAGGGATTCGGTGTCCACCACATCATCGGCCTCGGCATTCGCGCGACGCCGAACGCTTCCTTCATGGACCGGGCCACCGCCGGTTCCGTCATCCGCTGGATCGAGCGCCAGGGCGGCATTCCCGTCTACGGCCATCCCTACTGGACCGGCCACGACATCCGCGTGATGAACGAGGGGCGGCGCGCGCTGGGGATGGAGGTCTTCAACTCCGTGTGCGAAACCACGCGCGGACTGGGGGACTCCGGCGCGCAGTACGACCAGGCGCTGACGCTGGGGATGCGTTGGGCGGCTTTGGCCGTGGACGACCTCCACGAGGTGGAGCGCGACCGTTTCGGCGGATGGATCATGCTCAAGGCCGCCGCGTTGACCGAGCGCGCCATACTCGACGCGATTCGGCGCAGACGTTTCTACGCCACGCAGGGGCCGGTGATCCAATCGCTGACGCTGCGCCGCAACGTCGCGCGCATCGAGTGCTCGCCGGTGCGCAGGATCGTCTGGCATTCGCGCGGGCCGGCCGGCGTGGGCGTCACGGCCGGTCGCGCGCTGCTCACCCGGCATGCGTTCGACGTCAAACATCTCGCCGCGGCTGCCACCTATCTGCGCGTCGAAATCACCGATGCGCACGGCCTGAAGGCGTGGAGCAACCCGGTGTGGCGCAACCCCGCCGCTCGACGATGGGAAGAGTGAGCCGACACGGCAGAAGCTGTTTCAAAACTGTGGCGTGGGTTATCAAACCCGCGAGAAACATAGCGCGGACTCGCCGCTCGACTCCGCTCGCGGCCCCGAGCCAGTCGAGGGGTTAGTCCGCGCCACCTGCCGAGTTTTGAAACAGCTTCTGCTAATTATGGGTTCTTGCCCTGAGAAACCCCGCGGGGCAAAATGCCTTGCGGCAGCGACCCGTGAGAGGTCATTGCGAACCGTTCGACGTAGCTCACGGCCCTGAGCTTGCCGAAGGGGGAGGCGCGTCACCGGAGGTTGCGCGGTCATTCCGGCAACCGCGCCGACTGCGGCAATCTTCCGATTCCCGAATCCCTCGGCGCGGAGGGACAACCCGGCCTTTGCGCGGGTTGATCAACAGGAAGATCGCCACGTTCGCGCCGATGGCCCGTTGTGAGCCAACCTGGTTTGTCGCGGCGCTCTCTCGCGATGACTATTGAGCGATCGGGACACAATACTTTCCTTCGGAAAGTTTTGTGTCCCAACCCTGTCTCACGCCAAAGGCACCGCCGACGGGATGGTTTCAGCAGAGCAAGACAGCTTCTAGTTGGCGCGCGCCTCAGCCCGTGCGCGTGCGCAGGACGCGCGAATCTCCCTGCCGGATCGTCACCCCTTCGCGGTCGAGCGTTTCAAGCAGGGGGAGCAGGTACTTCCGGGAGGCCCCCAGCAGATCCCGCGCCTGCGCGATGTTCATGCTCCCATTTCGGGCGATGAACTCCACCACCTTGCTCCGGCTTTGGTCGAAGACGCCGGGCAGGATGCAGATATCCTCCGCCAGCCGCCGGATCATCCCCGCCTCCGTCATCGCCTCAAGCACTCGCTTCTGCTCGGAGGAATTCAGAGCGGCCGCGGCCGCAATCTCCAGCGGCGGGGGGGCCGAGAGTCCGGACTGCGCGAGGCTCGAAAGTATTTTGTCCCGCGCCTGCGCATAGCGCCCCACCCACTGCGGCGAGTGGCCCGCCAGCGCCAGCTTCTCGCCTGAGGCGACGACCTTCTTCTGCTCCTGCAGGAGCGCCAGCGCGATGCGGAAACATTCCCGCGTCTCCGGCGACGGCGAGCTCGCCGCCGCCACGGCATTGAGCGGAGCGAACGGCCTCAGCGGTTCCTGCGCGTGCAGCTTCGCCATGCAGGAGACGATGGCGGACTGCATCTCCTGCACCGCGCCGCTCCCGAACCAGAAGTCCTGCCGCCCGGCGCGCGCCTCCCCCTCGGCCTGGAACTGCTCAAGCACCCCGCGCAATTCCGTCTCCAGAACGCCGCAGAGCACCTGGAGCTTGTCCAGCCGAACCCCGCGCGCGCCCGCCTTGTCGAGGGTCTCCGCGACCGTCTCGGCCAGCGCCGAACTCTCGCGCTTCGCCACCTCCTCCGCCCCCGCGCGCTTCTGCCGTTTGGGGGGGTGCGCGTCCACAATCGCGCCCCCGCCGATGACGAACATCGGCGAGTACGACCGCATGACGAACGGATCGCCCGCCACCGCCACCAGCGCGCTTTCCAGTCGCAACTGCACCAGCGCGGATTCCCCCGGCGGAAGGCTCTCCGTCTCCAGCAGCACCACGCGCGCCATCACCTCCCGGGTCTGGTGGTGAATCCGGACGCGCGTTCGCTGCCCCAGCGCGCGCGGCGCACGCGACGAAAGGTACAGCCGCGCATCCATCATCAGGCTGGGAGCCAGCGCGCCCGGCGTGGCCAGCACGTCCCCGCGCTCCAGATCCTCCTTCGACGCGTCGGCGAGGTTCACCGCCGCGCGCTGCCCGGCGAACACCTGCTCGACCGTCTCGTTGTGCACCTGGAGATTGCGCACACGAAGGTCGAGGCCCTTCGGCAGCGCGACGACGTTCTCTCCCGTCTTCAGGCTGCCCGAAATCACCGTCCCGGTGATCACCGTCCCCGCTCCCTTGAGGGAGAAAACGCGGTCGATGGGAAGCCGGAAGATTCCCGCCGCGCTGCGCGTGCGCACGCGGGCGGCGATCCGCGCAAGCTCCTCCTGAAGCGCGGGCAACCCCTCGCGCGTGACGGAGGAGACCGGGAGCACGCGCGCCTCTTCGAGGAACGTCCCCCGGGTGAGCGTCCGGACCTCTTCGGTGACTTCGGCGATCCGCTCGGCGGCGGCCTTGTCGCTCTTCGTGAGCGCCACAACGCCGGTGGAAATCCCCAGCGCGCGCACCACTTCGAGATGCTCCACCGTCTGCGGCATCACCCCTTCGTCCGCCGCGACGACGAAGATCACCGCGTCGATCCCCGTCACCCCCGCCACCATGTTCCGCACGAACATTTCGTGCCCCGGCACATCCACGATGGCGGCGGAATGTTTCAGCCCCGGCAGCGGGAGGAAGGCGAAGCCCAGGTCGATCGTCATCTCCCGGGCTTTCTCTTCGGCCAGGCGGTCGGGATCGGTGCCGGTCAGCGCCAGCACCAGCGAGGACTTGCCGTGGTCCACGTGCCCCGCCGTGCCGAAAATGACGTGCCGTTCCACGCTCATGACGGGCCGCGCTGGAGGGAGTCGCCCACGCCTTGAAGCGCGGCCAGGATCAGCGGCTCCTCGCCCGGCAGGATCGTGCGCGGGTCCATCAGGACGCCCTGCTCATGCACCCGCGCGAAGACCGGCGGGTCGCTCAGGCGCAGCCGCTTGGAGAGTTCCGCCGCGGCGATTCGCTCAGAGCGCAGGCGGACGCAGACCGTCGGAAGCGAATGCCCCGCGAACGACCCACCGCCGATCTCCGAGCGTTCCTCAATCGTATCCGCGTCGAGCCAGCCGGAACACCCCTCGCGGACCAGTCGCGCCAGCTCTTCGGCGCGCCGCTGAATCTCCTTCACCGGCATGGCCAGCAGCGCCGTCACCCGATGTTCCTGCGGCAGGCGCTCCGCATCCAGGAACAGCCGCAGCGTCCCTTCGAGGGCGGAGAGCGTCAGCTTGCAAACCCGGAAAGCGCGGTAGAAGGGGTTCTTCCGCATCGCCTGGAGCGTATCGGTCTTGCCGAGAATGATGCCGCATTGCGGCCCGCCCAGGAGTTTGTCCCCGCTGAAGAGCGCGGCATCGACCCCGGCCGCGAGGCTCTCCGGCACGTTCGGCTCGTATGGAAGACCGTATCGCCGGTAATCCAGCAGCGCGCCGCTGCCCAGGTCGTGCACGCAGGCCACTCCCTTGCTGCGCGCCAGCTTCGCCAGTTCCGCCACCGGCGGCTGCGACGCGAACCCCTCGATGCGGTAATTGCTCTGGTGCACCGCCAGGATCAGCGCCGTGGCGGGCGTGATCGCCTTCTCATAGTCGGCTAGGTGCGTGCGGTTCGTGCAGCCCACCTCGACCAGTTGGCAACCCGCGAGTTTCAGTATCTCCGGGATGCGGAACGAGCCGCCGATCTCCACCATCTCCCCGCGCGACAGGATCACCTCGCGTCCGGACGCCAGGGTATTCAGCACCAGCACCGTGGCCGCCGCGTTGTTGTTCACCACCAGCGCCGCCTCCGCCCCGGTGATGCGCTGCAGCAGCCCCAGCACGTGGATCTCGCGGGGGGTGCGTTCGCCGGAATCGAGGCCGGCCTGGACGTTGCAGTAACCGGCCGCCGCCTCGGCCAGCGCCTCCTGCGCCGCCGCCGAAAGGGGGGCGCGCCCGAGGTTCGTGTGAAGCGCCACCCCCGTCGCGTTCACCGCCCGGCGCAGGCTCCGCGCCGACTTGCGCCGGTAAAGCTCCATCGCGCGCGCCGCGACGGCCTCCAGTGATGCCCCGGCGGAATCTTCTCCCGCCAGCAGGCGTTGCCGCGCCTCTTCGATGGCCTCTCTCGCGGCCTCGCGCGCCAGCGGACGATGCGCCTCCGCCAGCGCGGCCATCCTGCCCTGCGCCATCAGGTCGTCAACCCGCGGCAACCGGCGCAGCAGAGGCACCTTCTCTTCCATGTCTCGCTCCGATGTAATGCGCCCGTTGCACGCCGTCATTGCGAGGAGGCTCCCCGCAAGAGCGCGAAGATTCCCCGCAATGACCCGCACGTGACGGGCGCACCGCTCTTCCGACCGCGCAACGCGCGGTCATTGTCCCAACGTTCAGGAGAAGCAGAAATTCTGCGCGTTCTTCAGCACGTAACCGGCGTCGCCATAGCGCAGCCCGATGACGAGCATCGCCGCAAAAAGCGCCGCCAGCGCGCCCGCAATGATCCACGCTTTCTTATTCATCTTTCTCCGCCCTCCGCTCACTGACACTGACCGCCCGGCCGGCGAGCGTTGCGGAAAGCGCTCCCTCCTCCAGGCAGTTCCGAACGCAGTCCAGGCATAACACGCACTCCGCCGTCGCTTCCTTCCGCTTCTCGCCGACCGGCACGTGGCGGCACTCCGTCGGACAGACCTTGACGCACCGCATGCAGCGCGTGCACTTCTCCTGGTCCGTCCTCAGGCGCAGGAGCGAAATTCCCGACGTGAGCGCCATCAGCGCCCCCAGCGGGCAGAGCGCCCGGCAGAAACTCCTGCGCGCGATCACCGCCAGCCCCAGCACGAGCACCATCAGGCCGATCTTCGACCAGGTGCGATAAGAAGCGTGCGCGCGTCCTTCCGCATCAGTCGCCAGGTACGGCAGGCTCCCTTCGAGCGTTCCCGCCGGGCAGACCAGCGAGCAGTAATCCAGCGCGCCGGTCTGCTCGCCCGTGATGCGCGCGTTCGGCGTCGTGCCCTTGGCGCTCCCGAAAATCAGCGGCAGCGCCAGCACCAGCACAACCAGCAGCGCGTACTTCAGCGCGTTGAACGCCTTCGGCATGCGCCATTTCCACGTGCGAATCCGGTACAGCATATCCTGCAGCCAGCCGAACGGGCAGGCCCAGCCGCAGAAGGCGCGCCCCACGGCCACTCCGAGGAGTCCGAGCAGCCCGATGATATAGAACGGAATGCGCCGCACCAGCGCGAAGGCCGTCAAGCTGCCGATGGGGCAGGCCACCGTCCCCACCGGGCACGAGTAGCAGTTCAGCACCGGGATGCACAGCGCCTTGCCGCCGGGGCTCAGGAAGTAGCTGTTGAAGGCCGCGAGCGAGAGCAACTGGACCGGCATCCGCCGGCCCGTCCTCCCCGTTTCACTCCTGGATTGGCTCATCCTCACCTCGAACGGCCTGTGTCATGGCGCGCAGATGTTCCGGCGGCGTCGACGGCACCAGCCCGCAGGCCGGCGAGACGATCTGGAACTCCCGCGCCGCTCGGCGCGCCGAGCGCTGTATGGCCGAAACCGGCCCGCGTTGCAGAAGGATCGCATCCACATTTCCGATGCGGACCACGCCGGGCAGCTCCTCGCGCAGCATCCGCCCGCTGACCATCGCATCCACGCTCAGCGCCAGCCCGCCGCCGAGGCCGTCGTTCAACTGCCGCAGCGGTTCCAGCACAGGGCGCACATCGCCACATATATGCAGTATATGCGGCGCGCCCCCCTCGCGCAAGGAGCGAAGAAGGCGCGTGAGCGCCGGCGCCGCGAAGCGCGCAAAATGCGCCGCGCCCAGGATCTCCCCGGTCGCCGAGGGCTCCGCAACCATGACGGCATCTGCCCCCGCGGCGCGTTGCGCCAGCGCGAATTGCAGAACGAACTCCTCCGTGCGCGCCAGCAGCCGGTCGACCGTTTGCGGTTCCCGCCGCGCCAGGCGGAAGAATATCCCCGCCTCCATAATCGTCGCCGCCAGCGTCACCGGCCCGACCAGCGCCCCGATCACCGGGTTGGAGCCGGGGGCGGCCTTCAAGCGCCGCAGCGCCTCCAGGACCGTTCTAACCCTTGGCATCTTTTCCGGATTGAACTGCGGCAGGCCCTCGATGTCGGCGGCGCCCGCGACACTCTCGGCGAGCACGCAGGGAAGCACCTCGGGCGTGCCCAGCTCCACGCGGCAACCGAGCGCTTCGGCCTCGACCGTCATGCAGAAGGGGGCGGCGAGGCACTCGAAGCCCGACTCCTCCCGCGTCGCGAGAATCAGGTCGGCCATGGCCGCGGCCTCCGAATGCGCCCGGGGCCACCCGCAGCCCGTGCGCGCCATGGCGGAGGTGGTCGCCAGCGTCATCATCCCGCCGGGGCAGATCACCGGAGGAGGCTGGACGGCCTCGCCGGCCAGGGCGCTGAGGAATCGTTCTCGTGAGTTCATGGGTTTCCTGCGCGTTGCGGCAGATGCGCGAATGACGAATGACGAAGCCCGAATGACGAAGGAAACGCCAATGACGAAATGCCCGCGCGCCCCTTTCTTGAGGAAAAGGGGGTCAGGCAACTTTTCCAGCAGCGGAAAAGTAGCCAGACCCCTTTTCCCGCCCCTTTTCCCCCTGGGGCGTCGCAGGAGAGCCACGCTTTTCGAGCTGGGGGTTTTGGACATTCCTTCGTCATTCGGGCTTCGGCATTCGTCATTTCATCTGCCCATATTCCTGCACCGCGCTCATCATGGCGTCGATGTTCCGGCTGGCCGTCGCGATGGGCACCTCGCAGCCGCTTCCCAGAATGAACCCCCGCGCGCAGCCGCGCCCGATATCGCACAGCGTGCGGACCTCGCGCGTCACATCCTCGGCGTTTCCCTTCAGCAGCGTCTGAGTCGGGCGCACGTTCCCCATCAGCCCGATGCGCCCCCCGACGCGGTCGCGAGCCTCCGCCATGGAAATATCATCCAGGCTCAGCAGGTTCGCGTTCGTCCCCACCATCGCGTCCAGAATGCGGCTCGTCTGCCCGCAGATGTGAAGCACCGCGGGGCATCCCCGGCGGCTGATGGCGCCGTGCAACTCCTTCAGGCAGGGTTGAGCGAACTCCTCGAACATGCGCAGGCTCAGCACGCTCCCCGTGGCCACGGGGTCCACCACGACGGGGATTCCCCCCGCGTCCAGAATGTCGTTCGCGAAATCGCAGGCCGTGGCGGTGGAAAGCTTCAGAAGCTTCAGCGCGAGGACGCGGTTGCGGATGAGGTCGCGCGCGAACTGGTCCGTCCCCCGCAGGCAGGCCGCCGTGGTGAAGGGGGCCGGCACGCAGCAGGAGACCGGCACCTCCGAGCCCACGGCCGCGACGGCGACCCGCACCGCCTCGATGAACAGCGGCAGCCGCCCCAGCGTGTGCGCCTGCGTGGTGACGAGCCGGCTCAGGTCGCCGGGAATCGACACGGCGGGGCGCTCCACCAGCGGCACGTCATCCTCTTGAAAATCCAGCCCCGTCCCCATCGCCTCGGCGAGGATCGCGGTATCCGAGAAGATGGCGATCAGATCGTGCCCGTACCGTCGCCACGCGTCGGCATGGCACTGCCCCATCAGCCGGCCATCGCGGTTGTACGCGCCGACCTTCACGCCGTTCACCCGCGCGGCGTGGTTCAGAATGAGCGGCACGCAGAGAAAACGGTCCATCGGCTTCCCGGTCAGAAAAGCCGTGAACCGCTCCTTGGGGGTCATTGTGTCCTGGCGCATGGCAGGCTCCTTGAAAGTCGGTCGGCCAGTTCGACGGCCTCCTTCGCGTTGCGCCCGAATCCGTCCGCATCGATCTCCGCGGCGAAGCGCGCGCTCGCGGACGCGCCCCCGATCATCACCCGGAAGTCCCCCCGCAGCCCTGCTTCCTTCAACCCGCGCACCACCCGCGCCATGTTCTCCAGCGTGGTGGACATGAGGCTCGACAGCCCGATAATTCCCCCTCCCGCCGCGCGCGCGGCCTCGACGAACCGCTCCGCCGTCACGTTGCGCCCGAGGTCGATCACCTCATACCCCGCGGCATCCAGCAGAATCTTGACGATGTTCTTCCCGATGTCATGGATATCCCCCTCGATGACCCCGAGGATCACCTTGACCGGTTTGCGCGTGGCGTCCGCCTTGATGTGCGGCTTCAGAACGGCGATGGCCGCGTTCATGGCGTCCGAGCAGATGAGGATCTCCGGCACGAAATACTCGCCGCTGTCGTAGAGTTCCCCCACCTTGCGCATCCCGGCGGAGAGTCCCTCCGTGATGGCCAAGTATGGGTCGAGCCCTTCTGCGACGACTCGGTTCGCCGCCGCCACCGCGCGCTCCTCATCCATGGCGACCACGGCGTTCGCCAGCTCTTTGTGAAGTGGATTCATAGGGGGTCCCAGCCGTTCTGTGAGAGGAAATGCGTCGAATCGTGCGCGCCTCGACCGTCCGCAGGGGCAAGGCATGCCTTGCCCCTACAACATCCTGGGCTTGCTGCGTCAGAACTCATGCGAATCGAATACGCCAGGAAGTTGGTGGAGCGCGCTGTCCCCAGCGCGCTTTGGAAATACGCCGCGCGGGAGAATGGCGAGAGCGTGTGGGAATCGAACCCACCAGGGACCTTATTAGGGCCCCGCACCGGGTTTGAAGCCCGGCAAGATCCACCAGGACCCATCCGCTCCCATAACAGGGTTGATTGCGCGGAATCCGTAAGCAGGGGCGCGGCATACTGCACCCGCAGAACGCCTTCCGATTTCCGCGTCGCAGAGCAATCGCTCCCCGTTCGCCGTCCGGAAACCAGACGGGCGCCGGAAGTGCACTCCTTCCGGCGCCCGAAAATTGCAGCGGCTCTATACAAAACAGCCCTCAGCGCATGACGGCCGTCGTTTGACCTTTCACGATCCCCAGCGGGCCCGCGTCGATGGTCGCTTCGCACGTCACCTTGCCTTTGATCGCCACTCCAACGGAGTAGCAGGGGTTGCCCCCTCATGAGAAGCCGAAGGAACTGATCGGTTTCGCTACGTTCGCGATTTCCTTCCCGGCGCTGTCGGTCGTCCTCATCTGGAGGTTCACCTCCACGCCGTTCTTCTGCACACCCGTCAAATCCGCAGTGCCGGCCTTGAGATGCACCCCCACGCCCAGCGTGCGCGCGCTGTCCTTGGTCAAATCCTTCGTGGCCACTTCCAGCGTCAGCTTGTCCATCGCCGGGACATCCAGGACCACATCCTTCTTCTGCGCCTGCATCCCGGCCAGAGTGGTCAGGTAGGTCCAGGGTATCTTCTCTTTATCCAGCCGAGTCACCTTCAGCATGGCGAGCACATAGGACTGGCCCTGCGCTTGGGGATAGATCATCACCTGCGCCTTCATCCCCGTGCAGCCGGTCGGAAGCATGTCGGCGGGAATCGGCAACGGCGTTTCCGCGAAGCGCGGGGGGGGGGGCGCCCTGCGACTTCAGCGCCGTCGCCGTAGCCACCCCTTCCAGCGTCGAGGCCATGCGCAACTCATTGCCATTGGCCTGAGCGAAAATCGTCACCTTGTCGGATATTTTGAACTGGAAATTGATCACGCTCGGTGCGGCTGTAGCCCCTGAAACCCACGCACCAGCCACCACCGTTACGGCAGCCAACCATCGCCAAGTGCCTTTGTGCAGCATGGTTGCGCTCCTTACAGAGTTTCCCCTCCGTGCATCCACTTCATTATACGTCGCATCGCCAGTGTGTCAAGAAAATCCGGCCTTTTCCTGCATTTAATCGCACGCTCGCCCGGACGCGTGCCGTATGTGGCACAGCCGCCCTCGGCTGTGCCGGTACAAGATGCCCCTACGCCGGCCCCTTCTCCTGCCAGAACATCATCGCCTTGCAGCCGCCGAAAGCGACCCCCATCCACGCCGCCTCGCGGACGCGCTCGGGCGCGATACCCAGGTTCCGGCATTTCTCCAGATGAATGCGCAGGCAGGGCTCGCACTGCACCGCCACCGAAAGCGCCACGATCATCAATTCCTTCTGAACGGCATCCAGCGTGCCCGGCGCGGTCACCGCCGCCATGAACTGCTTGAACGCCTCCGGCGCGCCCGGCGCGGCGGGGGAGGCCGCCTGCGAACAACTCTCCGCCCCCGGCGCGCTCTCGACGCCGGAATGCGCGGCGCAGCAGGGCGACTGCTTGGCAGAAACTCTCGCCGGGGAATCCGTCTTCTTTCGGGTCACCACGATCTTCCCTTTCGATTTCTCGACCACCCGTCCGATCACAGCCGCGTCGCGGCAGCCCGCGGCCCGCAACTGAGAGACCATCTCCGCAGCCTTCGCCTCCGGGAGCGCAATCAACAGCCCGCCCGAAGTCTGGGCATCGTAAAGAATGTCCAGCGCGTGCTCAGGCAGCCCCTTCGCCGCCTCCACAAACGCGCCGGCGAACTCCCGGTTGCGTTCCGCCGCGCCGGAGCCGATCCCCTGCGCCGCGTACTCCGCAACCCCTGGCAGCAGCGGCATCGCTTCCCACCACACCTCCGCCGTCACCCCGCTCTCGCGCACCACGTGCCGCAGGTGGCCCAGCAGCCCAAACCCGGTGACGTCCGTGCACGCGTGCGCCCCCATCCGGACCATCACTTCGGAGGCGCTTTTGTTGAGCGTCGACATGGACAGCGCGGCGGCCCGCGCCGACTCCGCCGAGGCGCGGCCCATCTGCGCGGCGAATGAGATAATCCCCGTTCCGAGCGGCTTGCTCAGAATCAGCGCGTCCCCCGGCTGCGCCCCCGCGTTCGTCACAATCGCGTCCGGCCTCACCACCCCCGTCACCGCGAAGCCGAACTTGATCTCCTCCTCATTGATACTGTGCCCGCCCACCAGCAGCACCCCCGCCTCGTTCAGCTTGTCCAGTCCCCCCTTGAGCATCTGGTACATCGCCTCGTCGCCGAGGGTGTGGATCGGATAGCCGATAATGGAAAGGGCCGTCAGCGCCGCGCCCCCCATGGCATAGACGTCGCTCAGCGAATTGCACGCGGCGATCTGGCCGAACTGGTACGGATCATCCACGCAGGGGGCGAACACATCCACCGTCTGTACCAGGCAGAGGTCGGGCGAAATCTGGAAGACCCCGGCATCATCCGCCGTCGCCAGCCCGACCAGCAGCCGCGGATCGCTGGCGGCGGGCAACCGCGAGAGGATCCGCGCCAGGTCCGCCGCGGGAATCTTCGACGCGCACCCCGCGTTCTTCATGCGCTTCATCAACCCCGGCTTCTCCGCCGAGAGCGGCTCCTCAAGCCGTTCCCCCGCGCAAAGGCAGACATCGCGCTGGAGGAAAATGTCGCACGGGCAATTCTTGCGCGGGTCGCAGATGCAGTGCCCCAGCGCCTTCGACCGGGCCATCACGCGCGCGCGTTTGGATGATGCTTCGGACATGGGGTCCTTTCAAGGGCTGCGGAAGAACCCATGCTAACAGTCGGATGGGGGGACGTCAACGCAAACGGGAGACGTTTTTCCGCGGCCGAATACCCCCTCGCCGGCGGTCAGATAAGTTCTTGACTCGCCCGGAATCGTGGCCTATAGTTGAGCAGAGCCGGGGGATGTTCCATTCTCGGAGGGCTGAGTGCGAGGTTGCGGCAACTGACGGCCTCCAATTCACGAGGCGCGGGCGCCGCCGGAGGCAGTGTTATGGAAGCCATCGAGGCGAAGGTCCGGCTGGTCGAGGACAGAACCGAGCGTCTGCGAGCTTTCTGCACGGTCACCTTGGACAGCGAATTTGTCATTCGCGACATCAAGATCATCGACGGGGTCAAGGGGCTGTTCGTCGCCATGCCGAGCCGCAAGTTGACCGACCATTGTCCCCAATGCCGCTTGAAGAACCACCTGCGCGCCAAGTACTGCAACGAGTGCGGCAACCGACTGCCCGGCAATCGCGCGCCGGACCCCGCCGAAGGGGGGAGCAAGCTGCACGTGGATGTCGCCCATCCGATCAACAGCGACTGCCGCGCGCGATTCCAGAAGGCCATCCTGGCGGCGTACGAGCATGAACTGGAACGCGCCAAAGCCCCCGGGTACGTGCCGCCGGATTTGGACGCTATCGGGCGAGAGAGCAAGTAGGGACGGATGATTTGCGATTGGCGATTACTGATTGGCGATTTGCGATTTCGTTGACGATTGGCGGCGGTGCGCACAAAGGGCCGTTGATTCGCAAATCAGTAATCGCCAATCGCCGTTCATTCCGCCTCAGCCGCGAGATCGTATTCCTTCCACCCCGTGATCCGCACCTTCACGAACTGCCCCGGACGAAGGTTCCTGCCGGTTACGATCGTCACGCTGTCCACGTCAGGCGCTTGAATCGCCGTCCGGGCGAGCCATGAGCCGTCGGGGCGCGCGGCGTCGATCAGCGCTTCGGCGCGGCTTCCCACCAGCGCGCGATTGCGCGCGAACGCAATTTCCTGCTGCGCCGCCATGATCTCGCGCCGCCTCCCCTCCGCCGTGCGCCGCGAAACCTGCGCCCGCATCCGCGCCGCGCGCGTTCCCTCCTCGCGCGAGTAAGCGAACACCCCGAGGTACTCGAAGCGCAGCGCCACAACCAGCCGCAGCATCTCCCGGAATTGCTCGCGCGTCTCGCCGGGGAACCCGGTGATCAGCGAGGTGCGGATCGCCACGGCAGGCACGCGCTCGCGCAACCGCTCGATCAGCCCCAGCACCTGCGCTTGAGTCACCCGGCGGCCCATCCGCCGGAGAATGTCGTCGTTCAGATGCTGCAACGGAAGGTCTACGTAGGGGACCAGCCGGGGTGTATGCGCGTACGCCTCGATCAGCGCCTCGGAAAAATGCGCCGGGTGCGTGTAGAGCAGGCGCAGCCAGTGGAGTTTCGGAATGCGCGACAGCCGCGCCATCAACTGTTGGATGCGCGGCGCGCCGCCGAGGTCGTTGCCGTAGAGGCTCGTGTCCTGGCCGATCAGGTTCAGTTCGCGCGCCCCCCGGGCGACCAGTTCGCGCGCCTCGGCCAGCAGTTCCTCGGCGGGGCGGCTGCGGAAGGGGCCGCGAATGTCCGGGATGGCGCAGTAGGCGCAGCGGTTGTCGCACCCGTCGGCGATGCGAAGGTATGCCATGTGCTTCGGCGTCAGCAGGAACCGTCCGGCGTGCGCCCCCGCATGCGCGCGCAGGCCGCAGGCGGCGAGAATCGCCTCCTGCTCCGCCAGCCCGAAAATGCCGTCCGCCTCGGGAATCTGCTCGCGCAACTCCGCAGCGTACCGCTGGGCCAGGCACCCCATCACCAGCAGCGCGCGGCAGCGGCCGGTGCGCTTGAAGCGCGCCAGCCGAAGGATGGTCTCGACGGATTCCTCTTTCGCGGGCTGGATGAAGCCGCAGGTGTTGACCAGGATGACGTCGGCCTCTTCGGGGGGGGCGTTGACGACCGCGCCGGCTGCGGCGAGGCGTCCCAGAATGCGCTCCGAGTCCACCAGGTTCTTGGCGCAGCCCAGGCTGGCCAGATGGACGCGCAGCGTCGGCTCCCGGTTACTCGTCATCCTCATCGTCCTCATCATCCTCGTCGTCGTACTCATCCTCTTCGTCGTCGAACTCCTCCTCCTCGGAGGGTTCGCCTTCGCTGCCCGGAGGGGGAGCGGTGTGGGGGATGGGAGGGGTGTCCGGGACCTCCGGCACGTCGGGAAGTTCGATCTCGGAGGCGGCGTCGGGCCATTCCTCCTCGGTCTCGCCCGCTTCGATCAGCGCCCCTTCCGGCGGGGCTGCGGGCCCTTCGACGGGGGCGGAGGAGGCGGCGACGTAGGGGGCATCCTGCTCGCGCTCCTCGGGCGGAACGTAATTGATCCATATCTCCCCGAACGTCCCTTCCTGGTCGGCGCGCATCACCTGGAGCTTCACCAGTTCCAATAGCGCCAGGAAAGTGCCCATCAGCCGCGGGCGCGTCACCTGCCCCTCGAACACCTTGAAGAAGCTGATCCGCCCCGCCGTGCGCACGCGCTCTTCCAACTCCGCCTTGATCTGCTCCTGCGGAATGTTGTCGATCACCAGCCGGTGGAACGGCTTGGAGCCGGTCTGGTCGAGCACCTTGTTGAACGCCTCGATTAACGCCCAGAGGCTCACGCCGGCGGGGGTCTCCGCCTTCAGGTCGCGCGCCCCCTCGGGGTGCTCCCCCGGGCGCGCGAAGCGCTCCGACTGCGACTGCGCGCGCTCCGTCAGCGCCAGCGCCGCCTCCTTGAACCGCTTGTACGCCATCAACTGGCGCACCAGCTCCAGGCGCGGGTCGCCGCCTTCCTCCTCCTCGGGCATCGCCTCCGGCTCGGGGGTCATCATCCGCGACTTGATCTCGATCAGCGTCGCGGCCATCACGATGAACTCCCCCGCGACGTTGATGTTCATCTCCTGCATCAAATCGAGGTACTTCACGTATTGTTCGGTAATACGGGCGACGGGAATGTTGAAGAGATCCACCTCTTCGCGGCGGATCAGGTAGAGCAGCAGGTCGAGCGGGCCGCTGAAAGTGTCCAACTCGACGCGATAATCGGCGGAAGGTTCATTCATGGGTCAATAATCAATGGGTCATTGGCAATGGGCAAAAAACGAAACGGCGCATGACAACACGGAACGCATCCGACGCATGCCGGCGCCGTTCATTGACAACTGCCCATTGACCATTGCCAATTGGCGATTGACTACGGCTGTGCAACCGGAATCTTCAGCTTCTGCCCGACCTGGAGGCGGCCTCCGTCGGCCAGGCTGATGTTGTTCAACCGGGCGATCGCCACCCAGTTGTCCTCAGACTTGAAGTAGGTGCGGCTGATGGAACGCAGCGAATCGCCCTGGCGCACCGTGTACTCGGCGTAACGCTTCGCCGCCTGCAGCGTCGTGGTCGGGCTGGAAATATTCAGCACAGTGACGGGCGCCGGCGCGCGGTTCGGCTGCACCGCCGGCGGGACGTACGCGGCCGGCCTCGCCGGCGTGCCAACCTGCGCGGCGCGGCCCGGGGCCTGCAGCGACGCCAACTGCGCGCGCTGGTTCGCTTCGATGTTCGCGACATGGAACAGGCCGAAAACCGCAATGGCGATGATCCCGGCCGCCACCGCGCCTCCCATGGCCGCCATGCGCTTGACGCGCTGCAACCGGCGCTGGATCAGCCACATCTCCTGCTCCGCGCGCTTGTGCAAGTCCGTCGCCTCGCGCTCGAAATGCGTCCGCAGCGTCTCCAACTCCGACTCGCGCGCGGTGATCTTCTCCTGCAACTCCTCGACCGCGTGTTCCTGCGACTGAATCTGGTCGCGCAACTGGGAGTGCTGCTCCTCGCTGCCGGAGAGGTCCTTCTCCAGCTCGGCGATCCGCTCCGACTTTGCCTGCTCGCTTTCCTTCAGGCGGTCGGTCATGTTCTTCACCGAGGCCAGTTCCGCCCCGGTCTTGGAGATCTGCTCCTGCGCCGCGTCGAGCTGGCGCAGACGCACGCTCTGCTCCTCCATCTTCGAGGCCAGCTCTCCCGCGCGCGCCACGGCCCCTTCGCGCTCCTTGCGTTCCTTGGAAAGGGTCTCGTGCAACTCGCGCAGCGTCGCATCCTTCTCCGCCAGCACGGTGTCTTTCTGGATCAGCGCGAGTTCGCGCTCGTTCAGGCGCTTCTCGATGGACTGGCGCGCCTCGATCAGGCGCGTCATCTCGCCGCGCGCGTCCGCCAGTTCCTTATGCGCGGATTCGAGCTGGCTCACCTGTGTGCGCAACTCCTTCACCTGCTCCCCTTCGGTCTTGAGGCGCGCGATCTCCGCCTGCGACTTCTGAATCTGCGCGGCGATCTTCTGGCGCTCCTTCTCGAACTCCTCTTGCGACTTCGTCATCTGGGCGGCGAGCTTGTCGCGTTCCTTCTGGAGCGCGGCCGCTTCTTTCTTGACGGAGGAAAGTTCCTTCTGGACGGAGCGAAGGTCCGGCGCGCGGGGCGCCGCCGGTTCGGGCGCTGCCGCGGGTTCGACGGCCACAGTGGGTTCGGGCGCGGATGGAGCGGCAACGGAAGCGACGACCGGTTCGGGCGCGGGCTCGGCGGCAGGCGTCGGAGCGGTCGCCTCGACAGGCGCGGGAGCGGTTGCCTCGACGGGCGCGGGTGCGGGATCGGCTGCGGGCGTCGGCGCTGTTTCGACCGCGGGCGGCACATCCAGCCGCGTCACTTCCTCGGCGGGTGCGACGGCCTGGACCGGCGCGCTCTCCAGCAGCTTGAGCACTTCCGAGCGCAGCGGCTCGGGCCGCATGCTGGCGATGATTCTTATCCTATCGTCGGGATACCCTTTACGGCGATAGTCCGCCACGAATTCTTCCGCGCTCCTCATGGCGTTCCTCCATGCCCCAAACCACCATATTTGGGTGCCAACAGTTATAGCACCCCCTATGGAATGGATATTTTAGCAGGTTGCACAGTAGTGTCAAATGAAATCATTGAATTTCCATGAATCCGCAACCCGGGCGGCCGCGTCGTTTCGGCCCGAATTTTGCTTGCAAAACCGTTCCGCCGACGCTGGAGTCTGGGCCGCACGGCCAGGGAAGAGGACAAAGGGGGCGGCTTCGCGGCCCAGCAAACGGAGCTTCCACTGAGCCACTACGGCTTAGTGGACATTGCGTCATGCCATTTGATATACAAACGACTGCATAGGTGGGATCAGGAAGTTCATTTTATCAGGAGTTGGGCATGGACCTTCGGAAATCCGGTCGGCTGCTGGGGTTTTCCCTCTTCGTCGTGCTGGCGGTTATCAGCACGCCGGCTTGGGCGAAGAAGACCGCGTTCTTTGGGACAGGGGAGAATAGGAGAGGGCAACTGGGAATGGGGGATACGATTTCCCGTCCCACGTTCACACTCATTCCCGGAATGTCGGATGCCGAGTCCATCGAAGCCGGTTCCTACAACACCGCTTTCGGACTGAAAGCGGGGGGAGTCATCTATTCCGTCGGCGCAGGCACCGGCGGGGAACTCGGATTGGGCAGCGGGGCGGATCGGAATACGTTCACGGCGGTAGGCTCACCCACGGGGGTGAGCGCGTGTGCCGCCGGCGATTATCACACGGCGGCGCTGAAAGAGGGCGCCATCTGGAGCGCGGGGGACAACGGCAATGGCGCGCTCGGACTGGGGGACTACGACAATCGGGATGTCTTTACTCAGGCCACCGGCCTCACAAACGTTACCGCCATTTCAGCGGGGGGGAACTTCACGCTGGCGCGGAAGAGCGATGGCACCCTGTGGGGAGCGGGGGGCAACTACTTCGGGCAACTGGGACGCGGGACAGCCGAGCAAACCTACAACACGTTCGGGCAGGCGGTGAACATCACCGGCGTGACGGCGGTTGCCGGGGGGAGCGGCCATGCCCTGGCGCTCGACAGCGATGGTCTGGTCTGGGCGGCCGGTCTCAATAACATGGGACAGCTTGCGGTGGCGGACACTACCGACCGCAACGTTTTCACCCAAGTCAGCGGCCTCGCCAGCGTGGCCACCGCCATTGCTGCGGGCGAGACGCACTCCATGGCGTTGATGGCTGATGGCACTGTCCGGGTGGCCGGCGGCAACGGGGACGGACAGCTCGGGTACGGTTCCGACTTCTCCTCCGCCACCGCTTTCGTGGAGGCGCCGGGCCTCACGGAGATCGTCGCCATCGCGGCGGCAAAATCCGGCTCGCTGGCGATCAAGGATGACGGCACGTTGTGGGTGGCAGGCGACAACACCGGCGGCGGGCTTGGCCTCGGAAGCAAGCTGGCCAGCGTCTACTCCTTCACCCAGGTGCCCGGCCTCACGGGCGTCCAGGCCGTGACGGGCGGCTGGGGGTTCGCCATCGTGAAAGCTTTCTATGGCGCCGAGGTGACGTATCCTTCCGATGCGGATATCGTCCTGGAGCGGGGCGGGACGTATAACATCAGGTGGAATAGGTTCAACCTGCTCCCCAAGAGCGCCGTGAAGATTGAACTGGTCAAGGGGGGAACCACCGCGATCACGCTCTGCGAGAGCACGACCAAGATGCCGTTCAAGTGGATCGTGGGCGCGGCGGCCAAGGGAGCCGCGCCATACGCCGATGGAGAGGATTTCAGGATTCGCGTCAGCCTGGTTGATGGGAGCGATTCGGACGAGAGCGACAATGAGTTCGCCATTGACCACGTCGTGAGCCTCACGATAGACGGATCGGAGTCGTTCGTGGGGGGCGACGCGCCGGAGGAGTACACCTGCACGGCGAATTACGGCTTCGGCGGGAAGCAGGACGTCACCAATCTGGTCAAGTGGAGTTGCACGAAAGTCAAGGGCGTCAAGATGGGCAAGACCGGCACCCTGACCACTGTGCCGGTTCTCTCGGATACGCCCTGCGAGATCACCGCGACCTATGGGAAGGGGAAGCCGCCCCTCACCGGGTCGTTGCCGATCACGATACAGGCAGAGTAGGGGAAAAGCCGCGCAACCGGGATGAATGATTGCGGGATTGTGGCGCGGGTCAAAAGGCCCGCGCCACAATTGTTACATCGGGCCAAAAAGTCGGGACATAATACTTTATAGTCACACAACTCGCTCTGCTGACTATGGTTAAGTTGAATAGAAAGTATTGTGTCCCGACTTTCTGTCACGAATCGTGTTTGTAAAACCGTTCCAACGACGCTAGAGTCTGGGCCGTATGTTGGGGAGGAGGCCGACGGGGCCACCCAAGGATCTGAACCCCGATAGGAGCGAAAGATATGAAATTGCGATGGCTGGCCCTTTGCCTGATCGTCGGATCGTGCGCGTGCGTTGCGAATGTATCGGGGAATACGATCTACGTGAAATCAGGCGCTACGGGAGAGAATGACGGAACCTCCTGGGCCGACGCTTGCCCGTTCCTTCAGCAGGCGCTCACCGCGGCGGCTTCCGGAGACGAGATCTGGGTGGCGGCGGGGACCTACAAGCCCACCATCGATTACGGCCTCGTGGCCTCCGGCACGCTGGTCCAGGATCGCCTGAAGCATTTCGAGATGAAGGCTGGGGTGGCCCTCTACGGCGGGTTCGCCGGGACTGAAACCGCTCGCGACCAGCGGGACTGGACGACCCACCTCTCCCTGCTCAGCGGCGATATCGGCATCGCCGACACGGTCGACGACAACTGCTATCATGTGCTTTATCTCCCGGACGGGCTGGACCTGGACTCCACCTCCGTTCTCGATGGCTTTACGGTGAGCAGCGGCAATGCGAACGGCTCCGGCGACTGGTACTCCAGCGTGGGCGGCGGCATGTTCATGGACTTGTCTTCCCCCGCAATCGCGAACTGCACTTTCAGCTCCAACGCGGCCCTGGATGGCGGCGGGATGGAACTCTCCTCCTCCGCTCCGGCGATAGAG
Source organism: uncultured Planctomycetota bacterium (assembly GCA_903901045.1). Taxonomy (GTDB): domain Bacteria; phylum Planctomycetota; class Brocadiia; order CAIUPP01; family CAIUPP01; genus CAIUPP01. The sequence goes on from CAIUPP010000123.1 coordinate 120,649, forward strand.
GCCTGCATCTTCACCGGCAACAGCGCCGAATTCTATGGTGCCGGGATGGAGATCATCAATTCGTCCCCCTACCTGGCGGATTGCACGTTCACCTACAACGCCTCATCCTCCTCCGGCGGGGCGATGGAGAACTACACCGCGAACCCGCTGATCGTGCGCTGCACCTTCGACAGCAACAGCGCCACCGACAAAGGCGGCGCAATGTTCAACTGGGAATCCGCCTCCCCGCTCGTGGTGGACTGCCTGTTCAGCGGCAACGTCGCGAAATTCGGCGCGGGAATGTGCAACCTGGATTCCTCCAACCCGACCGTTGCGTACTGCTCGTTCGCGGGCAATTCCAGCGGCACCGGCGACGGCGGCGGGATGACCAACAACGACTCATCCCCGGAGATCTCGGACTGCGAGTTCATCAACAATTCGGCCTGGCACAGCGGCGGCGGAATGTTCAACACGACTTCCTCCTCCCCGACGATCAGCGGCTGCACGTTCAGCGGGAACTCGACGCACGCTTTCGGCGGCGGGATGGCGAACGAGACTTCCTCCCCAACGATCACAAGCTGCGCGTTTAGCGACAACTCCTCATCTAACGGCGACGGCGGCGGGATGTACAATAACGACGCCTCCTCCCCGACGATCTCGAACTGCCTCTTCAGCGGCAACAGCTCGCTCAGCAACGGTGGCGCGTTCTACAACGCCATGTCTTCATCCCCCGCCCTGACCAACTGTGTGCTCGTCGGCAACTCGTCGGGAGTCGGCGGCGCACTGTACGGCTATCAGTCTTCACCCACCCTGACGAACTGCTCATTGATTGGCAACAGCGCAACGACCTCCGGCGGCGCGCTGTACAACAACAATACCTCTTCCCCGCACCTGAATAACTGCATCCTGTGGGGCGACAGCGCCGCGACCGATGCCGAAGTGTACAACCTCTCCTCCAGCGTGCCGGTCTTCCGGTACTGCGACGTGCAAGGCTCCGGCGGCAGCGACGCGTGGGTCGCCACCCTGGGCACGGACAACGGAGGGAATATCGACGGCGATCCGCTCTTCATCGATGCCGCCTCGGACAACTATCGCCTGACGCAAGGCTCTCCCTGCATCGACGCCGGCGACGGCGCCCTGGCGCCGCAGTACGACGCCAGCGGCAATGTCCGATGCGACGACCCCGAAACGGTCAACACCGGCGCCGCGTCGCCCGCCTACACCGATATCGGCGCGTACGAGTATCAGTTGCTCCATATCACGTTCCCGACCGATTCCGGCATCACCCTCGAACGGGGGGCGACTTACAATATCGCCTGGACCAGCAGCCTTCCCAAAGGGGCGAAGTTCAGAGTTGAACTGCTGAAGGGAGTGGATGAAGGAGACTGGCTCGTTTCCGCCGCCGCGACGAAGAGCCCGTTGAAATGGACCGTCGGGGCATTGAAAGCGAAGGGGCAGGAAGTGTATCCCGATGGCGACGACTACCGGATTCGCATCACTGCGCTGGACGGGAGCACCTCCGACGCGAGCGCGAATGCCTTCGCGATCGGTACCGTCGGTTCACTCACAGTCGACGGCCCGACGGCGGTTCCGGGGGGCGTCACCGTGGCGCATTACACCTGCACCGCGCATTACAACTTCGGCGCGGACCGGGACGTCACCAGTGAAGTCAAGTGGGGCTGCACGAAGGTGAAAGGCGCCAAGATGAGCAAGACCGGCGCGCTGACGACGGCGGCGGTGGGGGCGAATACGGCCTGCGATATCACGGCGACCTACGGCAAAGGAAAGCCGCCCCTCAGCGGCACACTATCCATCACCATTCAGAAGTAGGGCGGTGTCGCGCGGAGTTGATGAACGACGGTCGAAAAGCAACGCGGGTCGAGAGGCTGAAGGGCCCTCGACCCGCGTTGCTTCATCTTGCAGTTGATCCGCTTCGCCCGCATCCCCCGGGGTGGCTTTCCCCTTCTTCGTCCCGAAGCAGATCCCCGTAATCGATATGCTTCCCCGGATAACCGACGCCTTACGGCTTGGCCCCGCCAGCCGGCCGGCCCAGAAGGTCCATGTTCTCGATTTTGAATGGCGTGACGTATTCCCTGAGGTTGTCATACATCTGCGCGAGGATGTGCGCCTGCGCCGGGAACTCCCCCTTGTGAATGAATGTCAACTCACACGTCTGGTTCATACTCATCGTTCCCTGCGGCTTGGCCTCGATCTCTCCACCCTGCGCATCCAGGAAACGGACCCCCTTGATCGCGTCGGAGGTTGCGTTGAGGGTCAGCACCAGTTCCGACGAACCCTCCTGCCAATCGCTCTTGCCGACGGACTTGATCGTCGAGTCAAGCTCTTTCCCCTTCGCATCCGCCTTCAGCGGCACCGTCCCGAGGTCCACATCCTTTGTGCCGGCGGCCACCACGTACGTCAGCGTCCCGGAGAGTTCCCTGATCCCCTTGACGGCTGGGTCGGGCAACTCCGTCGCCACGTCAAAGCAGACGGTCACATGGTCCTCCGCCAAATGCGGGAAATGGATGCGGCGGTCCCATTCCTTGGCATGCAGAAGATTATCGCCGTTGTCCGCCACGGCGGTCTTCAATTCCCCCTCCTTCACGGAGAGCACCGAGCCGGGAAGTTCGCCGGCCAGAGAAACGCCATAGCCCTTCTCGTGCTGGAACGGGCGAATGCCTTTGTCGTTGTCGGTCTCGGTCGCGAGCAGCACGCCCACGACGCGCAGGTGCATGATCGCCCCGCCGGCGGCAGGGGGGGGCAGCGCGGAGGTTTCGTCCAGCTTCAGGCGCGCCTTCATCGCCGCGAAACCCGCCTTGGCCGCCGCCATCTCGGCGGCGTAGTCGAACTGGTTCTTCAGCGGCGCGCGGACGAAGGTCTGGATCGGGCCGCGCGTTCCGAAGAGCTTTTCGTTCAGCGCATTTCCCTGCGGGCCATCCTTCGCGAAGTCCGCCCCCGACGCGGCCTGCTCCTTCCAGAACGCCTCGTCGCCCGGGAGTTTGTTGAGCGCTTCGAGCATCTTCGGCCCGTCATACACGATCCGGACGGTGTTCGGCGCGCTGGCCACCTTCTCGAAATTGACCGTCTTCTCCGGCGCGCCCGGAAGCGCGACGGACCACTCGCTGCGATACTCCGCCAGCATCGCCGCGAACATCGGCAACTGCTGCTTGAACTTGTTCTTTGCGTCGGTCGCGCGCTGTGCGATCTCCGCATCGCTCAGCTTGGCCGGCTCCGCGTGGGGCTTCTTGTCATCCCGAGTTACCAGCTCCAACTGCGCGCCATCCCCCTCCGCGCGCCACGCCAGCCGCATGTTCGTATTCGTGCTGCCATGGAGGCTCAGCTTGTTCAGGTCGCGGAAGTACGCCGTCCCTTTGAAAGCCAGCAGGCCGTCCTTGTCCACCTCGAACGAGACATCCTTCCAGGCGTCGACGCCGTCGGAATTCTCCAGTATCTTGGCCGCTTCCTTGCGCGCCTGCCTGGCGGTATCCTCCTTGCCCGTGCCGCCGCCGGACATGTCCATCAGCGGCAGGTGCGCCTCGTACACCACCCGGCCCGACCCGTCGGCGTTCAGCGTCGCCTCCCGCTTCTCCTTCAGACAGCCCGGCAGCATAATGGCCAGCGCCGCGCACATCGCCAACGCTCTCATCACCTTCTTCATTCCCGGCTCTCCTCTCGGCCCCGGTAGTGGGGGCGTCATTGCTCTGTTGAAACCATCGTGACAGCGTGTCGTTGTTCCCGTGGTCGAGGTGGGGACACAAAACTTTCCAAAGGAAAGTACTGTGTCCCCACCGGCCCGGCCGCCTCCGGCTGTGCAGATGCAGGCGAGATTTCTCGTTACGGCGTAATCGTCACATCCAGGGTGCCGATGATCGCCCCGGTCTTCTTGCCGTAGCTTGCCGTCACCGTGCACGGCCCAGGGTCCGTCACGGGCTTGGCGGTCAACAACCCCCCCTTGCCCATCTTGGCAGACTTCGTCCCCGAGCAGGACCATGCAACCAGCGCCGTGACATCCTGATCGGCGCCGGTGCTGAAATGCCCCGTGCAACTGTACTGTTGCGGAACGCCGGCGCTCACGGTGGCGGAACCGGTGACCGTCAGCAGCGTGAGATGCCCGATCGCGAACGCGTTATCGCTCACATCCGCGATCAGGCCCTCCGCCGTGCTGACGCGGATCGTGTAGTCGGTTCCCTCCGGATAGGGGGCAACCCCCTTGATCGCCTTGCCCACGCTCCACTTGAACGGGCTCTTCGTGGCGCTCGCGCTGAGGGTCCATGCCTGCGTTCCCCCCTTCACCAACTCGATCATCACCTTGCTCTTCGGAGGCAGGTTCACTGAGGACCAGGCGACGCTGCAACTCTGGCCCGTCATCAGCGTTATTCCCTCGGCGTCGGGATAAAGCACCTTCAGGCTGTTCTGACTGTAGTAGGCCGTCGCCGTCCTATCCTCGGTCATCGTGAAAGTCGCCGGGTTCGCGATCACCGTCCCCCCGACCATCCAATTCAAGCAGGTCCAATCCGTCGGAACCCCCGCGACCTTCGGTGCGTTCAGCGTCACCCGTGCACCTTCATCGATCTGGGCGGTGTAGCTGGTGGAATCCAGCACCGCATCCGGCGCGCCGCCGATCGGCACATCGCCCACCGGGTTCGACTGCACCGTCAGCGCATGCAGCGGCAGCTTCCCGTACTTCGCCACGAAGAGGTCCGTCCCTCCCGCGGAGGTCAGCGCCACCTGACCGGAGGGAAGTCCCACCTTCATCGCCACGTCGAAATCGCCCGTAAGAATCAGCGCGGTGGGGGAGGGCCACGCAACCCCTCTCCCCGCGTCCGAACCCTCGCCGCCGAGCCTCCACGCCGCGGAGAGCGCGCCGTTGGTGTCGTACTCCGCCACGAACGCATCCCACCCGCCCTCCGAAACCAGCGTGACCTGCTGCTCCCCCTCGCCGAACGTCGCCGACTCGTTGAAATAACCGGTGACCGCCGCGCTGCCGTCCGGAAGAGCGGCGACCGCCAGGCCCACATCATCCTCCACGCCCCCGGCGCTCTTCGCCCAGAGGAACGACCCGTCGGACCCGTACTTCGCCACGAAGAGGTCCCAGAAGCCCTCGGAAATCAGCGTCACCTGCGACGGCCCTTCGCCGAAGGTGCAACTTCCCTGAAACGCGCCCGTCACAACCGCGCCGCCATCCGCGAGCCTGGCCACGGCAAGCGCCTGATCGGAGTTCGCGCCCCCGGCCTGCTTCGCCCAGACCAGCGCGCCGTTCGTGTCGTACTTGGCCAGGAAGACGTCATAGCTCCCGGCTGATGTCAGCGAGACCTGTTGCAAGCCTTCGCCGAACGTCGTCGTTCCGGCGAACCAGCCGGCCACCACCGCGCTGCCGTCGGAATAGGAAGCGACACCGTAACCCGCCTCAGTGCTGCTGCTCGCCGCCCCGGCGCGCTTCGCCCAAGCCAGCGACCCGTCGGCGCCGTACTTCGCCACGAAAATATCCCAGAAGCCGGCCGAAACCAGCGTCACCTGCGACGGCCCCTCCCCAAACGTGCTGGAGCCCAGGAACGTCCCTGTCACAACCGCGCCGCCATCGGACAGCGCGGCGACCGCGTACGCCTGGTCGGTGCTCGCGCCCCCGGCCCCCTTTGCCCAGAGCAGCACGCCATCCGAATCGTACTTGGCCACGAAGAGGTCATAATCCCCGGCCGAGGTCAGCGACACCTGCTGCTCCCCCTGGCCGAATGTCGCCGTCCCGGCGAACCAGCCGGTCACCACCGCGCTGCCGTCGGAATAAGCCGCCGCGCCTTCGCCCCGGTCCTGGCCACCCCCTCCGGCCTTCTTCGCCCAGGCCAGCGACCCATCGGCGTTGTACCTAGCCACAAAGAGATCCACATTCCCCGCCGCCGTGAGCGAGACCATGGAATCCCCCGAGCCGAACGTCGCCGTCCCGAGGAACCCGCCCGTCACCACCGTGCTGCCATCGGCATAGGAAGCTATCGCCGTGCCCGTATCAAAATCCGTTCCGCCCGCGCGGCTCGCCCAGATGACCTGGTCCTGCGCCCCCGCCACCCCTGCGACTGCGAACCCCAGCGCCGCGGCCAGGAGGAAAGTTATCAGTAATCCCGTTCGCACAAGTGCCTCCCTTCGAGTCATTCATGGAATCCATATCTCCCGGAATTATACCAGCATATGCCGCCTCAGAACCGTCCCGCGAGCGGCATAAATTTGCCCGAAAGCAGGGCCCACCGCGGGAGCGCGTCGTAACCTCAGCCGGCGTATTGGAAACCGCAGGCAAATCAGCTATCATCAGCGCACCTGGGCGAGTGGCGGAACTGGCAGACGCATCGGACTTAAAATCCGATTCCCGCAAGGGAGTGCGGGTTCGAATCCCGCCTTGCCCACCAACTTTCAGACGGCCTTGTTGCCGGGCCGTCCCGCTTTATTGCCGGATTGTCCCAAGGTAACATGAAGCGCGCGCGGAGTTCGTCGCGCCGCCGCGGTTGTTGCCGGAGGACCGGAAGCGTACCTCCTCTTCGGCCCGGCCGCACTCTCGGGGACAGGATGGAATGACCCATGGCCGTTCGTTCTGAGATATCCGTTCGGACGATCCGGGCCGCCGTGCTGCGCCGGAGGGGCGCGCCGCTGAGGATCGAATCGCTCCTGATGGAGGGACCTCGCCCGGACGAGGTGCTTGTGCGCATCGCCGCCTCGGGGATATGCCATACCGACATCGCCATGCGCGATGAGTGGGAGGATGCCGACGGGCCCGTCGTGCTGGGCCACGAAGGGGCGGGGGTGGTCGAACAGGTCGGGTGGAAGGTCGGGTCAGTCAAACGCGGCGACCACGTCGTTCTCTCCTACCAATCCTGCGGGCGGTGCGCCGCTTGCCGCAGGGGCCGCCCGATGGATTGCCGACGCCTCTCCGATCTCAACTTCGGATTCCAGCGCCTCGATGGCAGCAATGCGCTTGCGAGAAGCGGTGTGCGCGGGCACTTCTTCGGCCAATCCTCATTTGCCACGCACTCGCTGGCCACCGAGCGCAACCTCGTCAAAGTTCCCAAATCGCTCCCGCTGGAGCTTGTCGCGCCGCTGGGCTGTGGCATCCAGACCGGCGCGGGGACCGTGATGAACGTCCTGAAGCCGCCCGCCGGCGCGAGCATTGCGATCATCGGCGTCGGCACCGTGGGGCTCGCGGCCGTGATGGCGGCGCGCCTCGCCGGAGCCGGCCCGATTATCGGCGTGGATATCCGGGCCAACCGATTGAAACTGGCAAAGGAGTTGGGCGCCACGCATGCCATCCGTCCCCCTCGGCAGGAGATCGCCTCTTGCGTCAAAGCGATCACCGGCGGGGGGGTGGACTACGTGCTGGAGATCACCGGAAGGCCGGAGTTGCTTCGGCTGGCCATTGACCTCCTGAACCCGCGCGGGACGGTGGCGATCTTCAGCGGCGAGCGCGCCCCGGATTCCCTAGGCGGCGGGCGCAGGGGGGTGAGCATCGTCGAAGGGGACTCCGTGCCGCAGCAATTCATCCCCAAACTCATCGCGCTGCACCGCACCGGGTGTTTTCCATTCGACCGCCTCATCCGGTACTACGAGTTCCGCCAGATCAATCGCGCCATCGCCGATGCGAAGCGCGGCGTCGCCATCAAACCTGTCCTGCGGATGCGGGGGCTAAAGGGCGACCCTGCGAGAGAGACGTAGGGGCCGGGAAATAGGTGGCTGTGGGGCTGTTGAAAAAGTGTAGCGCGGGTCACTTGCCCTGAGCGAAGCCGAAGGGGTCAAACCCGCGTGCGCAGACCGAGAAGCTCGCGCCATTTATGCATTGACCATGCGATCTGGTGCGTTTGCGGGGCTCTTTCAACAGCCCGCTGTCCCCCATTATTCCAGGCGGTGCTGGAGAAACACCTGATCATCCCGCTGGACTCGCCACGGCAGTATCCCCGGTACAATGGCGCTATGGAGCATGCTCAGGGAGAGATCAAGGGCGTGCACCGGGTGGGACCTGAACTGGCCGGCGTGGCGCTGATGAGCCACTCCGCCGCGGCGCATACGCTCAATCACCGGCCTCGGCCCTGCCTCAATGGACAGACCGCCTGTGCGGTATTTGAGTCGCAACACGAGCTGATGAAGGCCTACACCAGACCCAAACGAAAGGAGGTAATTGACTGGATAACGAGGGAGGCGCTGGATATACTCTCCCGTGAAGGGTTATCCGGCGCCGATGCCCAGGACGCCGCGTGGCGTCGGGCCGTGGA